>DASYYZ010000207.1:0-53668 GCA_035946735.1 Terriglobia bacterium
TCAGGCGCACAACCAATTGCCGTAACGTAACGCCGCTCAGACCCGCTCTGGCTTTTAGAGTCCGGTAAAGCCCATCGGGAATATCAACCGTTGTCCGCATATACGCATTTTGATGCGTCGATGCCTCGATGTCAAGCCTCCGACCAAGGCAGGTTACTGGTGTCATCTGCGGCAGTAGATGCAAAAGAACTAAGCTTGCAAAGCGGCTTCCGGCTCGGTCTTACGAGTGCTTATTCACTGCCGGCGCCGGCCCGGCGAGCTTTCTTGTAGATCTCAAGGTCGAGGATCTCCATGTGGCGTTCGGGAATTTGAAGAGGGGTGAAACCGAACTGGCTGTAGAGCCCGTGGGCGTCGCGCGTGGCCAGACTCCAACGGCGCAGACCCTGGAGGTCGGGATGGGACCTGATGACTCCCATCATCTGTTTCGAGAGGCCGCGGCCGCGATGCGGCTCGAGGATGAAAACGTCGGCGATATACGCAAAGGTGGCGCGGTCGGTGACGACTCGCGCAAAACCCGCCTGCCGTCCGTCAACGTAAACTCCGAAGCAAAGCGAATTGCGAATCGCCCGCTCGAGGGTTGAACGCGGGACAGCCTCGGACCAGTAGGCCTGCGACAAGAATCCATGGATCACGTCGAGATCGAGCTTCGCGGGGTCAGTGGAGATAAGACAGCCCTCGCATTGCTGCTCGAAGATTACGGCATCATCGCTATCCATTCGTCCGCGCCCCCGCATCGGCAAGCTGCCTGGAGTCCAGCTTGTCCACGAAATAGCGATGGATCGTATCATCCTCGGTCAGTTCGGGATGAAAGGTGGCCGCCAGGATGTTGTCCTGCTCCACAAGCACGGGCCAACCCTGGGAGCGGCCGAGCACGCGCACGCCTTCGCCGATCCTGCGGATGATGGGAGCGCGAATGAAAACCATGTCCATGGCGTGCTCGGGCAGTCCAGACTCGCTCACGCCCTCGACGGTGCCTTGCTTGACAGCACTGTCGATCTGGCGGCCATACGCGTTGCGCTCAACCGTGATGTCGATGAGACCGAGGTGCGACTGCCTGGGATTCAACACCTCCTTGGCCAGCAGGATGGCGCCGGCGCAGGTCCCGAAGATGGGTTTACCGTCGCGGGCAAAATTGAGAATGGCCGGGCCCAGTCCTTCCTCCTCAAGGAACTTGAGCATGGTGGTGCTCTCGCCGCCCGGCATGATGAGCCTGTCCACACTGCCGAGGTCAGCGGAATGCTTCACTAGGTGCCAAGCCGCGCCGATCCGGTCCAGCATCTTCGCGTGCAGCTCGAAGTCGCCCTGAACGGCGAGGATTCCCACAAGCTTGCCGTTTCCCTTGATTGCGGATTGCACGTCTTCAGTAATCAGTTTTCCTTCTCAGCCGGCGCCGGATCCCAAGGCAGACAGGAAGATATAGAATCAGACCATGAATCAAAAGAGACAATTCCTCGTCAACCTCATCTTCGACCCCGAGTACAAAGGTTACGTCGCAGACGTACCGCAGCTTCCAGGGTGCATGTCCCAAGGCAAAAGTGTTGAGGCTGCCTTGCGCAATGTCCGTAAGGCAATCAAAGTGTACCTGAAATCGGTACATCCAAAACCATCGCAAATACCCGACGTGCTCACCAGTCAGGTCGAGGTCAGTATTTGACGCGGCTTGCGGGCATCTCGGGCCGTCGGGCCGTGCGTGCCTTCGAACGCGCGGGCTTTACTCCTGGAAGGCCCGAGGGTAGCCACGTGACACTGAAAAAGCCCGGCTTCCCAGTGTTGGTAATTCCTCTACACCGCGAGGTCTCTCCCTTCCTATTGAAGGCGCAAGTGAAGCGAGCCGGCCTGACTGACGCGGAATTCTTGCAGCTTCTATGAGTCGCCGTACCGCTCGGGCAGAGACGGTCACACGCTCTTGGCTTGTACCAACGTGGCCTTCAAATTGATCGTGGTTCCCGCCAGCGCCTTCGACACCGGACAATTCTTTTTGGCGCCTTCGGCAAATTCCTGGAATTTGGAAGCGTCGATACCGGAAACTTCGGCTTCGGTGTTGAGATCAATGCCGGTGATGGCGAATCCCTCGCCGACCTTGTCGAAGTGGACGGCCGCCGTGGTATGGACGCGCTTGGGCGTATGTCCGCCCTTCGTCAGTCCGGCCGAGAGCGCCATGGAGAAGCAACCCGCGTGCGCCGCGGCAATCAGTTCCTCGGGATTGGTCCCCGGCCCATTCTCCATGCGGGACCTGAACGTGTAGGCTCCCTCGTACGAGCCGGACCCAAGCTTCATGTGGCCCTGACCCTCGATCAAATTGCCCTTCCATTCCGCTTCTGCGTTGCGTATTGGCATGTTTCCTCCTTTTCGGCATGTTTCAGGTTTCTGTCTAGCGGTTGTCAATCGTCAATTGTCGGTTTTCAGTTCATTCATCAATTATCATTACGCGTCCGTCGACTGACGCCCTCGTCGCTTGCCACTGGTTTGTTGCCACTCGTCACCGCCTTTACGTGTCCGACATGATGCCGCCCGTGCCAGGCGTACATGGCCAGCATCCAATCAAGCCGGATGAGGCCGTGCTCAGGGTGATTCAAGCTCCGGGCAAAATCTGTGGGAGTCATGGACCGCAACAGGTTCACCCAGCGCTCGTGCAACGATTCGAGCAATGTCAGTGAGGTTTCCACCGGCGTGAGCTTCGTGTCGGACAGCTCAGCCCAGCGCTCCTGGTCGTAGGGTTTGATGGTGGGCTGATCCTCGGTGAGAGCCAGCTTAAAGCGAACGTAGGCGTTCAGGTGGCTGTCCGGAACGTGATGAATCACCTGGCGCGCGGTCCAACCGCCCGGGCGATAGGGCGTGTCGAGCTGTTCCCGAGTCAGCCCCAACGCCGCCTCGCGCAGACGCGCCGGCGCTTTCGCGATCTGGGCAATCAGCTCAGCGCGATCAGCCTGGGTCAATTCGCCTTTCCAGTGAAATTTGCCGATCGGATAACGCGCGTCAAACGCAGTGCCTTTAGCTTCCATTGGCAGCTTTGACTCCGAAGAAACGACTTTGATCATCGTCAAGCGCGGCGGTGCCGCCGGCGCGTCCTCACACCTGAACTAGTTCGGTACTGGAAACAGGCTCCGGAATTGGATCTCCGGCTTCCCGCAAACCATCGAGGTGAATCTGAATGGCTTGGCGCATGAGATCCAATGCCTCTTCCCTGGTCTCGCCCACCACCGCGCATCCCGGCAGGTCGGGAACGTACGCGCCGAAGCTGTTTGAACCGCGCTCCACGATCACTAGATAGGTCACTGGCGTCCTCGTCCTTTTAACCCTGCCTGTTTCAAAATGTTGTTCAGCGTGCCGGGTGGTACATCCAAATTCGGTTTTCCTGCCACGGTGACCGTTCCCATCTTGGTCGAGTGCTTAAACTGGCGGTGACTACCCGTCGTTCTCGCAAGCCACCAACCATCTTCCTCGAACATTCGAAGAACATCCCGATACTTCACTCCAGGCACTCACTGAGAACTGAAAACTGGCGACTGACAAACTGCTCCTCTACCATCCTCTGGTCTGCAGCAACTCCTCAGGCTTGAGTTTTGACACATCCAGACCACGCATGGCTTCGCCCAGCTCTTCAGAACACTCCGCCACCACTTGCGGTTCGTTGTAATGGGTGGTTGCGCGCACGATCGCCTTGGCGCGCTGCGCGGGATCCTCGGACTTGAAGATGCCCGAGCCCACGAAAACAGCTTCGGCGCCCAATTGCATCACGAGCGACGCATCCGCCGGGGTGGCGATGCCTCCGGCCGAGAAGTTCGGCACCGGCAGCTTGCCATTCTTTGCAACCCACTGGACCAAATCGTAAGGCGCGCCAAGATCCTTGGCCTTGGCCATGAGCTCCTCTTCGCGCAGAATGGTCAGCTCGCGGATCTCGCCGGTGATGGCCCGCATATGACGGACAGCTTCCACGATGTTGCCCGACCCGGCTTCGCCTTTGGTGCGGATCATGGCCGCGCCTTCGCCCACGCGCCGGAGAGCTTCTCCCAGGTTGCGCGCTCCGCAAACGAAAGGCGCCTTGAAATGCCACTTGTCGATATGGTGCGCCTCATCTGCTGGGGTGAGGACTTCGCTCTCGTCGATGTAGTCCACTCCCAGCACTTCCAGCACCTGGGCCTCGGCGAAGTGGCCGATGCGCGCCTTGGCCATCACCGGGATCGAGACCACCGCCATGATCTCCTTGATCACTTTGGCGGATGCCATGCGCGCGACGCCGCCCTCTTTGCGGATGTCGGCCGGAACGCGCTCCAGCGCCATCACGGCGGCTGCCCCGGCGTCCTCGGCGATCTTCGCCTGATCGGCGGTAGTCACGTCCATGATGACCCCGCCTTTCAGCATCTCGGCGAGCCCTACCTTCAATTTCATCTGTTCATCGTATTGCCACATGACAGCCTCCCCTTCAAGCCAATTCCGACGGTCGATCAATTCGCAAGAGCTGCCGCCCCGGCTAATGCCCGGCGCTGCTTCGGAGGTCAGCGGGTCTCAGCTCACCATCCACTTCCCGCCCGACCCGAACCACGATCTCCGCCACCGCCTCCGCGTCTGCCGGGGTGGAGTGGAAATTTACTACGCAGGCCCGCAGCACGAACCGCTCCCGGATCACAGCATTGGTGAGGAACGCTTCCCCACCTCGTTGGATGCGATTGAGCAATTCAATGTTCAACTTGTTGAGGTAATCGGAAACGGGCGCTGAATCCCGCCGGTCGCGAAGATCCGGCGGAAGGTAACGAAACGTGCTGATGCTGAGCGACAGGGTGAACGATTCGAGCTCCGGGTGCGCTTCAGCGGCACGGTAAAGGGTCTTCGCCACCTCGATGTTGCCGGAGAACATGCGCCGGTAGCCGTCGCGGCCCGCCTGGCGCAACCCCAACCAGACCTTCAGAGCCCTAAAGCTGCGCGAGTTCTGCATCCCGTATTCGAAATAATTGATGCTTTGGTCGGCCCCCGCATGGAAATGATAGTAAGGCGGACGATGGCTGAAGGTTTCAAGCAGCAGATTCTGATTTCGAACCAATGCGCAACCCGCCTCGAGCGGCGCGTACAGCCATTTGTGAGGATCAACCGCGACGGAATCGGCCTCGCTAAGCGCGCGCAGGTCGTCGCTGGCGTCAGGAAGGGCTGCGGCTACGGCGCCGTAAGCTCCGTCCACGTGAAACCAGAGATCGTACTGGCGGCAGATGGCGGCAATTTCGCGCAGCGGGTCGATGGCACCGGTGCTGACCGAGCCCGCCTGCCCGACCACCAGAAACGGCAGGTCGCCGTTACCTTTATCACGCTCGATCTGCAGCCGCAACTCGTCCGTATTCATGCGAAGATCGTTTCCCGCCGGTATCCATCGGATCGAGTCCGTGCCGAGGCCAAACAGGTCCGCTGCCTTATGGATCCAGGTGTGGGTTTCACTCGATCCATAGACCCTGAGCTGCCGGCCGGCGCGAACACCGGCCGAGCCGAGCAACCAATCGGCCTTCGCCCGCCGCGCCACCAGGAAGGGCACAAAATTGGCCATGTTGCCCCCGCTCACCAGCAGGCCGCCGGTATCTGGCGGGTAGCCGATGAGCTCGGCGATCCAGCGGACGGTCTGGCGTTCGATCTCGCTCGCGATCGGAGCCAGGATCCAACCTCCGGTGTTCGGATTCACGGCGGCGGCGAGAAAGTCGGCCAGGGCGCCGATAGGAGTCCCGGAGGCGTTGATGTAGCCCCAGAATCGCGGATGTGCGCTCAGCAGGGAGTTCTCGAAGATTAAATCAGTCGTCTCCCTGAACAGTTGTGCTGCCGGTGTGCCGTGCTCGGGCATTCCGTCCAGTCCCAGCTCACGGAGCATCGCTTGCAGGCGCTCAGGCGATACCACTGGCGTCACCGGACGGCCGGGAATCGACTGGAGAAAGGTCGCAATTTCATCAACCAGCCGATGACCCACGGTACGGAACTCCTCAGCGCTCATGTCCACGGAGGTATAGCGAGGTTCTGTCTGCTGTCGAGTACCGGAATCCACAGCTGTCCCTTTCTTTATGGCAAGAGCCTGACGAACCATTCAGCAACAATTGAGCATTGCAAATGCAGTGACGACCGCTGCTGTAGCGCCGGTCTACGACCGGCGTCTTTCGCCGCTCATAGAGCGGCACTACAGAGAATGACGTCACCATCTTTGTGCAATCTTCACTAGCTTGCACTTCTTTTGGAGCCGGAGTCTATCCGGTCTCGACCGATGCCGCCGGTCCCGGTCTGAATCTTCCCTGCTAAACCAACTAATCCAAGGGCTCGGATCGCTTTCGAGCCTAGCCCACTATGAACCAATCTACGGCCCTTCCTGCGCAGAGTAAAGAGGGCAGTGGGAACCGCCAGCCCAAGGCTCGGCGCCAGCGGCTCGCGATTATGAATTGAAAGCGGCCGCTGCCTGAGGTAGGATTCGTAGGCCAGAGGCGCGCTGGTGACGCGGTCATAGCCGTAGCTCGCGCATCACCCAAATGACCCCTGCTCCAATCGCTCGCGACCCCAAGGCCGAACTGCTCGATCGCACCAAGGTAGCGCTGGTACTCATTGATCTGCAGTACCGGCTACTGGCCACTGTGCATGAGCAGCAACGCGTGCTCTCCAACTGCTCGCTGCTGCTCCGTCTGGCCAGAGTGCTTGAGTTACCGGTAATTCTCACCACCCAATATGCCGGCGGTCTCGGCAACATTCATCCCGAGATTCTTAACCTGATTGACGGGGTGCGGCCATTCGATAAGCTGAGCTTCGGATGCTTCGGCGATGCGAATTTCCCGAGGCACCTTGCAAGCGAGGCTCCCCAGGCCAACACGCTCTTGCTGGCCGGAGTCGAAAGTCACATCTGCGTGGCCCAGACCGCGCTCGGCGCGATTGCGGCAGGGTACCTGGTGCACGTGGCCGCCGATGCCGTGTCGTCTCGTTCGCTCGCCAATTGGCAATCGGGTCTGGAACGTATGGAGCGTGCTGGAGCCGTGATGGTGTCAACCGAAATGGCGGCGTATGAGCTGCTGGGCCGCGCCGGCACTCCGGAGTTCAAGGCGATGCTGCCGCGTCTGAAGTAGGGCTCGGGACCCTGGAACGGAGTTTCCTCCGAGGGTGTCTACAGATTCTGATGAGAAGCGGCTCGTGAATCTCAGTTCGAAGCCGGCCAGACACTCTGGTATTCTGGATCCAATGAAGCAAACCTACCGTCCAGCGATGGTCCGAGCAATTCTGCTCCTGGTGACGCTTTCCGCGGGACGCGTGAAGGCGCCGTCGGCGTTCGGCCAGGATAAACCAGACTTGGTGACGCTGGTACCGGCGCCGGAGTGGCAGCTCACGGCCTCCAGCGCGACAGATGCCTCGGCGCTAGAACGCTGGGGTGGCGACCCGTCGATCGAGCATGAGTACGGAGTTACAGGATTTACCGCCCGCTCCTACCAGTTCGAAAGGCACAAGGCTGACGTTCTGATTGAGCAGACCACGGACACCTCCGCCGCCTACGGCCTGCTCACTTTTTACCGCGGCGCGAAGATGATGCCGGTTGCGGGGATGCCGCTTACGGTGTCCGCGGGCGACGGGACGCTGATGGTGCGGGGCCCCGCATTTATCCGCTTGTCGGTGAGCGTACGCGACTCTTTGCAAGAGCGGGATTACCGCGCCCTGCTCAAGACGGTTGGCGGACCGCCGCCTTCAGCGCGCGTCCTGGAGCAGTTGCCCGCGCCTTTGCCGGTCCGAGGGCTGGTGCAAGGATCGGAGAAATATATCCTGGGGCCGCTCGCGGCGGGCCGCCTCCTGCCAACCTTTCCTGCAAATCTCATGGGCTTTGACGTTGGCGCCGAGGTGCAGGCAGCAGATTACTCGCTTGGACCGGATAAACTGACTCTGGTGGCCATCAACTATCCGACGCCGCAGATCGCTCGGACTGCTTTTGATTCAATCGCGGGTAAGCTCGGGCAAGGAACCGGCGCGAAGCCGGAGGAGTTTGAGTTCCGGCGGCAGGATACCTATGTACTCGTAACGCTGGACGCGACCTCGTTGATTGCGGCCAATCGATTCCTCGATCAGTTCAAAGTCTCCAAGACGATCAGTCCGGATCAGGTCACGAGCGAGCACAGTGAAGCCATGCAGCTCGTCAACCTCCTTTTCGCCAACGTCGTCCTCATCGTAGGCTTGGCCGGAATATCGTTGTTCGGCGGATTTATGGTGTTCGTCTCCAAGCGATTGGCACGAAAATGGTTCGCCAGCTCGGCGTTTGTGGAGGGCGAGAACGGCGGTTTCACTATTTTGAACTTGCGCTGGACTAAGTAACTTAATTTGTTAGGTTTAAATAGGAAATTGAAGCCAATAGGAGTCTTTCGCCAGCCTTGCCGCTCTCCTTGAGGCAAAGGTGCGTCAACAAACTGTAAGTTACTGATAAATATGGTATTACGGCACAAAAAATATTTAGAAAATTTCCTTGACACGTTGCGCCGCTTCACCATATGCTCGGTTCGAGTTTAGAGGCGGAGCGCGTCCGCTGTTCTATTCTCCTCTCAAATGCTCACCCGCGAGTCCGGCGAGCTGGACTTACCGGGTGAGCATTTTCGTTCCCGCCGGCGTAGCTCAGTCGGTAGAGCAACGGTTTCGTAAACCGTAGGTCAGGAGTTCGATTCTCCTCGCCGGCTCCAGGCATGATATCGCGGCTTGTCTTACCTCGGTGCCGTAGCGGCCTTAGGTGTGCACTGGAGCGGCCACGGGAACAACTCGGACGAAGTACTTGCGTGATACCTATAAGGGCGATGATATCCTGCGCAAGCGGGTGGACGAATCGTGGGAGCGTCACAGCCTGCTTTCTCTGCATCTAAAGATGTGGAGGCCGAGAATGGTTTCCCAGCGGGTGGGCGAATCTCCTTTTCGTCGTGAGGACAGGCGGGATACATCAGGCCGGAGTGCGTTGAGGGATTCTGCTCTCGGGAGTATTCGCTTCCCCAACTTCCTGAAGGAAAAACTTTGATTCTGGATTTAACAATCGACTCGGAACGAGAAGACGGGGCACGCCCTGCCAGCGCCAGGAAGCGTTCTCGAGGCCGCCTTTACGAGGGCTTCGAGGAAGATGTCCGCGATCCGCACGTTGACGCGCACATTGAGGAATCGGCGGGCGCGGAGGCGGAGGAGCTCGATCGGCGCGGAGAGACGCGGCCGGCTCTAGAGTCGGTTGAGGAGTCGAACGACTCCGTCCGGACCTACCTGCGCGAGATGGGACGGGTGCGTCTTTTGACTCGCGAGGGGGAAGTGCGCCTCGCCCAGCGCATCGAGCGTGGGCGGAGGCGAGTTCTGCGCGCGGCGTCGCGATCACCCCTGGTATTGCGCGACCTGGGCGCCTTGCTGGAGGATGTGCGCTTAGGGGCTCGTTCGGTGAGGGACTTTGTTCAGTTCGATAGCGAGGAGGTGGCCGAGGAGAAGCGACTGGAGAAGAAGATCCGGCAGACTTTACAGACCCTGGACCGGATTCGGCAGCTGCGGCGGCTGGCGTCGAGGCAGACGACCGCCCTGGCGCGTGTGCCCAAGTCAAAGAAGCGCGTGCTTCTGCATGCCCGCCACCGCCTGGCGCGTACGCGCATCGAAATGTCGCGGCTGGTGCTGTCTCTCGATCTGGCTACGCACGAATATCAACGCCTCATCCGCAAAATCATGGAGAGAACCGAGCGTTTGCGGGAACTTCAGCGCGAGGTTGGCGCTCTCAAACACCGCGCCGAGGCTGGAAATAAGCCCAGCCCTAATCTCCGGTCGGAACTAAAGTCCCAGGAGCAGCGGCTTCGGGATCTCGAGGTGGACTCCGGGGTGAGCTACGCCGAATCGAAGCGCACTTGCGAGAGGATTCAACGAGGGCAGATCGAAGCTGGACAAGCCAGCAAGGACTTGGCAGAGGCCAACTTGCGCCTGGTAGTTTCGATCGCCAAGAAGTATCCCAACCGGGGACTGGACTTTCTGGATTTGATCCAGGAGGGAAATCTCGGGTTGATGCGCGCCGTCGAGAAATTCGACTGGCGCCGCGGGTTCAAATTCTCTACCTACGCTACTTGGTGGATCCGGCAGGCCATTACTCGTGCCATCGCGGACAAGGGCCGCACGATTCGCGTCCCTGTCCATGCCATCGAAACCATCAACAAGCTCACCCAAGCCCGGAGGGAGTTGGTTCGCCAACTGGGGCGGGAGCCTACCTCCGGCGAAATTGCCCGCAGAATGGGCGTTCCGGCGGAAAAGGTGCGCCACATGATGAAAGTGGCTCAGGAGCCGGTGTCTCTCGATGCGCCCGTCGGTGACGATCAGGAATCGCATCTGAGAGACTTCCTGGAGGACAAGACCACGCCTTCTCCATCTGACGCGGCGATCAGCCTGCGCTTTCGGGAGCAGACCGCCTCTGTCTTGAATACCCTAACGCCGCGCGAGGAGAAGATTCTCAAGATGCGCTACGGATTCGAGGACGATCACACCCATACGCTCGAGGAGATTGGCGATTCGCTGGCGCTCACGCGCGAACGCATCCGTCAAATCGAAGGCAAGGCGCTCCGCAGCTTGCGCGCCTCGTCACGAGCCCACCGCCTTCGGGTCTTTTTGTCACACCGGTAGGGCGGCAATCCACAGATCAGGCAGGGTTTGACGAGATATAAGGGGTGGGCCTCGATGCGCCGCCGAAGGTGCGGTCGTTTCCCGCGTGATTTCGAGCGGGCGCGGCCAGCAGGAACCTCGCTGAGCCGATTCTTGCTGGCGAGAGACTCCTCGCCACGTTCGGAATCGACAATTCCGCGAAGGTTTCGGAATTGGTCTTTGGGGGCCGGTGGTACCGGCCCTCTGAGCCGCGGGAGCAAAGTCGGATTTAGGGCAGGAGGCTTAGCCGCCAATCGCAGGGTCGTTGGGACCGGCTTGGTGCTGGGTGCTGGTATGGATCAAGCCCGTTTGGTCGACGTAATAGTACGTCTTGCCGCTCTCGCCGGGCTTCAACGGGTTGGCAAGCAACGTATAAGTCGGGATTCTGCCATTCGCGTCCTGCGGACCGGGAGTGTAGATGAACGAATAGCCTTCCCTCTCGCCCCCGGCCAGCTCGCTATCCAGGTAGCCAGCCATAGCCGAAGTAGGCATGGCATCCGGCGGCGGCCCGAGGGTGGTCAGCGCCGACGAATAGCCGGTGCTATAAGCCTGAGCGTAGTTGTTCTCGGCGGAAACGATCATTCGAAGAGAACGTACTGCCGAAGTCTCGTCAATCTGAGCCTTGGATTTCCACAGGCTGGGCACCAGAATTCCCGCCGTCAACACGATGATCACGATCACAATAATGATTTCTAGCCATGAAAAGCCATTTGAGTCCTTCCGCATTCACTCCTCCTGACGATCAGACACCACAGCACGAGACCAGGATTCGATACCCATATTTTCGAGCGGCGCACCGGATAGCCGGTACCTGACGCGTCTCGGGGTTCGACCTGTAGCGAACAGAGCCGTGCAGTGGAACTTTATTCTACTGTAAGAGCCGGTCTGCGCCAAGTGGTTTTCAGCTGCCGTTCACCGTCTAGGTAACGTTCCCTCAGGGGGTAACATAGTCGCGATTGGCCAAGCCGGACCAAAGCCCAACTGTTAGCAATGATTCCTGGGTGGGTCTGATCGCACATCGGACGTTCACCGCCCAGGGACCCCTCCGTCAGCTGGAGGATAATCCATCGCTGCAAAATGCAACGGCCATCCGGCTTGGCTCATCGAACATTGGGACGAGCAGTGCCTTGCGTCACGGGCCCGCGAAGACGCATGTTATACTGATTGCGAGGCGGCGCCTCACTGGAGTGGAGAATATGTCACGAACGAGCCATCGCATTCGCGTTCTGTTGTTCACGGTTTCGGCGGCGCTTGTTTCCTACATGATTGTGGGAGGAATGCTGAGCCGCGGCGACACTCATTCCTCAGCTCCAAGTGAGCAGACCTATCGCGACCTCGGGGTCTATCAGGAGGTTCTGTCGCGGGTGAGTAGCCAGTACGTCACCGAACCAAACTTGCAGAAAGTGACGGACGGAGCCATCCGCGGCATGCTTGAGGCGCTCGATCCTTTCAGCACCTATTTCGCGCCGGATCAATTCAAGGACTATCTCGCGCATCCCGATCCCGGGCCCGCGAGAGTGGGCATCTTTCTCTCCAAGCGTTACGGCTACGCTCCCGTGGTTTCCGTGCTGCCCGGCAGCCCGGCGGATAAGGCCGGCATCAAGCCGGCTGATCTCATTGACCGCATCGGGGAGACGGCCACGCGCGAACTCTCGGTTGTACAACTCGACCGTCTGCTGGCGGGCGAACCCGGCAGCAGTGTGACACTGTGGGTGGTGCGCGAAGCCCGCGGTGAACCTCAGAAAGTGGTTCTCGATCGGGTGATTCCGGAGCGAATTCCGGTGACAGGCAAACTGATGGAGGACAACACCGGCTACATTCGAGTGGCGGCTTTCGATTCCGGAACCTCGAGCCAAATCGCCGGCCGGTTGAAGGAACTGAGCGGCCAGGGCGCAAGCAAAATTGTCCTGGATCTGCGTGACTGCGCCGGTGGGGAGCCGAACGAAGCCATCGACGTCGCGAGCCTCTTTATCGATCGCGGTCTCATTACTTATACCGAGGGGCAGCGCAGTCCGCGCCAGGACTTCATGGCTCATCCCACGGCGACAGTTAATAATCTCCCCTTGGCTGTGCTGATCAATCGCTCCACAGCCGGGGCGCCGGAGATCGTAGCAGACGCCGTGCTCGATAATAAACGCGGCGACGTGGTGGGCGGGCAAAGCTTCGGGGTCGGGGTAGTGGAAAAGACGATCCCAGTCGGAGATGGCTCCGGACTGCTGCTCGCGGTTGCCAAGTATTATGGCCCGGACGGCAAGGCGATTCAGGACAACGGCGTGAAGCCCGACGTTCCTTACCCCGCGCCCGACGAAGCGGCCGTGGCCGAGGAAGTGCAGCCCGACCAGTTCGGCTCCAAGGACGACCTCCAGCTTCAAAAGGCAATCGAGGTTCTTAAGCAGAAGTCAGCGCCTCAAAAGGCCGCCTGATCCGTGCCGCCTCGAAAACGCCGCGTCAGACGCAAATCGAACCGTCGGCGCGTTCCTGAACGCTCCTGGTATTTCCTTTCGTTACTTGCCCTCCTTGCACTCGGGGTTGTGACGGTGCAAGTCTGCAAACACTCCCGAAAACAGAAATACCCAGTCACAGCTTCACACCCGCGGGCCGGAAGGGGTGGCAGCGCCCCCTCTCCTCCCCGTATCGACCGGAACCAGATTACCAGCCGCTATAACGCCCTTTTGACACAGGTGGGCGGCGCGCGCGCCTGGTTGAAGCACGCAGCCAAATCCGCCGATCGGGATCAAGCGCACGACGATGCCGGTGTCGCAAACGGCGAGGTACTGGTGCTGGCACCGGCCTCGGCACTCGTTGTGGCGGCGCTCGAACGCGAGGCCGCAGGCGATGGACTGCGACTTGATATTCAGCCATCCACGGACGAAGCGGCCGCCCCGATCCGGACCGTTTCCATTTGGCGCGGTCAGGAGCAGCTTTGCGCCTGGCGGGTGAGGGAAGTGCCTCGGCTGTATCGCGCGGCGATTGTTATTGATGACCTCGGCCAGGAACTGAAGCCTGCGCGCGAACTGCTGAGAGTGCCGTACGCGCTCACTTTTTCCGTTCTGCCGGACCTCCCGCAATCGCGGGCTACCGCGGCTGCGGCGCACGAGTTCGACCGCGAGGTGATGCTCCACCTCCCGATGGAACCGCTGTCAGCGGCAGCGAATCCGGGCGCAGGCGCCATTCGCGTTGGGATGCCTGGCGACGAAGTGGATCGGGTAATCGATTCTGATCTCGAGTCCGTGCCCTATGTGGCAGGCGTGAACAATCACATGGGCTCACGCGCCACTTCCGACCCGGCGCTGATGGCCGAGGTGATGAAAAAGCTGGCGGCAAAACGACTTTATTTTATCGACAGCCGGACCGCGGGCTCCACGGTGGCGCTCGACGCCGCCCGTCGGGCGGGCATGCCCGCCTTTTACCGTTCCGTGTTCCTGGACGACACCGAGAGCGTGGACTACACCTTGGGCCAGTTGCGCCGCCTTCGCGACGCGGTGCAAGCCCAAGGCGTGGCTCTGGCCATCGGGCATCCCCATCCCACCACGATCACGGCGCTCGAGAGCTTTCTGCCTTCGCTCGAGCGGGACGATATCGAGCTCGTACCGGCCTCGCGCCTCGCGGAGCTTTCCGACTCCGCGCGACCGTCGCCGCACGCGGTATCCAAATCGAACGACGACTATCGGCGCTGAGATGGCTCGATTTGACAAGCCGCAGACCGTCTCCTATCATCGGCATTGCGAGGGTTTTCCGATTGTTTACTGGCGGGTTCGAGTTCATCTTCGTCCTTTTCATCGCCTTTTTGCTTTTCGGGCCTAAGAAACTTCCCGAGATCGCCCGGGTGCTCGGTAAAGGCTTGGGCGAGCTTCGCCGCGCTTCCAACGAGCTGAAGTTTTCGCTGGAGGAGGAGATCCGGAATCTCGACCGCGACAAAGATCACAATGCCACAGACGCGAACGCGCTACCGCCTTACACCTACGCGCACCAGGACAAAGTCCTGGAGGCTCACAACACGCTGGAAGCAGAACCTCAGCAAGTGGACGGGGAACTCGCCGCTTCAACAGGGGATCTGACCGGGACGGTCACCAACAATGGCCACGACCATCGAGAAGCGGCCCTCCGCGAGCCCGAGTCCCACTCCTAGGCGCGAAGATATCAACGGCAAGCAGATGTCGTTCCTCGAGCACCTCGAGGAACTGCGGCAGCGGCTGCTGAGGTCGGTGGTCTCGCTGCTGGTGGGCTTCGGCATCTCCTTTTATTTCGCCAAGAATATCTTCGCGTTTCTCGACCGCCCCATGAGGACGACCCTGCACGAGGTCGGGGTTAAGGGACTGGTCTATCTGAATCCGGTTGATCCGTTCAACCTTAACATTAAGCTGTCGCTGCTGGCCGGCGTCTTTCTGGCCTCTCCGTACATCCTGTGGCAGCTCTGGCTCTTTATCTCTCCCGGTCTTTACCGTCATGAGAAGAAGTACGTCTGGCCATTTGTGAGCCTTACCACAGCTCTCTTCGCCACCGGTGGATACTTCGCATACGCGCTAGCTTTTCCGGCGGCTCTGAAATTTCTGGTGACCTACGGCAATCAGTTCACGCCCATGGTCACCATCAACGAGTACTATGACCTGGCCATGTCGATCATCGTGGCTGTGGGCCTTGTGTTCGAACTGCCGGTGGTGATCCTGCTGCTGTCGATCTTCGGCATCGTCACGCCGCAATTCCTGTGGCGGCAGGTGCGCTATGCCGTGCTGATCACCGCCGTAGTCGCGGCTGCGATCGTGCCCAGTAACGACATGGCTTCGATCTTTATTGTCTGGATTCCGCTGGTGGGTCTGTACGTGTTCAGCATCGGCCTTTCCTGGCTGGTGCAGACCCGGAAGCGGCGCAAGGAGAGGGAAACGGGGAGCTGAAGCGCCAGCTACGGAGGGAAGCGAAGAATCTGCTGGTCTTTCTCAACCGCGAGCGAATTCCGCCGTTGAGCTTCCGGAATGCTGCGCAGCCTGTTCATTCCAGCGGCGGTTTGCGACCGCCGTTTCTCATCGCACGTGAGGAGCATGATGGGACATAACTTGGAGCAAACGGTATCGCTTCTCGCCCGCACCCCCGCTGCTCTCGATGCGCTTCTGCGTGACCTGCCGGAGACGTTGACGCTGCGAAACGAGGGTGAAAACACCTGGAGCCCGTTCGAGGTTGTCGGCCATCTGATTCACGCCGAGCGCGCAGACTGGATACCACGAGCGAGGATGATCCTGCAGTTTGGCGAGACTCGGGCATTTGAGCCTTTCGATCGTTGGGGGCTGGTTCGAGAGATTCAAGGTAAGTCGCTCGGGCAACTGTTGGACGAATTTGCTCGTGTGCGGTCGGAGAACCTCATCGCACTGCGTGCCATGAATCTGCGGCCCGAGGACGCGGACCATCGCGGGCGCCATCCTGCTCTCGGAGTCGTTACGCTGTCGCAATTGCTGGCCACTTGGGCAGCTCATGATTTAACTCATCTGCACCAGATCAGCAGAGCCATAGCCCATCAATACCGGGAGGCCGTGGGTCCGTGGAGTACGTACCTTGGGGTGCTGCAGTGTGCCGGGCACAGTTCGTGACGCAGCGTCGCGACAAGGTTGGATCTTTCCTCAGAACGACAGTGAATATGGCCCGGAAAACCGTGAACGTGTGCAGAGCGATCGCCGAAACGTGGCTGGATCTTCGCCGCTCGAGGATGGCGAGGCGATTGGTCTGCATGATGATGGTTGCGGCCCTCGGTGCGAGTTCAGCGGCAGTCGGAGCCGTCGGCGCAACTCAACCCCGGACCGATCAGGCAAGCCCAAAGGACCAGACCAAGCCGGCGTCCCAAGCCGCCAGGAAGGCGATCGACCCGGCGGCTTTGGCTGCTTTCGATGGCGCGAGAGCTTTTGCCGATCTCAAGCACCTCGTCTCGTTCGGTCCGCGCCCGGCAGGCTCCGAGGCCCTGGCCAAGTCCCGGCGATGGATGGTGAGCCAGCTTGCCGGGAGCGGGCTGAAGGCTGAAGAAGACAAATTCACGGCCGACACCCCCGTCGGCAATCTGGACATGGCAAACGTGATCGTGCGCTTTCCCGGGTCGTCGTCTGATGTCGTGATTGTGTGCGGCCATTACGACACCAAACTCTTTGACAAATTCCGTTTCATGGGCGCCAATGACGGAGCCTCCAGCGCAGCGCTGGTGATGGAGTTGGGCCGCGCCCTGGCAAATCGTCATTTCCCCTACACGCTATGGCTGGTGTTCTTCGACGGGGAAGAAGCCCAGCGCGAGCAGTGGTCGGCCGACGACAGTACTTATGGAAGCAAGCACCTGGTGGCCGAGCTCTCCTCCCAGGGTGAGCTGAACCGGGTGAAAGCGCTCGTTCTCGTGGACATGATCGGCGACGCCAAGCTTGACATCCGGCGCGACCCCAGTTCTACGCCCTGGCTTAGCGACGTCGAATTCAACATGGCGCGGCGCCTGGGCTACGGACGCTATTTTCTGGACCAGGAGTACTCGGTCGGTGGCGACGACTACGACCCCTGGCTTGCGGCCGGCATTCCGTCGGTGGACTTGATCGATTTCGATTATGGTCCGAGCGCGCGTGCCAATCCCGGCGATCGCGACTGGAATATTTACTGGCATACGGCTCAGGATACGGTGGAGCACTGTAGCGCCCAGAGCCTGGAAATTGTTGGCCGCGTGGTCCTGGGCATGTTGCAGGAGCTTGAGGACTCGCCGCACCTGCACCACTAACCGTCAACAGGACCCCTTCTCCTTGTGCGTCCTCGCCCCTCTGATTCCAGGATCATCGGCCAAAGTTCGTGCCGCTGCACATGTGCCTCGCTGCGTCTAAACGTTCATGGAGAGGAGCGCACTGCTTGCGCGGGAAGGCCCCGCAGAGATGCGGAATCACAGTATCCTGCGGCGATCCCGCCGGAAAAAGCTGGCCATTGCCGCTCTGGTCCTGCTTGTTCTCATCGCAGCAGGGTTCATCATCCTCGTCCGCCATTGGCCGTTTACGCAGACGGCGGTGGCTGCGGCGCTCGAAGAAACCGTCCCGGGCAAAGTTCAGATTGGGGCCTTCCAGCGCACTTACTTTCCCGGTCCAGGCTGCATCGCCGAGGGAGTCGTGATTACGGGGAACGGCGCTGAGGGCAGTCCTGTGCTGATCCTGGTTCAGAAACTTACGATCGAGACCGGCTTTTCGGACCTGTTTCGAAATAGCATACGTGTTGTGCGCGCCGAGGGACTGCGAGTGATGGTGCCCCCGGGCAGCGGCCTCAACTCCTGGAGCAGTCAGAGCCGGTCCCCTTCGTCGAATCGAGTCGTGAGCAGGTTCGTAGCAGATGGCGCCGTAGTGGAGTTCGAGCGTCGAGGAAGGGAACGCGCTCCTCTTCGCTTCCGCATGGACCGGCTAACGCTGCTCCAGCGAGGCTCAGATTCGCCGATTACATTCCAAACCGAGCTGTTCAACCCTGAACCGCCCGGCCAAATCACCGCCGAAGGGGAGTTCGGGCCGTGGAAAGCGGACGATCCCGGGAGCACGACTCTATCCGGCTCCTATCGGTTCGAAAACGCCAAACTAGGTGTCTTCAAAGGTATCGCCGGAACGCTCTCTTCCGTCGGCAAGTTCAGTGGTAGCCTGGCGCGCGTCAATGTGGAGGGAACCACCGCCATACCGGATTTCGAGGTGAAGCAGGCCGGCCACCGCGTCAGCCTGAAGACCCGATTCGCTGCTGTGGTGGACGGAATCACGGGCAACACGGTCCTGCACTCGCTGGACGTGCGTCTTGAGAACACCTCGATCACGGCCCAGGTCAACGTGAAGGAACAAAGCAACAGGGAGGGCAAGCTGACCTCCGTTAGCGGCAAGGGCCGGGGTCGAGTTCAGGATCTGCTGCGCCTTTTCTCGAAAGATAGTCCTCCTGCCTTGAGCGGGCCCATTCGCTTCGAGGCCGGGGTTACATTTCCCTCTGGACACCGGCCTTTCCTTCAAAAGGTCGCCGTCGTGGGGGATTTCAGTATCGACGGGGTTCGCTTCTCCAAGGCGGCCACCCAAACCGGCCTCGACACGCTGAGCGCACGCGCGCAAGGGCACAAGGTGAAGCAGGCGAGCGATGCGCCTGACGTGGCCGGCGATCTCCAATCCCACGTCGTTCTCAAGAATGGCATCGCAACTTTTTCCGGCCTTACGTTCCAGGCGCCGGGCGCCTCTGCGCAGTTGAGCGGTACGTACAACCTGATCAATGAGCGTGTGAAGCTGCACGGCAGCCTGCAAACCCAGGCTTCGCTTTCGCAGGCGACCACCGGTGTCAAAGCGATTTTGCTGAAGCCACTCGATCCGATCTTCAAAAGGAAGTCCGCCGGGGCCGTCGTCGGCGTGAGCATCACGGGGACCTACGCGCAGCCATCCTTCAGCATTGATCTGGACGCTCACAAGTAGCCTCTTCATCGCGGGAGATGAGCTCCCTGAGTTGATGTTCGGCCCCCGCCGCCGCAGGCGGGAGCTTCTGCTAACATGGGTTGATCCGCCCGGGCGCGATTACGGGCTGGAAAAAGCGCAGCACTGGAGACCAGACGTCCGGGCACAAGAGGAGCGGCTGAATGACCAAAGTTACGAAGTCAGATGCCGAATGGCAGAAGCAGCTCACGCCTCGGCAATTTCAAGTCACGCGCCGCGCAGGTACCGAGCCCGCTTTCACTGGCGAGTACTGGGATCTGCACGACCAGGGTACCTTTCACTGCGTTTGTTGCGGCGCGCCGCTGTTCAGCTCGGACGCCAAGTTTGATTCGGGAACGGGCTGGCCCAGCTTCTCGGCTCCGATCTCGGAAGACAACGTCGAGACCTTTAGTGATTCGAGCCACGGCATGCTCCGCACGGAGGCGCGCTGCAGGGCGTGCGCTGCGCACCTGGGTCACGTTTTCGAAGACGGTCCTCGTCCCACGGGTCTACGTTACTGTATGAACTCTGCGGCGCTGAAGTTCGAGGAGGCTTCCGAAGACAAGGATCAAGGCTGAAACGATTGCACTCGTGGCGATGACGAGTTATGATACAGCGCAGGGGGAGCTTCAACGGCGTCGAACCCGGTACGTTGGGGCGGGATTCCGGCAGCCTGACTGACGCGGGAGTTGCATCGATGGCGTTGTGGGAGAAGAAACCCCGAACCCCCGAAACACCCAAGCTTGATCTCACTCCGAGCGCCGGTCCCCTTCCCCCCGAGACTCCGAGCCCGAAACCGGCTCCCGAACCTTCCCGAATGGAGAGACCCATGCCCGATACGCCCGCACCCCGAACCACACCATCCCCTGTCACTTCGCAAGGCGCTTCCACCCTGGGGCGCTCCATGGTTCTGAAAGGCGAGCTCAGCGGTAAGGAAGACCTGACGGTGGAAGGTCAGTTTGAAGGAACCATCGACGTGGCGGAGAACACGGTTACAGTGGGCCCGCAGGGCCAGGTGAAGTCCGAGATTCGGGCGCGACACGTGATTGTGCATGGATCTGTCTCCGGCAAAATCGCCGCCCGCGAAAAGATCGATATCCGCCGCACCGGGAATGTCACCGGCGATCTGGTGGCCTCCGGCGTTGCCATTGAAGACGGAGCATACTTCAAGGGAAGCATCGAGATTCTGCGCGAAGGCAAGAGTGAAACGCCACAATCCTCCTTCCGGGAGCCCGTAGGACCGCGATCCCAGACCGCGCCCGGCAGGTAAGCGCTTCGGCGGGCTAAAGTTGGAGCACTCGACGTGAATCTGCGCCGTCACCCATCGAGACGATGCTCGTAAGACCCGGCCGCTCAGCCACAACTCCCTCTTCTGAAGGCTCGCCCCTTCCCAGTTTTGGTCTGCGTTGGCTCTGGCAGTATCTCGAAGATGTTCCCCGCCCGCAATTGCTTGACTGCGGGCCTATACACGCCTCCACCATGCGCGTTCTGCTCGCGCGCTGCGGAAGACTTCATCGGGGCGATCTCGTTTCGCCGCTGGAGCGTCATGAACCCGCGCTTTGGGATCGCTCAGGCAAGTCACCGCTGTTCCTTACCGATCTGCTCTTGGACTATCTTCCCGACATTTCCGCGGGGTCGCTATCGGTTATCTTTGCCTGGCAACTGTTTGACCTTGTTCCCCGGGACGCGATCGCCGATTTGGTTTTGCGCTTTCACAGGCTGATCGAGCCGGGCGGCGTCCTGTTCTGCCTGCTGCGCGAGCCGCGCCTTGATAAGGGCGCAGACGCCGATTGGCAGTTGGAGGACTTGACGGAGATGATCCGCACGCGAGAGGGCGCCAAGCAATTCACGTACAGCGCACTCACCAACAGGGACCTTGATCGCCTCATTCCGACCGGCAGCGTGAAGACGTTTCTCACCCGGTCAGGCTGGCGCGAAGTGCTGGTGGTCAAATAACTGGAATCGCGTGAAAGTCGCTATTCTTGCCGCTTGCTGTCTGGTTCTCTCCATCGCGACACCACTCCGCCCCGCGGTCCGCCGTACCGGCTCCCGGCCCGCGCGGCCGCATGTGTCCACAAGCGCACTGGTGCCGCCGGACCTGAGCGTGCTCGCAGCACGAGCCGATCAGCGGCAAGGCTGGCCCGCTCTCGCGCGCTATGCCAGGGCCGCGCAGAACCGCGAGACCAAGGGACTCGCTTACTTCACGCTTGGCTACCGCGAATACGAGGCTCACGCTGACGACGCTGCTTTGGCGGACCTCGATCGCGCCCGCGCAACCGCCTTTTCACTCGGCGATCTTGCCGAATACTACCGGGCCGCGGCTGCACGCGAGGCCGGCAAGCTCGATCTTGCCTCGCAAGCGCTGGCGGATTTCAGCGCCCGCTTCCCATCGAGCGCGCTTCGGCTCGACGCGATGCGCCTTCAGACCTTTTGCCTGATCGGCTCAGGGCATCCGCAGGAGGCGATTCGAATCCTCAACCGGGCGCCGGAACTGCATCAGCAGACTCCGCTCGCCTATCTTTTGGGCGAGGCTTACTCCAAGGCGGGCAACCCGGTTGAAGCGGCTCGAACTTTTCAGGACATCTACTATTGCACTCCGGGCTCGCCCGAGGCCGCGCCTTCGGGGACCGCGCTCGCCGGCCTTCAGCAGCAACTTGGACCCGACTATCCGCTGCCCTCGGACGACCTTCGCACGGCGCGCGCGAAAGGGCTCGAGAAAGAGGGGCGGTTCGATGCTGCGCTTGACGAATACACCACGCTGATGCGCGACAATCCTTCGAGCGCGTCGCTTTCCGAATGGCGTGTGGGGCGTGATCGCTGCCTCATGAGCCTGGGACGAACCAATGACGCCGTGGTTGATCTCGCGCTCGCCGGCTGGTCCACCGGCGAGGTCGACGCCGAGCGCGGTCTCTTGCTGGTGCGAGGGCGATCCCGGAACAATGACGAACCCGGCATGCGGGCCGCCCTCGACGAGCTCGCGCACGCGCATCCGGCCTCGCCGGCATATGCTTCGGCGCTCGATTCGGCCTCGTTCTTTTACCTGCGCCAGGTCGATTGGTTGCACGCGAGCGAGTTCAACCAGACTTTGGCCCAGCAGTTCCCGGCGTCCGATCTTGCAAATAAGGCCGAATGGGAAGTGGCTTGGGCTGCTTATCTCGCCGGCCGGAAGGACGAGGCTCAGCATCGGTTTACCGCCTATCTGGCGCGCTATCCCGGCTCATTCCGGACTCCGGCGGCGCTTTACTGGCTAGGGAGGCTTGCGGAGGCCGATCGTCCTCGCGACGCTCTGTGGTTCTATACTGCCCTCGAAAAGCGATTCGGGTATTATGCGTTGCGCGCGGAGGAGCGTTTGCAGGAACTCGGCGCAACTGAAAACGGAAAGGGAGCACACGGTCAAGAGCGCGGGGGCGCGCGTCCGGCCGGGGCAGCGAATGACCCCGTGGCGCCCGACGGCATCGGGCCGGACATCGGCCGCACACCGCCGCTGCCCGCCGATGTATCCTTCTGCGCTGGATCGTCTCCCGAAAGCTCCGAACGGCCTGCGCTGATCCTGGCCGCGCTCAGCTTGCAGGACCTTGCCATTCGAAATCTACGCGCACGCCTGGAATCGAATGGGGACGCTCGGGAGGCAACCAGACTGAGGCTTGCAATGGCGTGGATCGAGCGCGACCAGCAGAAGTTCCAGGATGCCACGCTCAACGCCCGCCGATCGCTGCCCAATTACACCGACTACGACTTTTCGGCGCTGCCCTTCGACTTCTGGAACCTGCTTTATCCCGAGGCCTTCTGGGACCTGGTGCGGCAGAACGCGCGCTTGAGCCAGGTGGATCCCTATCTCGTGATGGCGCTCATCCGCCAGGAGTCGGGCTTCAATCCCAAAGCGATGTCCGGACCCGGCGCACGCGGGCTGATGCAATTGCGGCCGCCCACCGCGAGAGATGTGGCGCGGGAGTCAACCCCGGGCGGGGCATCACGAACGAGATCATCCGCGGGGCGGCGCCGTCCGCCTGCGGCCGGAAATCTCAATAATCCGAACTACAATTTGCGCGCCGGTTGCCGGTTTCTCAATGACATGATCCGGGCGTTTGGCGGGCATCTCGAAGAAGCGCTGGCCGCGTACAATGCCGGCCCCGAACGGGTGCGGCAGTGGCTCGGCGGGCATTCTTATCCGGAGCCCGCGGCCTTCGTGGAAAGCATTCCGTTTCCGGAAACCCGAGCCTATGTGGAGGCCGTGCTTCGCGATCAGGGGATCTATCGACAACTGCTGGCCGGCAAGCCGAAGTTCAAGCCATGCGGTTCTGAAAAAGGAAAGGAGTGAGTGCGGCCGGCGTAGGCTGCGTTCTTAGCTTATGGCGGGATTCGCGAGACGAGACTGTCAGATGCCTTCGCTCAGAAACCGCTTGGCGTGCTCTTTCAGAATACAGCGGTCCTGGACCACTTCCAGTCCGGCGGCGCGCGCCCGGGCGGCCGCCTTCTCATGCGTGATGCCTTCCTGCATCCAGATCACGCGAGCGCCGCGCCGGACGGCCGCCTCGACGATCGCAGGCACATGCTGCGGCTGGCGGAAGATCACCACAACTTCGAAGGGTTCCCCGACTCCGTCCAGCGTGCCATAGGAGCGCTCGCCGAGAACCGCGTCCTCATTCGGATTCACCGGAATGATCCGGTAACCCCGGCCCTGCATGTAAGCGGCCACGCCGCTGCTGGGCCGGGATGCCTTGGATGATAGCCCCACCACCGCCAGGGTCTTGTATCGTTCCAGAATGTTGGTGATCGCGTCGTGTGAAGCGGCGGCTGATTGGGCCGCGCCCCAGTCCTTGCGCCGGTGTATTGCCGGATGCGCGGTCGCGCCCGAATGAACGAAGGCCATTTGCAACCTCCTAGCCGCAGCATGGAGCTTCCGAGCCGTATACAGATTGCGAGCGCCCATACCCTCAGAGGCGTGTGCTCAGCGCCGGCGATCGGTTCGCCATTTCCGCCACCCGTCTCAAGGCCTCGAGGAACGTCAGATTCTCTTCGTGCGTGCCCACGGTAACGCGCAAAGACGTGGGCAGATCATAAAGCTTCATCGGCCGGACAATCACGCCCTCGTGGAGCAGTCCCCTGAAATCATGGCCGCAATCGCGGCCGGTGTCAATCAGAAGGAAATTTGCCGCCGAAGGGGTGTAGCGCACGCCCATCGAATCGAGCTGGCGGCACAGAAACCTCATCTCGCGCCGATTAAGCTCCACCGAGCGCGCCACGTGCTCCTCATCTTCGATCGCGGCGAGCGCGGCGGCCTGCGCCAGGGTCGAGGCGTTGAAAGGCGAGCGCACGCGGTTCAGGGCCTCGATCAGCCGTGCATCGCCCAGGCCGTAGCCGATTCGCAATCCGGCCAGGCCGTGCACCTTGGAAAACGTGCGAAGCACCAGCAAGTTCCGGCCGGCCCGCACCTCGTCGATCGAACGAGAATAGCCGGGATCGGAAACGTATTGATAATAGGCTTCGTCCAGCACCACCAACACATGCGCAGGCAGCTGATTGAGAAGCGATTCAAGCGCGTCTGCGGAGAAAAACGTGCCGGTGGGATTGTTGGGGTTGGCCAGATAGATGATTTTGGTGTTGCCGGTGACCGCGGCCGCGACGGCGTCAAGCGCGCAGGCGAGGTCGCGCATCGGCGCCTTGACAACGACTCCGCCCATGGATTGCGCGGCTGTTTCGTAGATGTAGAAAGAGCGTTCCGAGATCAGAACTTCATCGCCGGGCGCGAGGCAGGTCTTGGCCGCGAGCTCGATCAGATCCGTGGAGCCCGCGCCGAGCACGATCTGCTCCATGCCGATGCCGTGCAGCTCCGCGAGCCTCTCTCGAAGGTAGTACCCGCCGCTGTCGGGATAAAAACTGACTCGCTCCAGGCAGCTTTTGATCGCCGCGAGCGCCAGCGGAGACGGGCCCAGGGGGTTCTCATTGGAGGCCAGCTTAATGGCCGGATGGCCCAGTTCGCGCTCCACCTCCTCCACGGGCTTGCCGGGAGGATAGGGCTTCATGTTGGCTGACCAGGGGGTGATGAGGTCTTCGATGGAGAAGCGCCGCATAAGAAGTCGATCCTCGTGGACGGCTACCAAGCGGCCACCCATCTATCTATCAGGATGCTGCAAAATGTCGTCCGGGTTCCCGGAAGGGCGGGCTTCTCCAGTAATCTGCCGGACTAATCCCGCTCACTTTCCGGCTTCCGGGTGCTCATGATCTTCAGCTTGCGAATCTCGGCGGAGGTCAGAGGACGAAACTGTCCCGGCGCCAGCCCCTTATCGCTTAAGAAGGCAATTCGTACCCGCTTCAACTTTATCACCGGCTGTCCGACGCGCTCAAACATCCGCCGCACCTGGTGGTACCGGCCCTCCACTAGGGTGATCTCATACCAGGGTTTGCTGCGTTCTGTGCGGGCTCCGAGCACCCGAACCTGGGCCGGAGCGGTCCGCTCGCCGTCCAGAACCACGCCGCGTTCGAGCTTTCGCAGGTCCTCGGCGGCCGGGTGCCCTTCGATCTTCACCTGATAAGTGCGGGGCACGGCGGAGGCGCGCGACATCATGAAATTTGCCAGGTCGCCGTCGTTGGTGAGCATCATGATGCCTGAGGAATTGTAGTCCAGCCGTCCCACGGGATAGACGCGCTCCTTCACACCCCGCAGCAGCGACATTACGGTAGGCCGGCGCTCGGGGTCCGTAACCGTGGAGACGTATCCGACGGGTTTGTTCAACAAAAGGTAGATCAGGTTGCGATTCGAGGAGACGGGCCGGCCGTCCACCGTGATGCGGTCGCGGCGCGGGTCTGCTTTCGAACCGAGCTCCGTCACCATCTTGCCGTTCACGGAGACGCGGCCCTCCTGGAGTAAGGTTTCCGCCTTGCGTCGCGAGGTGATGCCCGCGGTGGCGATGATCTTTTGCAGTCGCTCCAACATGCCGTACCGTAACAAGGGTTCGGGCTTCGATCAGCCCAGGCTCAGGCGAGACTCGGGAATAAACGGATTCACGACGCGCACCGAACCGTACAGCCGTCCGTGGTCGAAATCCTCCGACAGCAGTTCCCGAGCCGATAATATTCGGCGTAAGCCCACATGTGCGCGTCGTACCAGGAAAGCCGTGACGCACCAGCGCCTTATTCGGATAAAGAATCAGGAACTGAACCAGAAGCTCTTCGGGCCCTCACGGCTCGCCTCAAGGCCGGAAAGCAAAGGTCCTTTACCGCGCCGCGGGCGGGTGACCGCGGAAACGAACTCCACTATGACTTGATGTGCGATTCTCAGAGAGTCGTGCCGGAGTCCGCCCTCCAGCAACTTCGTTGCGATACGCTGTTTGCGGCGATCCTGCGGCTCGAACAGATAAACAAGCACGTTGGTATCAACGAGTCCGGCCACGAGCGTACAACTCTTCCCGGCTCCATCCCCGCTCAATCTCGTGCGGTCTGGGCCCCTGAGCTTGGTCTTGGGCCTGCGTTGCGCTCTTTCGCCTTCTCGCGTTCGCCTCGCGACGCCTTTGGCGGTCGATCATTTCGCGAAAGAGCTGAAGCCGCTCCTCGACGCTCCGGACTCTCGTCTGGCGGGCTCCAGCTTTCTCGGAGATCAACCTGATTGCGTCGCCGGCCGGAACCCACAGAAGCTCGTCGCCCGGCCGGATGCCGTACTGGTCTGCGATGGCTTTGGGAACCGTCAACTGCAGCTTACTTGTAACCTTGCTCATATCCTTCCTCTAGCAAGGATAACATTCTTGCTTCAACGGTCACTGTTTGTCACTCCTAATCTCCGGGTTCTTTAGCTGATTCTTTCGAATCGGCGGATTCGTCTGTGGAGAACGCCACCTCCGCACCCTGTTCTGAGGAGGGAGCGGCAGCCGGCTGAAGTGCGCCGGAAGCAGCGCGATCTTTCTGCGAAGTCTGGATTTCCAGGGGTGCAGCGGTCGCATCCTTCAGAGCGCTGGCATCGTCCGTGGTTGCCGTGACCGATTCATTGCCGATCCCGGACCGGCCGGCGGTTGCCGTTTCGGTCTCGGGCAGCAAGGTCTCGCTTGGCAGAAATTCAGATCCCAAGGCCTGGCGCGCCATTTCTTCGAACTCCCGCAAGCTCGGCAGCTCGCTCAGGTCGCGCAGGCCGAAGTGCAGCATGAACTCGCGCGAGGTCTTGTAAAGGATCGGACGGCCCACCACGTCCTTTCGCCCCGCGGTCACGATCAGTTTTCTTTCCATCAGCGTGTGGATCACCCCGCCGCAGTCCACGCCGCGAATCTCGTTGATCTCCGGAACTGTTATGGGCTGCCGGTAGGCGATGGCGGCCAGCACTTCGAGCGCGGGCTTGGAGAGCCGGACCGGAGCTTTCAGGCTCTTGACGAAGCTGCGCAGGACCTCGTGGTGCTCGGCCTTGGACGAGAATTTCCAGCCGCCCGCCACCGGCCGAATCTGAATGCCGTGTTGGGGCCAGGCGTAGTCGTTCATGAGCTCAAAGACGGCGCCTTTGATGCGATCCTTTCCTTCGCCTCCGAGCGCCTTGGCAAGCATATCGAGCGTCACCGGCTCGGGTGACACGTAGAGAATGGCCTCAATCAGGGCCTTCAAGGTTTCGTTGGTGAGAGTGCTGTCTGCCATTGATGTAAGTCCGGTCGCGAACCGTCCGGCCGCTGAACCACCGTCGGGCGCAGCAAGCCGCGCTCTACTTGTCGTTCTCCGCGTCTGCTTCCAAAGTCTCTTCCAGCGCTGCTTCGAGCGTGGCCCGGTTCGCTCCAGCCATGACCTCGTCAAAATGCTTGCTGCGCTCAATGGTGATGGGCGCGAACAGATCCTTCTGGCGCAGGAGCAAAGCCTGCACGCGAACCAGCTCGAGCAGCGCCAGCAGCAGCGCCACCAGCGCCTGCCGGGACAGGAATCCTGCCGCGAGATCGTCCAGCCGGACCCCTCCACGGCGGCTCCGCAGCACGTCCCGAACATGTTCGATCATCTCCGCAACCGTGACTTCCTCGCGCACGATCGCGAGCGGGGTGCGTTGCTTGGCCCGCTCTAGAATCTCGCGAAACGCCGAGATCAGGTCGAACACCGAAACGGCAAGGCCGGGCTCGTCCGCGGCCTCGACAAACTCGCCGATACCGGGTTCGGACCACATGGCCTCTTCCAGCACGAGCTTGGACTGCAGCATCTGGGCCGCGTTCTTGAACTGCTCGTGCTCCAGCAGGCGGTGAACAAGCTCCGTTCGCGGATCTTCCAGTTCCTCCGGCGCTGCGTTCGGGTCCGGCGGCAGCAGTTGGCGCGACTTGATGTAGATGAGCGTGGCCGCCATGAAAACGAATTCGCCGCCGAGATCAATGTTGAGCTCGTCCATCAAGTGCAGGTAGTCGAGATACTGTTTGGTGATGCGGGCGATCGGGATGTCGTAGATATTCAGCTCTTGCTTGCGAATCAGGTCCAGCAATAAATCGAGCGGGCCTTCGTAAGCCTCCAGCTTCACCGGAGGTGGATTTGTTAAGGCACGAGTGGCGCGCTTGCCCGATAAGGCGGGATCGGACGGGACAGCCGTTTGCGAGACTGCGTCCGCGGGCGCCGAGAGTGACACATCGGAGTGCCCGGCGATAACAGCGTTGTCTGCCGTCTGAAGCACCGCTGGCATTTCCCCGTTCTCACGAGGCTTCGCGGGTGTGCCTTCGCCAAGCGGCGGAACGTCGGATTGGCCGGTGGGACTTGGCATCACGTCAGAAGCAAAAAAGCATCGACTGGAGACTCGAGAAAACCGCTGGTCCGGTTTGGAGCGGGTGACTTTAGACGGGTTCCATTCAAAAATCTCAAAATCAGGGCCGAAAATCGACGTAAGTTACTGATGCAGTGTGGAATCGGCGCCATGGGTTTGTTCTTATCTTTTTTGGGCCATGTCATTCGCGCCAAACGGCTTAACCTCAATGGGTTTGTTCCAGTTGGTTCTGCTGTCCTTCGGCTGCCCGATCGCGCCAGCCGGCTCTTTGAAAACTGACACATCAGGTCCACAGTTCGATGTAAGTAACTGACGTTAATGTGGATAACCGCCATTGATCTTTTCTCGCCCTACTGTAGCGCGGGTGTCCCCACCCGCGGTTCGTCTCCGTCCCCGTAGCTCGATCTCGGACGGCGCGGGTGGGGACACCCGCGCTACAATCCTGCCAAACTGAACCACTACCGACCAGCCAAACACGCTTCCAGACCTGCCACGACTTTTGCAGGTCACACCACTTGCCCGACCTGCCTCGGTTGTCGAGCCAGACCCATCGCCTCCCGCACTTCGGTCATGGTGGTCTCGGCCACCTGACGCGCCTTTACGGTTCCAGCTTCCAGTATGTCCCACACCTGCCCGGGCGCCTGCTCGTACGCTCGCCGCCGCTCTTGAATCGGCGCCAGGCGCTCGTTAAGGGCCGCGGCCATCAGTTTCTTGCAGTCCACGCAGCCGATCTCCGCCGTGCGGCACTCGCGGTTCACGCGATCAATCACCGGTTGCGGCGAGAATACCTTGTGGTGATCGAACACCGGGCAGACGTCCGGGTTCCCGGGATCATGCCGGCGCTTGCGAGCCGGATCCGTCATCATGGCGGCTACTTTTTTCGAGACCTCTTCCGGCGTGTCGGAGAGGTAGATGGCGTTGCCGTAGCTCTTCGACATTTTGCGGCCATCGGTGCCGGGCAGGCGCGGGGTGGGCGTCAACAGCGTTCTGGGCTCGGGAAAAATCGGGCCATAGAAGTGGTTGAACCGCCGCGCGATCTCTCGAGTCAGCTCGATGTGTGGCACCTGGTCCTCACCAACGGGCACTGCGTCCGCCTTGTAGACCAAGATATCCGCCGCCTGCAGCACGGGGTAGCCGAGAAATCCGTAGGTGTGAATGTCGCGATCCTTGATGTTCTCGAGCTGCTCCTTGTAGGTGGGCACGCGTTCCAGCCATCCGAGCGGCGTGATCATGGAAAGCAGCAGGTGCAGCTCGGCGTGCTCCAGCACCCGCGATTGCACGAAGAACACTGCCTTGCTCGGGTCGAGTCCGGCGGCCAGCCAATCCGTGGTCATTTGCCAGATGTTGTCCTGCAGGTCGCCGGTGTTGGCGTAGTCGGTGGTAAGCATGTGCCAGTCCACCACGCAGTGGTAGCTTTCATAGTGATTCTGCAGTTCCACCCAGTTGGCGAGGGCGCCCACCAGGTTGCCCAGATGTAGCCGTCCGGTGGGCCGCATGCCGCTCAGGATGCGCGGTCGCCGCTTCTGTTCTGTGATCGGATCGGCCATCAGATTTGGGGAATATCCCGCTGACACGCGGGCTTCGGAGCCGCGAACGTGTAGAATCCAACTGTAACACAGGCTACCAGCCTCTACCACCCGTTGGCCCCACGTCCGCCGCACCAGCGGCCCGCTAATGCACAAAGGGCGCCCCGAAAGCGGGACGCCCTTGTGTAAGCGAACGACTTGAGGTTAGAAGATGAACTTACCCGCCAGTTGAATCACTCGTGACGGAGAGGGATAGGGGCTGATTACGCCCTGGATACGGCCAAAGTTGGGATCGCTGACGTTTGAATCGGGCTGCGCGAAGTTAGGGTGATTGAAGAAGTTGAAGAACTCGAAGCGGAACTGGAATTTCGTGGACTCCGTAAGCTTGACGTCCTTCAGGAGAGAGAAGTCGAAGTCATTGAGACCGGGACCGTGGAAGAAGTTGCGTCCGCTATTGCCGGACACTCCTGGAGTCTCGGGTGCGAATGAGTTGGGATTGAACCAGTAGTTCGGCAATGACGGGCTTCCACCGAGAGAGTTCACCCCATACGTATAGGTCTGGCTGTTTGTCCGCGGATTGCCCGTCTGAACCGCGCCCACCGTATTCGGCCGGTCTGGGCATCCGTACTTGGTGTAATTTTCGTTACAGATAAAGGACGCATCGCTCGAGTCGAAGAGCGTGATCGGAAAGCCGGTTTGCAAGGTGGTGATGCCGGCGAGTTCCCAGCCATCGGTAAGCCGGCTCGGCATCCAGTGCAGAGCGTCATAGCGGCGGACGCTCGGCACTTCGTAGATGTAGCTGATCACGAAGCGCTGGCGGGCGTCGAAAGTCGAATCGCCGTAGGAGAGATAGGGCGCGAACGGATTCTGCAGCCCTTCAGAATCCTCGAAGCTTGAACCATAGTCGAGAGTGTGGGACCAGCCGTAGGCCGCCAGAAACTGCAGGCCGTGACTGAAGTGCTTGTTCAGGCTCACCTGGAGAGCGTTGTAATTGGAGTTGGCGTCGGTTTGCTGCTGGCCTACCGAGCCAAACACCAGCGGATTGTAGCGGAACGAAGAGCCGTCCACAAAGGGCAGAGTGAACGGGTTGCACCCGGCAATTGCGGCGCAGCTCGGGTTGTTGCCTGGAAATTGGCCGGCCGGATTCAACTCCAGCGTGTTTTCCAAGTGCCGCCCCAGCAAGCCAACGTAGCCCACGGAGACGATCATGGAGCCGGGAAGTTCGCGTTCCACCGTGAAATTGTAGTTGTAGGAGCGCGGAGTGGTGAACTTGGGATCCATGACATTCAGAGTCATGGGCTCGAAGAAGGGGAAATTTACCTTGGCTCCCTTGGCGGGCGGCGTGAAAGGGAATTTGTTCGGCAGCGTGGTGGTTTGGGTGACCGATTCATAGGGATTGGCGAAAGCTGGCGACAGGCCCTGGTCCCCGGCCCCGAAGGAGGCCAGTGAAAACGGCGGCTCCAGCAGATTTTGCAGGCTTAATTCTTCTTCGCTGACGTTGTAATAGATACCGGCGCCGGCCCGGATGCTCCACTTTCCGGAACCGCCGGGACTCCAAGCAAAACCAGCCCGGGGCCCGAAATGGCCGTACTCGGTGCTGTAACCGGATTCGGTGCAGTTAGGATCGCCCGGAAAGACAGCTCCGGCGGGCGCTGTGGGAAAAACACTCGACTGCTCACCCGGCCGGAAGCAAGCGATCGCCACGCCGTTATTGTAGTTGTCGGTGAGCGGAGTGTCGATCTGGTAGCCCACCCCGTAGGTCAGGGTCAGGTTACGGCGCACCTTCCATTGGTCTTGGGCGTAAGTGTAGTACTCCTGGGTTCGGGCGTTAATCACGTTGCCGCTCGTCTGTTCGTAAAAGTCCGGGAAGCCGAGCAGGAAATCTGCTCCCGCGTCTCCGGTGCTGTAGGTGCCAGTGCCGCCAAACCCGAAATATCCGTTGTTGACAAATGAGAACGGGTTGTAGACCTCGGCCCGCCTCATGTCAAAACCGAACTTCAGGGTGTGGCCACCCGCCACCTTGGTGAAGTTATCCGTCAACTGGTAGGTCTGGTCGATGCGCGGCTGAGGCCCCTGATAGCTGAAGCCGAGGTTAAAGAAACCGTTGACTGCAACGAAGGGCAGACTGGCTCCGGCCGGGTGCTGCGGAATAATTCCTGTAAAACCCGCCGAAGACGGCGAGACCGGATTCACAGGATAGATCGTATTGAAATTGAACCGGTTATAGCCCAACCGCAGCTCATTGAGCGCGGTCCCGCTGAAGGTATGGTTCCAGCCCAGTGTGTACTGATAGATGTGGCTGGTACCCATCTCCGCGAAGCCCGGCAGGTCAGCCCCGTCAAAACCCAAACCGTCCTGGCTGGGGGCCCGAGAGACAAAGAAATAGCCAAAGAGCGCGTCACGAGCGTTGATGTTTTCGTCGATGCGGCCAAGCTCCTGGTTCGTGCTGCTGGTGGTAACAGGGTTGAACTCGTAGGATCCACCCGGCGCGTTCGGTAAAGGCACGTACTTGTTCACAAGGTTGACCGCAACCGGATTCAAATCGGCGGTTGGGATGGTGCCTTGCGAAAAGATGGTGGAGTACGGCGTTCCTGCCGCGAATGTCTGGCCGTTGTCACCCACCAGCGGGATGGGAGACGTTTTGGATGAAGACGCCAGGTCGGGAAACATCCCGTCACGCTGCGCCTGGCTGAACACGGTGGTGTTGCCGCCCGGATTTACGGAGGGCTGCCGCGCCCGAGTACCCTGATAGGAGAAGAAGAAGAACGCCTTGTCCTTCTTGATCGGGCCTCCGATGGTGCCGCCGAACTGGTTCTGATGGAAAACAGTCGGGGTCAGCGAGAAGAAGTTGCGAGTATTGAGCGAAGTATCCCGATAGAACTCGAAGCCGTCGCCATGAAAAGCATTCGTGCCGGACTTGGTCTCGGCATTCAATACTGCGCCGGAATTATGGCCGAACTCCGGATTCAGGGAGTTCGTCACCACGTGTACGTCCGCGATGGCGTCCGGGCTCGGAATGTCGAGGGGATTGTTGAGCGGCAGGTCGTTGGCGTCGGTACCGTTCACCAGGTAGCCGTTCGCCTGCGACCGCGCACCGTTCGTGGAAAAGTTATTGCTGAAGCGGTCCGAAGAGGCCACCACTCCGGGCAGGGTCTGCTGGAGCTGCACCCAGTTGCGGCCGTTAAGGGGCAGCGTGGCGGCTGCCTGGCTGGTGATGTCGGCACCGAGTTGGATGCTGGTGGTTTCGACCTTCGCCGGCGCCGCCTCCACGGTGATCGTCTGGGTCTCGGCGCCGACTTCCAAGTGGATGTCGAGCGGGTAGTTCTGGTTCAACTGCAAAAGAACATTTTTTGCTTCAAAGGCCCGGAACCCAGCCATCTCCGCCTTGACGTCATAGGTACCGGGGGCGGCTAGCTGGAGAAACTCGTATCCGTCGGCGCTGCTCGTGACCGTAACCGAGATGCCGGTGGCTGTGTTGGTGGCTGTGATCTTGACGCCGGTGACCACGGCGCCGGTTGTGTCCGAAACTGTTCCGCGAATAGTTCCGTAGAGGTTGTCAGCCCACGTCTGTGCGCCTGAAGCCGCCAGCAAGGCTGCGCAGAGAAGGGCCCTCAAGAAGGTCGTCCGCATGTAGATACCTCCGCACACGCGTGCCTGTGTTCCCGGCCCCTCCGACCGGATCCTAGCCGGGTCTGCTCCCGTGATCAAGATTTCACAGGATGGCGACAGACACCGTCGCCGTGCGCTGCGCAACTAGGGTTCCAAGATGGATTACCTTTACGTACCATGCACACTCTATGAGGCTTAGAATCTGGGGATCAGCTAACGGCGAAGCTCGAATCACTACGTTTAGTGGAATTCACGCCTCTCGTTCTACAAGGCTTCATAATCAATGTCAGCAGTTTGGGCTTCGCAGAATTCGAAATGTGGTTCCGGATTGTATTGGCGGAAGAAGTCAAGTCGCGCCTGTCACACACCGATCGCACTTGCGGCCAGCCTCGTACCCGCCACCCGGGCGCGAATCTTTTCGAACGCGGTGTCGCGCTCCGTGGAAGTGTCATCGCTGAAAGGCGCGAATCCGCAATCGTCCGTGGTGCCAAGCTGGGCAAGCGGAATGAACTCTGCAGCTTCCAGAACCCGGTCGCGGACTTCCTCCGCCGTCTCGATCCTGGGATTGATCGGGTCGATGACACCGACGAATATCGTCTGGCCTGGGCGCGCGCGCTCCCGGATCAGCCGAAGCACGCGGCGCCGGTCCTTTTCACTCGCCAATTGAACATAGAAATTGCCGGCGTTTAGAGCGAACAGGCTCGGCAGCAAGTCCGCGTAGTCGACGTCGGCGCTGTGAGTGGCGTCCCAGTCGCCTCCCGGGCAGGTGTGAACACCAATCCTGGCCCGCTCGTCGGTACTGAAATGGTCCAGCACCTGATTGTTCAAGTCGATGAACTGTTGAAGCAGGCCTCGCGAAGGGTCCAGCTTGATGGAGAGACGCGCTTCCGTAAAGTCGATCTGCACCTTGTAAGCGCCGCCGTCGAGGCAGCCGCGGACGTCCGCCACGGCTTCGCGAATCAGATCGCCGACGAATTGCTCCCGTGAGTACCCGCTGATGCCCTCCTGCGGGTAGAGCAGGCTTAGCAGAGACGCAGAAATCACCGCTTGCTTCACGGGCTTCGTGGTGTGCTGCCGCGCCGCCTGAAGGAACGCGCCGGCGTGGGTCTTGTAAAAGAAAGGGCCGCCTGTCAACCGCGGCAAGCGCCGGGTGTGACCATCGGCGAAAAAGACCGTGACGCCATCCGGGGAGACGTTCGCGAGTCCATGTACGGGATAGGTAGCGAAGCTGGGCTTGGTCTGTTCGCCGTCGGTGATTACAGGTGACCCGGTTTCCTCGAATCGCCGGATCGTGTCGCGCAATGCGTCCGTGTAAAGGCGTTCGATTTCTTCCGCCGTCACACGACCCCTCTCAGATTCGCGCAGCGCCTCCACGAGTTGAACAGGTCTTGGAATGCTTCCGATAGGCTCGGTTGGAATCGGCATGGACGGAGTGTACAGAAGCGCCCGGATGCAGTCAAAGGCTAAGCGCGTGGTAGCGCATAGTTGTTGCTGAACTAGCTGTTCTGACTAGGCTCCCGCCTTGTTCAGTCGCGCTAATGGGCGTAAACGCTCGTGCCGGGGTTGTAGTTCCGCCAGTCAAACCAGTAGTCTTTGATCACGCCGACCGGTTCGAGGCAAGAGCCCGCCGCTCTGCCCGAGACGGCGCAGCCCTGGAAATTCCATCCGCTTCCGGTGGCCTCGTCCATCATCAGCGGAGCGGCGGCAGTCTGTTTGAGCCATGCAGGGTCCGCCGGATGCGACTGCGCGTCGTCAAGAGTGCGATAGAAGGGAGACGCTCCATCCACACCGGGTATGCGGTCGCGAAAGACACGCACGGATTGCCCGTCAGGACCTACCAGCAGCACGACAGACTCTGAGCCTACACGGTCCAGCACAAGCTTTTCCCTCAGAACCTCGTCGTACGAAAAGGCCCGGCTGGCGCCGAAGGCGCGAATACCCAGCATGAGAGATCGCGGCTGCAGGCCCCGCGCTGGGTCCGCAAAGCTCAGCACCGTGGGCTCCTTCAGCATCTTCACTTCCCAGTCTTTTTTCTCGTATTTTGAGGCGTACCTGGCTGCGCTTTTCAGCACCATGCCGTCCGGTTCTTCCGCCGCCCAGAGGCCAAAAGACAATTCATCCGAGGAGACCAATGTGAGGCGACGGCCTGTCAGCGGACCGGAAACGGCAGCGCCAGTGATCTGCTGCCAGTAGGAGCCAGTCTGGTCATCGCGCATCAGGAAGTTCTGGTTGTTGATGCCGGCAAGATGAAAAGTCAGCACCAGGCCGCCGCTTACTCTTGTCCACACCAGACCGGTGTGGCAGAGCGTTCAATAGGTCGCGACGATCGGCTGCCCTCCCACCGTGTCGTTGATGATGTGATGGTAGGCGATGCTGCGAATGGGGTAAGCCCTGGCGCTGCCAGCCAGTTTGACGGCCAGAACTTTGTCATCCGGATCGATCTTCGCTTGCTGGACTGACGCAAAAACAGGATCGGTATCCGGATGAAACAGCAGTTCATAAATATTGACCCGCGACAGGGCCGCGAAGGCACAAACCAGAGCAGCACCGGCAATCGCCCAGTTTCGGTGCGAACGCCGCAGCTCGGTCCGCAAGTAGAGCAGCAACACAGCAACAGCGCAAGCCGCGCAAACAAGCTCAACCACCGGCCGAGCCTGAATCAATTGCAAGGCGAGTGCCAGTTCGCGCGAACCCTGTTGGCGAAACGGCCTGATCACGTAGATTGGGTACGCCAGGTACGCTAGCGACACCAGGAACGCAGCCGTCAGCAACAAGGAATACGCTAGTGTTTTGTACCGCGCCTGTTCCATTCAGTTTGACCTCGAGTAAGAGCCCATGCCTCTTCGCGGTGTCGCTGCGATCACAGCTCCACCTGGCCGAAGAATCCAGTTGTACAATTTCCGGCTCGTGTTGCGCAATAATCGAATCGGCTTAGGTGCGCCAAGTAACTCGTACTATGGAACATCGCCGCTGTCGGTTTCGGTGTCGCAGTTTGGGCGGCGGGGAAGCTGATGGAGCTTGGACGTTTTTCCGACTCAGGCCCCAAGCCGGTCGCGTCATAGCGAATTGGCCTATCGAACAACGCAGGCTATTGAGGGTACACGGCGGTTCTCCAGTAAGCCTGATGGCCGAGATAGTCGTCGTCCTTCAGATTCGCGATGATCAGGCGCCGCAACGCCAGAGCGTCAATGGGGCCTTGCTCCTTGTAGATCGCGCTTCCATCCGGCCCAATCAGCATGGTGTAAGGCACGGCGGCTTTCCAGCCGGGGTCGAATGCCGCCATCAGCGCATAAATATCGGGCGCGCCGAAGAGTAGGTTCGGATTGCTGGCGTGCTGTTTCTCGAGCGCCGCCAGCACGCCCGTCTGCTCGTCTGGATAATTCGTACTCACCGTGACAAGCTCGAACGGCCGGTGCCGGTACATGCGGTACATGGTCTCGAGCTCGGGAAACTCCTGGACGCAAGGGCCGCACCAGGTGGCCCAGAAGTCCACCAGCAGCAGCTTGCCGGTGCCGTTCTTGCGCAGGCTGCGCAGATCGTCGGCGCTCGCCAGCTTCACGGTGACAGGCTCCTGCTCGATCCGAACCCTTTCTTCCTCGCGGCCCTGCGATTTGTACAGCCATTTTGTGGAGCAGCCCACGGACGGCGTGTCGGCCAGGGGCACGGGCTTGCCCGCCAGCAGAGCATCGATGGCGTCGCGAGCCTCCCGGCGGGTCACGTATTGCTCGCGCGGATTGTTATCCACTCGACCTTCATAGCGCAGCTTGCGTTCGGAATCGAAGATGAAGAGGTGCGGTGTGGCCGCCGGCCCGTAAGCCCGCGCCACCCTCTGGGTGTCTCCGTCGTAGAGGTAGGGAAAATTGAAATGGCGAAGCTGCGCCCGGATTTTCATCTCCGCGAACGAATCGCTGACGTCCGTGTAGCCTAGCTCGTCGAGACGAATCGCGTCAGCGTTGTTGGGCTCGATGGCCACAAAGGCGACGCCGCGGTTCTTGTAGTCTGACACCAACTGCTTGATGCGCGTCTCGTACATCTGTGCCGTGGGGCAATGATTGCAGGTGAAAATGATCACCAGAATCTTTGCCGAGGCGTAGTCCTTCAGGCAATGAGTCTTGTCGTCGATCCCCGGCAGGCAGAAATCGGGAGCCGGCGTGCCGATAGATAGAATGGGCGGCTCATCTCCCGCGGGTCTGGCAGTCGCAGACGCGAGGGTGAACAGCAGCAAGAAAAGACCTGTTGACTTATTCATAAAACCTCCAATCAAGCACCCAGTCCACTGCCGCGGCCGACTTCTTCCGGAACCCCATTCTCTCGCGGCCCCTTCAGGCCACAATCATCTCAATGCCTCAAATCTGCCGGCAGCGCAAAGGCGACATAACTGCCGCCCGGCGGCGCGCCGGACTTCCCTCCGCCCGCCCCAATCACTACGAATTGGCGTCCGTTCACTTCGTAGGTGGCCGGAGTAGCGTTGCCTGCTGCGGGCAGAAGCGCCTCCCACAAGAGCTTCCCGGTCGCTTTGTCGTAAGCGTGAAACTTCCGGTCGTGATTCGTGGCCGCGATGAAGAGCAGCCCGCCGGAGGTGACGAGCGGTCCGCCGTAATTCTCGCTGCCGGTAGTCGGAATCCCTTTGGCGGCCAGCTCCGGAAATTCTCCGAACGGAATCTTCCAAGCGAACTCGCCGGTGTCCAGGCTAATCGCGTTAAGCGTTCCCCAGGGCGGCTCCACCGCAGGATATCCGTCGGGATCAAGAAATTTGTTGTAGCCGTCCATCGTGTATTTGAGCGGACTGAGCAGCTGCGCGCTCAAGGGCGTGGTGAAATTTTCGTCCTCGCCGCTAGCGAGGTATCGGGCGACAGCGCTGATCGCGTTCCGCCCCAGCCGGTCAAAGCTCGGCATACGGCCGTTTCCGGCACGGATGATTTGGGCAATCTGATCTTCGTTGTACTTGCTGCCGATTCCGACGAGGGAAGGGAACTCGGGCGGAGTGCCCCTCATATCGGCGCGATGGCAGCTCGCACAGTTTGCCGCATACACCTGCCGGCTGCTGGCCTCGGCGCCGGTTTTGGGCCTCACGACCAACCTCAGGATCCACGCCATCTCGTTCGCATTGACGTAGAGCAGTCCGGTCTCGGGATCGAAGGCCGGTCCGCCCCATTCGCCGCCACCGTCGAAGCCGGGAAAGATGACGGTTCCCTGCAGGCTCGGCGGAGTAAACTGCCCGCCGCTCCGCACGCTTCTGAGACGATCGAGCGCGTCCTGATGCGCGGCTGGAGTGCTGTTGGTGACGATGTCTTCTGTGAATTGCTGGCGCGCGAAGGGAGCAGGCTTCAAAGGAAACGCCTGGGTTTGCGCGGCAATCTCGCCATCCACATCGGACGGCGCTACCGGCCGGTATTCGATCGGGAAGAGGGCGCGGCCGCTGTCGCGGTCGAAAACGAAGACGAATCCGGACTTTGTGATCTGGGCCACGGCATCGATCAAGCGCCCATCGCGCCGCACGGTCACCAGAGCGGGCGCGGCGGGGAAGTCGCGATCCCAAAGATCGTGCTTAACGCCCTGAAAGTGCCAGACGCGTTCACCGGTATCAGCTTTGAGGGCTAGCACGCAGTTGGCGAACAGGTCATCGCCGAGCCGGTTGGCGCCATAAAAGTCGAAGGCCGCCGATCCGGTGGCTGCAAATACGAGTCCGCGCTTCTCGTCGAGGCTCATTCCGGCCCAGTTGTTGGCGGCGCCCGTGTAGGTCCAGGCGTCCTTGGGCCAGGTGCCGTAGCCATACTCGCCGGGACGGGGAATGGTGTGAAACGTCCAGCGAATCTTTCCGGTACGAACATCGTAGGCGCGAATATCGCCGGGCGATGCGGGCAGGTCCTCGCTGACGATGCTGCCCAGAATCAAGAGGTCTTTGTAGATGACGCCCGGCGTTGTCGCCGAGATCTGCTGCTGCTTGGGATCGCGGCCGAGCCCTTCCCGCAAATCAACCCGTCCTGAATCGCCGAAGGTCGGCGCGAGCTTGCCAGTGGTTGCGTCCACGGCGTACAGGTACTGCCGCACAGCGTAGAACACCCGGCGGTCGCTCCCGTCTTCCCAGTAGCTCACGCCGCGATTGCGGAGTTTCCCAAGAACTGTCTTGCCTTGATCCGGCGTGAAACTCCACTGAAGCCTTCCGGTGGCTGCATCCAGCGCGACGAGGCGCAGCTTGGGTGTGGTCGCATAGAGAACCCCATGGATCACGAGGGGATTGCACTCCATCTCCGAGTCGGAGAATGCATCGCCGGAATCGTAGGTCCAGGCAACTGCGAGCCTGGAGACGTTGTCGCGATCGATCTGGTGGAGCGTGGAGTAGTGGATGTTGTCCGGACCGCCGCCGTATGCCGCCCACCCATCGTAGCCGGAGGTGTGTACGTTCCGATCCTGAGCGTGCGCGCGCGACGCGCCGAGAACGAGCGCTGCGGTGATTGCTATCGAGATACTCATTGCTTGCGTCTTCGACATGAGAGGTTCGGGCGCTGCCGTCCGAGCCACACGCTCTCGGAGCGGCTAAACAGAGGAATACTTGTGGCACAGCGCCCGATTGCGTTCGAGCAGTTTTGGGACGCCCGTCATTTCGTCTTCCTCGCCCTCGTACTCCACGGACATGTAGCCCTTGAATCCGCCCTTCGCAAAGATCTGCCAGACGCGATCGAGATCGATCGGGCGGTGGCTATCTCCGAAGGTATCGCGAATGTGCGTGTGCGTGGCGACCGGAACGCACGCCTCGATCTGCTGATATTGTTCGGCGTCCGAGCCGGCTACGAAATTGGAGATGTCAAGGTTGATGCCGCCAAAAGGCGAATCGACCCGGCGTATCAACTCGAGGCAAGCGTCAGCGCGCTGCGTAATGCCGTCGTGGTTTTCCACCCCGAGCGTTATGCCCTTCTTGCCGGCGTAGTCGCAGGCGGGCTTCATGATCTCGACGCACCAATCAAGCCCGTTGCCGACTGTTGCCCCTGACGGCAGGCGACCCGCAAAGATGCGCAGATGGGGCGCCCCCAGCAACTCTGTGGCGTCCACCCACCTTTTGATCTCTTCGAGCACTTGCGCGCGCTTGGCCGCGTCAGCCTGCACCATGCTGGAGCCGCAGGCCGCGCCGGAAAAAGGCATGCCGCACTTGAAAGCTAAGCTTCGCAGGCTTGCGATGTAGGCAGGCTCCTTCGATTTCCACCAGTACCCCGTCATGTCGACGCCCTGGCAACGAAGCTCCACTCCCTTGCGGATGAAATCCTCCATCGTCATTTTGCCGGGTTCCAGATACTTGCGGAAGGAGTAGGCGCAGCAACCCACCATGAGACGCGACGTCTTCGATATGTCATCGCTGGAGGAGGCCGAGACTCGCGGGCCTACGTCCAAGGTTAGTGCGGCCGCGAGTGCTGCTCCCGCAGACCCGATGAAACCACGACGGCCGATTGAAAGATCCATCGCATCCTCCAAAGTCGAAAATAAGCTCTCCCCAGGCGCGATTCCAGCTTGCGCCTGAGTTCGCCGGACAGGACCGGTATCCGGTTACGCGCCAAGGCACGCGTCGAAAACGGACTGCGCCAGCCAGCAGTTGCAAGGTGGGCAGCCACTCGAATACTATAGCTTTCAGAATCAAGCAAGGAAAACCCCTTCTTAAGGTGGGGCGCAAGACGCTTCCCGCGGGGGTGGATGCTCACGCTGGAGCCTGGGCTTGCGTCCAAGCGGACCGAGTGGCGGCGTTAAGAAACCGCCGCAGGAAGGACCGATGAAAGCTGCGGAAAAGATTCGAGCAAGCCGCAGTGCGCCGGACCCAGGCACGACGCGGGCGGAAGGGCGGACGCTGAAAGGGAGAACGCCCGCTGAGTCGCGCGCAGAAATGGTCCAAGTGGTGCTACCCAATGACGCCAATCCGCTCGGCAACATTTTGGGCGGCACGGTGATGCACTTGATCGACATCGCCGGCGCCATTGCCGCGCACCGGCATGCGCGCAGCCACGTGGTGACCGCTTCGGTGGACAGCGTGGATTTTGCTTGTCCCATCCGCGTGGGGCAGGTCATCAATCTACAGGCCGAGGTCACCCGCGCCTTTCACACGTCCATGGAGGTGGAGGTTAAGGTCTTTCTGGAGGATTACATCAAGGGCAAGCGGCGGCTGACCAGTTCCGCCTTCGTGACCTACGTGGCTGTGGATGAACGGGTGCAACCCATTCCGGTGCCTCCCCTGATCGTTCGCAGCGCCGCGGAGAAGCGGCGCTACCGGGAAGCGATGGGGCGCCGGAAAAGGCGTCTGATCCTGGCTGCCCGCGCGCGCCGCCGCTCAGAAGAGGAGGACTGCGACGCTTAGCCGCTCGCTCCTGTGATAGCGGCAAGCAGCGGCGGCTGCGCTTTTCTGTTGATCCCAGGCCTTTCGCCGCCATACTTTGGAGAGGCACGCAGCAAGGTGGTCATGCCTTTGGGCGGCCTTTACGGTCACATAATTCCGCTGAGTTACTGAATGCCCTGACCGACGCCGGGGCACAAGGAGACTTCTATGAAGACCAAGCGCACCAAGATTTTCACTGGCACGCCCTGGGAGCCGCTGGCAGGGTATGCACGAGCCGTGCAGGCTGGGGACAGCGTTTTTGTTTCCGGCACCACGGGTACCGATCCTTCCGGGAAAGTTCTTAATCCCGGTGACGCCGCCGCTCAGACTACGCAAGCGATCCGCAACATTGAAAATGCGTTGAAGCGCCTCGGGCTCGGCCTTGATCACGTTGTCAGAACGCGCATATACCTTACGCAGATGGACCGCTGGGAGGAAGTGGCCAAGGTGCACGGGCAATTCTTCGGTAACATCCACCCGGCAACTGCCCTGGTGGGCGTAACCCGGTTGGTCGACCCGGAAATGCTGGTGGAAATCGAAGCCGACGCCGTGCTCTGACGGCAATTCTTCCGGGTAGCCGGAGAACCGGGAGGAAAACCGATGCCAAGCCGGAGAAACTTTCTTGCTGCGCTGGCTGCGCCGTCGATGCTGGGGCGCGGCGGGGATCAATCTCGAAACGGCCCCGTCCCATTCGACCCTCACGGAACTCGCCGCCGATCCGGCGCCTTGCGTCCAGGCGCCGCCACCTTGGCCGGAGGATTCTGACCTTGCCTTCTGGGATCGCAATGGTGATCCGCTCGGCGTCAGGCAGTCGTGCCACATTTACAATGGTGAAGCCGAGATCGATGCCACCCTCGAGATCCTGCGCGATTTGGCCCAGGCGCACGCCTGAACCGCGATTTATCGCTGCGCCCGCGCTACCGGTTTCTTCAACAGCTCATCGACACGCCCGATAAGTTCCGCCGACCTTTCCACTTGGGGATCGGCTTCGGTTGCTACCTCGTCGCCCACCTGCAGCCCGTAAGTGATGTTCATCAGCTCCGTGCGAATGCGAAGTTTGAGATAGTCCCGGTCGGCATTCCAGTACTGGTCCGGCGTCGAGACGCCGTTGCGGCGCAGAAAATCGTGGAAGTCGCTGAGGGTTTGATCGTCAGGCTGGAACGAGCGCGCTACCTGCGCATTCTCGCTGCGATATCTGGAGGCGAACTCGGTGAAGGCGCCGCGTTTTTCCAGGAATTCGAGCCAGGGGTCGCCGCCGCGCGGAAGCACCTCTACATCCGGACTGACCCCGCCGCCCGAGGCCAGGCTGCGCCCGTCGTCGGTGCGGAAGACGGAGCCTCGAGGGTTGTCGGAACTCATTGTCTCGAGCACGGTTCCGGGAATCGGACGCTGGATCGAGCGTCCGCTCGGCGTAAAGTACTGCGCTGTGGTCAAAGCCATGCCCATGGAATCACTCAAGGGCATCACGTGCTGCACGACGCCCTTGCCGTAGGTGGCCACGCCCGCGATCACGCCCCGATCGTGCTCCTCGAGCGCAGCCGCCAACACCTCCGCCGCGCTGGCGGTCGCTCCGTTGACGAGAACCACTAGCGGGCCGGCATAGCGATGGTAGGGTGCTGGCACCTCTGCCGTGCGAGCCGTCTGCTCGGGCTGCGCCCTTCCCCGAATGGTGAGCACGGAAAGGCCGGGTGGCAAAAAGAGGCTGGCCACGCCAATCGCCGAATCCACCAGGCCGCCATTGTTATCCCGCAGGTCGAGGATTAGCCCGTGAAGGCCCGCAGTTGATCCCGCTGTCCCCGGTTTGCTTAATCCCGCGGAGTCACCGGAGCTCGCCATTGATTCCAGTTTTTTGATCGCCGCGGACACTTCCTGCGGGGTCTTGGCTTCAAAGCCGGTCACGTGGATGTAGCCCACGCCAGGCTTCAGAGTAAAGGCCTTGTCGACACTCGGCTGCTCCACCTCAGCAGGTTTGAGACTGAGATCTTCGGAAACCACCCGGCCGGGATGAATCACACTGAGCCGGACAAGTCCTGAGCGTGACTTCTCGAGCAGGCCGATCATCGACTGAAAATCAAGACCTGCCAGCCGCGTGCCGTTCACCGCTACGATGTCGTCTCCCGGCCCCAGCCCAGCCCGCGCGGAGGGCGATCCCTCGGCGGCGGAAATCACCGTGGCTTTGCCCGGCTGCACGTACAGGATTGACCCAAAGCCCAGCGTCTGGCCACGCTGCTGCTCCTGGAGCTGATGGAACTGGTCACGGTCAAAAAAAGATGAAAACGGATCGAGCGTTGCCAGGGCCTGCCGGATGGCGCCATCCAGCAGCGTCTGGCCGGGATCGACCGGCGCCAGGTAATTATCCTCGATGGTGGCGTAGATCCGCGCTACCTTGACCTCCAGACGCGCCACCGGATCATCGACACTACTCGCACCGGCGCCCGGAGCATTTGACTTTGGCTGGTTGGTTGGCGGACTTAAACCTGAGGGGACAGGCTTGGAGTCACGTTCCTGGGAGCTGGAAACTCCGGTCTGCTTCCGGGCTTGAGCATCCGCGAGTGCGTTCGAAGGCGCTGACCCGAAGCCGAGGGCAAGAGCGAGAATCAGCGGCACTGCTTGCGCCGCGGAGCGCATTGGAAGCCATCCTCTCATGAGGCCCGCAGCTAATCTGCGATCTTCACTTGTCATCAGTATGTTCGGTGTGTCCTCGAGCGATGTCGAGAGCGTGGGGCAGCAGATCGATCAAGGCCTGGAGTGACTCGCTCGCTCCCCGCCTGCTTCCGGGGAGGTTGACGATCAGGCGGCCACTGCGCAGACCGCAGATGCCGCGGGAAAGTGCGGCCCTGCGCGTCTTCTTCAGGCCCTCGGCGCGCATCAGCTCGGCGAGCCCCGGGATTTCTCTTTCGACCACGGCGCGCGTCGCTTCCGGCGTCACATCGCGAGGGCCGAGACCGGTGCCGCCTACAGTGAATACAGCGTCGCAATCCGGCATCGCCGTCCAATCCCTCAATTGCGCACTGATTTGACGAATCTCATCGGGCAGAACCTCTACGGCGCTCACCGTCCATCCCTGCGCCTCGAGCAGCGCCTTGACCGCGGCGCCGGCCTGGTCCTGACGCTCGCCTGCGGCGGTTGAATCGCTAAGAATGAGAATCCTGGCGCGCATGGACCTCAAGGATCTGAGCGGTGCTGCGCCGGTAATGGCCGCTCTTGCCGCCCGCTTTCTCTAAGAGGCGCAGATCGGTAATTTCGATGCCCTTGTCGAGGGCTTTGGTCATGTCATAGACCGTGAGCGCCGCGACGGCAGCGGCAGTTAGCGCCTCCATCTCCACGCCGGTCGGACCAGCGGTGCGAACCACGGACTCGATGATCACGCCTTCAGCAGAGAACTTCGCCCGAACGTCCACGTGCGTGAGCAAGAGCGGGTGGCACATCGGAATCAGGTCGGCGGTTCGTTTGGCGGCCGCAATGCCCGCGAAGCGCGCAATCTCGAGCGGATCGCCCTTGGGATTGCTCCGCACCGCGCGTCTCGTCCGGGGACTCATGCGCACAAGCACGGCCGCCCGGGCCGCCCGGGCAGTCTCAGGTTTCGCGGTCACGTCCACCATGCGAGCGCGGCCCTTCTCGTCGTAATGACTGAGCTTTTTCGCCAAAGGTCTCTCTTTGCTAACGTGAGTGCGGCCTAACGTTTCGGCGTCCAGACAAAGTCCTTCCAGACGGCCTCCAGCAGCTTGCAGGACTGGCAGTCTGAGCGGCGGATGGCCTGGGCGCGGCCGGTGATGCGGTACGGCGCGATGCTGTCGATCTCCGTGCGCGTCACGAGCGGGCACCAGTTGAGGATTTTGGCGCCTGGGCCCGAGCCACCCGTACACGGCAGAAGGCTGCGCGTGGTTCCAATCCACTTTGAGCCGATGCGCTTGCATTCGGTGCGAACATAGCCTCCGTGGCCGGCAACGTCTGGTGGCACATTGGTCCATTCAGCGCGAAAAGTGTCGGTCTCAATGCGGACGCGGTATTCGTTGCCGGTGGTCTGGGATTTCCAGACCGAAGATGAAGAAGCCCTAGAAGCCGGCTCCGGTCCCCGCGCCGCTCCTTGTCCGGCCATCAGCAGCCCGCACCCCAGCAGGAGGAGAATCATCGTCCCTCCGAAAATCAGGGGCGCGGAGCCGCGGTCGCCGTTCCTTCTCTCGTCAGTTGTCACTCGTCACTGCTTCACAAAACTTCTCACCGCCTCCAGAAATATGCTGGGCTGGTCCACAAATGTCATATGGCCGCTCTTCGGCAAGATCACCAGTTTAGAACCGGCAATCTTGTCGTGCATCTCCCGGGAAAGCGACGGGTCGCACTCGTCGTGGTCGCCTGCCATGATCAGCGTTGGCACCTTAATGGCGGGCAATTGGTCGACGTATTCCACGGATTCCAGATTACCATCGATAACGTACTCGCCGTGCGATCCCCACATCTCGCGATACAAATCCCAGGACATGACGCCATTCGCTACCGGATCGTAGTTGGGGTCAGGATTATTCTGATAGAGGTAGGGGAAATATCCCTCACCCCAGGCCGCGATCATGTAGTCATTCGGGTAGCGATTCTTCTCGTAGTCCTGGCCATGGCCGAAGAGTCCAGCCTGCTCGAAATCGTCGATGCGCTGGCGCAGTTCGGGAGACATTTGCTGCTTGATACGGTTGAGGACTTCATTCATCTGGCGCGTGCTGGGAAAAGTGCTGCAGAGGATCAGGTGGGTGAGGTTGCGCTGGTACTTGAGCGCATAGGCCTGCGCCAGGACGCCGCCGTAAGAGTGCCCGAGCAACGTGACTCTGCCGAGCTTCAGCGCCTGCCGCACGTCCTCCACGTCCTCCACCATGTTGCCTACGGTGTAGCCTCGCGGGTTGTCGAGCTTCTGAGAACGGCCGGAGCCGCGCTCGTCGATGAAGATCAGCCGGTTCGAGCGGGCGAGCGGCAGGAGGTAGGGCAGGAAATAGTCGTGCGAAGCCCCCGGCCCGCCGTGCACGATCAGCAGAGGCGCGCCCCGCCCGACCGTCATGTAGTAGATCATCACGCCGTGCGCGTCGACGAAGCCTTCCTGCATTGAATAGGTGGCCGGAGCCGCTGATGTCGAGGATGCTGTCCCGTGTCCTTCGGCGCCGGGCTTTCGATTAGCTGATGCAGCCGCTTGCCGTTGCAGCGATCCTGCCTGCGGTGCGGCCAAATGCGCCCGGGAAACCAGAACGCACAAAACGGAGGCCGCCAAGAGCCACGCTTTTCTGCGGCCGCTCGAGGCCGCGAAACCTGGCGATTTGGACATAGCTTTCTCCACGCAAAGCCCATTGAATTTCAAGACCATCCGGCACAGCGGTCTTAATCTTAGCAAATCTCCTGCCGCGTAGCGGTGCGGTCGTCTCACAGTTTGGCTTCGCGCCACGCGCCACGCGCAAGGGTTCATCCTTGCTTCCGGGCCTGGACCTCGATCACCGAGTCCCCGGGCGATCACGCGCCGGTAACCGCCGGGCCGCCAAAGCCGTCATCTCGGCTTACGAAGTGTGATCGACGCTATGATGAAGTGGGGTGTGGCTGTGCAGCACATGGGTGGTTTCCCATGAGAGCCGCCAACGCCTTCTCGGGGGCTAGGGAAGTGAAACGTGACAACCAGGAGGCCCATGCGGATTGATCTGCGATTCCCACTATTTCGATCTTTCGGATTCTGGCTCGGGCTCGGGGTACTGGTGGCTGCGCTCGGTCCCACTTCGGCACGAGGCCAGAGTTCCCGGTCTCTGTCCTTGCCGGATCTGAATAGCTCCTTTGTTGCCCTGGCGGACAAGGTGTCGCCGTCGGTGGTCCAGATTCTGGTGGCGGGTTATGGGCCGCTTCGGGAGGAAAATGGCGAGGCTGGTAGTGAGGCCGGCTTGGTTCTGAGCCGCCGGCGCGCCATCGGATCCGGTGTGATCATGGACCCCGCCGGCTATGTGGTAACCAATGCGCATGTGGTGGCCGGGGCGCAGCGGATTCAGGTGGCGCTTTTGGCGCCGGCGTCAGGGCTCCAGTCGCTGCACCCCAGTGAAAGGCACCACACCCGAATTCTGGACGCAACCGTGGTGGGCCAGGACAAAGACCTCGACCTCGCTCTGATCAAAGTTGATGCCAGCGGTCTTCCCGCGCTCAGCTTCGCTGAGTACCGAAACTTGCGGCAGGGTGAGATGGTTTTCGCATTTGGCAGTCCGGAGGGATTGACGAATTCGATGACTTTCGGCGTGGTCAGCTCGGTTGCACGTCAGCCCGACCCTGACAGCGCCATGGTCTACATTCAGACCGACGCTCCCATCAACCCGGGAAATAGCGGCGGGCCGCTGGTGGATATCGACGGCAACGTGGTGGGCCTCAACACGTTCATCTTTTCCTCCTCGGGAGGAAGCCAGGGCTTGGGATTCGCGGTTCCCAGCAATGAAGTGAAATTTGCCTGCGAGCAGATTCGCCGGTTCGGCCACGTACATCGGGCGTTGATTGGAGTGAACGCTCAGACCATCACTCCGGCCATCGCCGCCGGCTTGAGGCTGCCGCAAGACTGGGGTCTGGTGATCTCGGACGTGATTCCGGACGGACCTGCCGCCAAGGCGGGCGTGAAGATCGACGATATCATCGTCGGGCTCGATGGCCGCGATGTGGGAAGCCTGCCCGTGTTTGAGCACGCCCTTCAGATTCACGCCGACGGTGACAAGCTCCGTCTGCAGGTGCTGCGCGAGGGGCAAAAGGTGGAGCTCGAAGTTCCGGTCGTACTGGCTCAACACCGCTACGATCAGCTGACGGATCTTGCCAATGCGGAGACGAACCTTGTGCCTACGCTCGGAATCGTCGGGATCGATGTGACGCCCCGCGTGGCCGACATGGTGGGGTCCATGCGCATTTCCTCGGGAGTGATCGTGCTGGCGCGAGCCGCTGAGCCGTCCGGTTTCGAGACTCCGCTTCAGACAGGCGACGTGATTCACGGCGTAAATGGAAAGGCGGTGACCGGCCTTGATGACCTGCGCGCGGCCCTTAAAGATATCGGCGCCGCCGGCCCCCTTGTGCTGCAGGTGGAACGCGACGGCCACTTGCTTTACGTGGCGCAGGAGTAGACGATTCACGCTGCTTTCCCTGTCGAACGGAGTACTTGCTCGCAGCAAACCGAGTGGGCTTTGAAGTTTCGAATTTTTGCCTTTAGACTGTTAGGTCTAAATTTTGACGTTCGGTGCAAGGCGTAAACCTATAGAACCGGGACAAATTCCAAAGCTCCAGGAGCCAGATGCCTCTCTACCAAGCCGTGGTTCTTGCCGTCATTCAGGGTCTAACCGAGTTTCTTCCCGTCTCCAGCACTGCGCACCTGGCGCTGTTTCCCGGGTTCGCCGGCTGGACCGATCCTGGCCTCACCTTCGACGTCGCGCTGCACGCCGGAACGCTCGTGGCGGTCCTGCTCTATTTCTGGAAAATGTGGCTCGAGATGCTGGCCGCTGCCGCCGGCCTCGGTCCGAAGAACGATCCCAAGACCGGCGAGAACCGGCGTCTCTTCTGGTACCTAATCATTGGGACCATTCCTGCGGGCATCTCGGGCCTGTTATTTGAAAAGAAGGCCGACGCTGAGTTCCGTACGCCGGTCGTGATCGGTGCGGCGCTTGTTCTGATTGCTCTCTTCATGTGGGCTGCGGAGCGTGCCGGTAGCCGCCACGAAAACTCGCTTGCCCGGGTGAGCCTGGCGGACTCCATCTGGATCGGCATTGCTCAGGCGTTCGCCGTGGTGCCTGGTGTGTCGCGCTCGGGCATCACGATGTCGGCGGGCTTGTTTCGGGGCCTCGATCGTGAGACGGACGCGCGCTTCTCATTTCTGCTTTCCACCCCGATCATTGCCGGGGCCGTGCTTAAGAAAGGCATGGAACTTCGGCACGAAGGTCTTGGGCCTGACATGCGCCTGCCGTTTATCGCAGGGATCATCGTCTCGGGCTTGGTCGGCTACGTCGTGATCGCCTGGCTTATCCGCTTCCTCAGCCGTCACACGTTCAAACCGTTCGTGATTTATCGAATTGCGCTCGGAGTCCTGGTGCTCGGTTGGTATTTTCTGCGCGCGCGCTAGAAAACCCGGGGCCGGGCTCAGGCGTCAGTGGAAAACACAGAGTAAGCTTTGCCGAGCTTAAGCGGGCGGTGCCTGAAAATCCTTCGCACCGGCTACCCTCCTGACGGCGTGGATCAAATTGTCAGCGTCGCTTCGACCACCGGAGTAACGTAGCCGCCCACCTCAATGCCGTTCGCACCAGCGTCGCCCCGGATCTGCACGTGCAAAATACTGCGACGGCCCATCTTGGTTCCCTGCTCGCTCAAGAAGCGCGTGCCGTCGCTGCCCGAAACCAGCCGGTATTTGATCATGTAGGCTGCCAGCGGGCCGGTTGCGCTGCCCGTCGCCGGATCTTCGAAAACCCCGAGTTCAAGCGCGAACATGCGCGAGTAGGCTCCTTCCGGCGTGGGCGCAAAGACGAAAACGCAGACTGGTTCGGAGTTCGCGCCCTTGAGGGCCTTCAAGGCGTGCGCGTCAAGCCAGGCCCGATCGACCGCAGCTTTGTCCTTGAGAGGAATGAATATGTTTGGATTGCCCGCGCTCAAGAGCTGCGGGGCGATGTCGAGAAGATCGTCCGGGTCGAGCCCCAGAGCATGCGCGCACAGAGTCCGATCGTAGGTGGCACCCTCGCTAATTGGGGGTGTACGCAACCAGATCAGCGGCCGATCAGCGCCGTCAAACCGAATCGGCACCGCGCCCACCTTTTCATCCAAAGAGAAACGCGAGCTATGGTTGGGCACCATGCCTTCGTCGAGCAGCACGAAACTGGCGCCGATTGTGGGATGGCCGGCGAAGGCCATTTCGCGATTGGGTGTGAAGATCCGCACTCTCGCGACACAATCCGGACGCGTAGGCGGCACCAGAAATACAGTCTCGGAGAGGTTTAACTCCTTGGCGATGCGCTGCATGGTGACCTCGTGAATCCTGGAGCCGTCGGGAAACACCGCCAGCGGATTGCCCTCAAGCGCCTCGGTGGTGAAGACGTCCACAACCCGATAGCGGTGCGAATTCGTGCCGCTCATGCTACCTCCGCGATCAGCTCGATCTCCACGCATGCGCCCAGGGGAATCTGGGCCACTCCGAAGGCGCTACGGGCATGAGGGCCGCTGCTGCCGAATACCTGTCCGAGCAGCTCCGAAGCGCCATTGGCTACGAGGTGATGCTCAGTGAAGGTGGGGGCGCTGTTCACCAGCACCAGCAGCTTGACGATGCGCCGTACCTTATTCAGATCGCCGACGGCGGCATGCAGGGTGGCCAGAAGATCGATAGCAACGGCGCGCGCCGCTTGTTTGCCTTCGTCCACGCTGATCGCGGCGCCCAGTTGGCCCGACCACGGCTTGCCCTCTTTGCGCGCAATGTGGCCGGACACGAACACCAGATTGCCGGAGCGCACAAACGGCACATACACGGCCGCGGGCGTCGACGCGGGCGGCAGCGAGATATTAAGTTCGTTCAGCTTGTCGTATACGGACATTCACAACCTCCTCCTGTTTTGAATTCGCTAAGTCTTGCGAAATTGCGTGACACGCCCCTGCGCCGGCCCTACTCCATCCAAGGGGGCGTGCTGAGAAAAGGTTGCGTTGTACCCTCGCCCAAGATCCCGCGGGAGCTGAATGGTGCGCCGCGCTGGCTGAGGGGTTCACATGCACTGGCACTGAGGCCAAAATCGACATCCTCGTCTCGAGCACCGCTGTTGGCCCTACATCCGGCTGAATGAACTGGCAAGTCCTGGCGATATTCTCCCGATTGATTGTGGTATGGTGCATTTTGGTAGCCCGAGATGCGGGTGTCGCGGCAAGAGGGTCAATACCCTCCCCAGCCGCGAAGCGTTAGGGACGAAGCATCATTATAGTTCGTCACTTGGCTAACTGTCGATATGAGAATCGATCTCACTTTAGGCGCCCTGGCCAACCCGAGACGCCTGCAGATTCTCGACTGGCTCAAGCAGCCGACGAAGCACTTTCCGCCCCAGGTGGATGGAGACCTGGTGAGGGACGGCGTATGCGGGGTGCTGATCGCGCAGAAACTGGGCGTGAGCCAGCCCACCGCCAGCGAGCACCTTAAGATTCTATCGCAGGCCGGCCTCGTCCGCGGCAAACGAATGAAGAAGTGGACCTTCTACAAGCGCGACGAACCTGGGATCAAGGCGATCAAGAAGATGATTCTGGCCAAGGTGTAAACGCCGGGTATTCGAGGGATGCTGTTGTTGGCTTCAGGCACTCAGAGTCCAAATGTGAGGGCCGCGGTAGGTGCTCGCAGAGGTCCTGAAGGTGATTCTGGCTGTAAACAATGACGCCTCGGGGCTCATGCAGAGTAAAGGGTCGAGGGGTGAGTTCTGGACGTGCAGGATATTCTGTTGCCGTTGTTCGGGCTGCTAGGCGGCCTGATTTCACTCTATGTTGATCCAAAGGATCAGAAGAAGCGAGTGTTGCTGATCACGACGCTGGCTCTCATCGCCGGCGGGACGATTCTGGTTAACCGCAACGAGGCAGGCACTCGCAACACAGAGAAAGCGAGCGATAAGGCCGATATTACTGGGCTCAAGACCGATAATTCGAGTCTCATCGCCTCTGTTCAGGCGCTATCCGGCAAAGCCGACACTATTCTCGACGTCCTGAGAGGGCGGGGCGGCTCAGGATTGATAAGGCAAATTCAGGAAAGTACCGCTGCCGACGCGGATCGGGCACAGTTGCTCCCTAAAGTGCGCAACACCCTGGGGCCGAAGCCCACCGTCGTCTACTATCCCAAAGAGGTGGATGGCGAAGTGGTGAAGCGGGCCCTGGAAGAGGGAGGCCTCACAGTGACTCTGCGCACCGCCAGGAACGCTAATCCCACAAACGCAGTCTGGGTAGGCGACCAGGTTAGCCTGGACGACGCCAAGTTCGTCGCACTGACACTGGTAAGGGCGGGAGTCCGCTTAGCCGAAGTCAATCGCTTCGCCGAGGGTGGCGGTGCAAAGTCGTTGCTCATCGAGGTGGGCGCCGATCCCGATCTGAAGAATGCGCCCGTAAAGTCGGCGGCAGACATCTCGAGTCTTACGCAGATCGAACGGGAACAAACGGGGCGGAGCCTCGAGCCCTGAGCATCTTCCGATCGGCGGGCTTCCGCGCCCGGATCACGACGCTGGATCCTGTGAATCGCCGCGCGCCGCAATGCCTCAGCCTGCCCGTCCTCCGGGCACTTGGAGGTGGAACGCTCCGTACCCTATCGCGGCTTGCCTCTGCTCACCCCCCCTGTCAAGCCATCTAAGAATGTAACTTTCGAATGAGCCGTCAAGCCATCAGAAATGTAACTCTACGCCCTAGCCTATCATCTAGCCTAACTGTTCGCTCCTGGCACCCAAGGACTCAGACGCTGGTGCGC
>DASYYZ010000208.1:0-14727 GCA_035946735.1 Terriglobia bacterium
TGGTCTTGATTTTGGGGTCCACCTTCTTCTGATACGCCAAATCCAACGGAAGAATCGTGCGACCTTGATATGAACCCGACGGGTTCCGCGTAACTACCAAAGCGATATCAACAATTTCGTCGTTAATGAGCGCGAGAGGGAGAAGCAGACTCATAACATCAAAGCGTGGGTGGTACTGTGGGATTGCAGTCTTGAAATTCCATCGAATCCGTTTCTCTGCCAACAACTTCGCATCTTCCAGCCGTCGCTTTATTGCACGCATACAACGAGCTTCATCCTCGATAGCTTGGCTCATTGTCGTTAGCAGTGTCTGCCGGTCCTCCCGAGTCAGACCACTCATGTCTTCCCACTCGAATCCTTCCGGAACGTGCTCCCGCAAAAACTGAGCAGGAAACCGATCTCTGGCAACTCCATCGAGGATAACGTGCTCGTAATCCACGTGAATATCTTTGGAAGTGTCGAAGAGCATGTCGAAGCTGCTGCTGAAATACTTGGCAGGTTCCGGCAAGGGATCGAAGACCTCCGTCAGTTTCCGGCCGGACGCCCGCTTACCAGGAACACAGAAATCGTGAAACCGCCACGGCTGCAATCCTGGTCTGTCGTTCTTTTCGAATAGAGCATAAATCGGATCGTATAGCCTGTCGACCAAACCGGTGTTAAATGCTGCCCATCCGCCCACGCTCGCCGTCTTCTCGAAGACTTTATTCTCGCGCCGTAGTTTTCCAAACGTGTAGGTGAAATAGTTGTCCAAGATGGGATAAGGCGCGCGGGGATCTGGCATTGTACCGAAGTGCCAACGCTCTTCGAGAGTTAGCTTAGCGAGATACTCTAGTATTGAGGAATAATCGCGATCATCTCGCGATCGGAACGGAACATAGGGGACATATGCCCACGAGGTAAGTTCCTTTCCTTGAATAGCCACACCAGAGCCTCGACTTGGAGGTGGAGGCAAAGGTGGAACCAGCAGACGCATCCACTTGACATGACGCCTCTGACCGCCTTCTGCCAATTCGAATTCAACTGCTGCGTCAGCATCCGCACTTGAGGGGGTCGCACCGTCAACGTCCCCGATTGCAAAATGGACGTCCGGCGAACCGTCCGTCGGCACAATGAACCCCCACTGGCCACTGCGACCGTCAACAAATTTGATCCTGCCTTCCATCGACGCCTCCCTCAACCGGAATGGCCGGGCTGGCGCAGAGTAAAACTCTGCGACTCAGTGGGCTTTCTCCGCTTTTGCTTCAAATCGCACAGCTTTGCTCTGCGCCGGCCGCACTGCGCTACCAAGCGAATGGCGCCCTGTGCTCTCGATCCACAATCCAGGATTCACTTACGACCCTGCGGAGAACATATCGCCGCGCAGACGCGATGTCAATAGCATTGGTGATTGGTGATTTCCTGCAGCTCGCGCCGGTCCGCGGCGATGCAGATTAATGGATGCCCATGCTGGTTATGGCCGTGAGCTTGCGCAGTTGAGCATCTTCAGTAATCAGGGCGGCGCCGGCTTGGAGGGCGGTAGCGGCGATGATGGCGTCCGGCAGCTTCAGTTTGAACTGTTGACGCAGGCTGACGACCCTATCGATCAGCGCGCCGCTGGAGTGGTCCAGCCCAATGACCTCAACCATGTCGGCAAACTGCCGCAGAGCCTGGCGGTCTTGGGAGCTGATGTTGGGGAAGGCCAGAAACTCGATTTCAGAAAGGGCCGAGATACCCACCCAGTCCGCATTCTGCAAGCGCCGCTCGAGGAGTTGATCGCCCTGAAGCAAGGCGACGACGGGCGCTCGCGTCCAGCAGATACCTCTCACCACTCATCGCGCAGGATTCTCTGTTCCCGAACGGCGTCGCCCTTCCACTGAAGCCGTCCGGCGAGCTCCGAGAAATTGTACCTGGCTCCGTTCGACGCCGGGACGCTGCCCAGGACCATCACCAGCTCGATGGGCCCTGCCGGAAGTTCCACGGCAACGTCCACCCGCAAGTGTCCGTCAGCTCCGATCTCACCCTTGGTCTTTAACACCTGCACCTGAATTCCTCCACACGCTGGTTGAAAGCGGTTCCGTCTCCGTTGAGTCTACCACGCGCTCGCCTGCCCGGCGGCAACGATGTCGCCGGGCAGATGCGATGTCAACATGATTGCCGATGCGTTCGCTCCGCTCAGCACAAGTTTGCGATTGAGTGCCGACCAACGGGCCTAAGACACGTGCAGAGCGGAAGCGTGCTCTCGATCGCGGTGAGGCCGTACCACGATCTCAACATCATGATCGAGCGCCACCAGGAAACGCAGAAGCCGCTCAACGGAGAACTGCCGGAATTCGCCGCGCAGCATCTTGGAGATGTCGGGCTGGCGAACACCCAACAGCCCGGCGGCTTCCACCTGTTTCAGGCGCCGCGTTTTCATGATGGCGTGAATCTTGAACACCAACTGCGCCTTCACCAGGTGTTCCTCGGCGTTCGGTACGCCGATATCCTTGAACACATTGCCGCTCCCGATTTCGTATCCCTTCTTGCTCATGGTTGTTCCTCTCCTGCAATCCGCTCAGCCTCGCGCAAACGTTTTTGGATCAGCTCCAGGTCGCGGTGCGGCGTTTCCCGGCCCGACTTGGCCTTTTTCTGGAACGTATGAAGCACGTACACGGCCGCGGCGTAGCGCACGGTATAGACCGCGCGGAATGTGTCGCCGCGGTAATTGCTGATGATTTCAACCACGCCGGCTCCCGCGAAACCGGTCAGCGTCTTCGCGTCCCGATGCTTGCTGCCACATTGCGCCACGTAGAGCGCGTAGCCCATGCGGTCCTGAACCGGCCCGGGGAATTCATGCAAGTCCTTGAGGCTCGACCCGAGCCAGATCACCGGCTTCACGGGCGATTCATCGGTCATGGACACAGCCATTATAGTGATGTCACTATATTGGGTCAAGAGGACGGAAAGGGCCGGCGCAGAAACGCAGTTCTGCGGCCTCTGTCGCCACTGTACCCTCACTCGGGCAACAATCCAGGATTCACTCACTACCCGGCCGAAAAGACATTCAGCCGTTTCTGAACGGAAGAGTAGGGTATAAGCTTCTTGGAGGTGCGCTCGGCGCGGTCAAGGGCCAGAGCATCCTGCAGGTCTTCGAGCTTGCCCATCAGCCGGTGATACTCAGCCATTTCCAGCAGAACCGCCTCTTTGCGGCCGTCTGAGCCCACAATGAACCTCGCCCGAATGTTCCTCATAACTCCGATAGTAGCACGGGGCGGTCCGGCCCGCCGCTACGATCGCTTGCAGGTTGCGGTCAAGGTGGTCTCGGCACCCGGTACGGAACGCCTTATCGCTGCTGGAATTTTGAGGGGCGACGAGCCCGATTTATATGCCCCAGAGTGGTGCAACTGTAAAGTTATTGCACACTTTTCCCGACCTTACGCCGTTTATTCGCCCACTGATTAATAAGGACTTAGAGCCGCACGTCCGTGATGAAACCATGGCGCCTAGGGTGAAGGCCGGTACCAGAGAAGCCAATTGTTTCAGCCTGATGTATTTTGGCGGAGAACAGGATTTCGGGGCGGGGCACCGTTCGTCATCGGTCTCTCGCGGGACTCGAAGCCAGGACCACCACGTCGATGGCTTTCAGTAGCTCCCTGAAGTTGATGGGCTTCGTCACATACGCGTCCATCCCGGCTGCAAGACATCTTTCCTGGTCGCCCGTCATCGCGTGGGCGGTTAGCGCGATGATCGGCAAGTGGGTACCGGTGACTTCTTCATTGGCGCGGATGGCTGCGGTGGCCTCGAAACCATTCATTTCAGGCATCTGGACGTCCATCAGGATCAAGTCAAACGGCTGCTTCTCGATCGCGGCAACAGCTTCCCGCCCGTTGTTCGCTACCATGACTTTGTGCCCCGCTTTTTCTAGCAGGCGGAGTGCCAGCCTCTGGTTTACAACATTGTCTTCCGCAAGAAGGACGCATAGGCTCGGCGTGTTCGGCGCCGCTTCGGCGGCCTTGCGCTCCTCACGCACGGAATGCCGCGTGACCAACGCTGAAGGTGCAGCGGCGGTGCGCGTGTTGGCCAGGACGTTCAAGATCGCTTGCTTTAGCTCGGTCTGGCGAATGGGTTTTGTCAAATACGCCGAAACGGCTAATTCGCAGCATCGCGCCGCGTCTCCTCGCTGACCGCCCGAGGTTAACATCATGATGGTGGCCCCGGCTAAGCCGGGGTCTTGCCTGATGCGAGCCGTCAGTTCGAAGCCGTCCATCCCTGGCATGTGGGCGTCAGTCACCACGCATCGAAACGGTTGCTGCCTCTCGCGCCCTTCTTGAAGCGCAGCCAGACCCGCCAACCCGCTGTCCGCCATGGTGGGCCTCGCTCCCCAACCCAGCAAGGTGGTTTCCAGGACCTGCCGGTTGGTCGCATTATCGTCCACCACGAGGACGCGCAAGCCGTCCAGACTTGCTGCCACTTTGGGTAAGGCTGACCCCGCGCGCGTTGCCTTCGCAACCCGAACTGTGAAATAGAACCTGCTACCCCGGCCGACTTCGCTTTCCACCCAAATCCTTCCACCCATCAGTTGTATCAGCCGGGACGAGATCGTCAGCCCCAGTCCTGTGCCGCCAAATTTGCGGCTCATAGAGCCGTCGGCCTGCGTAAACGCCTGGAAAATGCTCTGTTGCTTGGACTTTGGTATGCCGATGCCGGTGTCCTGGACAGTGAAGAGCAGGTCGGCACTCGCCTCATCCTCAGACTGCACCTCGGCACTCACCACCACCTCGCCTCGTTCGGTGAACTTGATAGCGTTCGCCACCAGGTTGACGACCACTTGGCGCAGTCGCGTGGGATCTGCAACTACTATCTCGGGCAGGTTTGGGTCGAGGTCACAAATCAGTTCGAGCTCCTTTTGGCTGGCTCGCAAGGCCAGCAGCCTGGCCGTCTCTTCCATGCTGTCGCGTAAATCGAATTCGATGACATCAAGCTCCAGCTTTCGGGCCTCGATCTTGGAAAAATCCAGAATGTCGTTGATGACACCTAAGAGGGACTCCGCCGAGCTGTTCACCATTTCGAGATAATCGCGTTGCTCTGCCGTCAAGTCAGTCTGCAATGCGAGCTCGGTCATGCCCAGGACCCCGTTCATGGGCGTGCGTATCTCATGGCTCATGTTGGCCAGAAACTCGCTCTTGGCGCGGCTACTTTCCTCGGCCTTCTCCTTGGACTCCAACAACTGAGCATTCATCGTGGTCAGCTCGGCCGTGCGACGCAAGACTTCTTCCTCCAAATTATCCCGGTGCCGTTTCAACTCTTCATCTCTCTGCTGGATCTGCTCCAACATCCCGTTAAACCCATCAATCAGGTGCCCGACTTCGTCCTGGCTTTCCTTGACCGCCCGGATGGAGTAGTTTTTTTCCAGAGATACCATTCGAGCCGTGTTCGCCAGACGCAGGATGGGGCCGGAGATGACGCGTTGGAGCCGGGAAGACAATAGAAAAGCCAGAAAGGTTGTAAACAGCATAATCAAAGCGCCGATGCCGACGTAGCGCTCCAGGCGTAAATGCATCTCTTCAAGATCAGACTCCAGATAAATGATGCCGATCGGCTGACCGTCTAGGGTGATCCGGTGGAATAACTTCAGCCGGTTCGAGCTGAAGAACGCATGGGCAACAGCCATGGCTTTGGGTGGAACCTCACCTTGGCCAGCGCCAGAGACATACGTGGCTAATGGCGTGCCATCGCCTGAATACAAGCAGGCGGCAACGATGTGAGGTTGAGCCTTCAGCCCTTGCAAGATTTCTTTAGCGGCGTTCCGGTCGTTGAAAGTCAGGGCCCCAGTGCTATTGGAGCCGATAACCTCCGCCAGAATCGACAGGTCGTTTTTCATGGCGCTGTGGAACGCCACCACGTCGTAGGCCACAAAAGCCGCGCCCGAGAAGGACAACGCGGCGCCCGCGGTCAAAACGATGATCAACTGCAGTTTCCGCCTAATGGAAAGATCTCGGTAGGTCGTCATTTCAACCCTTGCCCCCGTGTCGCGCCCCCGCTTCACCCTTCCGCATTCTCTCTCCCCAAAGACAACCGGCGCTCCGAGTCGGACTATCCTGCTCACCCGGTTCTTGCGGAACGCTGGCCTACCAACTTAGCTTCAGCCCAAACTGAATCTGCCTTGGCTGCGTCGAAGTTCCTGAAAGTAAAAGGTTGCCGGCAACACCCGTCAGCGGCACTCCCGACTGCGACCCGTCGAAAATCTGGTTGTTCCCCACCGAATTGAGGGGTGGCAGGAAGCTGGGATGGTTGAGCACATTGAAAAACTCCGCCCGAAACTGCACGTTAAACGATTCGGAGATTTTCCTGATGTAGTTGTCCTTATGCACGGCGAAATCCAAGTTGGCCAGGTCCGGGCCGATGATTGAGTTTCGTCCCCAACGATTCGCCATGAGGTTCGGCGTACCGGAAATGCCGAAGCATGACAACTCGAAGTAGCTGTTGACATTACCTGTGGTTCCTCTGGAGCACCCGGGCCCAGGCAGGCGAACCGCAAAGGAGTAAGGATCGGTACTGTTGAGCCCCATCGTATCTCCGCCAATGAGTGGGGTGGTCGGCAAGCCCGATTGGACAACGGCGATTCCGCCGACCTGCCAACCGCTCACGGCCCAGCGGGCGCCTTTGATTTGCGCTTTTGGAGCGGGCAAGTCCCAGAGGTAATTCACGCCAAGGTTTTGCCCGATGTCAAAATCGGCTAAGCCTCTCCTGCAACTCTTGCAGAAGAAGTAGGGACTGGAGATCGAGTTCTGGAAGGGGTCTCCGATGTCGCTGGCCGAGCCTGTATCAATGGTCTTGCTCCAGGTGTAAGACGCCTGGACCTGAAGGCCGTGGCTAATCTTCTTGGTGACTTGGGCTTCCAAGGCATCGTAGAAAGAGTCTCCAGACCAGTAAATGCCGCGAATGGCGCCCCAGTTGGGGTTCAGCGTCACGCCGCTGCCAGGTGGCGACGGGAAGAGTAATCCGGCTGAGGTCTGAATCGGGATGACGCTGTTCATGTCATCCTCGCGGTTTGGCATGTGGACGCCGTGGCTCCCCACATAAGCGATTTCCGCCGACGCGCTCTTGGCAAGCTCTCGCTGAACGCTCAGGTCCCAGTCCATCACATAATTGCGATGCGGGTTGGGCTCGATCCACATGGTCTGAAGCGCAGACTGACCAAGTGACTGGGCCAGGACACCAGCACCGGTATTGAAGAAACCCGTGCCTGTACCCGGAAAGTCGGCTAACGTGCCCAACTTATAAAACGGCGCAGCCAAGCCGATCATCTGCTGGAAATCAGACAGGAGAGGTAAGACATCGAAAATGCCGAAGCCGCCGCGGACGGCGGTCTTCCCGTTATGAAGCGGATCCCAGGAGAATCCGACGCGCGGCTCGAAATTGGCAAGGGTTGGATTTGAATGGAAATAATTCCCGCCGATCCGGATGGAAGGGTTGGTGACGAAATCAAGATTAATGGTCTTTCCGTTGACGGCGTAAGGGTTCGTCAGCATTTCGTACCTCAACCCCAAGTTGAGAGTCAGGTTGGAACGAAAGCGCCAATCATCCTGCACGTAAGCGCCGAAGAGCTTGGCCCGCTGCCCGCGCGGGAAGTGCGATCCGGGCAGACCGCCGATGAAAGACGCCCCGGCTTCGTGGTTGGTCAGGAAGCCTGCGAGCGACGGAAAAGTCCAGAGCCCGGTGGGTTGGAGGTCTGAAATCTCATTCTCCTGCATGGCCTCAAATGCGCCACCGAACTTCATGGAATGGGATCCCCGAGTTAGAAACGCGTCATCATAGAGTTGGTAGGAGTTCCATGTGAACGCGAAATCTGCTAAGGATCCCAAGCCCCCGCTCATAAGGCTCAAGCCGGATATGGCGACGCCGGGCGCTGTCTGACCGGGGAAAACGCCAAACCCCGTATCCTCCGCGAGAGGGTTGATTGCCTTCACGGGCGTGTTCGATGTTCCCACCACGCGGCTATAACCGAGTCGGAGGGAGTTGGTGAGATTCGGGCCGAAGACGTGACTTTCCTCCATGGCGATCAATCCCCGAAAGGTTTTATTTCCGTCCAGCCACAGGTCGAACGAGTCAGGAGCCGTGGTGTTTCCGCGGTCCCACAGGAAGGTTCCAAACGCGCTATCCTTTTCTGATACATGATGGTCGACGTGGGTAATGAAATAATTTTCGGAGCTGACGTTGGCAGCGTCGAAAGCGTGGTTTGCCGAGTCCGCACAGCCTGGCTGACCCTGACCAGGCGAGAGAGGACCGTTAGGCAGGGGGTAAAAAGCGAGGAACTTCGCCGCGGTTGGGTCCACGTTCACCGTCCCGGCGCAGAGATTTCCCGCTCGCGCCTCCGGAGTCGGGACGCTGGACGGGGATGGCAATTCCTGGCTCTGCCGTGTCCCCTCGAAGTCGCCAAAGATGAAGGTCCTGTCTTTCTTGAGGGGCCCGCCCTCCGACCCCCCAAATTGGTTGCGAACGAAGTGTCCGATGGATTGATCGAGGGCTGATTCGACGAAATTTCGCGCATCCAGGTTGTCGTTCCGCATGAACTCATAAGCGTTCCCGTGCCAGGCGTTCGTGCCCGACTTGCTGATGGCATTGATGACCCCGCCAGAGGTCCGGCCGTACGACGCGTCATAGCCGCTAGTCAAAACAGAAAACTCCGCGATGGCATCCACACCTAGGTTTACACCTTCCACGCTGCCCGGCGCCCCGTTCGAGTAGTCATTGAAGCTGAGGCCGTCGAGACGATAGTTATTCTGCTGGGGGCGGTTCCCAGAGATGCTCAGCGAGTTCCCATAGCCGCGTGCCCCACGGGGGGCGTCCACACCCAGAGGTTGCTGAGTGCTGATGGTTGCAACTGCGGGATACAAGGTTGCAAGCTGGGTCCAATCGCGTCCATTCAGGGGCAACTCGACCACAGTAGTTTGGTTCACGTTACCGCTGATTGTGAACGAGGCCAGTTGCACGGTCGGAGCCGCTCCGTTGGCATCGACGCTCCGAGTCGCGGTCCCGGCCTTCATCACAAGATTGAGGACTTGCTGGCCGCCCACGGTCAGCGTCACGCCTCTCCTCTCCTCGGTTTCAAATCCTGGAGCCGAGATCGTGATGTCGTAGCTTCCGGGCAACAAGTTCGGCGCCGTGTAAAGACCATCGGCATCGGGGGCGACGGTCGTGGTAACTTCGGTGGCCACATTCCTGATGGAGATTTTGAGGTTAGCGACAACCTCGCCCGAGACGTCGAAGATCATGCCCGTGACGGTCGCTCCGACCACCTGACAATACAGGTGCAGAGGCAAGGAGAGCAGGAGCGCCAGCCCCATCGAAATCGCGGGGCAGCGGAAGACCCTGTCTATGATCAGCTTTCTCAGCCTCATCATAGGGTAACTCCTTTCATTTGCCGCTCAATCCGAGCTCGCTTGATAGCTGGCGCAACGGCCACTGCACTTGATGGACGCTATCAGCGACCCTCTGCCTTGCCCTGTCGCTGATCCTGAACATCGTCGCGTCGAGAATCAAATGGCTCGCTGGACAAATACGTCGCCGTGTTTAACGGCGGTGTCTTGTCCGAATCAATCCTTGATAATCTTTGCGAGGCTCAGAAGCCTGGAGCTGATCTTCAGGTGAGCCCGCTCGGCTGCATCGACATTAATCTCGAAGTGCACTTGGTTGTTCTCCAGGGTGAAACTGACAATCCCGCCCTCCTTCGCGAACTCCGGCCATTCGCCCACCGTGAGTGTGTTCGCGCCCTGTAGGGACGCAAAGATTGATCGCGCCTGGCCCCGCTCCGATGAGGCGATGAAAGCGATCTTGCAGCCAAGCGCAGTCCCTCCCGACTTGATTCTCTTGATTTCCACCGGGTGCCCCTTAACGGTCTTGCCTTTTACTGTTTGCTCCAAGGCGCGTCCAAGGGGTTCGTCACCCACGGTGCAGATATCCAGGGGATCGTTGGCCTCCTCGGGCCATTCCACAAACTTCGCGAAGTTATAGAGAAAAGCGGCTTTGACCTGGTATGCATTCAACTCTTGGGCGTTGGCAGAGCGCGTCAGGGCTTGGCCCACGGCAAGAAAGCCGAATGCCAAGAAGACCCCCCCAACAGCGGAACGGGTGCTGCGCGCCGGATTAAGACCATGAACTCGATCCCTCACTCGGCGCCTCCAAGCCCGAGGCGTTGGACTGTGGCCAGACCGACTCGTTGAACTTGGCTGGGTTGGAGATCTTTCCGGTCGGACTGGTTCAAAAGAGCCGTCGACCAGTCCTTCGAGTTGGCGTCGCCCCAGTCCTTCAAGACTCCTGGCATTGACACCCTAGCTTATTATACATAGAGTGAATTATACTATAAAATAAATACTGTAATATATAAGTGATCTACCATGGTGGTTGTGGCCCTATCCGGGAGGTGGGACCCGCTCAGGCTGCTGCCGAGCGGCATGTTGTTCAGGAGTGTTGCGCATTCAGATTGAAACCAAAAGCATGAGGTGAACACTGTGCTCACAGTGTCGACGGTGTGCTGTCCCTTCTCGAGAAGCCTCCAACAACCGACCCTTAAGGGACAAACAGCTTCGATCCCGCGGGCGATGACCGCCGTCGCCTTTCCGTTTTCTCCAACTGATTTCCCCGGTTGATCTCCTTTTCTAACGCCTTCTTCTCGCGGGCACGGCGAGCTTCTGCTTCGGCTTCGCCGCCCTCCAGGTTTGCGTTCCCCCCCAAGAAGGCGCGACGCGCAGTCCCTGGACCCAGCTGGGAAGCGTGTCCGCTCCAGACTTCGCTTGAGCGGCGGAAGCGGACCGCGGCTGCCCCAGAGCGGGCAGCCCGGAAGGAATTGCGTGACCTCGGTGGCAGGTGAAGCAAGTGATCTCGGTCTTGGCGTGAAAATCTTCTTCGTTGAGCCTGCGCACCATTTGAATCATCTCTCTCGCCTTCCCTTTGGCAGGTAGCTTGTCGGCTTCGAAATTTTCTTCGTGGCAATAATCGCAATCCACGCCGAGCGAGCCGGCAATGAAGTTCATCGCCGGAACCAGCTCCTCCGCTGGCAGGCCTTTGAACAACTGAATGTTCTTATAAACCGTTTCGGCAGGGCGTTTCTCCTGCGGATTGCCTCCCTGGGATGGGGCGGCCACTTGCCCGACCATTGTCGCTGAAGCCGCGCCGGCGGTATTCATGAGGAGGAACGCGACGAGGGCGCGCAATCCCCGGTCGCGGGACGAAGTGCGTTCATAGGCTCAGGCCTCGCTCTCTTACCAAGGAAGGACGTGATCGGCCGACCACCAACGGTGATATTCAATCCGGAGCACGCCCGCCTGGACCGCGGGATCTTCATTCAAGAGACGTTGCGCATCATCGAGGTCGATCGGTTTGAAGACCACAAGACCCAGGAGATCGTCAGGGGCTTCGATTCCTCCCGCCGCAGCGAGTTTGCCTTGCTCCCGGAGCTGATCGACATAGCGCTCGTGAGCCGCGAGCAGAGAGTCGCGTCTGCCCACCTTTTCTCCCCACGCTGGGCCGCGGTAGAGCATGCACAGCGGACGAGCCTGCATGTTCTCGGGCGTTTTTGGGTCCAGCTTGTGCAATCGGAAGTATTCGGCGCCGATTCCGGGCGGTCCCAGCCAGGCGTGCACCTCGACGGTGTTACGATGCTCAATGACGGTGGGATCCCGCGCCGCAACTGCTTGCGCCGATTGCAGCGAGCCGACCTTGAACACAAAGATGCCGCTGATCGTGATCGGTGTATCGTCAAAGGGTCCTGCAGCAATCAGAACGCCGTCCTCGGCCATCTTGCGAATGTTCGCCATGTGGGCGGCCTGGATGCGCTCAGCATCAGCCTTCAGAAGCGGCTTGCGCGATGGATCGGGACGGAGGAATACGACGTAGTACCGGTCAGTCGGCTCGGGTACGGAGGCCTGTTGCGCGTGTAAGGAGAGGGCTGCCAAAAGTGCCGATAGCACGGCGCTACCGACTAGCATCGTTGAGTTCCTCCGAACGAGCGCTGAAAGCCGCAAAGTCTGACAGGCGCACACTCTGAGCTAGGGACTCCTGCCGTCCAGGACCGGCTTTTAGGGCTGTGCGGGTCGCCTTCATAGTCGGCCCCTTAAATCTGAACCACAATCTTAGTGACCGTATCGCGTGCGTGGTCGATTGGCTCCGAAGGCTGCCACGGCTGAAAGCGCAACAGTCGCCGTGACTTTCTGAACGCTCTTCCAGCCGCGGTCCCAGGAATTCCGGTGTGGCGATGGCCCCTTCGCGGAAATCGATGCCGGCACCAACCACAACCACCACTCTCTTCGCCGTATGGATCTTCTCCTGCCAGCGTAAAACTTCAGCGATCGGGTATGACAGTGTCGCTCCAAGTCAGAAATAGAACTTCGCGGCCAATTGTATCAAGCGCGGGCTGAAGGCTTCGAATTCCTGGCCAAAGACCGGTCCGAAGTTGATGTCGGTTAGGATGCCCGCCGGATTGAACTGCGTGTGGTTGAGCACATTGAAGAACTCAAACCGCATTTCGAGCCTTGTGCTCTCCGTGAGGCGGGTATCCTCGCCGAAGGGCAGGAGCCCGCAACTGTGAATCGGCGGACGACCCTCCTGGGCCAGGCGTTCCGCCTGGGGATTAGGCGTCGCCGCATTAGTTCCTTGCCGGAGATTCCGAAATTGCGCGAAAACAACGTACGGCGCGGCTTTTTTGAAAAACCAGAATTCGAGGCCGTTGTTAAGCATCTTCCCGAGTATCTTAGAGGATTTGTAGAGTTCGGCTATCTCGTCGGCTGGCGCAAGTCTGACGTCGCTTCGCTGGAATGGGCCGACGTAGCCCCTCTTCGTTCTTGGAATCTGGCAGCCCGATGACTCGCCCACGATCTCAGGCGGACGGCAGGGAGGAACATGATCCGAGCCGGCGTGCCGGAGCGCGTGGCGATGAACATTACATGGCACAAGACCCGCAGTATGTTCAATCGCTACAACATCGTCTCCGAGGACGATCTCAGAGACGCAATGCGGCGCACCCAAGATTACTTGGCGCGCGCCCCGTGGAAAACCAATGATTACGCCCTTCGAGAAGAAGGCAAAGAGAGTGGCGGGGTTATGAAGTCTTCAGAGGGAATTCGGACACTTTTTCGGACAGACTGTGGACTGCACCCTTGGGATCGTTAATAAATAAAGTTTACAATTGCCTTGACTGAAGTCACGCCGGGTGGCGCGACTGGAATGTATAGTTCCAGTCGCCGTGAAATCTATGGGGCTTCAGCCGGAGCCTGCGCATCTCTTCGTCCGTGATCTTCTGGCCGGGTTCGTATTCGCGGGTGTCGAGTAAAGCCTTGACCCGCAGCCCGCTCTTCGTGGTCGTGCCCCCAATCAGATTGACCGCGGCCTCGTAGCTGAGGAGCGGCCGGCCGCGCCAGTTCATACTGATGAACGAAAACAAGCGATGCTCGACCTTGTTCCACTTGCTCGTGCCGGGCGGGTAGTGGCACACGGTCACCGCCATCCCAAGACGATCGGCCAAGGCCTGCAGATGGACTTTCCAGGAGCGGAGCCGCGTTCCGTTGATGCCGCCAGCATCGGCGCAGATCAACAGGCGCCGGGCTTGCGGGTAGGCTTTCCGTCCCAGCAGGTGCCACCACCGCCGAATGCTTTCCACGGCGAATTCCGCCGTCTCGTGGGTGATGCCCACGTTGACGACGGCTTCGTCCCGCGCCACGTCGTAGGTCCCGTACGGGATCGCCTTGCCCACGCCCGGGGCCGGAAAATCATGGACCTTGACCGCCTCCGGGTCGCCCGACGGCTGCCACCGGCGGCCGCGATTCTCAAAGAATCCGACCAATTCCTTCTTTTTCGTGTCCACACTCACGACCGGGTCACGGCAGCGGACGAAGCGCCGAACTTGATTGTTGAGGTATCTAAACTGTGCGTCTCGATCGGGATGTGGGGCGCCTTCGATCGTCTTCACGTTCGCCTGCAGCGAGTAGCCCAATTCTCGCAGACAGCGCGCCACCGTGACATGTGAGACCGTGTAGCCTTGACGCGCCAACTCCTCGGCCAAGTTGCGCGTCGACTTGTTCGTCCACAGCAGGTAGCTCATCGGGTCGCCAGCGGTGTTGGCTTCGACCAGCCGCCTCAGCACCCGCTTGACGTGGGGATCGGCATCCTCGAGCCGCTTGCGTCCGCCACCCACCGTGCGAATGCGACCCGTTTCTGGGCGCCCCGGCAATCGCCCAGTCTCCAACTCCGCTATGCCTTTGAGAATCGTGGGCCGCGACATGCTTGTCAGCCGCGCCAGGCGACTAACTGCCCCGCGTCCTTCTGCCAGCGCCTTCTGGGCCACAAAGACGCGCGCTTGCGCTTCGTTCAACGTGCCCAGCACACGCAGCCAGTGGCGCTCCGTCTTCGGAAGCCTTGCCTTCGCCGCCATCGCCGTATAGTCTCGCACTAGCGACAGAATAGCGAGCAACATCACTTTTGTAAACTTTATTCTTTAACAGTCCCTTAGGGTGAGACAGAGGAATTAGGGACAGGTTGCCATTCGCTGTAAAGGCCTTGGCCTTGGAATTAGACCATAGCATGCTGGTGCTGGTCGGTGAAGCGGAGGCGGGCACTGCTGGAGAGCAACCCGCCAAGGAATAGCCGACCGGAAACTCATCCGTTCGATGAGCGAGGGCGTGGCCCCGAGCGACCGCGCCCTCATCGAATGGATAGATTTCCCCATGCCTCAGAAAACTCATTGGGAAAGCTGCCGCGCAGCGGCCTCCTTTGGTA
>DASYYZ010000209.1:0-20060 GCA_035946735.1 Terriglobia bacterium
GGCCAGAGGCCTCCGGCCTCTCGGAGAGGTGTAGTGTGCCTCGGACCCGGTACCGTAACTCGGAGCGGCTGCTAAGTGCAGAAAACAAAACAAGAAGAAAAACGCTTGACTCCGCCGCCCCCTTCATACATGCGCTACGCAGTCAGCCCCTGGCCTCATCACCTAGCCTCCTCAACTGGCCCTGATCTCTAGCCTCTAATAGCCCTGGGCCGAAGCTGGTGCCGAAGCTGTGGGAGACGGTGCGGGCGTCTCTCCCGACGCCTCGCGCATGATCTTGACGCTGGCGCTGGCGCCGACGCGCGTAGCGCCTGCGGCCAGCATCTTCTGAAGGTCCTCATAGGTGCGGATGCCGCCTGCCGCCTTCACGCCCATCTCCGGACCCACCACCAGACGCATGAGCTCCACGTCATGCGCGGTGGCGCCGCCCTTGGCAAAGCCGGTGGATGTTTTGACGAAGTCGGCGCCCGCGGCGCGAGCCAGGCGCGAGGCAATCACTTTTTCCTGGTCGGTGAGCAGCGCGGTTTCGAGGATGACCTTGAGGATGGCGCGGCTGCGATGGCAGGTCTCAGCCATCACGCGAATCTCATGCTCCACCCGGTCGTAGTAGCCGGACTTGAGAGCGCCCACGTTGATCACCATGTCAACTTCCGCGGCTCCGAGCTTCAGCACGCGCTCGGCCTCGAAGGTCTTTACCGAAGTTGTGGTTGCGCCTAGCGGAAAGCCAGCCACCGTGCAGACCTTCACCGGGGTTCCCTGAAGTTCGGCGGCGCACAGGGAGACCCAGGCGGGATTCACGCAGACGCTGGCGAAGCCATATTGGCGCGCTTCCGCGCAGAGCTGGCGAATGTCCGTTTCGGAGGCTTCGGGTTTGAGCAAAGTATGATCGATGTAGCGGGCAAGGTCCGGCGGAATCTGAGTCGCGCCCAGGTTCGCTTCGAGGCGCGCGGCGCCGGCGGCCAGCACGCGTCGCGCCTTTTGCGGACAAGCCTCGGCGCAGCGGCCATCGCAGCCAGGGCAGACGGTATCGTCGATCTCGAGTCCACGGAGTGCGCAGGCCGGCTGGTCGCCGAGCTTGCAGAGCACTTCGAGAACGACGGCGTCGACGAGCTTTTGGCGGGAATCGGGATCGATCCCGCCGTGCGACAGCGGCCCGCTCGCGTCCGGCGCCCGCGCTGCCGGCAATTGCTCCAGCGCGACGATCTTGTCCACCCGCTTCTGATGCCGGCCTCCCGCGAACTTGGTCTCGAGCCAGACCGCGGTGATCTCTCGCGCCTGTTCGGGCGGAATCAGGCGAGCGCCGAGGGTAAGCACGTTGGCGTCGTTGTGCTCGCGGCTGTTTCGCGCGGTGGCGCGGTCGTAGCAGAGGGCGGCGCGAACACCGGCGACCTTGTTGGCTGCCATGGCAGAGCCGATGCCCACTGAGTCCACCACGATGCCGCGCCAGACGCGCCCAGAGGCCACGCTCTCGGCCACAGCGCGTGCGAAGTCGGGGTAATCGACGGCTTCTGTAGAGTTGGTGCCAATATCCTGCACGGTGTGCCCGAGGCTCTCGAGGAACGGCTTAAGGTATTCCTTCAGCTCGTAGCCGCCATGATCGCTGCCGATCGCGACGGGGCCGCGCGCTCCGGATGACGTGGAATTACCGCCGGCGCCGGTTAGAGCAGGCTCACCGCCTAACGCAATCCTGATTCCACGTTCGGCGGCCAGCGCGCGCGCGCTGTCGGTAACAATGGCGTCTGCGGGCAGAGAAAGCTCGCCCGGCGCAGCGGCTTTGATGTCCTCGGTTGTGACGATGCGCCTGGCCATGAGCTGCGGCTCTTCGAAGGAGCCTAACTCTAGCGCGGGACACTGCCACGGCGCAAGACGCAAGCCGGGCAGCCCGATTGGTTGGCTGCGCCTTGCCGATTCACGCCCGACAGATCGTTTTTCACAAACTGCTAATTGACCGTCACCAGCACCGTGAGGGTGCGAGTGAAATTGCCGCTGTTGGCCAACAACACGACCGGGTAGGTGCCGGCCGGCGTGGTAGTGCGGGTAGTCAGCGTGAAGGTCGCCGATCCGTTGGCCGAAACCGAATTGGCGGACCAACTGCCTGTTGCCCCGGGAATACTTTGAACACCGTCATAGCTCAGTTGGGCGGTGCCAGTGAACATTAGAGGCACAAGGGTGGCCACGAAGCTGGCGGAACTCCCGGGATTGACGGTCGCCGGACTAGCATGCGGAGCCACGACGAACCAGAAATCCGTCATGTCGGGGGAAGCCGAGCACGCTGAGCCCGGATCGCCTGTCGGCTTTGACCAGGTCGACTTGCCGTCCTGCCCGGTTGTCGATTGCCACGTGGCCAGGTTGTCGAGCGTTCCGACCTTGGGCGTCGGCACCATAAAGTTCGTGCTGCTGGAGGAGTTCCACCAGGTGTTGTAGTTTGAGCTTAAGGTGCTCTTAAATGTGTTCCAGCCGGCGCCGCTTACGCTATCGCCAAACACGTATTGAGAGCTGCCTGCCTCACTCACGTTTTGTGACAGCGTGAGGTTCCGGGTCAAGAGATTGTAAACCTGACCGGTTTGCCAATTCGTGACCACAAGGGGAGTTGAAGTGCCCAAAACAGCGAGAGACTGATTGGCGTTCACAAACTGGCTTCCAGTCAAGGTCGCGTACTCTGAGTTACGAATAGCCATCCCGAAGCTGCCCGAGTAAGACGTGGTGGGGCTCCCGCCGCAAAATGTGCTGCCTGAAATCGTACTTGGACCCTCGCTCAACTCCAGCAACATCTGAGCTACAAAATTCGCGTAGGCGCCGAGCGAGGTGACGGTGACGTTGGCATTGTCAGTGTCGAAGTGAACGCCATAAGTTTGGTTGTAGCTGAGGGTCAAGTCAGTTAGGGTGAGATCGTGCATCTGATAGAAGTGCTCACCGCCAGAATTCCAGACGTAATAGGCCCCCTGGGCGCCGCGCCAGTTGTTGAACGAGGCCTGATCGGACTGAAAGAGCCCGTAGGTCACTTTCGTGGTCTGGAAGCCGGCTTCGCCATTGTGATTCGCCACGCTGTTCTGCACGGTGAAGTTCGAAACCGACGGACTAAAGGCCAAACCTTGTGCGTTGCTCCAGAGAAAGCTGTCGCTATCGAAGAGGATGTTTGAAGTCGCGTTGAAGCCGCTCACCGTGACGGCAGCATTTTCGCGACACGGGTTTGCGTACTCGAAGGTGAGGCCGCGCACGACGATGCTGGACTGTCCTTTAATCGCCCAGACCGCCGGCAACACCGAAACCTCGACGTCAGCGCTATTGACATTGACGCCGGTCGGCGGCCAGATATAGATCTTGCCTCCGGTTTCGTTGACATAAAAAGTACCCGGCCAAGCCACTTCGTTGAGAGAGAGTACCTGAGTCAAAGGGAGGCCGTTGACAAACACCATTTCGCGGCGGAGGGCGATGTCTGGCGCCGGTGGCGATCCTGGAGCCAGCGTGTTGCAGTCGCCCCATGCGTAGGGCCAGGAATCCGTGAAAATTTTGTTGTTTCCCGCGTAGGGCTGCCATCCCGTGAAGGCCTGCGCCCCAGACACGTAGACCGTGCCATCAACGGCCGCCTCAAAAGTGATCGGCATGCTCGTCGAACTGGACGGTGGTGCAACCGTGACGCTTTCACGGTAAGTGCCGGGATTGATGGTGACCCTGGTTCCGATATCTATTTTGTTATTGGCTTCGGCTAAGCTGACTGCCGCGCCGATCGTTTTCAGCGGCTTGCTCGCGGTTCCCGGATTGCTGTCCGAGCCATCGGTGGCATCGACGTAGATGAAGGCAGTTTCGAGGCTTTCGTTAACGGAGGCTTGGCACCAAACGAGCACAGGATACACTAGTAAATAAAGGGCTGCGGACACGAGACTCTGTACACACTTCACAGGTTACCTCCCCATGGATTATGAAATTGTGTGGTGTCTGCGTGGTCCCCCGGCGACGCGAGTCGACGATTATGTCCAACCTGACCAGCTCGTGCAACACCTAATTTGCTACACGATCCTGAAGATTGGGTTTCCGTTCTAAAGCCGGGCTTGCGGCAGAGCGCGTGAGATTAACCTTCAGGGTCTTTTAATTCTGTGAGTTAGCGGCAGAAATACAAGACGGCGGTCGAGCTGCAACCAACGTTTTGTGTTATATAGTTTGTCAAGACTGAGGGTGGCCGGCCTATCGACCTCGGAGCAGTAGAATCACGTCCAGAAGGCAGAGGAGCGCGATCAGGACCTCGATTACAAAGGTGCGAGCCTCATTGAACTGGTTCACCATCACATCGTACAAGTCCCCGGCAGTGCGCAGCTTCTGTTCCACGAGCGCGCGATAGTCGGGGACGCCCATGCGCGCCGCGGCCATGCGGTAGACGCGGGCATAGAAGATGTCGCTCAAGAACTTGATCGCGTTGTCCACGCGCTCCGTGAGCTCCATTACGTCCAGGCGAATCGTGTTCAGCCGGTTGGCGTCGCGGGTCAGGCTCTGGCGAGAGAGCAGAATGTTGCGCTTGCGATCGAGAGCGCCATAAACCTCGGCGAGAACGCGCGTCATCAGATTGTCGTAGTACCGAAACTCCAGGAGCTGAGTCTGCGCGTATTCCAGGATCTGGATGGTTGCGGCCGCGTCCTCCGGGCGATCGTAAACAAGCGCCGCCGACGAACCCACGACGACCAGGTCCGAGGCATAGTAGGAAAGGCTGGCCTGCAAGGCTTCTTCGGCGGCACGGGGTGCAAGCGGGACCGTTTCACCGCGAATCAACTGCACCAGGCGCTCGGCGTGATCCGCCAGCAACTCGGCGGCTGTTGGCGCGCCGCCTCCATCGTCCCGAATGCTCTGCAGGTCGATCACGAGATAGTCTTCCTGGAGCCAGTCCGGGCTGGGCTTCACGAGGACATCCCCCAACTGCGCCAGGCGTTCCCGCACCAACTGTCGCGCCAAAGGCTCAACGGGCGCCAGGTTCATCCAGCGCGAGGCCTGCGGCACGAGCTCATCCCAGTCGCACTCGAAGGGCATCTCGAGTTGGGCCCTCACGACTCCGTAAGCGTAATACTTGAGGGAACAGGGCAGGCGCTCACCGCCGGCGAGGATCAGCGGCTGGATTGGTTCCACAATCGGGACTTGCTCGAAGCGCACGTACTCCGGAGTGCGGCGCGAAAACTCAGGCTGGGTCGGCGTGCCGCGTGAACCCAGGAGATCGTGAAGCACACCGAGATTCAGGGCCTCGGCCACGTCATAGAGCAAAAGAATCCGCAGAGCGCCGCGCAAGAGCACAACACCCTTTTACCACTTGCCCTCGGCCCAAAGATAGTTTGAAAGCGCAAGCGCGGGTAGAGGTAGCGACGGGCCCGGATCGGACCTCGCGGCAACAACCGATATCAAATCTCATACAAACCCTTCCGAGGTTCCAACGTCTAACTTTCCGTTGGCAACTCCGGAGATTAATCAGCGCGGCGCGTTCGTCAGGCGCGGCGAAGGCCGTCATCCAAGTGAGCGAGCTGAATACCTTGGTGCGCCTCAATCTTGGCGGTCTTTGCCGTTGGTTGCGCCGAATTCGTGCTGGGCCATCACCTTGCGCTGCCAGCAAGCGATGGAGGATAATCACGGAAGAGGTGTGAGCTTGAATTTGATGTTCAGTAAACATTGGGTCCGCGCCGCTGTGACGGCCGAAGTCGCGGTGTGGGTTCTCGCCTCAGTCGGCTGTAATCCAGAGTCCGCCGCTTATCGAGAGGGCCGCAAGGCCGAGCTGCGCAATGATTATGACACCGCGGTGATTGATTACCAGCAGGCGCTGAAATACGAGCCCGAGAATCCGAAGTACCTTATCGCTAATAAGCAAGCCCGTACAAAGGCCGGGAATTTTCATTACAGGCAGGGTATGGAATTGCTCGGCGAAGGGCGCGCTGACGAGGCAGCAGGTGAGTTCCAGCGGGCCTCCAAGATTGACCCGAGCAATGAGGTCGCCAAGCAACAGCTTACGAAGATATTGGGGCAGCAAGCCCAATCCAAAGCATCGAGAGAAAAAGCCTTGCAGCAGGCTCTTAAGCCGCCGGAAACCGCCCCAACCTCTTCCGGAGTCCACCTAAAGCCCTTGCCCCAGGAGCCTATTGCTCACTTTCACCTTTCGGCGGACAGCCGCCGTGTGTTCGAGGCCTTGGGTAAGTTCGCTGACCTCAATGTGGTCTTCAACTATGATTTTCAGCCTCGCCCTCTCACCCTGGATCTGACGAACGTAAAGCTGGAAGACGCGCTGCAGGCTGCCGCTTACGAAGCACACGTTTTCTGGAAGCCCATCAGTTCCAACACGCTGTTGATTGTTCCGGACTCCCCAACCAGCCGGCGCGAGTATGAGCAGGACGTCGTTAAAACCTACCATTTGTCGAATCCGCTGGCCCCGGCGGACCGCACCCAGATCTCGACCGCGCTCAGGCAGGTGCTGGGCTTGCAGCACATTATCGACAATCCCAGCTCGAATTCCATCATCATCCGCGACACGCCGGAGAGGGTGGCGGCGGCGGGCGACATCATCAGGAGCCTGGATCTTGGGAAGGCCGAGGTCCTGATTGACGTCAACATTATCGAAGCGGACCGTAATCGGATGACGCAATTGGGGCTGATTCCGGCCACCAACCTGTCATTGGTGCCGAACCCCGCCACTACCACCCAGTCAAGCTCGAGCGGCGGAACGACCACCTCGACGCCGGGAATCCAGGCCCTGAATGCGACTTTCAGCGCTGCTAACTACGCCTTGGTGTTGCCCAGCGCCACCGCGAATGCCTTGTTGAGCGACGCCACCACGCGGGTGCTGGAGAATCCGGAAGTACGGTCGGTGGATGGCGGCACGGCGAAGCTCAAGATCGGCAGCCGTATTCCTTATGCCACGGGCAGCTTCCTGCCATCTTTCACGGGCAGTACGGGATCCACGGGGGGCGGGTTGGGTCTGCTAGCCAGCACTCAGTTTCAGTATCAGGATATCGGCGTAAATATGGAGATCACACCGCACCTGACTGCAACCGGAGAGGTCGCACTACATGCCAAGGTGGAGATCCTGACTCAGCAGGGCGCTGAAACCTTGGGCGGCGGTCTATCCGAGCCCATCTTCGGCCAGCGCAGTGTCGAACACGACATCCAGCTTGAGGAAGGCGAAGCCAGTCTTCTGGGAGGCCTCATTGATCGCGAATTGAGCAACACGGTTGGGGGAATACCGGGGCTCGGCGATATTCCCGTTTTGAGATACCTTTTCTCCGAAACGTCAAAGACTGTGCTCGATAACGAGGTGCTGATCATGTTGACTCCCCACATTGTCCGCCTGCCGGAAACAGCCCCGGAAACGTCGGCGGCCATCAGCGGTGAGTCTGGTCCCGGTGCGATCCCGAACCTAGGAGGGGCGCCGTAATCATGAAGCTTGGCGGCGAAACCAATCGAGCCTGCCTGGCGTGTCGCGCGAAGCAAGGTTTCACGTTGGTGGAGATGATCGCCACCATGGCGATTATGATGATCCTGGCGGGCGTCGCCCTCCCCATTGCCCGTGTTCACGCCCAGCGTACCCGTGAGATCGAGTTGCACCGTGCGCTCCGTGAGATTCGCGACGCGATCGACCGCTATAAGGATTTCTCCGACCGGCAAATGATCCCCCTCGCGGCTAACACCTACGGCTATCCTCCCGATCTCGACACGCTGGTGAATGGGGTGGTCCTGAAAGGCGCGAGCACGTCGAAGTACAAGTTTCTCCGCCGCCTTCCGGTCGATCCCATGACCGGCAAAGCGACCTGGGGCGAGCGATCCATGCAGGACGATCCGGATTCCAAGTCCTGGGGCGGGGAGAATGTTTTTGACGTCTATTCCTTGAGCCCGGGCGTTGCTCTGGATAACACTCAGTACTCCGATTGGTAGCCGAGGGATATCCATTTCAGATGAGCAGCAAAGAGATCAAGTTCGAGCGCGGCCTCGAGAGGCCTGCTGTGCGATCTCGCGTCATGCAGTGTCGGGCCCGCTCCGGCCGCGGCTTCACACTGCTCGAACTCGCCATGGTAATGGCCGTCATCCTGATTCTGGTCTCGATCACTTTTCCCGCTTATCAAACCGCCATCAGGCGCTCGCGGGAGGCGGTGCTGCGGGACGACCTTACCACCATGCGCCAGGTGATCGATGAGTTCACCGTCGACAAACAGCATCCTCCGGAATCCCTGGATCAACTCGTGGAAGCCGGGTACATCCACGCGATTCCGACCGATCCTTTCACAGGAGCCAAGGACAGTTGGCAGCCTGACATCGAGGAGGTCCCCGTTCCCCCGGACCAGAATGCTACCGGTGTGGTGGACGTTCACAGCGGGTCGGATGCGGAGGCGCTCGACGGGACGCACTACAACACCTGGTGAGTCGCCGGTGTCTAGCTTACAAGTTATCAGTTTCGGTCAGCTTTCAGTCATCCGTTGTCAGTTACAGCCTTTAGCCGATGACTGAGAACTGATAACAGTCTTCTTATGGAATTCGCTTGTAAGATCGCAACGCCCGCGGGACGCGTCGTCAACCAGAGGGAGCAGGCCTCCTCTGAAGCCGAGCTGCGGCAGCGGCTGGTGTCGCAGGGGTACTACATCTTCTCGGTTCGGAACAAGAGCGGCCTGCAAGCGCGCTTGCGGAGTGGCAAGCCAAAGAAAATCAAGCCTGATGATTTTGTCATCTTCAACCAGCAGTTTCTGACGCTTTCGAAGTCCGGCCTGCCCTTGCACAAGTCCCTGGAACTGCTGGCGCGGCAGACCCGCAGCGAGGCCTTGCGCGGGGCGCTCGAGGACGTGCGCGATCGCGTGCGCTCCGGAGTGCTGATCTCTGAAGCTTTTGAAGGCTCCGGCAAATTTCCCAAAATCTATTGCGCCACCTTGCGGGCGGGCGAGCGCAGCGGAAGCATGGACAAGGTTCTGGCGCAGTACGTGACCTACCAGAAGATCAGCCGCGGTTTCCGCAAGAAGTTTCTGGCGGCGCTCATCTATCCTGCTTTCTTGATGGTTTTTCTGACCGTCCTGATCAGTTTTGTGGTGGGATTCGTGGTGCCTCGCTTCGCGGAGCTCTATACGGATCTGCAAGTGAAGCTGCCGCCCTTGACGCTTTTCGTGATTAACCTCTCGATTGCCTTCAAGCGCTACGTCTGGGCTTACCTGTGCGCATTGGTGTTGGTGGTTCTCGCCGTTCGGCGGATGTGGAAGTCAACGCGGGTGAAGCTCGCCTGGGACCGGTTCAAGTTCCGCCAACCGGTGGTGGGACCGCTGCTGCTCAAGTTCTCGGTGGCCGAGTTCGCGCGCACTTTCGGCACCCTGCTGCAAGGCGGTCTCCCGGTGGTGGCCGCCCTCGAGACTGCGCGGCAATCGGTGAGCAGCCCATTGCTCGTGAAAGCAATCGAAATCGCGCAGAAGGACGTCACGGGCGGCCGCTCGCTCACTTCCAGCCTGCGTAACACCGGATTCTTTCCGCCTGCCGCCATGGACATGATGGAGATCGGCGAAGGTACCGGCGCGCTCACTGGAATGCTGGAGAGCATGGCCGAGTTCTTCGAGGAAGACGTCAACGTCGACCTGGCCACCCTCATTTCGCTGGTGGATCCGATCATGATTGCTTTGATTGCGATCGTGGTGGCATTCGTGCTTATCGCGTTTTATCTGCCGCTGTTTTCGCTGGCAGGGCAAGTGGGACAATAGCTTGAATCACGGAGCCAGCAGGCTGGTTTTGTTTCGAACGGAGCAATGGCAGTGGCTGATACACCAACCCTAGCGCCGGCGCCGGCCGGTCTCGAGCAGGAATTGGAACAGGCGCGCCAACTCGCGGCCCGCTACCGGTTCCCGTTTGCGGACCTGCGTCAGTTCATTCTGGACAAAGATCTCCTGAGCTCGATCCCGCTCGATCTCATGGTGCACTACGAGTTTCTGCCCATGAGCTCGGAGAACGGCGATCTGACGGTTGCGGTTGGCGATCCAACCAATCTGGAGCGCCTGGATGAACTGGAAACGCGTCTCGGGCGGCGTTTGCGCGTTCAGGTGGCGGCGGTCAGCCAGGTGCGCGAGGCTCTGAAGAATACGGAGCCTTCGCGGAGGGTGCTCGACGAGGCCACGGAAGACTTCGGCATCGACGTTCTGCGCGAGGCGGCGGATGCCGAGGAGGGTCTTTCACTCGAGTCCCTGGTGGAGGACCGCGAATCGAACCCGATGATCCGGCTGGTGGATTCCATCCTCTTTGCCGGCCTGGAGCGGCGCGCCAGCGACATACATATCGAAAGCCACGATAACGCCGTGGTGGTGAAGAATCGCATCGACGGCGTGCTGACGGAGGCGATGCGCCCGCTGGCGCTCGAGTTCCAGTCCAACCTGATCACCCGCATCAAGGTGATGGCTGAGCTGGACATTGCGGAGCGCCGCATCCCGCAGGACGGACGCTTCCGCGTTCGCTATAAGGGCCGTCCCATCGACTTTCGCGTCTCCATCATGCCCTCCATCAACGGTGAGGACGCAGTACTTCGTATTCTCGATAAGGAGTCGCTGAGCGAAAAGTTCCGCCAGTTGCGCCTGGACGTGCTTGGCCTCTCCGAACGCGAGCTGAAGCGCTTGCGGCGCTTCATTCGCGAGCCTTATGGCATGGTGCTGGTCACCGGACCGACCGGCAGCGGAAAGACCACGACGCTCTACGCTGCGCTCTCTGAAATCAAGAGCGACGAGGACAAAATTATCACTATTGAGGACCCGGTGGAGTATCAGATCCGCGGCGTCACCCAGATCCCGGTCAACGAAAAGAAGGGGTTGACGTTCGCCCGCGGGTTGCGCTCCATTCTGCGCCATGATCCTGACAAGATCATGGTGGGTGAGATTCGGGACAACGAGACCGCCCAGATCGCGATTCAGTCGGCGCTCACCGGGCACCTGGTATTCACCACCGTGCACGCCAACAATGTTCTCGACGTGCTCAGCCGCTTTCTCAACATGGGCGTGGAGCCGTATCACTTCGTCTCGGCGCTGAACTGCATTCTGGCGCAGCGCCTGGTGCGCTTGATTTGCGAGGTCTGCAAACGGCCGGCGGAAATAACGCGCGAACAGATGGATGAATCCGGGCTCGATCCCGCAGGCTGGCAGGACGTCGTTTTGCACGAGGGCGCCGGATGCCCGCAGTGCAATTTCACCGGCTTCCGCGGGCGCACCGCCATTGGCGAAATTCTGGCGCTGACGGACCCGGTGCGTGAGCTGATTCTGGAAAAGCGCCCCACCTCGGAGCTGCGCCGGGTTGCGCGGCGCGAAGGCATGGTCACACTGCGCGAGTCGGCGCTCGAGAAGGTGCGCGAAGGTTACACCACTCTGCGCGAGATCAATAAGGTTACTTTTGTCGAAGGCGCCAGTTAGAGACGACAATGCAATGGAAGACGCAAATTAAAGAACTGTGGACCCGCGCCAGTTGGAGCGGCACGGCGGCCTTCACGCTGCCGGGCGTGCTCTTCGAAATCCAGCCGGACTTTGTTCTGGCTGCGCGCCTCGCGGGGCGATCGAACGATAATGGGCACGCCCAAGTTGGGCACGTAGCCTGGGAGCCGCTCGAGCCCGGCACGCTGGCGGCTTCGCCCGGCGGTCCCGCGGTTCTTAACAGTCCGAGCTTGGCCGGAGCGCTGGCTAAAACGGCGGCTCTGGTGGGTAACGGCCAAAACCGCACCGGTCTCCTGTTGCCTGATGGGGTCGCGCGCGTGGGTGTTTTTCCTCTCGAGTCCTTGCCGGAGAATCGCCGTGAGGCCGCCACCGTGCTCGGTTGGAAGATGCGCGAGACTTTGCCTTTCCCGCCGGAGGAAGCGCGACTCACCTATCAGATTGCGAGGGTGCCAGGCGCGACGGTTTCCGCGGAGGCGTCTCTCGAAGTGATCGTGGTTGCGGTGCGATCCTCGGTTCTGGTCGAGTTCGAGAGACTGATTGAGGGCATCAATCGTTCCAGCGCCATGATTCTGCCTGCCACCATGGCGCTTTTGCCCCTTCTGGCTTCGGATATTGCGGGCGGTCAATTCCTACTCCATGTCTACTCGAGTACCGCCACCTACGCGGTGGTAGAGAGGCAGCGCCTCCGGTTTTGGCGGTCGCGGGATTTCGCTGGTCTTGATCTCGATGAGTTTTTCGTCCAGGTTGTAGCCGAAGCGGGACGCGTGGTGGCTTCGACGGAGGATCGCCTGAGTCTGCCGTTGGAGAGAATCTGGCTTTGCACCCGCCCGCCGGCTACAGACGCGTGGGCGGGTCAACTCGCCGCGGTGCTCGGCCGCCAAGTGGAGCGGCTGGAGACTGCGCCGGAAGCCAGCGGACTCCTTGCCAGGGAGGATCGCGCTCTTTTCCGGCGCTATGGCGTTACACTCGCGGGATTGGCGGCGAATCATCAGTAGCGTTGCAGCGAATGCGGTGAACTGCTTAATGAGAACTGAACGACTGTCGCCATGAAGATCGGACTCAACCTCGCACCCTCGCAAAGCTTTCGCCAGCGCCACCTGCTCGCCTGGTCGCTGCCGTTGCTGACGATATCTCTCGCGCTTTTAATTCGACTCGTTTTCTCGATTCAAACCAATTGGATCGAGTACCGGTCGGTGGGCCGCTCGGTGCTCCGCGAGCAGGACCGCCGCAACGAGTTGGCGGCGCGCGAGGCCGGCTTGAAACGGCAGTTGGACGAACCAGCGAACCGTGCGCTGCTGCGGGAAGTCCAGTTCGTGAATTCGGTAATCGACCAGCGCCAGTTCTCCTTTACGGAGATGGAAGCAAAAGTCACAGCCCTGCTGCCGCCTGAAGTGCGCGTGACGGCTTTGAGCATGCCTGACAGCGCGGGTGAGCCGCTCATCCACGTCGGAGTTGAAGGGTCAAGCGAGGGGCCGGTGGAGACCTTCCTCATCAATCTGGAGGATTCCCCGGACTTCAGGGACACCATGATCACGGGAGCGGGCTTCGACGAGAAAGGCAATGGGGCTCCGGTGGGCATTAGCTGCACGGCGCACTACGTGACCGGACATGGCGAACGCGGGACTGCCAAAGGCGCGGCAACGCCGGCCGAATCGTCCGGAGCCGGCGCGGAAGAAGCAGGCTCCAAACCGGGTTCGAAGCAGACGGCGCCGGCAAAGACCGCGGGCGCCCGGGAACTCACAACCGCTCCGAGGGTCGCGGCTGGACTCGCCGCGGCGCGAGCGAACCCTGGCGTGCCGGTCAAGATCGGAACGGGAAAGATGCCGCCGGTTCAAAAGGGCTCGAGCACCAAGCCCGCAAATCCGAGCCTTCCGGTGGCGCCTGCCGGGAACGCTGCCGGCAGCACTTCTCCGGCAGGTCCAGCACCGAAGTGAACGTGATGAAGCTCAAACGCAAAACGCTCTATCGGATTATCGAAACCGCCGCCCTCTCTCTGGCCGTGCTCGATTTGATAGCATACCTTGTGATCGCGAGACCTTTGGCCAGCTCGGTTTCGGCCGAGCAGGAGAGATTTTCCGAGTCACGACAGCAGGTGAGGGCGTCGGAAGCCCGCAACGGCCTTTATCAGAAAGAGCTGGCCGCGATGCCTGCGACCGAGAGAGAGTTGGAGGCGTTTTTGAAGGAGCATGTTCCACCGCGCCGGCGTGGCTACTCTCGCGTTTCCGGCCTAGTGCACAAGCTCACCCAGGATTCGAACGTACACATGGACCAACTAGGCTATCGTCTCGAAATGGAGCCTAAAGATCCTCTGCAGCGCCTCGAGTTCCAGGTGAAGGTCACGGGACCTTTTGAAGCGCTACTGCGATTCACCCATGCGCTCGAGACGTCAGACGATTTGGTGTTGGTGCGTGGCTTGATTTTTCAACCCGGCGAGAATGAGGGGCTAGGCCTGCGCGTCCTGGCCGACGCTTACGTAACGCCCTGACCGCTTATGGTAATGAAGAAGCCCACCCGCCGCCACTACTTGACCGTCGTGCTGGTCGCATTCATCGGGATTGCCGTGGTGCGGCTGGTTTCGGCAATCTGGGGAGCGAGCAGCACGTCCGCCTCATCGGTTCCGCCGGCACCTGCGATGCACGGCCAAGGCGCGGGGGTGACTCCGGCCACGCTGCCCCCGACGAGTTCAAGCGGAGATCTGCTGCGCCTGGACGCACTGAAGGAGATCAACGAGCGTCCGTTGCCCGAATTGACCCGAAACCCTTTCGAGTTCGGGCCCACGCCCGAGGACATCAAGAGGGCCGACGACGCCAAGAAACTTGCGGAGCACCCTACGCCGCCGCCGCCGCCCCCTCCTCCGCCCGTACCCTTCAAGGCGATGGGCTATCAGCAGGACACCAAGGGCCAGCGTCTGGCTTATTTGAGCGACGAGCAGGAAACGTACATTGTCCGTGAGGGCCAGGAGTTCGGGCAGCGCTTCAAGGTGCTGAAGATCACGGACGCCTCCGTAGAAGTGCAGGATGAAACCTATCACCAGATCGTCCAGCTTCCCTACCCCCAGTAGCTCGAATCGCAGGCGGGTTCGGAGGCACGCGTCCAAAGCCGGATTCGCCATCATCGTGCTGATGATCGCCGTCTCCGTGATCGTGATCGGCCTGCTGGCGGCACTGCCCAGCGTCTATCAGCAAGCCAAGCGCGACCGCGAAGAGGAGCTGATTTTTCGCGGCAATCAATACGCCCGCGCCGTCTATCTTTTCCAGAAGCAATTCAATCGTTATCCCAACTCCGTTAAGGAACTGCTGCACACCAACAATCTCAGCTTTCTGCGCAGGCCTTGGCCCGATCCGATGACTCCTGGCGGAAAATGGCGCTTTATTCATGTATCCGGCGCCGGCGTGATGATTGACTCCTGGACGATGGGGCCCCAAATGGGCACTTCTCCGCTCGGCCAGAATCAAAACGGGCAAAATGCACTCAACGGTCAGAATGGATCGAACTCCGTTTCAAGTGTATTTGGAGGATCGTCAAGCTCGATGAGCTCGTCGGGATTTGGCGGCTCCGGCTTTGGCGGCACCGGTGGCAGTTCGGGCGGCTTTGGCGGATCGGGTGGCAGTTCCGGTGGTTTTGGCGGATCAAGTGGCGGCTCCAGCGGCTCTGGCGGGTCGAGCGGCGGCTTTGGCGGATCAAGCTTTGGTGGTTCCGGAGGATCCGGGGGCTCGAGCGGGTTTGGCGATTCCAGCAGTTTTGGCGGTAGTTCCGCCGGTTCGAGTACCTTTGGCGGCTCCAGCGGCTTTGGGAACAACCCGGGCTCGAACGGCGGCACGGGAGGCTCCGGGGATTCCTTTAGCTGGCCGACAGATGGGTCAACCGGCGGTACGGGATCGCAGGGCACTACCAGCAGCGGGGGCGGTTCGATTTTCGGTTCGACTTCATCCGGCCAAACGGCTGGCCAGCAGAATGGCGCTTTCCCTGGCAGGCCCGTTGACGAGCACGGCAAGCCCAAGAAATCCCCGGATTGTGAAGGCACGGGCAAGCCGCGGGACAAAAGCGTGCCCTTTTCAGCATCGGAGCCAGGCTCATCGTCTTCGGACTCCTCCTCCTCATTCGGGTCATCGTCTTCGTCGTCGTTCTCTTCGTCTTCCTCATCTTCTTCATCTTCTTCTTCGTCCTCATCATCCGGCTCGTCGTTTGCGATGAGCAACGGAACACAGGGACTCGGCCTCGCGGGCGTGGCAAGCTGCAGCGATGTAGCTTCGCTGCGCACCTGGAACAAGAAGAATCATTACAGCGAATGGGAGTTCCTCGGGGTAGGCTTCAATCCGGGCGGCGTCGGCGCCTCGCCAACCCCAGGCAACCCGCAGACTGGTCAGGGACAAACGAACGGCCAGACACAAGGCACCGGATCTATCTTCGGAAGCAGTCAAGGTCAGAATCCGACACCGGGTCAAAGCCAGAATCCGCTTCCGGGCCAAGGTCAGGGCCCTGGCACGAATCAGAATCAGAATCTGGGTCCGGGAGCTCCACAGGTTCCTGAACAGCCTCAGAACCCGCCCGACCAACAGCAGCCGCCGGACCAAATCCAGCAGCCTGAACAGCCCGTCGAGGAGCAGCCGCCGGACCAGGCTCCTCCTGATCAAAGTCCGCCCGACCAACCACCTCCCGAGAACCGCTACCGGCCGCTCTAGTCCGCGATCTGGGCCCAGGGATCAGTGGTCAGGGAAAAACGAGGGCTCTCGAATTATCAGCCTTCTGGCGCGTAGCGCCGACCTGCAGTCGAAGGTCTGCGGCCTCCACTCCTGCACAAATCGCAATCGATTACTTAGAGCTACAGTGGGCGTCAAGAGCGGATAAGCTACAATCGAAAGCGATGAGAAGAGCCAGAACAGGAATGCTGTTACTGCTCCTAGTGATCCCAAGGCTTGCGGGCGCCCGGTCCGGTCTAGGAGCGCAGAGCCCGAACGCGCCCCCTGCATGGGTTCTGATTTCGAAGCAAGCGCTTGATCCTCGGATCGAAGCGCAGATCACCGACCTGGCAGGCCAGAATAAAGCCACGGTGACGGTGGTTACCTCCAGAACTGAGGCCTCGGTCCGGCGCCCCGCGCTTAGCCTTGAGTTCATTGCCGCCCGGAACGCTTCGTCCTTCCAGCAAGAGCTGGCGCGATTCGCACATTCTTCCGCGCCCACCCCGGAGACGGTCCGCCAGGCCTATCGATTGAACGTGCTGTACCTTAATGGACCGCGCGTGTTCGTGGCGCGCGAGGCGACCATCACCGCCCTCGATCCCGAAGGTTTTCACAATGCGGTGATCCGGCTGGGCCAGGTGCTGCGCGCCCTCATTTCTCACAGAATGGGGGAACTCTCTCCCAAGCCCAAAAGCGCCATGATCACCGAAATTGGCCGGGAGGCTGCCATCAGCATCGCGGATTTCCCTTCGTTCCCGGTGCGCGGCGTGGTGGAGGGCTTTTACGGCGAACCCTGGAGCCATCAGGATCGTCTCGACATCCTGCGCTTCGAGGGCGAGCACGCCATGAACTCCTACTACTACGCCCCCAAAGACGATCTTTATCAACGCCGGGACTGGCGAACCCCCTACCCCGAAGATCGCATGTCGCAATTGGGTGCGCTCGTACAGGCCGCGCGCGCCAATTTTGTGGATTTCTGTTTCGCCGTAAGCCCGGGACTCTCGATGGTCTATTCGAGCGATTCCGACTTCGCCAAGCTCGCCGAAAAGCTGGACACTGTGGGAAAGCTCGGCATCTCCTGCTACGCCCTGTTTCTCGACGACGTCCCGGAGGAGCTCCAGAATCCTGCTGACAAGGCTCGCTTCAAATCCCTGGCAGAGGCGCACGCTTACGTCATCAACAAACTTTATCAGCACGTGGTTTCCCTCTCGCCGCACAATCATCTGACCGTCACGCCCACCACCTACACCAACGGATTCGGCAGCCGGGAGTACGTTCGCGAACTGGGCGCGGCCGTAAATCCCCATGTCGATCTGGTGTGGACAGGTCCCGAAGTGGTGTCCCCCACCCTCACCGTGGCTGCGACGGAAGAATGGGGCAAGATGCTGCGGCGCCCGCCGCTCATCTGGGACAATTATCCGGTGAACGATTTTGCCCGCTGGCGGCCTTTTCTCGGCCCGCTGGTGGGGCGCGATCCGGATCTGAACTCGGCGGCCAAGGGCGTGGTTTCGAATCCGATGAACGAGGCCCACGCCTCCATGATTCCGCTGGCCACCATCGCGGAATATCTCTGGAATCCGCCCGCCTACAATCCCGAAGAGGCTGAGCAGCGCGCGCTGGTGTCACTGTACGGAAAAAACGCGCCGGAACTTCTGGCTCCCTTTCTGAAGAGTTATAGCGACTATCGCTGGCACAACAACGTCTTCAAAGCGCTTTACACAGCTTCGCGGCTGCCGATCGATCTTCCAGAGATGAGGCGGCATCTCGACCCCATGAATCAGGCCCTGACTGTGATTAGCTCGCGCCCGGGTTATGACAAGCTGATGGCGGAGATTCGTCCGTTTGTGGAAAAAACTCAGGCGCGCGCCGATACTGCAGGGTCCGATCCGGGCTTCAAGCGGCTTCCAGACGGGAAGGTGGAATGGGACCCAAGTTATGACGTGCTGGAGGCACAGCGCCTGTCATCATCGCCCGCGCTCGACGGCGACTTTGCGAAATGGCAATCGGGAAAGCTGTATGATCTGCGCGAGCTCGCGCCGCCGGCCAGTAGCGCCTTCGCCACGCTGCCCAAGCCTTCAGGCCCGTTCGCGGGCCGCTTTGCGCTAGCCTGGGACAGTCACTTTCTTTACGTGGGTGTAGATATCACAGACCCCGACATTTATGCGCCACCGCCGGGAACGAACATCACCGAGGGTGACATGATCGCGCTCCCGATCGAGACGGCCTTCCGGCGCAACTATTACGCCACCAGCGCTGCTCCTGATGCCTTTCCGCTGCACCTGAGCCCCGGAAATTTCAACGATGTGGCGCCGAATATGTCTACGAACAAGGACCGGGTCGCCGCCCGCATCGCGGACAGCGGTCAGGAGGTTACCGCGGCCTGGAAGAAGACGCCCCAGGGCTACTCCGGCGATATCGCAATTCCGGCCGACTATTTCGAGGGCAAATTTCAGGAAGGGTATGAAATCGGACTGCTGGTGGAGGCGCAAAAGGTGGCACCCCCGGCATCCTCGACAAGCGCTGAACCGTCTCGGACGCCACGTGCCTGGCTGGTCTCCAGGCAGGATCAGTTCTTCCGTCCGAGCGCGGCCAATCCAGCCACTTTTCAGCGCCTGGTGCTGGTAGGGCGACCCTAACAGGCTCCGGAAAGCGACGTGGCGCGGACGTCCACACGGCTCAGACCACGAACAAGGTTGCCGTGCCACAACCTTATCCGATGCGAACCAAATTTCGGCTCACCCCGCCTGTAGCTTTGATCATCCTGCTATGCAGCAATTCTGCGGTTCGAGCTGCAGATGATCCTGACGCACTGATTAAGGCCGGCCATTTCAAGCGCGCGCGCAGTATCGTAGAGCCCAGGTGCAAAGCCAATGGCGGCGACGCTGAACTGAATTACCTGATGTCCGAAATCGAAGACGCTTTCGGTAACATCGAGGGCGCGCGCAGTCTGGCCGAGAAGGCGGTGGCGCTGAACGCCCACGAGGCTCGCTATCATCGCCAGCTTGGCGAGCTGTACGGTGAGACCGCGGAAACTGCGTCGCTGTTTGCCAAGGGTGGCTGGGCCAAGAAATTCAAGGCCGAAGTCGAAACTGCCGCTGCGCTCGACCCCAAAGACACCAACTCCCGATTCGACCTGCTGGAATACGATCTCCAGGCGCCCCGCTTGATGGGCGGCGGCAAAGACAAGGCGGCGGCCATGGCCGGCGAAATCGCCCTGATCGATCCGGTGCAGGGTGATCTCGCCCAGGCGCGCCTCGCCCAGGACCGGAAAGACGCGGCGGGCCAGGAATCCTGGTACCTCAAAGCGGCAGCCGCAAGGCCAGCGGATTACGAGGCCTTAACCCCACCGGCTGCCTTCTATAACTCGGCCACGCCGTCCAAAGCGGACCTGGCGGAGAAGTTTGCGCGCGAAGCCGTCAAGCTTGATCCCAGCCGCGCCGCCGGATACTCCCTTCTAGCCTCGTCCCTAGCCTCGCAAGGCCGCTGGAAGGATCTCGGGGATTGCCTGGCGCTGGCGGAAAAGAATGATCCTGACGATCTCGCCCCTTATTACCAGGCGGGCCGGGCCATTCTGGCGAAGTACGCTGCCGACGCCGATAACAATCCTGATCTCAGCCGCGCTGAGTCTTATTTCCGCAAGTACTTGAGCGCCGAGCCAGAGGGTGGGGAGCCCACGCCAGCGCACGCCCACTGGCGGCTCGGTCTGGTGCTCGAAAAGGAAGGCCGCCAGTCCGAGGCGCGCTCCGAGATCGAAACCGCGCTGCGGCTGAAGCCGGATTTGACAGAAGCCAGGAAAGACCTGAAGAGGATGGAATGAGGCGGCTGAGAGGTTGCGGCAATAACCTTTGATCCTGTCATTCCCTCTATGACGGCGCTGGCTCCTGGTTCTTTCTTCTTTCACCATGTCCGTCACCAAGACCCGGGTTTCCAATCCCAGGGTGTTAGCTCTACCCACCATCTATTCGATCACGAGATCGCGACCATGATGGTG
>DASYYZ010000210.1:0-45743 GCA_035946735.1 Terriglobia bacterium
CATCTCGATAACGCGGTCAATGACGTTCTTGGCGATTAGTATGGGGTCAGTCCTTGGACGCTTAGGCATGGGCCAATTGTGCCGTTAGCGGTGAAATGGTGTCAAGCAGAAAGGGTGAGGGATTCAAATTGACCCACTACCCAAATGTGGCACACTTATGAAAAGCCATAGATCGCGTGAGTCCTTTAGAGTCGATGACAGCCCCAATCATCAGACGGAGGCTGGCGTTCACTGTGGCAGAACCATGACTTCCACCCCGGAGGCGGCGTCCTTGCTGTGCCACACACGCTCCGTGGCCTTCTTAAAGTCCTCCGGCCTGGCCGTGGGTATGTCCAGAAAGGTTTGCGGATTCAGGTCCACCAGCGGGAACCAGGAACTCTGCACCTGCACCATGATGCGGTGGCCGGCACGGAACGTGTGGTTCAAGTCCGGCATCGTGAAGTCGACGCTTGTCATCTTTCCCGGCGGCATGGGCTCCGGGGTTTCCCAACTGTTGCGAAACTTGGCGCGCATGGGCTCGCCCCGCAGAAGCTGCTGGTAACCGCCCATGCGGAGGGGCGGCAATCCCAAACCATTTCTGGTCTCATTCACCTTGCTGTCGTCCGGATAGTCGTTCGGGTACACGTCGATCAGCTTGACCACGAAGTCGGAATCCGTGCCCGTGGTCGCCACTTTCAACTTCGGCGATACGGGACCCACAATCGTCAGGTCTGTTTCGAGCGGCTCGGTCTTATACACCAGCACGTCGGGACGCCGCGCCGCCCAGCGTTGGTCATCCACCATGTAACGCTGGGGCACGCCTTGGACGGTGTAATCCACAAAAGGCACGGGGTGGGCCGGGTCGCTCACGTACTCGTCGGGCGCTTCTTCCTCGCGCGGAGGATCGAACGACAATCTACCGCCGGAGTGGAAATAGAGCGTCGTGCGCTCGGCGCGCGCCGGGGGCCAGCGATCGTACTGTCGCCAGACATTGGTGCCGGTCTCGAACACGTACGCCGCCGGCAGTCCGCTTCCCTTGCCCTTCAGGTAGTGCTCGAAAAACGGGAACTGAATATTGGCGCGGAAGAACTCGCCCGTCTTGGCGTCGAACTGCGCGTCTCCAAGCCGGTCGCCATCACCGCGCGACCACCCGCCATGCACCCAGGGACCTTCGACCAGTGTCGCCGGCGCGGCGGGGTTGTTCGCCCGGATGGCATTGTAGGTCTTGTAGGGGCCGGAGATGTCTTCAGCGTCGAACCAGCCGCCCACAACCATCACCGCGCACTTGACTCCCTTCATGTGCCGCGACAGGTCTCGCGCCTTCCAATAATCGTCGTAGGTGTTGTGGCGCAACTGATCGATGAAAAGAGGATTGGAGCCCTTCAGGTACAGCTTGTCGAGATTTTGCGTGGCGCCCGCTTTCAAGAAGAAGTCGTAGCCGTCCGGCGTGCCGGGATCGAACGGCGCCACGAACTTCGGCGGCAGTGAAGGTTGCGCAAAAGGCTTGAAGAAGGTGTAGAACCCGAAGTTGGCCGCCAGCATGAAAGCGCCGCCATGATAGGCGTCATCGCCCATGAAAAGGTCGGTCATGGGCGCCTGGGGCGAGGCTGCCTTCAGCGCGGGATGCGAATCGATGATGCTGGCCGAGGTATAGAACCCCGGATAGGATATTCCCCAAATCCCCACCTTGCCGTTGTTGTTCGCCACATGCTTCAGCAGAAACTCGATCGTGTCGTAGGTGTCCGAACTGTCGTCCACGTCCTCGGGCGACTTCTTGACGTCAATGTGCGGGTGCATCTCGACGAACACGCCCTCGGAAAGATATCTTCCGCGCACGTCCTGATAAACAAAGATGTATCCGGCCTTCTCGAACTCGTCCGAAGGCCCAAGATCCTTCTTGTACTGATCCTCTCCGTAGGGAGCGACGCTGTACGGCGTGCGATCCATGAGGATGGGATAAGTCTGGCCGGCGTCTTTGGGCACGTAAACGGAAGTGAAGAGTTTTTTGCCGTCCCGCATCGGGATCCGATACTCATACTTGGTGTAATGAGCCTTGACGTAGTCCTCTTTGGGCAGCTCCGGTTTAGCCTGCTCCTGGGCGGCCGCAGCCATGGATCGAACCGCCAGGACGAGCAACAGACTTATCCAGCGGGAATCCGCGATTCTTTTCATCCTCACCCCAATTCCTCCTTTTAACGAGCGCCTTCGGACTTCCGGCTGGTCCGCTCACGGCATATCCAGTCAGGGTCATGCCGGACGCCAATCCGCGTGACAGTCTATCTTAGATCGGGCGGGGGCCGCGAGGAGTTTTAGGATGGCATCGTCGGCCGTTTTGGGAACTTAGCTCTCAAGTTCCTTCAGCATCATTCGGTCGGGCTCCGGCTCTAACTGAAACCTGATGACTGACGGCCGATGGCTTCAGTTGACATCTTTCCGTACCTGGCGTATGGTTTTCCATATGAAGACCACTCTGGTCATCCCTGACCGTGTTTTTCGCGAGCTGAAGAAGCGGGCCGTGGATAGGAATACGACGATCTCTGAGCTCGCCACGGAATACTTGCGCCAGGGGCTGGAAGGACGGCCCAAGCCCAGGCGAATGGCTCGCCTGCCCAGCTTCAGCGCTGGTCCAGCTAAGATTGACATCGCAAATCGGGAAGAAATATACCGCGTGCTGGACGCGGAGCGGCACGCGCGTCTATATGGCACAGCGGATAAGGACTGACGGTGTTCGTCGTCGACGCCAACCTTCTTATCTACGCGGCCATCCGCGAATCTCACCAGCACGAGCGGGCGCAGCGGCTGGTGCAAGGGTGGGGGGCCTCCACCGAGGCGTGGTCGGTCACTTGGTCGATCATCTATGAATTTCTGAGCGTCTCGACGCGTCGCTCCATCTACACCCGCCCCCTCTCGTTCTCCGACTCCTGGAGCTTCATCCAGACGTTGCGGACGTCTCCCTCTTTCAAGATCCTGGCTGAGACGGAGCGTCATCCGGAAGTGATTGAAGAACTCGTCCACGAGTACCCGCAGATGTCCGGCACCAGGTTTCATGATCTTCATATCGCTGCCATGATGAGAGAACACGGCATCACCGACATCCGAACCGCTGACACCGATTTTCATCAGTTCAAGTTCCTGCGCGTAACGAACCCATTGACTCGATAGCTTCCGGCCCACAGTCCCGGCGTTCAACCAAGCCGCCAGCGCCGAGTGGTCTCAATGACACGATCGCTCAAATCATCCGATTGCGCGATGACTTCACTCATATCTGAGCGCCACCATCGGATCGACCTTGGTTGCGCGCAGGGCGGGACTGTAGGTGGCGAGTAGTGCCACGCTGCCCAGCAACAACGACAGAGCTGCAAAGGTCACGGGGTCTCTCGGCCGGACGCCGTACAGCAAGCCAGTTAGCAGGCGTGTGAGGCCGAGTGCAACGACAATCCCCGCGCCCACACCAATTAAGGTGAGAAGCAGTCCTTCTCCGACCACCATCCGCAGGATGTCTCGCCGCGTGGCACCGAGGGCTGAGCGAATGCCGATCTCGTGCGTGCGCCGGCTGACCGAATAGGAGAGTACTCCGTAAATGCCTACGGCCGACAATAGGAGGGCGATGGCGGCGAAGATTCCGAGCATGGACGCGCAAACGTGCTGCCGCCAGATCGATTCGGAAATCACGTCTTGCATCGCGCGCATCTGGATCACAGGCTGATCGCTATCGACCTGCCGCACAGCATTGCGCACGGCGGCGGCGGTAATATCCGTGGGCTTTGAGGTCGTCCGAATTACGAACGTCACCATGAACGACGCAAAGGGGTGCTGAGCATAAGGCTCGTAAGTCTCCGGCAGGGCCATGGAATCCACCGAGTCTTGCTTGGAATCCGCCACCAGCCCCACGATCGTCGCGAGCGCGTCCTTCGGGCATGCGCCTGCCAGTTGCTTGCCGACCGGGTCTTCTCCGGGCCAGTAGCGGCGCGCCATCGTCTCATTAACAATGCGAACGCAGCGGGCGTCTTTCTGATTTTCGGCGTCGGTAAAATCACGTCCTTCCAGGAGTGGTATCCCCATGGCCTGAAAGTACCCCGGACTTACACTGCGGCCAGCTACCCGGCCAGGGCCGCCCGGCGAGTTCGGCGGGCCGGGAAATGCGAGCGAGGTATGAAATCCGGTGAAGGGCAGGTTATTGGCCATGCCCACTGACTTGACGCCCGGGATGGCCTGGATTCGTTCCAGCACCTCACGGTAAAAATCTGCCGACTGCGGGCGCGAATACTTGTAGCTCAGCAGCGGCACCCGCACCGTCAAAAGGTGATCCGGATTGAAGCCGGTCGGAGCCGTTTCCAGACGCTCGAAGCTTTCGATCATCAAGCCCGCGCCCACCAGGAGCACCAAGGCAAGCGCGACCTCGGAAACAACGAGCACCCGCTGCAGGCGGGTTCCCCGGACGGCTGCCGCCCAAGTCCGCCCGTGCTCCTTGAGAGACTCGCTGATGTTCAGGCTCGAGACGCGCACGGCGGGCAGCAAGCCAACCATGATTCCGGTCAGCAGGGAAAGCGCCGCCGTAAAGGCAAAGGCGGTCAGATTGATGGAGACTTGATGCACACTCTCGGTTTCAACCAGGTTGTACTTCGGCACCAGATTGACGATCACGCCCAGACCCCACCACGCCAGCGCCAGGCCGCCGGCTCCCGCCACCCCGGCCAGTAGCACACTTTCGACCACCAACTGCCGGACCAGCCTTAAGCGGCCAGCACCCAGAGCAGCGCGGATGGCCATCTCTCCCTGCCGCGTGGCGCCGCGAGCCAGCAGCATGCTGGCCACGTTGGAGCAGACGATCATCAGCACAAACACCACAGCTCCCAGGAGCGCGAAAATGGCCGTGCGGAGAACGCCGTGGACTTCCGGGCCCTTGAAAGGGCTCACGGGAGCGCTCCATCCGGCGTTTGTTTTGGGATACTGTACCCCCAGGCGGCGGGCTACCGTGTCCATTTCCGCTTGAGCTTGCTTCAGCGTTACGCCCGGCCTCAGGCGTGCGATCACGCTGAGCGTGTGGTCCTCATGATTGGCCCTGTCAGCGCCACTGAATGTCAAAGGAATCCACACTTGCGTGTGGGCCCCCGGAAACTCAAGGTCCGCCGGAGCGATGCCGACCACTGTGTATGGTTTGCCATCAAGCGCGAGCGCCTTTCCGATGATCCTGGGATCTGATGAAAAGTGACTTTCCCAATATTGATGGCTCACGATTACGGCCTGAGTTGCGTTCGAAGCGAACGTACGGCCGCGGACGGCATTGACACCCAGCACTCCAAAAAGATTCGCTGTGACCGGCGAGGCCCACACTTCGTCCGGCTCGCCGCCGCCCGTGAGGGCGTGAAATTCCCACGGCTCATAAGCGGCCAGTTCCTGGAAGGCCGGAGCTTGCCCCTGCCAGTCGGTGAAATCTCCTGCAGAAACCTCATCAACCTCGCCGGCGGCTGTCTGCGGGCCCTTCTCAGTGATCTCTACAAGCTCGGCGGACTTCGCATAGGGAGGGGAATGGAGCAGCACTGCGTCAACGACGCTGAAAATGGCCGTCGTGGCGCCGATGCCCAGTGCCAGCGTCAGCACCGCTACCACCGTGAAGGCGGGACTGCGGCGCAACTGGCGCACGCCGTAGCGGACATCTTGCAGGAAATTCTCGATGTAGTTCACTCGACGCATATCCCGGCACTCCTCTTTTATTTGGTCGATACCGCCCAGCTCGCGCAGCGCCGCGTATCGGGCGTCTTCCGGCGTCATTCCTCGCGCCACACTCTGCTCGATTAGTCGATCCAGGTGAAAGCGGACTTCTTCACTGAGCTCCTGTTCGACTTTGCCCTGGCGAAACAGCGACCGGAACCGAAGCCGCAGACTATAGTACCAGCGCATAGAAATTCTCCGGCGCGCCGCCGCTCATTCGTCAAGCGGCAATCGAAAATCGGCAATCATTGGGCTCCCAATAAGCTAAACTATGCCTGACCGAGTTAATGCGGACATCGCAGTTACGACGAGCGCGTTCGCTAGCGGGAGGTTCACAGTGCGCGAAGTCAAGGTCATTGTTGAGAGGCATTCCGACGGCTACGTCGCCTATCCACTCGGATTGAAGGGCATCGTGGTCGGCGAGGGTGATTCCTATGAACAGGCCCTCGCCGATGCCACTTCAGCCATTCGGTTCCACGTTGAGACTTTTGGTCCTGAGGTTCTGGATATCGATCCGCCTGTTCTGGAGGCATTTGTTGCCGAGGCCCGGATCGAGCGCTGATGCCTAAGTTCCCAGTTGACGCACCCAAACGAAAGGTCACGCAGGCGCTCGAACGACTGGGCTTTCGAGCCCTGCGCGAAAAGGAACACATCTCGATGCTCCGAGAGAATGCCGACGGTTCCAAGACCCCGCTGACTATGCCGAACCATGCAAAAATCAAATCGTCGACCCTCCGCACAATCTGTACCCAGGCCGGTATTTCCCGCGACGAGTTCCTCGCTGCTTACGAGGATCAGTAGCTCCCGGTCCTCAGACTCACTCATCCTCGGGTCCGATACCTGACGGCGGTACCGCCTGCTCGTCAATCGCCCGATCGCCCGATCACTCAATCGCCTGATGGCTTCACTCGTATCTCAGCGCCACCATCGGATCGACCCTTGCCGCCCGGCGCGCCGGCAGGTAGGCTGCGACGCCTGCGACCGCCAACAGCATTGCGATGGCGGCTGAGAAGGTTAGCGGATCGGAAGCCTTCACGCCGTAGAGCTGGGTTGCAACGAGACGCCCCGCGGCGAGTGCCACAGGCAGACCCAAAGCAGCGCCGATGAGAACCAGGGTGAACGCTTCTCCCAGCACCATCCTGAGGATTTGGCTCCTTTTGGCGCCGAGCGCCACGCGGATGCCGATTTCGTTGGTCCGGCGGCCAACCGTGTAGGTCATGGTTCCGTACAATCCGATGGCAGCGAGGGTCAGGGCGAGCGCACCGAAGAAGCTGGAAAGTTGCGCAAACATCCTCTCCCCCAGCAACGCTTCATCGATCTGCTGGGTCTGGGTCTTGACCTCCGAGAGGGCCAAGTTCGAATCCACGTCGCGAACCGCGCGCCGGACGCTCGAAACAAGAAGTGTGGGTTCGCCCGCAGTGCGCACCTCAAAGTGCATCATGCCCAAGTCCCCTACCTGGGAGAACGGGATGTAAGCGGTAATTGGGGCCTCGCTGCGCACGCCGGTGAACTTGGCGTCAGCCGCCACCCCTACGATCGTGTAGGCGTCGTCAAGCTTGAACGAAGTCGTGCCCAAGGTGAAGCTGCGTCCGAGCGGGTCCAGGTTGCCGAAGAACTTGCGCGCCAGGGCCTCGTTCACCACCGCCACGCGGGGCGAAGCGGAGGTGTCGTGGTCGCCGATGCCCCGCCCGAGAAGCAGTCGAATGCCCATCGTCTTCAAGAAGTCCGGACCGACGATGTTCCACAGAACGGTTGGGTTCTGATCGGCTTTGTTTTGGCCTCCCTCGACCGCGATCGGGCCGTCGTTCTGCCATCCGGACATCAAGGCGAAGGCTGAGAGCGACGCCCCTTGCACGCCTGGCAGGGACCGGATGTGATCGAGCAGACGGTCGTACAAGGTGACAAGCCGGGCTCCTTTATAGCCATTCTGCGTGGGATCGACTCCAAACAACAGCAGACCGTGCGCATTGAAGCCCAGGTTCTCGTGCTCCAGGTTCATGAGGGTTCGCACGAAAAGGCCCGCGCCTGCTGCCAGCACCAGCGAAAAAGCCACTTGAGCGGCCACCAGAGACTTTCCGAGCCTCCATCGCGGCGGCCGGCCCGTTTGGGAGGCGCCGCTCGAGTTCTCCTTCAAAGCGGGACTCAGGCTCAGGCGTGTGGAGCCCAGGGCAGGCGCAAGACCAAACAGAATTCCGGTCAGCATTGAAACGCTGGCGGCGAAACCCACAACGCTAAGGTTGAGGCGGACATCAAGGGGAAGGGACGTACTGCCCGACATCAGTAGAAGCAAAACCCGCGCTCCCCACCCCGCGAATGCCATCCCGAGTGCTCCGCCGGCTGCGGCCAGCATTAAGCTCTCCGTCAGCAGTTGACGAATAAGGCGTCCGCGGGAAGCGCCCAAGGCGAGGCGCACCGCAATCTCCCGGCGGCGGCGCTGGGCCCGCGTCAGCATCAAGGCCGCCACGTTGGCGCAGGCGATCAGCAGCACCAAGCCGGCGAGAGCCATCAGAATCTGCAGCGGCTGTGAGAAGTAGGCCCGCAAGTTGTCCAATCCCCGGGCGGCCGGGTCCAACTGGGCCCTAAACGCCTGCGCATGCGCTTGCGACAGCCCTACGTCGCCGGTAAGACTCTGCCGGAGCCATACGTCGAGCGCGGCCCGCGCTTGCGCCTGGTTCACGCCGGGCTTCAGGCGGCCTATAATCATCAGCCACCACCACTTCTTGGCGGTGAAGGGGGACTGGCCGTTGTCCGGCTGGACGCCCCAGGGCGTGAGTCCGGGCTCGTCCGCAAGTGGCGCCCAGAAGTCCGGAGCCCGCCCCGGCTCCACGCCAAAGAACTCGGGTGGAGCTACGCCCACGATGGTGTAAGGCTGTCCACCGAGCGCAATCCTCTTGCCAAGCGCAGCCGGGTCGCGGCCGAACTTGCGCGTCCAGTAGCCGTAGCTGAGTACAGCGACCCGTGCCGCGTGGTCCTCATCTTCTTCGGTGAGCGTGCGGCCCAGGACGGCCGGAACGCCAAGCCCGGTGAAGTAATTGCCGCTCACCATCTCCCCGCCGGCGAGGCTGGGCTGGCCGTCGATGTTCACCGCAACGCTCTCCGGGCTGAAGCCGAGTGGCACGAAGCCGATAATGCTGGATAAAACGTCGTGTTGCTGTCGGAGACGCTCGAATCCGAGGTAGGAGAGAGACGTGTTGCCATACCCGCTGCCCGTTGGGCCCTCCACAGGCTTCGTCTTGTTGTAGCTCAATAGCACGAGTTGCTCTGGATTCTTCACGGGCAGCATTCTCAGCATCACGGCATCGATTAGACTGAAGATGGCTGTATTGGCGCCGATGCCGAGCGCGAGCGTCAACACCGCGACCGCAGTGAAGCCAGGACTTCGGCGTAGCTGGCGTAGACCGTAACGGACATCCTGCAGGAAGTTCTCGATAAAGTTTACTTTTCGCATGTCGCGGCACTCCTCTTTGATCTGCGCCACGCCGCCCAACTCGCGCAGCGCCGCGTATCGAGCCGCCTCGGGCGTCACTCCTTCCGCGATCTTCCTTTCGATTTGCTTTTCAAGGTGAAAGCGCAATTCATCGCTGAGTTCCTGCTCGACGCGGTTGCGTTCGAACAGCGATCGGGTCCGAAGCCGCAGTTTCTGAAACAAGCGCGTCGTCATTGAGATCTGTCCCAATCCCCGGTGATTCGATGAGTCAATGAATCGATTCTCTCAGCTCGTCTCCAACACCAGATCGATAGCCGCTGAGAGGCGCTCCCAGTTACTGTGCTCCTGCTCCAGGTACTTGAGTCCTGCCGAGGTAGGCGAATAATACTTTGCGCGGCGGTTGTTGTCAGACTCGCCCCACTTCGCCTTAATCCAACCCTGCTGCTCCAGCCGATGCAATGCTGGATAGAGCGATCCCTGGTTCACTTGCAGCACGTCCTTGGAGATTTGCCGGATGCGCTGCGCGATGGCCCAGCCGTGCATGGGTTCGAGCGCGATGGTTTTGAGGATCAAAAGATCCAGGGTTCCTTGCACCAAATCCGTAGGTTTCATTCCGCTCCTCTCGATTATCGACAGCGCAGTGTAACTCTGGGATTGTAGATAATCAAGGGGAAGTTTGTGGAGATCAACCGGTGAGGGGCTCTTGCTCCGCACGCTGACGGCTTATGTTCGGAAACTGCTAAACTCACCGATGCAACAGGCGGCCGTCGGAACCTTGGCATTTCACTGCAGAGCGAGAGACCTTTCCGCTTTCGACAACCGGCCAAGCCCATATGTGCGGCATCGCGGGAATCTTTAATTTCGGCAGCCAGGCTCCGGCGGACCGGGGCGCTCTCGCGCGCGCGACTGCCGCCATGATTCACCGCGGTCCGGACGACGAAGGTTTCTACTTCGATGGCGAGCTGGGACTTGGAAACCGCCGGCTCAGCATCATCGATCTTCCTGGCGGCCATCAACCCATCTCCAACGAAGATGGTTCAGTCTGGATCACGTTCAATGGTGAAATTTACAATTACCGCGATCTGAGACTGTTATTGGAGAGTCGGGGGCATCAGCTCCGAACCCATAGCGACACTGAAACCGTCGTCCACCTCTACGAAGAGTACGGCCTGGGTTTGCTGGACCATTTGCGCGGCATGTTTGCCTTTGCCCTGTGGGACAGCCGTGAGCGGCGATTGCTCGTCGCGCGAGACCGAGTTGGCATCAAGCCTCTTTTCTACCGCCTGGAATCGGAAAGCCTTCAATTCGCGTCGGAGCTGCGAGCCTTGACGGCATTGCGCTCGAAGTCCGAGTGCAGCCCGGCTATTGAACCTCAGGCGGTCTACGATTTTTTCGGATTTCGTTATGTTCCCTCGCCCGGAACATTTTACAAAGGCGTGAACAAGCTGCTGCCCGGGCATTACATGCTGGTGGACCGCTCCGGGGCGCGGATCGCTCCCTGGTGGGACGTTCCAGGCGAAGAGGCCGACGGGCCCAAGGACCGATGGCCGGAGGCGATCGGCGAACAAGTAATCGAGCTGCTGCGCGAGTCGGTACAATTGCGCCTGATCGCGGATGTCCCCATCGGCGTGTTTCTGAGCGGCGGCGTGGACTCGAGCGCGATCGTGGCGATGGCGGCGCAACTCGGCGCCCGGCCCCTGCGCACTTTCTCGGTAGGCTTCGACGAGGCTCGTTACAGTGAGCTGCCTGCAGCGCGCAAAACGGCTGAGGCCTTTGACACCGAGCATCATGAACTCCTGCTGCGCGCGGGTGATCTGACCGAGGATTTGGAACGATTGGTGGCCTTTCGCCATGAGCCGGTTGCGGAACCCGCTGACGTGGCGCTGTATCGCATTTCGCGGCTGGCGGCGGAAAGCGTGAAGGTGGTCTTGGCCGGCGAGGGTGGCGACGAGCTTTTCGCCGGATACCCTAAGTACGCGTTCGACCGTCTCGCGGGCCTGGTTGCGGGCCTCCCGCGCGATTTCACGCGGCGCATTGCCTCCCTGCTGCCGTATCGCGGCCGCCGGTTGCGATTGGCGCTAGAGACTCTGGCGATCCCGGACGAGGCGGAGCGATCCGCCACCTGGTTTGCCTCTTTCACGCGCGAGGAACGCGAGGCGCTTTTCGATCCGGAGTTTCTGGCCGGGGTGGAGGAGGACCATCCGGCGCGCGTCTTCGCTGAGTACCTGGAGCGCGCGGCATCGCGCTCGCCCATCAGGCGCCTGCTCTACACCGACCTCAAGCTCTGGCTGCCGGACAATCTCCTGCTGCGCGGCGACCACATGACCATGGCAGCGAGCATCGAGGAACGCGTGCCGTTCCTCGATCACCATCTCGTGGAGTTTGCCGCCACAATTCCCGGGCAACTGCTGACGCGAGGGTTTCGCACCAAGGCCCTGCTGAAGCGGGCGCTGGGCGGGCTTCTTCCTGCCGAAACGCTGCACCGGCGCAAGGTTGGCTTTACCGTTCCCGTGGGTGAGTGGTTCCGGAAATCGCTGAAGCCGATGGTGGCGGACCTGGTGCTGTCGCCCGAAGCGCTGGGACGCGGCTACTTCAACCGCCAGGCCATGGAGCGCTTTGTGCGTGAGCACTTCGACGGGGTTCGTGACCGGCAAAAGCAGCTTTGGGCGCTGGTCAATTTTGAGTTGTGGCAAAGGCAGTTGAGCCGGCCTTAAACGGAAAGAACAGAGGACAACGGACAACGGACAAAGCGCAACGAACAAGCATCTTGATCATCATCGAAAATCTTACCCTACCCGTGGATCGCCGCGTCTGGCAGGAGGCGCGAACGCTTCGCGAAGCGGGCTATCAGGTGTTCGTGATCTGTCCGAAACAAGGTGAATTCCGCACCAGCCACGAAACTCTGGAAGGAATTGAAATCTACCGCTACCCACTGCGCGAAGGCTCGGATCCGCTCAGCTATATTCTTGAGTACCTGTGGGCTTTTCTGGCGCAGCTTACTCTGGCCCTTCGAATCTATTGGCGCTCGCGGTTCCGCGTGATCCAAGCCTGCAATCCGCCGGACACGATCTTTCTGGTCGCGGCGCTTTTTAAGCTCCTCGGTGTCCGTTTTATCTTCGATCATCACGATCTGAATCCGGAGCTCTACCTCGTGAAGTTTGGCCGCCGTAACCTGCTTTACCGGTTGGTCTGCCTGGCGGAGCGGCTGACGTACCGGACTGCGGACGTGGCAATTGCCACCAACGCTTCCTACGCCCGAGTGGCGGTCGAGCGCGGCCGCATGGCCCCGGAGCGCGTGTTTGTGGTGCACAGCACGCCGGACCTCAAAGACTTCCAGATGGCGCCGCCGTGCGCCGAGCTTAAGCGAGGCAGAGACTTGCTCGTGCTCTATCTGGGCACCATGGGACCTCAGGACGGTGTGGACATTTTCATTGAGGCGGCAGCACGAATCGTCCGCGAGCGCAGCGATGTCAGCTTTCAGATTGTCGGCGGCGGTCCGGAGGTTCCGAAGCTGAAACAGATGGCTCGCAAAAAAGGGCTTGAAGGCGTGCTTACCTTCGCGGGCGTGCGGGTGGGAAAGGAACTGGCGGGCTATCTCTCCACCGCAGACGTGGGAGTGGCGCCCGATCCGAAGAACCCGATGAACGACAAATCCACCATGAACAAAATCCTCGAGTACATGGCCTTCGGCAAACCGGTGGTGTTGTTCGACTTAACCGAGGGGCGCCGCGCGGCCGCCGACGCCGCCCTCTATGCCCGGCCCGACGATCCGGACGACTTCGCTGCCAAGATAAACCAATTGCTCGACTCGGAACCGTTGCGCCGCCAGCTTGGCGAACGCGGCCGGCTTCGAATCGAAGAGTTTCTGAACTGGGACCACGACAAGATCCAACTGCTTGCGGCCTACCGGATGGCGCTCGAAGGCGCTCCGGAGAAAGTCAAATCGACTGCCTGAATCAGCTCGCTCCGCGGCCGAGCAGCACCACCGGAATCGTCTTGAGGAGGATCTTCCAATCGAGGGCGGGCGACCAGGTGTCGATGTATTCCAGATCAAGCTCCATCCAGCGGCGGAAATTCAGTTGATTGCGGCCTTCGAGCGCCCAGAGGCAGGTGAGACCCGGCTGCATGCGGAGCCGCCGCCGCTGCCAGCGCTCGTAATGCGTTACCTCTTCGGGCAACGGAGGCCGTGGTCCCACAAATGACATGTCGCCTTTCAGAATGTTGATGAGCTGCGGAAGCTCATCCAGGCTGAACCGGCGCATCAACCGGCCGACCGGGGTGCAGCGCGGATCATCGCGGATCTTGAACGCGGGACCGTCAAGCTCGTTGAGCGGCGTCAGCTCCCCACGCTGAAGGTGCGCGTTCCGGCGCATGGACCGGAACTTGTACAGCGTGAACTTTCGCCCGCCCAGTCCGCAGCGCGTCTGGCGGTAGAGAACCGGACCCTGTGAAGTCAGCTTAATAACCAGCGCCAGCACCAGCAGTACGGGCGAAAGCACAATGGCCACCGCGACCGCCATGGCAAAATCCAGCAACCGTTTTAACAGGAGCAGAAACTCGTTTTCGGGCGTGTTGGAGAACGTAAGCAGCGGCATCTCGCGCAGACGTTCCAGGTAGACGCGCGAGATTACGTGCGGGAAAAAGCTGACCAGCACGCGTGTCTTGACGCCTTCCTCCTCGCACACCAGAAAGGTCTCGTCGAGCTTCTCCAGCTCTCCCCGTGATACTGCAAAGATCACTTCGTCGATCACGTGGCCGCGCAGCAGCTCCGGCAGCTCGCTCAAGGCGTAGACAGGGTAGGAGCGCTCAAGCCCGGATTCGGCGCTGCTCAAACGATCGCCGCCCGGGGAATCCAGCACCGCGAAGCCGCCCAGGTCTAGGCCTCGCGCTCGATGAGACTCGATCTCACGGGCAATCTCGAACGCTTCCGGCGTCCGGCCCACAATCAGGAAATTCCGCTTGCTTCCGAAGGTATCGCGCAGCGCGCCGCCAAAGTTGCGCACAAAGAGGCGGAAGAGAACCATTGCCGCCAGGTCAGCGGCGATAAAAAGAACCATCAACAGACGGCTGACGTACAAAACCCTTGCGGCAAATGTGAGGGCCGCCAGGATCAGGCTGCAGGTGACGCACACCTTAACAGGATTCCAAAAGACGAAGCGCCAATTCTCCTCGAGGATGTCGCGATAGACTCCGATGGAAAGGCCAACGCCGATCCAGATCACGGGAATCAGCGGAATGATCCACAGGTAAAAAGGCGTAACCCAGAACTCGCGAAGGTGGGGGAAAAAGTGAGCGCGGGCGGAATAGGCAAACCAATAACTGGCCAGTGCGAGCACAGCGTCGCCAGCCACGAAAAACGACGCGATCATCCGGTTCTGGCGCGAAAACATAATCCGAAAGCTAGCCTTGAAAAAGCCTTGGCAACAAACGGCCCCTGCGATTACGCTCCGCCACCGTAAGACGCGTGGCGAATCTGCTGCCAGGATGTGCTGGCCAGCCCGGGCTGAAGGCCGTTGCCCTTAAACGAGGCCTTGCGAAGTTTAAATGGTCTCGCTCCCTCGCGATCCGCCAAAATGGGGCGGAGCCCTTCTTCGATAAGCGCCCTCATGGTCGTGTGCTCCCGAGCCGCCAGGTGCTTGGCCTGTTCAAGCAACGAGGCGGGAATCTGCACCGTGATCTCATATGCCTCTAGATGTATCATCAGGCCCATCTGCCCGGCAACCGAGCAGATACCAACATTCATTTCACCACGTTCAGTGTGACCTCGACCTTCCAGACGTGGCCGTTCACAGGATCGGTGGCGGTGAGCGCATTCACCGTCTGGCCGTCGTGGAGGAGCAAGGTCCGGAGATTGGCATGAATCCCTCCAGTGACGGGCGCGGCGGCATTAGCTTGCGGCGTGCCAGGCCGCAACTCGCCGTTAGCTCCCGTGTGGGAGTAGACCACGTTGTGCTCGATACCCAAATCAACCATGAACCCGCCTCGCTCGTCCGGAGGCGTCGACCTGCAATCGAGGTTGGTTCCCACGCTGCGGTATTGCACCTCGTTCTCCTTCGACAGGTAGGGCACCTCGAATCCCATGCGAAGGACCGATGCCTCCTGGATTAACCTAGAGGTCGCCTTGCAGGGCATGATGTAAGGCAGGCTGCTCACCTTGGTGTTCCCGTCATACTCGTTCAAAACGACCGTCAGTTTGAATGGTATTTCCGCTGGCGGACTTTTCTCTTCGGCCATTCCGAGCAACGCCAGCAGCAGTACCGCGACTAACCAGGAAATGTGGATCTTGCGTCTGTTCATTTGAACTCTCCTTGTGTCTTCACCGACGGTTTTGTTCCTGAGCCGCCGGTTCGATCGGCTTGAGGGGCTGAACTTCCGCTATCACGACCGGTTTGACTTCAACAGCCTTGACCTGAAGCGGATCTTCGGTCTTTGCGGGCGCCTCACCGGGCCCGATCGGGTCGGCCCCTCGCTGCATCGTTCGATAGAGTTCCGCAAGCGCTGCTGCCTGTCCGGGTTCGACGAGTACTTCGAGGCGCGGAGCCTGATCGGGCAAGTCACCGTATGCCTGTCGCGCCCGATGGCTCCTGGCGCCCGTTGCCTGGGCTGGCCGTCGGACCGGCAGCGCTTCGCGTGGGACGACGGTCGTCATTTGCTTGAGAACACTCGGCTTGTGCGATGGCATTGCAGGCGCCGCGACTCGGACGCGCCCGGGCGCTCTCGGATGCGGCGCCCGCCGCACAAACCAGAGCGTCAAGAGCACTACAGGGAGCGCCGCCAATGCCAAGGCCGGAGACCAGACGGAGGGCCGCCACCACGCCTGTGAGCGCGGGCGTCCCGCCCGCTCCACAGACCCAGTCAAAGGCGGGCAGAGCCCGCCCTGAGCAGAGCGAAGGGATGCCCGCGCTCCCAGGCTGTCCAACCGCATTCGTACACCTGTTGCGAAGTTCGCCGATGGGGCGCCCTGAACGCGTGTCACGATGCCCTGGTCGATGGCCGCGAGCAAGTCCTGCTCAGCCTCAAACGCCTGCCGGCACGTGACGCATGCGGCAAGGTGACTGTTTAGGTGGGCGAGGCGCGAGGCCTCAAGCATTCCCAACGCGGCCTCATCGATCCATTTGCGATAACGTTGGCAATTCATCGTAGTTTCTCCGCCAGCAGTTTCCGCGCCCGATGCAGGCGCGAGCGGACTGTCCCCTCCGGGATGTCGAGCAACCGTGCCGTTTCACGCATGTCGTAGCCCTCGATGGCAGCCAGGATCGTCACCCGTCGCAAGTCTTCCGTCAGCGCGTCAAGTGCCTCGTCCACACGCCGCTGAAATTCCCGGCTTGCCGCCGACTGTTCGACGGACCGAGCCGCTGGTGGCCCGATTTCAAACGCGGTCTGTTCCCTGCGCTCCCGCCGCTCAGCCGACCGCTGCCGGTCGATGGCAAGCCGCCAGGTGCAGCGCACCAGCCAACCTCGGAAGCGGTCGCGATCCCGCAGCTTCTCGAAGTGGTGATACGCGCGCACGAAGGCCTCCTGCGCCACGTCCTCGGCGTCGGCAGGGCTGTGAAGCACGCCGAGCGCCACCCGGTAAGCAAGCGCGGAACAATCGGCAAGGCGGCGCTCAAAGTCCTGCTCGACCGTTTTCTCGACTGGCTGCGGCTGGGCGATGTCAGAACTCACTGCGGCTTCGCGTAAAGTCTCAATCCAGGTGGCCACTGTGCCTTCCACAATACAAGACGGCGCCCGGAGCGATTCGGTTCAATTTGGGCTGGACGCGACCCGGCTTGATTCGGTACACTTCAAAAATCGTCGTCAGTGGCTTGAACCTGACTGATGGCGGAGGTTTGACGATGAAGATGCCGGTCACCTTCCTTAGCTAATTCCGCTTGACCCGCGAAAGATGCCGCCGGGCGCTGCATCTTCTCTTGTGTGGCACGCCCACCCGCGCGGGTTCCCATTCCTCTTCGAGTTCTGCTACAAATTGCGAGGCTCTTATGGAAACGGTAGCTGCAACCGTCGGCGTATCCAAACCCACTACGTTTTGGGGATCGGTAGGCGAAGCTCTGCGCGGCTCGCACCAGGACTTCACCACCGGAGGCCTCAACCGCGCCATCCTGCTGCTGGCCATCCCGATGGTGATGGAGATGGTGCTGGAGTCTTTGTTCGCGGTCGTGGACGTCTTCTGGGTGGCGCGTCTGGGCTCGAATGCCGTGGCCACCGTGGGGCTCACTGAGTCGATGGAGAGCCTGGTGTTTGCCATCGCCATGGGTCTGAGTCTCTCCACCACGGCCATGGTGGCCCGCCGAACCGGCGAGAAGGACCCGGAGGCCGCGGCGGTGGCGGGAGTGCAGGCGATTCTGCTGGGCGCCGGCGTGTCGATTCTGGTGGGTGTGCCCTGCTTCATTCTGGCGCCTCGCTTGTTGCACTTGATGGGAGCGTCGCCGGCGATTGTGGCTACCGGGTCGGGCTACGCCCGCATTTATATGGGCGGCTCGGGCGTGATCATGCTGTTGTTCCTTAACAACGCCATCTTCCGGGGCGCAGGCGACGCGGCCATCGCCATGCGCCTGCTCTGGGTGTCGAACATCATCAACCTGGTGCTCGACCCCTGCCTGATCTTCGGCGTGGGTCCATTTCCCAGGCTCGGCGTAACGGGGGCGGCGCTCGCCACCTTCACGGGTCGAGGTATCGGCGTGCTCTACCAGTTCTACCGGCTGCTCAAAGGCACGGAGCGCATCCGGGTGCTGAGCCGCCAGATTCGTCTGGACGCAGGCGTGATGCTGCGCCTGGTGCGCGTATCGCTGAACGGCATCCTGCAGTTTGCCATCGGGCATGTGAGTTGGATCGGCTTGGTGCGGATCATCAGCCTGTTCGGCAGCGCCGCGCTGGCGGGCTACACGGTGGCGATACGGATTGTGATTTTCGCCATTCTGCCTTCGTGGGGACTGAGCAACGCCGCAGCAACTTTGGTGGGTCAGAACCTGGGCGCGAAGCAGCCGGAGCGCGCCGAGAAATCGGTGTGGCTGACCGGCGTCTACAACATGATCTTCCTGGGCAGCATCGGAATCGTGTTCATCACCTGCACCCAACCGATCATTCACTTGTTCACCCACGATCCGGCGGTGGTGCCGCTGGCGGTCTCCTGCCTGCGCATCCTGAGCTGCGGCAACATTTGCTATGCCTTCGGCATGGTGATGCTGCAGGCGTTCAACGGCGCCGGCGACACGCGCACGCCCACCATCGTGAATTTCTTCGCGTACTGGCTGCTGGAGATTCCCGTGGCATACGTGCTGGCGGTCCCCATGGGACTGAAATCGAAGGGCGCATTTCTTTCCATCCTGATCGCCGAATCGGCCATCGCGGTAGTGAGCGCGGTTCTGTTCCGGCGTGGAAAGTGGAAAGGGCAGAGCATCTGAGTCGTCTCTCAATCGCCTCGCGTCCATGGATTGTCACTATGTATTTACTCACAATCGACTTAACCAATTATATATCATGACAGGAGGGCGTGCTGGCTCGACAAAAATCCACTTGACTTTGGTTTGCTGCTGCGGCAAAATCGCGTCAGTCCGGGTAGGTTCATCTAAACCGAACAAAGAAATGGGGTGAGTTCACGATTGGCTGAGGTAAGACTTCAGGAAGGCGAGTCTTTGGAGAACGCGCTTCGCCGTTTCAAGCGCAAGGTTCAGCAGGAAGACATCATCAAAGAAATTAAGCGACACTCTTTCTATCTGAAACCAGGCGAGAAGCGGCGAGTGAAGGAAGCCCTGGCCCGTAAGCGAGTCCGCAAGAAAGCGCGGATCGAGCGGGATTGATGGCATCCAAATAGCAGGGTGGGGGCGGTTTCAGGCCGCTCCCGCTCCACAAAGCGCTCCAGCGGGGACAAAGCTGGGGTTTGACCATGGCCGATTAAAAGGGGGGCAGTCGGTATGGAATACCGCGATCGGGTACTGAGGTGCGCTGAGTGCGGTGGCGAGTTTGTTTTCACGTCGGGCGAACAATTTTTCTACGCGGAAAAAGGCTTCAAGAACGAACCCAAGCGATGCAAAGGTTGCAAAGCGAAGCGCAGCGAACCCGCTCAGGGGAGCGGCGCGAGATTTCCTCGAACCATCACGCAGACGGTTTGTTCGCAGTGCGGCAAGGAGACCACGGTGCCTTTCAAGCTCACTCAAGGCAGACCCGTTTACTGCCGCGACTGTTTCCAGCAACGCAGGACTCCTGGACTTGAGGTGTAGCCCCCCCGCGCTTCCGTCGCAACGGTCAGTCCTCGATCACCCTCGATATGTTTGGCTTGTTAGGTTCCACGTCCGGCGTGCTTGCCATCGGCACGTGCTTCCGAAAGTTGGGGCACTATTCCTCCGTTCCTTCCATTCCAATCCGCTACAATAGGGTGAATGAGGACCTTTCACCTTACCAACTTCGGGTGCCGGGCAAGTCAGGCTGACGGCGCCGGTCTCCAGCGTCAATTAAACGAAGCTGGACTGCGAGAGGTCGGCGGGGTCGACAACAGCGACATTGCCGTGCTCAATACGTGCACAGTCACAGCCGCCGCCGATGCCGAGGTGCGTCAGGTGATTCGGCGAATCCATCGCGCGAATCCGCGCTGCCGGATTCTGGTGACTGGCTGCTATGCTCAACGCGCGCCCCAGGAGATCGCCCCGCTCGACGGCGTGCATTGGGTAATCGGCAATTCGCACAAGCACCGGGTGGCTGAGGTCCTGCGGACTGAATCCGGCAGTCCGGCGGGCGCCTGCAACGCCCAGGTGATGGTCGGTGAGATCGACTCAGAATTCCACTTTGCGCCTGCGCCGGCCGGCGATCGCACACGGCCCACGCTGAAAGTGCAGGACGGCTGCGACGCGCGCTGCGCGTTCTGCGTCATCCCGGCGGTGCGCGGCCGAAGCCGGAGCCTCTCTCCGGATCGCGTGATTAGCGAGGTGCAGAACCTCGAGCGGCAGGGCTACAAGGAAGTGATCCTCTCCGGGATCAATCTCGGCAGCTACGGACGCGATCTCGGACGCAGCATCAACTTCCGCGGTCTGGTTGAACAGATCCTGGGGGAAACGGCAATCTCTCGGCTGCGCATCAGCTCTATCGAGCCCATGGACGTATCACCGGAACTCATCACCCTGGCTGCTCGCGACAAGCGCCTGGCGGATCATTTTCACGTGCCGCTCCAGAGCGGCTCCGACCGCATCCTGCGACTGATGAATCGGCGCTACTGGACCTCTCAATATGCCGAGCGCATCCTGGCCATTCGAGAGATGCTGCCTCACGCGGCCATCGGCGCCGACGTTATGGCCGGGTTTCCAGACGAGACCCGACAGGATTTCGAAGGTACCATCGGCTTCGTTGAGCGCCTGCCGTTTACGTACCTGCACATCTTTCCTTACTCCGCGCGTCCTGGCACTCCGGCGGCCGGGCGTCCGGAGCAAATCGGGGGACGAATCGCGCACGAACGAGTCCGCGAGTTGCGGGAGCTGATCGCGAAGAAGCACCGGGCGTTTCTGGAATCGCAGATCGGCAGGTCGATTTCAGCCTTGACCCTGGCGGAGGGGGCCCCCTCCGCAGGAGTCAGCTCGCGAACGTCTCGGGCCGGACTGAGCAGCAATTACCTCCCGGTGTCGGTGGAAGGCTTTGCCTTGCCTCCGAATGTTTTTTTGGATGTGCAAGTGGGCCGCGTGCATGGCGGGCTTCTGTTCGGTTCGGCACGGCAAATGAACCAGGCGGTTGCCTGAGGTGAGAGCTTGACTATATCTTCTCAAGCGCACAAGCTCGTGATGCAAACTCTGATTGGGTGTGCGGTGGCCGCGGTAGCCGTGTTACGTCTGTGCGCAGCGGGCGGCGCGATCGGGAGCGAGGCATCCCCAGGTTTCAGCGCTCAAGTCGCCCCGATCTTGCAGAAAAACTGCCTCGCCTGCCACTCCGCTTCCGCCAAAATGGGCGGCCTTGTAATGGAGAGCTACGACAGTCTCATGAAAGGCGGCGCGCACGGGCAGGCGATTGTGCCGGGCAAAGCCGAGGAGAGCCGGTTAATCCAGATGCTTGAGGGAAAGATCCAGCCGAGAATGCCTTTTGGCGGTGAACCACTGCCCGCCGCCGACATCGCCTCCATCAAGGCCTGGATCGACGCCGGAGCACGCGGTCCTGCGGCCGGTGAGAAGGCACCATCGCTGGCGCCGCCCTCGCTCCCCGAGATCAAACCGCAGGTGCCGGTCATATCGCCGGTGCTCTCGCTGCGATTTTCCCGAGACAACAAGGTGCTGGCAGTGGGCGGCTACCAGGAAGTCCGGTTACTGGATCCTGCCAGTGGAAACGTGGTGGCCACGCTTGCAGGCGAGGCGGACTTCGTGCGATCCATCGCCGTCAGCCCCGATGGCAAGCTGCTCGCGGCCGCGGGCGGGCCTTGCCAGCGCAGCGGCGAGATCAAGATATGGGATCTTGCCTCACACCAGCTTGTGAAAACCATACAGGGCCACAAGGACTGCATCTACTCGGTCGCCTGGAGTCCTGACGGGAAGCTGATCGCCTCCGGAAGCTACGACAAATCGGTGAAGCTCTGGGACGCTGCATCCGGCAAGGAGGTTCGGACTTTGCAGGACCACATCGATGCCGTTTTTGCCGTGGCCTTCAGCCCGGATGGCAAGCGCCTGGCGTCGGCCTCTCAGGATCGCACCGTTAAGATCTGGGATGTTGCCTCCGGCCGCCGCTTATACACATTAAGCGATGCGTCCGACGGCCTCACCAGCATTGCCTATTCGCCGTCGGGCCGCCAGATTTCCGCCGCAGGCTATGACAAGACCATTTACGTTTGGGATTTGGGCGACGAAGATGGGCACCTCACCCAATCCTTGATCGCGGATGAAGACAGCATTCTCGCTTTGCTCTGGTCTCCCGACGGCAAGACGATCGTTACCAGCTCTTCGGACGGCTCCATTCGCTTTCGCGATGCCGCCACTTTGAACCCCACGGGCGTGATCGATCATCAGCCGGAGTGGGTGGAGACGCTCGGCGCCAGCTCCGATGGCAAGTGGCTCGCAGCCGGCCGCTATAACGGTACGCTGAGTCTCTACGATCCGAGGACGTTCAAGCAGGTTGCGGGGCCGCTTCAACCTTTTGAGGAGTCCGCGAAAAGCCGGCAAACGGCGAGCCGGGAGAAAGCAGGGGCGCCGAGTGATAAATAAAGCGGTGTTTTTCGCGATTGAGTGATTCGTGATTTTGAAGAGCCGGTTGGACAATGCCGAACGATGGGCTTGTAGACAGCCAAAGAGTTCCGCAGTAAGGGAGGTCAGCTTATGAGGACCAGATTTCTTCTATTTGGACTAAGTGCGGCCCTTGTTCTTTCGGCCGCAGTGCCGATCAACGGTGACGAACCGATCATTCCTCCGACCATCTCGAAGGTTTGGCCGGTCGGGATGGAGCGCGGGACCACTGCGCAGTTCACTCTTGACGGCCGTAACCTCACCGGCGCAAGGGCCGTGATCTTCGACGCGGCCGGCATCACGGGGCGCGTCACTGCCGTCACCGCTGTGCCGGAAAAGATCTCTGGGCCGCGGGCGGGAGTTGATCTGGGCGCTCAGGTACCGCTTGGCAAGAAGCAGACGGCGCAGCTCGAAATAACCGTGGCGAAGGACGTGGAACCCGGTATCCACAAGTTCCGCATCCAAACGCCGCTTGGAACCTCGGGAATCGCGGTGCTCGACATTGGCTCGCTGCCTGAGGTTCAGGAGAGCGCCAAGGATCCGGGGGCGGCGCCGCAGCCTCAGAGCGTAGACCTCCCGGCCACACTCGTGGGTACGGTTTCGGCGCCGGGGGACGCTGACAACTATGAGTTTACGGGCAAGGCCGGCCAGCAGCTTGTCTTTCAGGTCGTCGCGTCCCAGTTAGGTTCCGGGCTCCAGTCGCTGCTGACTTTGCGGGACAGCGCCGGCAAAGTTCTCTCCCGGGCGGGCGAGAACGACACCAGGCCCGATGCCGTTTTGACCTACACGCTGGCCGCGGACGGCAAGTACACCTTGACCGTCGCCGACCGCGAAAAAGGCGGCGGAATGGACCACTTCTACCGCGTCAACGCGGGCGCCTTGCCTTACATCTCGGAAGTGTTTCCCTTGGGAGTGCGCGCCGGCCAATCCGCCACCGTGGACGTGAAGGGCCTCAATCTGGGCAGCGTCAGTCAGGTGAAGGTTGACGGGCCCAAGACTACGGAAGGCTGGACGACGATCCCAATCAAGATCGAAGCGAGCGGGGGAGAGCCGGTTAATGACGTGAAGCTGGCCGTCGGAAATGCGCCTGAGATCATGGAGCAAGAGCCGAATAATTCCGTTTCCCAGGCGCAGACCGTTTCCGTGCCCGTCACCATCAATGGGCATATCGGCGCCCACGCCAAATCCACGGGCGCGGCTGATGAGGACTACTTCCGTTTCAAGGCTGACCAGGGCGAACACCTCACGATCGAAGTTGCTGCCGCCAGACTCGGTTCTCCATTCGACTCTGTGATCGGAGTGCTGGACGCGCAGGGAAATCCGATCCCGCGCGCAACCGTTCGCTGCCTCAATCAGACCACAACCACGCTCTCCGACCGCGATTCGAGGACCGAGGGTATCCGTTTGGTATCCACCTCGGGCCTGCGCGAGGGCGATTACCTGATGATCGGCGACGAACTGGACCAGATCGCGAACATTCCCGATCAGCCGGACGCGGATGTAGACCTTAAGGGGATTGGCGGATTGCGCGAGGCTTTCCTCGGGACGTCGCCAGACGTGCATCCCGTGAACACCACCGTCTACAAAGCTCAGGTTCTCCCCGCCGGCGCCGAATTCCCTCCGAACGGCCTCCCGGTGTTCCAGCTAACGTGGCGCAACGACGATGGCGGGCCAGGCTACGGACCGGACTCGCGGCTGGACTTCGTGGCCCCAAAGGCCGGCGACTACATTGTGCATCTCAAGGATGTCCGTGGGATCGAAGGGCCTGATTTTGCTTACCGGCTCACTGTGGACCGGCCTCGAGCCAGCTTCAGTCTCACCGCCGATCCCGAGAACCCCAATATTCCGCGCGGCGGTTCGATACCCGTCAAAGTCACCGCCGATCGTTTTGAGGGTTACGAGGGACCGATCGCCATTGAGGTGAAGGGTCTTCCCGCGGGGCTTAGGGCCAGCCCTGCCGAGATCCCCGCCGGGCAGGAGTCAACGGTGGTGGTGCTTCAGGCCGCGGCCGACGCCAAAGTCGATGAGCCGCCGGCCCCCATCCGGTTCATAGGTCACGCCCGTTCGAACGGCAGCGATCTCACCAGGGAGGCCAATGAGGGGGCTCCGCTGCAGGTTGCGTCTGTGATCCCCCCGCCGGACGTGGTGGTCACGACAGAGCCTAGGGAGATAGCCATTGAACCTGGCAAAGAGGTCAAGGTCAGCCTACAGCTCGAACGCCAAAACGGCTTCAAGGGCCGGGTGCCTTGCTTGATCGAAAATCTTCCGCCAGGAGTCAGCGTGGTGAATGTGGGATTGAACGGAGTCCTGGTTCCAGAGGACCAGTCTGCCCGGACGTTCACGCTGCGTGCTGAGAGCTGGGCCAAACCGATCGAGCAGCCGATCTACGTTGTCGCCCAGGTGGAGTCCAATTCGTCCACCATGCATGCTTCGCCCGCCCTGATGTTGACCGTGGGCGGGAAAGAAGAAGCTCGGAAGTGAGTTGACGATTTCGATTCCTGGTTCCCCCTTGAAATGACTGCGTCCTGCGGATCGCAGGGCGAGTCCGTCTCCACCGCTTTAGCGAACTGCGAGCCTCCTACGACGAGCGAAATGGGGAATCCGCAATCGGTCAGCCTCGTTACTTGCCTTGTAGCTGCCCCTCTTCTTGTTATTGAATTGAGCCCGTCACTGTGCGGCATCGCGCCGACGCCCTCCGCACCTCAGGTACAGGGCGGTGCCGTGGCTGGACACCCGTATACCAGCGGCGTACAAATTAGGGCAAGATTCACGGATGACAGAGGATTTCAGATCGATGGTGACCTCGACAAGAACTTCTGGCGCCGACCGTATTGGGTTCAGTTTGGCCACGACATGTCCGGTTCGCTGCAATACCCCGGGGAACAGACCCGCGTCGCGGCTCTCTGGAGCGCGAGATACGTTTACTTTGCGTTCGTCTGCCATTACGTATCTCTAAACACGTACGAGGGCGAAGACGTCAGCAAGGAACGCTGGGAGCTCTGGAATCGGGACGTCGCTGAAGTGTTTGTCAATCCGCAGCCGGAGCGCGTAAATCATTACTTCGAATTTGAAGTGGCGCCGAACAATCAATGGGTCGATCTCGAGATCGACAAGGACAAGAATCCTTTCAACGACGCCGCCTGGAACTCCGGTTTTTCTCACGCCACTCGCATCGACGCCGCGCGCCACGTCTGGACCTGCGAGATGCCCATTCCGGTGGCATCCATGAAGACGGCGGCGGTGCGGCCCGGCGAGGACTGGCGGGTGAATTTCTATCGCGCAACTGGCGTCGGCGATGACAGCAAGCGCCACTTCATGTCGTGGAGCACGATTCCGGACGGCAACACCTTTCACGTGCCGACGCGATTCGGCCTGCTTCATTTCTTGAAATGAGTCTTGAGTCCTTCAGCCGGGTCAGCATCTTGCTCTCGTTTCTGACTTCTGAGCTGCGGAGTTCTTGCTTCGAGCTTCTGGCTTCTGATCTTTTGCTTCTGACTTCTACCTTCGAGGGTCCCGTGCGAATCACAGCCTGCCTGTCGTTGGTTGCAGCGTTCCTGTTTGCCTCGGCTCCATCAGTCTCCGGCGCGATTTCGATGCAAGGCGCCTCCACTGAACCCGGTTACAACGCCGGCTCGGTCGCAATCATCCGCGCCAGGCTGACGGGCGCAGCGGATCCGGACCGCTACGACGCATTTGCCGATGTCGGCTACGCGGGTTCAAAGACGTCCTCGGCGATAGTGCTGACGCACGGAGGCGCCACCGGAGCCGAAGTCGCGTACGAGGGTCGATGGCCCATTCCTGCCGACGCCGCCACCGGGCTCTACACTGTCGCGTTTCGGGTTGAGGACCACTCCAGCCACAACGCGGTCGCGTCCGTGAAGGCGCCGGGTTTCTTTGTCTACAAGAAGCTGCTGCGTATCACGAACGTGAGCCTCGACAAGACTTTCTACGCGCCCGGAGATCGCATCGGGTGTGAAATCAGGATCGAAAATCTCACCGGGCACGAGATCAAGGGACTACGAGTGGAGTTTTCGAACGAGAATTACCCGTGGATTTCGACCTTCGCCGGCGAGGCCAACGCCGCAGACAAGATGGCGGTGAGTCCTTCGCTGGGCCTCCTGGTGCTGCGCGAAAGCCTTGATCTCCCGGCTCACGGCCAGGCGACTCTGCCCATGCAGCCCGCCGGCACGGCCGCGTTTCTACAAGGTTCGCAAGTGGCGATCATGGGCGCAGGCGGCCCGGCGCGCCACGCGCAAGTGGCGCCGCCTGAGGCAGATCGCTACACCATAGCGGTATGGGATCACGATCGCAAGAACCTGCTTGACATGCAGTTCTCGCCGCAAGTGATTGTGCGCGAGCCCGGCCGCGTGCTGCCCAAGCCCTACAGCCGCAACTTCACGCATCCGTATAACGAGGAGATCGATTTCTCCAAGTACCGCGAGTTCTACCCGCCGGGTCACGCTTCGCCGATGATCTCGCTTGACGAGTCCCACACGCTTTATACTCCGGGTGACGATTTCGAATTGAAAGCGAAGATCAGAGCACCTTTGCCGGAAAGTGGCGGGCTCCATTTCGAGATCCGCGATGAGCAAGTGCGAGAGGTCTGGACAAGCGACGTGGTGCCTGCCATGGACAAAAAGTCGGGAGTGATGGACCTCGCTCATGCCTGGTCCATTCCGGCATCCATCAAGCCCGGCGTCTATACGTTGGTGGCGGCGGCAGGCGCTCCTCCTTCGGTTGCCAACGGCCTCGTCGGGTCGATGGAACTCGCCATCAATAAGCTGCCCGCCTCTCTAATGGTCTTTTGTCCCCATGAAGACGACGAACACCCCTGGGCTGGATTGATGCGTGCGATGGTGGAAGCCGGCCGCCCGGTCCGCGTCGTCTTCTACACCGGAGGCGACGTGGGCGAGTGCGAGCGCTACTTTGACGGCCATCCCTGCGACCCCGTTCGGGCTCGGGAGTTTGGCACCGTGCGCATGGAGGAGTCAACTGAAGCGCTAGAGCATATCGGCGTGAAGCGCGATCAGGACATCTTCCTCGGGTTGCCCGATGGAGGATCGGGCGAGATCTGGTTCCGGCACCTTCAGGCGACGAATCCGTTTCTCTCCATTTACCTGGCGGTGGACCATGCACCTTATGAGCACCTGTTTGAACCGAATCTGCCCTACGCGCGCGATGCCGTGGTCGATGCGGTGAAGCGGGTGATCACCGAGTTCCGCCCGGCGATGATCGCGGTGTCCCACCCGGACGAGCGTCACGTGGACCATCGCACCGCGAACTGGTTCACGCTCAAAGCTTGCCAGGAGCTGCTTCGGGAGGGACGTATTGATCCGGGCACAGTGGTACTGGCAGACCAGGCTTACGGCTCCGGCGGCTTCAAGGCCGCGCCTTATCAGTATGAGAAATACGTGGTGTACTTGAGCGGCGAGGCTGCCGCGCTCAAGCAGGAGATGGGTTGGCTCTACCAGTCGCAGGACGGCAATCTGGAGGAAGGCTCAAAGCGAACCTACAGCGAGCTGCCGCGGCAGGAGTTGCACTACCGGATCACCGATTGGCAACAGCACGAGGGCTGGAACGAGTGAGGGAAATCCTTCAGTGATCAGCTGTCAGCAAGAAGATGGATCGCTAAGGCTCTTCATTATTGCTTCAGAAGCTTCTCGACCGCGGCCGCCATCTCGGGCGAGTCCGGTTTCACGGGCGGCTCGAAACGCTGCACCACCTGTCCGCTGCGGTCCACCAGAAACTTCGTGAAATTCCACTTGATGTCGCCGGTAACAGACGGATTGGCGGTCGTGGTCAGATACTTGTAAAGCGGAGTGGTGTCATCGCCTTTCACTGAGACTTTGCTGAACATGGGAAAAGTCACGCTGTATTTGGTCGAGCAGAAAGTCTTGATCTCGGCGTTGGTGCCGGGTTCCTGGGCGCCAAAATTGTTGGCCGGAAACCCGAGGATCACGAACCCCTGATCCTTGTACTTCTCGTACAAAGACTCCAGGGCAGAATATTGAGGCGTGAATCCGCAGCGGCTGGCCACGTTCACGAGAAGAACCACCTTGCCCTTGTAGTTGGAAAGCGGCGTCGGGTCACCATCAATGGATGGAAGCGTGAAATCGTAAACGCTCGATCCCGAGGCTCCGGCAGCCATAAGTGCGCCGAAAGCTACAGTGATCATCGCAATCGCCGCCACCGATGCCAACCCGCGCAACCAAGGTGCCTGGAAACTCAGTACTGACATGCTTTGCTCCTTCTTGCCGACTCCCATGTGACGCGCTCAAATCCGCCAACCGTTACCAGCGCATCGGAATGCTAACTCATCAAGGCGTGCGGAAGCAAATCACCAGCCGCCACATTCCAGGGACCTTTCTTTATTAATAAATGTTTATTTGACAGCTAATTAAGCCCCCGCATAGGATTTCGAATTGATTACAACAGGACTCGTTCTCGCCGCGCGGCGGGAAGGGCCGGTTGGGCGTGGCTGAAGGAAGAAAGCTGTGTGTGGGCGATATTCTCATCCGTATCAGGAAGCGAAAAAACCTCTCTCAGGACGAACTGGCTCGCCACCTGGGCATCAGCGCGAGCTATCTGTCCTTACTTGAGAACGGCAAGAGACCAGCCACCAAGCGTCTGCTTCGGACGTTAGCGAATTACCTTCGCGTGCCGACGGCCTATGTCGCGCTTCAGGACGTCCGGCTGGAAGGGCTTTCCGAGCGGCATCGAGCCATCGTCAAGGAACTTCGACGCGAACTCGTTGACCCTGCTCTTCGAGGCCTGTTCGCAGGGGATCAAGGCCACTCCTAGCAAAATCGATCCTGGCCTCTCCATTCACCCGATCTCGGGAACTAGGGCGCGCCCTTGGCTGGCACTCACCTAGTGTTGCGTTATCCAATTACGTTTACCTTCGATAGCGCCCTTTTGGTGAGGGAGGAAGAACTAACGCATTTCTTATCAGCACGCGCTGCTCAGTGATTAAGTAAACGGATTTGAGTAACGCAACACTAGCCTGACCGCCGCCGGGAGCGAGGTCGAGCGCCTTCACGCAAGCAACGCGGTTCGGGACTGGGAGCGGCCGGCGCCGGCCTTTGCCCCCTCCAGGCGTTGGCCCACCGAGCTCAGCAATTTGTCAAAAGCCTCGGAAAAGAGCCGTACGCCGTCAACCACCAGCTTGTCGGTCACCTCCTTCATGGAGATTCCGGCCTTGGCGAGCGAAGCCATGGTTTGCGCGGCGCCCTTGAGGTCCTCGTCGAGGCTCAGGCGTGCTTCGCCGTGGTCGCGGAACGCCTCCAAGGTGTTGGTGGGAATCGTATTGACGGTATCGGGCCCGATCAGCTCTTCGACGTACATCACGTCCCGATATTTGGGATTCTTGGTGCTGGTGCTCGCCCAAAGCAGGCGCTGCGTACGGGCCCCCTGGGCTTCGAGAGCCTTCCAGCGCGGAGTGAAGACGATCTCCTTGTATTTCTGATAGGTGAGACGGGCATTCGCAATCGCGACCTTGCCGGCGATGCTCTCGAGCAGCGCCCGATCGACTCCCTCCCCTCCCCGCTGCAGTTTCTGTTCCACCATCGAATCCACCAGCGTATCAATCCGGCTAACGAAGAAACTCGCCACACTCGCCATGCGGCCGAGATCGCCGCCCTTGGCCGCGTAGTCTTCGAGACCGGCGATGAAGGCCTCGGCCACCTCTTCATAACGCTGCTGGGCGAACAGGAGGGTGATATTGACGTTGATGCCTTCGCCGAGCGTCTGGCGTATGGCGGGCAGGCCTTCGGTGGTCCCCGGAATCTTAATCATCAGGTTGGGGCGGTCCACGGCTTTCCACAATCGCCGCGCTTCCTTGAGCGAAGCTTCCGTATCGAGCGCCAGATAAGGCGAAACCTCCATGCTCACGTAGCCGTCGCGGCCCTTCGTTTCGTCATACACGCCACGAAGAACGTCGGCCGCGGCCCGAATATCTTTGATGGCCACGCGCTCGTAGATGGTCATGGCATCCAGCCCGGTTTCGGCATAGAGCGACTCCAACTGCTCCGCGTAGTCGGCTCCGCCTACGATCGCTTTTTCGAAGATCGACGGATTCGAAGTCATGCCCTTCAACCCATCTTCGTCGATCAGGCGTTTCAGATCGCCGCTCGTGATCAGGCTGCGACGAATGTAGTCGAGCCAGATGGCCTGGCCGAATTCTTCCAAGGCTTTTACGCGATTCATAGGAGCCTCCTGCTGATTGGATGATCTGAGGCGAAGACAAGACGCAGACTAACCGGCGCCAGAGCAGAATCTGGCCTCGATCGCCCGCACCTTCGCCAGCCGGCGCATATGGCGCTCCTCGCCCGAGAATTTTGCGCCCAAGAAGTTGCGGACGAGCTCTTTGGCCAGCTCGACCGCAACCACCCGCGAACCCATCACGAGTACGTTCATGTCGTCGTGCTCGACACCCTGATGGGCGGAGTAGGAGTCGTGGCACACGGCGGCGCGGATTCCGGGAATCTTGCTGGCGGCCACCGAAACGCCCACGCCGCTGCCACAAACCAGCACGCCGCGCTCGGCGCGACGATCTTTGAGGGCCATGCCCACGGCTTCGGCGTAGTCGGGATAGTCGTCGCCGGGCTGCTCGCTGTGCGCCCCCAGGTCCAGGACCTGGTGGCCGAGGCCTTCGATATACGGGCGCAGCTCGTTCTTGCGCTCGAATCCGGCGTGATCCGAAGCTATGGCGATCAGCATCGTGGCGTAATGGTATACTACCCTCGGAAAAGCGGCAACTGGTCAGCGCGCGGTCGCGTTATCGGCCTGAAAACTCCAGGCTGAGGACTGATCACTGGGTAGTGGTTCAGTTTGGCAGGATTGTAGCGCGGGTGTCCCCACCCGCGCCGTCCGAGATGGAGCCAAGGGGCGGAGACGAACCGCGGGTGGGGGACACCCGCGCTGCAGGCGCCAACCTGAACCACTACCGATCACTGAAGAGAATTGACACCTTCTTTCACCCGCTCCTATAATCCCCTTTACGCCGCCGCAGCCCCGCAATTTCTCAGCATTCAAGCTGCCGAGCCAGGGAAGAACCGTGTCTGACCACGAGCAATCCGATCTCGTCGCGCAGCGGCGCAAGAATCTCGAATCCATTACAGCTCTTGGTTTTGAAGCCTATCCGCCGCGCTACGACTGCACCCACAGCTTGCAGCAGATCGTGGAAGAATATTCGCCGCGCACTGCTGAGAAGCTCGATTCCGAGCGCGTCCCGGTGCGTGTGGCAGGCCGCGTGATGACGATCCGGCCTCACGGCAAGGCCGGCTTCGCTCACCTCCAAAGTAATGGCGCCAGGCTGCAAATCTACGTGCGGCTCGACGCGGTGGGTGAGCGCGACTTTGCGCTCTACAAACTTCTCGATCTGGGCGATCTGGTCGGTGTGGAAGGACATCTCTTCCGGACGCGCACCGGCGAGCTGAGTGTTCACGCCGAGCGGCTGACGTTCCTGGCCAAGGCGTTGCTGCCCCTGCCGGAGAAGTGGCACGGCCTGGCGGACGTGGAGACGCGCTATCGCCAGCGCTATGTCGATCTGATGGTGAATCCGGGGGTGCTGGACGCTTTCAGGAAGCGCAGCCGCCTGGTTCGCGCCATTCGCCATTTTATGGACGGCGAGGGCTACATCGAGGTTGAGACGCCCATGATGCAGCCTCTCGCGGGCGGCGCCATGGCGCGGCCCTTCGTCACGCATCACAACGCCCTCGACATCAACCTGTACCTGCGCGTCGCGCCGGAGCTCTACCTGAAGCGGCTGATCGTGGGCGGCTTCGAGCGCGTCTACGAGATTAACCGCAACTTCCGCAACGAAGGCATCTCGACTCATCACAACCCTGAGTTCACGATGCTGGAGTTCTACCAGGCCTACGCCGACTACAGCGAGATGATCGCGCTCACGGAGCGTATGCTGCGCGCGACGGCGCAGACGGTCCTGGGCTCGCTCGAGTTCGACTATGCGGGGAACAGGATCTCGCTGGAGCGCTTCGAGCGCCTCAGCATGAAGGAAGCGGTGCTGAAATTCTGGCCGAAAGCAGAAAATCACCCAGGAGTTTACTTGCCGACAGCGCCGACGGCGGCGGAACTTGACAACTTACGGGACATCCGGGTTTATCTAGAGCGTTACGTCAACTGGCAAGCTCAAGGGACGGGCATTTGGGAGTACGGCAGTATGAGCCCCGGCCTAGCGCTGCAGGCTCTGTTTGAGGCGGTGGCCGAACGGCACTTGATTCAGCCGACTTTTGTAGTGGATTTTCCGCTGGAGGTCTCGCCGCTTTCCAAGCAGCGGCCTGACGATCCGAACTTCGTGGAGCGCTTCGAGCTCTACATCGGCGGCATGGAGATCGCCAACGCCTTCAGCGAGCTCAACGATCCGGAGGAACAGCGGCGACGCTTCCAGTATCAACAACTGTTGCGCGAGAAGGGCGATCTCGCCGCACACGCCATCGACGAGGATTACATCCGCGCCCTCAGCTACGGCTTGCCTCCTACCGGCGGTGAAGGCATCGGCATCGACCGGCTCGCCATGCTCCTCACCGATTCGCGTTCGATTCGCGATGTGATTCTGTTCCCGCTCTTGAAGCCAGGATCTAGAGGCTAGGAATCCCCAGCCCCCGACCCCTTATTCCTGCTTTTTAGTGGACCACCAGCGTCAAGGAGGTCGTATTCGAAAGACTGCCCGCGGTTGCCGTCACCGTAAGGCTATAGGTGCCGGACGGTGTCGAGGTGGCAGTCGTCGTCGAGCTTGAGCTGCCTCCTCCGCAAGCCGCCCAAACGCTGACCAAAGCGAGTGCTGCCGCCAAGACCCAGGTTGTGCGGCGCTGGCGGCGGAGCACGGTAAGTCCAAGACCGAGCACCCCGAGGACCGCGAGCCAGGGCCACGGACCGGGTGCGGACGGCGCGCGAGGCGCGAGTGGCGCAGCCGCTCCCGCGGTGGTGGTCGCCGTCACGGTGACGGTGCTGGGGCCGCTGAGCGTGAGCGACGGCTGCGAGATCGAACAGGTACCGGCCGGAATGGAAGCAGCGCACGACAGCGTCACGGTCTGGTTGAAGCCTCCGGTGGGCGTCAGGCTAAGCGAATAAATCCCCGACTGTCCGGCCGAAACGCTTTGGGAGGCGGTGGTAGTAGCAATGGCAAAGTCGGCTCCGCCGCCGGAAAGCGAGAAGCTTTGCGGACTGTTGGCCGCGTTGTCCGTAATGGTCAACGCCGCCGACTGATTTCCGCTGGAGGTGGGTGAAAAGGTCACGCTGATGGTGCAGCTTGCTCCCACTGCCACGGAACTGCCGCAAGCGCTGGTGGCCGTGAACTCGGAAGCTGCCGAGCCAGTCACCGTAACGCTCATGATCGACAGCGCGCTGGTCCCGCCGTTGGTCAGGGTGACGATTTGCGCCATGCTCGTACTCTTGACGGCCTGCCCCGGGAAGGAGAGCGAGGTCGGCGCAAGGTTGACAGCCGGCCCAGTCCCGCTACCGCTCAGCGCGACGGTTTGAGTCGCGGGAGTCGCATTGTCGGCGATGACTATTGAACCCGTAACCGACGTAGACGAAGATGGATCAAAAGTGACGGTGATCGTGCACGATGCGCCCGCCGCTACGGACGTGCAGTTGCTCGTAGGAGGAATTCCAGTGAAGCCCGGGCTTCCCGTGGAGGTAACCGAGCTGACAGTCAAGGTCGCATTCCCGGAATTGGTCAGCGTAACAGTCTTGACGGTTTTGGAACCAATGAGCGGGGTCCCGAAGTCGATACTGGCGGGCGACAGGGTAACGACGGGCGCCGAGCTGCCGGTGCCGGCCAGAGCCAGCGATTGCGGGCTGCCGACCCCGTTGGAGGTGACCGTAATTGCCCCAGACCGGTTACCCGCCGCAGCCGGCTTGAAGGTGACCGTGATAGGGCAGCTTGCTTTCGACGCCAAGCTCCCTCCGCAATTGTTGGTTTCGGTAAAGTCGCTCGCGTTTGTGCCCGTCAGCGCGATGCTGGTGATGCTGAGGGTAGCATTGCCCGTATTCTGGAGCGTCACGGTTTGGGCACTGGCTGATTTTCCCACAGAAGTGCTTGGGAAAGTGAGGCCGCCCGCCGGAGTAAGGTAGGCAAAGCCACCGGTGCTTCCGGTTCCAGTGAGCGTAACGGCCTGAGGACTACCACCGGCATTATCCGTAATCGTTAGCGTTCCGCTGGCGGCCCCGGAAACCACAGGAGCGAAATCGATGCTGATTGTGCACGAAGCGGCGGCGGCGAGCGCGACTCCGCAATTATTGGTTTGAGCAAAAGGACCGCTGGTGGTGATCTTCGTGATCGAAAGGCTCTGATTCCCGCCGTTGGTGAGCGTTACTTTCTGAATCGCGCTTGTGGAACCAACCGGCTGCGAGCTAAAAGTCACGGTCGTGGGCGAGAGCACGACGGCGGGTCCGTTGCCGGTACCAGTCAGAGCCACGGTCTGCGGGCTATTGGTGGCGCTATCCGTAAGTGTAAGAGTGCCCGTCTCGGTACCGGAGGCTGTGGGCGTGAAGGTAACGCTGATGGTGCAACTCGCCCCGCCCGCCACGCTGATACCGCAGGTGTTGGTCTCGCCATACTGAGCGCTCGCCGCGATCGAAGTGATCGCGAGCGCACCCGTACCGCCGTTGGTGAGTGTCACGGTCTGGGCCGCGCTGGTAGAGCCAATGTTGGTGGCGCTGAAGGTCAAGCTGGTGGGCGCCACAGTCGCGGCAGGGGCTGCACCGGTACCGGCGAGCGCAAGGACCTCGGGGCTGCCAGGAACATTATCCGTAACGGTAAGATTCCCACTGCGGGTGCCGCCCGCGCTGGGGGTAAAGGTAACGCTCGCGCTGCAACTTCCGCCCACGGCCAAGGAGCCGGTGGGACAGGTGTTCGTCTGGGCGAAGTCGCCGTTGATAACGAAACTTGTCAAGGTGATCGGCGCCGTCCCAGGGTTACTGACCGTGATGGTTTGCGCCGTGCTGGTGGTGTCCAAAAGCTGGCTGGCAAAATTGAGGACGCCCGGCGAGAAAGCGATCTGAGGCTGGTTCAGGTAAATGTCCACCACGCCGGTATTCTCATCCGACGCCACCATGTCCGGATTGCCATCGTTATCGAAATCGGCCAGGATGACCGGCTGCCGCCGGTTGGGCGCCTGCGAAAAGCCGGTGGCGCGCTCCACATGGGTCTGAAAAGTGCCGTCGCCATTGCCGAGCAGGCTCGAAATGGTGTTTGTGAAGGATGCGGTGCTGCCGACAAAGAGATCACTCTTGCCTATATGGGCAAGGTCGCCTGCAAAAATTGCTGCCCCTTCCCCGCCAATCGCGTAAGTGGTAGCGCTGCCGAACTTTCCGCTTCCGATGTTGAGCAGGACAGAGACGGTGCTATTGAGGTTCGCAGTGGCAATATCAGGCATGCCGTCGCCGTTGAAATCCGCCACTACAGCTGATCCCGGCTTCGATCCCGTGGGCACGGGATAAGTCGTGGCAGATTGAAACGTTCCGCCGGCAACCCCGAGCAGGACGGACACGGTATCGCAGCACTTACTACTCGTACCGCCCGGAGCAATAGGGTTAAGGGTGTCCGCCGTCACCAGGTCCACAACGCCGTCGTTATTGACGTCTGCCGCGACGATCCAGGAAGGGTTTGTGCCGGCGCCGGTTGAATAGTCGACTTTGGACTTAAACGTTCCGTCGCCATTTCCCAGCAGGATGGAGACCGTTGCCGCGGAAGCGTCGGCGACGGCTAAATCGAGTTTCCCGTCGCCGTTGAAATCGCCGACCGCGACAGCCGTGGGACCGGCGCCGGTTTGATAAGTGGGCGCCGTTATCGTGGGAAAAGTACCGTCACCGTTGTTGAGGAGCACTGAGATGGTGCTGTCCGCAAAATTGGCGACCACCAGGTCAGGATAGCCGTCGTTGTCTAGATCGGCAGACGCAACGAACTCGGGGTCGATGCCAGCGACAGTGTAGTTAGTCGACGGCTGCGTCAGAGTGCCATTGCCGTTGCCGAGCAGAACCGAAACGGTGCCGGGTGCTGTCGGGCTATAGCCCACAGTCGCCACGCCCAGTTTGGGGCTTGTCAGCCCTATGTTGTTATCCTGGAAGTCCGCAACGGTCAGCGAGATGGGACTGGTGAACGTGCTCGAGACCGTCAGGCCACTGATGAAGCCTCCGGTTGTATTGTTCAAGAGCACCGAAATGTCGTTGTCGGCCGAGTTGGCTATTACAAGATCCGGGTGTCCGTCGCCATTGATGTCCGCAGAAGCCACCTGGATGGGCGCAAGGTCGCCGCTCGCGTAGGACACTTCGGTATCGAATTGGCCAGAACCCTTACCGAGCAGGACCACCACAGTGTTGCTTTTGGAGCTGGTCACCGCGAGATCCGGAATATGATCGCCGTTAAAGTCCGCAGTCACAAGCGCCGTACAGGTGGTGTAGGTGCTGGCGAGAGTCTGGCTCGTAAACTTCCCATTGTTGTTGAGTAAGATTGAGACGTTGTTATCGCCGCTGTTGGCGGTGGCCAGGTCCGGCTGACCATCCGAATTGAAGTCGGCGGTCACAATCTGGACCGGATTCTTTCCGGTCGCGAAGGTACACGTGGTCGAGGAGACGGCGCAAGCTTGAAGTGTACCGTCACCGTTCCCGAAGAGGATCGAAACATCGTTGACGGAGTCGTCGGCTGTAGCCACGTCCAGTTTGCCGTCTTTATTGAAGTCGGCCATCGTAACCGATTTCGGCCCGGTGCCGGTCAAAAAGGGCGACCCTGATGCCGAGGTAAAGGTGCCATCGCCGTTGCCGAGCAGGACCGAGATGGTGTCGTCGTTGAAATTAGCCACCACAAGGTCCGTCTTGCCGTCGCCGTTCAGGTCGCCCGCCGCGATCGAATCGGGGTTGGTACCCACCGCGCTAACCGCCTGATTCTGAAAAGTGCCGTCGCCATTACCGATCAGGATCGAGATCGAGTTGTCGCTGGAATTCACCACACCAAGATCGAGCTTACCGTCGCCGTTGAAATCGGCAGCGACAATGGCGATAGGGTTAGAACCCACAGCGTAATCCACGTGCTTTTGGAACGCCGCGCCGGTGGTGCAGGCCGGTTTTGAGGCCGGCGAGCAGCCCAGCAGGATCGAAACTGTTTTAGCGCCCTGGTTCGCAACCGCCACGTCTGGCAAGCCGTCTCCGTTGAAATCTGCTGTAACCAGCGCCTGGGGTGACTGCCCGGTTCCGAACACATTGACATTGAAGACATAGCTCTGGGCCGAGGCCAGTCGCGGCCCGAAGCCGGCAAATGAGGCGAGCGACAGAATGAGGGCTAATAGGTATCGAGTGCCTTTGGACAAGTTATTCCTCCAGAATTGCGGGCCTTCACGTGTAAAACTGCGGATCTTCTCGTAAGCTTGCGGACTGTCATCGGGCCAAAAACACGCCGAGGGACAGCGGCTCAGGCTCATAAAGAGGCCGGAGCCGACCCTTCCCATCCAGGCCTTGCGGTTTCTAATGGTGAGGGCGTCCTTGAATATGAAGCGAGAATTCTACCTTTGGACGGGCTGTAAGTCAAGCTGGACCACCCCTAAGGGGACGTGTTTTGACAACTTTGGTCAGCGACGAGCCGTGTATTACCCGCGCGATTAATTATTCCTGACCGGACCGCGCTAACCAGCCGTTTTTGCGTCGCTGCCGAGCCGACTGCCTGTCTTTGCCACCCTTGGTCTATACTGGCTCAAGAGGAGAATGCATGCCCTATTGCCCGCAGTGCCTTACCGAGTACATCGAAAGCGCAGTGGAGTGTATGGATTGCCGTGTGCCGCTCAAGCCGGGACCGCCGCCGGCGCCTTCGTCCGAGGGCGAGTCCGACGTTCACTTTGTACCAGTTAGAGTGTTTCAAGGCCTTCATGCGCAGTTCCAGGTAGACCTGGCTCGCAACGTGCTTGAGGCCGAGGGCATCCCGTGCACTGTCAGAGGCGACCTCGGGGCAGGTTTGATCCCCGGCGTGGATGCGGTCCAACTGCTGGTGCGTGAAGAGGACTGGGCTCGCGCCTCCGAGCTGGTAGAAGAGGTGCTCAATCCACCGGTAGCGGAGGCCGAGGCTGCTGCCGACGCCGGAGCCGACGCCTCCATTGTCGCGGGACAACCCGCCGAGGGGAACCCGCCCCGCTCCGACAAGCGTGATAAGCGAGAATAGCTTCTGAATTAACAGTTAAGTTAACGATATTTTGTCTAGCCTCCATCGGCTTCGCGACCGCAGTTCTCCAAGGACGCCTTCCGGTCAGGCTTTTCGAGGTACTGGAATCTATGGCGGAAAGCGTCCGCGAGAACATCGCCAGGGTGCAAGAACGGATTGCAGACGCTTGCCGGCGCGCTGGCCGGCGCAGGGAACAGGTGCGCCTAGTGGCCGTGTCGAAGACCGTCGCTGCCGGGGTCATTCGAGAGGCTTACGAAGCCGGCCTCCGTGACTTCGGCGAGAATCGCGTGCAGGAAGCGAGCGCGAAGCGAGGCGCGCTGGCTGACCTTGACATCACCTGGCACTTGATCGGCCATCTGCAGACCAACAAGGCTAAGGCCGCGCGCGAGCTGTTCCACTGCGTACATTCGGTGGATTCGTCGCGGGTGGCGGAGAGGCTTGGTTTCAACACCCCGGCCAAATCCTTCGAATTCGGGCAATCCGGCGAGCCGGGCCGGCTCAAGGTGCTGATTGAAGTGAATCTGGGCGGCGAGGCCGCTAAGTCCGGTATCGCCGAAGGCGGCGCACTCGAGCTGGCAAGGGCGGTGACGCAGCTCGGCGGCCTCGACCTCTGTGGCTTGATGCTGGTGCCTCCGTACTTCGAAGAAGCCGAGCGCAGCCGGCCTTTATTTTCTCGACTCCGGGAGCTCGCTACAGTGATAAACTCTGCGGGTTTGCCCGGACTCGCCATGAACCAGCTCTCGATGGGAATGAGCCACGACTTTGAAGTTGCCATCGAAGAGGGCGCCACGCTGGTGCGTGTCGGCACGGCGATTTTCGGATCCCGTTCTTAGGCAGCGTTCAGCGAGGAGGCTTGTTCATGACTACGGCGCCGTTTCGAGTGGAAGGCATGCGGGTCACGTTTCGCCTTAACGTCAAGCCTCGCGCCTCAACCGACCGGCTGCGACTGGACCATACGGGACGCTTGCGCCTCGATATTCGCGCGCTGCCAGCGGATGGCGAAGCCAATGCCGCCATCATTAAGTTTCTCGCCCGGCATCTGAAGGTCCCACAGGACTCCATCGAAATCGCGATGGGCGGCAAGTCTCGCCAAAAACTCATTCGGGTTCTCGGGCATCCGCCCTACGAGATCACCGACAAGCTGATGGCGCTGGCTGTGGACGGCCAGTAGCGAGTGACCGTTCTCAGAGCAACGTGGCGAGCGAAACTGATCGGGACGCTCTGAAAATCATCTTACTGGCGCGCCGGTTTGAAGACCCGGTCGTAGATCAGCATCAGGATTGTCCCGAAGACCCCAGCGCCGCTAACGACCCACCACATCTGCTGCGGGCGGTGCAGCACCTCTCCAAACTCGTGCAGAAGATAGCCACCCAGCGGTCCCGCGATGAAATATCCGATGGCGATGGGCAGAAATGCATATCCCATGTAAAGGCCCTGCTGACCGGGGGGTGCAAGCCGCGAAATGTAGTCGTAATAGCGCGCCGACTGCGTCATTTCGCCGAGCGCCAGCACCACCAGGGTTGCGACCAGGCCGAGCGTGGTCGGATGGACGGCCAGGATCAGCCATGAGAGGCTGGAGATCAGAAGGCCCAGCGTCATGGCCGAGAACGCGGCAAGCTTGCGGGTCAGGTAGGCGACCAGAATCTGGAAGCAGATCACGGCGAGGGCGTCGATCGATAAGATAAGGTCGGCGTTGGCGTTCGGGTCCACGTAACCGCGCAGAAAAAGCGGGGCCGAAACAAACTCCTGCCAGAACACGACGTAGAAGCTCGAGAAGATCAACAGGAAGAGCAGGAATTTCAGGTTGCTCAGTACCACGAGCATATTCCTGAGCGCGGCGCCTACGCTCGCCACCTGCTGCTCGCCTGGAGTGGTCGGCTCGCGGAAAAAGAGCAAGGTGACCAGAAACATCAGAAAGACGCTTAAGGCCGAAACCTTGAATACGCTCGCCATGCCAAGCCCGAGTTTCTTTCGTACCAACCAGGCCATAACGGGTCCAAGAGTCCCGCCGATGTTTACAATCGTGTAGTAGGTGGAGAACCCGATGGAGCGGACATTCTCCGTCGAGGCCCGCGCTGTCGTGCCCGCAACGCAAGGTTTCACCACGGCCGGACCGAGAGCCGGAATCATGAGGACGGCCAGCACGAGCCATTTATCTCCAAGCGCCTCGCGAACTCCCTGCATCCATGGAGCTGCCAACGAACCCAGGAGGAAATATCCCAGAGTCATTACTAGGTAGGCGAACATCAGGGCACGCCTGAAGCCAAAGCGGTCGGCTAATGATCCGCCTAGTACCGGCAGAAACCAGACCACGAACCCAAAGATTCCGAGCATCCAACCCGTGAGTTCCTTCGAGAAGTGGACTTGCTCTGTCAGATAGATGGCAAGGACGGCGCTCGCCCCGTAATAGGCAAGCCGCTCGAACAGTTCCGTGACGTTAGCGACCCAGAACGGACGTCCGAAACCCGTCCGAATCTCCTGTAGCCGCTGAGTGAATCCCACCCGGACCCTCCTGTGCGCCCCGGCCAACGCGGTCAGGCCTGAGATCGTAGCTCAACAGAGGTTTCATTCTTACATTAGAATGGATCACCAACCAGTGTATTGTTCACTCGATATTATTCGCTCGGCGTAGCATAATGGAATGAGCGCGAAAGGGCGCTCATGGGACACAAGATGCGTAGGTTTCTCACGATTCTGATGGCAGCGATGATTGCCGTTTCAACCAGCACGGCGATCCAAGCCCGCCCGATTCCGGATCAAACCACCCGCCAACTCAAACAGCGTCAACAAGACCAGCGGAGACAACTCAAAGAGCAGCAGCACTCCATGAAAGCGGAAATGCGGCAGCAACCAACCTCTTCTCGTAAGCGTTTCACAAGGGATATGAAAACGCAGCGGCGGATGCTCAAGAACAGCCAGAAGGCAGACCGTCGAACCGTCGAGGAGAATCAAAGGCTCGCCAGGCAGTCCCACTCCTCTTCACAGACTGTCCTTCCCTAGGCTCGACGCTCTATTGCAATCAATTGCCGGCTCCAGACTTGCTACCACCGCGAATTCCAGCCGATTGTCCACGCGATCGATACGGTCGAGTCGCACCTGGACCCGGTCACCCAGTTGGTACGCGTGTTTCGAATCCAGACCGATAATGGCTCGCAGATTCTCGCGGTAGACGTAGCGGTCATCGTCGAGGCTGTCGAGCGGCACGAAACCCTCCACAAATAGGTCCGTGAGCTCCACAAAAAAGCCATGGCGCGTGAGGCTTATTATCAGAGCCTCGAACTCATCGCCGAGGCGCTCCGACATAAAAGCCATCTTCTTCCAATCCATCAGTTCGCGTTCGGCATCGGCGGCGCGGCGTTCGCTCTCCGAAGTTTCCACTCCGAGCGCCTGTAACTCTTCGGTCGGGATTCGTATCCCGCCCTCACATCCGGGCGGCGTAGCGTCAGTGTGGGCAAGACGGCCACGCCTCGTGGCACCGGTTTCCTGCCCGTCGCTGGCCGGCGACCGGGCCGAGCCGCCCTCGGCCCCAAGCTGTGCTTTCAGAGTGCGGTGTACGATCAAATCCGGGTAGCGCCGGATTGGCGAGGTAAAGTGGGTGTAGGTTGGCGACGCCAGCGCGAAGTGCCCGGCGTTCTCTTCCGAATAGCGGGCCTGCTTGAGCGAGCGGAGCATCAGGTATGACAGGATGCGCTCCTCCGGCCTGCCTGCAATGCGCTCCGTAAGTCTCTGATAATGGCGCGACGTGATCCTGAAATTGGCGGCGTCGAGCTGCTTCTCGAAGCGCGGATGGCGCTCACGCTCGTCGCGGGAATGCACGCGCTGGCGCCGGGCCGGGGGCAGTTCGACGCCGAGCGATTGGCCGAACGCCGCCGCGATCTCTTCAAATTCCAGCACCTTTTTCGGGTCCGGCAGCTCGTGAATGCGATAGAGCGTGGGCATGCCCTGCCGCTCGAGGTGGGTCGCCACGGTATCGTTCGCGCACAGCATAAACTCTTCGATGATGCGGTGGGCGACGTTCCGCTCCGAGCGCGTCACACCCACCATGCGGCCTTGCTCGTCGAACTCAATCTCGGGCGCCGGCAGGTCAAAGTCGATCGAGCCGCGCGCCTGCCGTCTGCCGTTTAAGATCAGCGCCAGTTCCTCCATCAGGCGGAAGTGATGGGCCATGTGCGAGTATCGCGCGAGCGCATCCACGTCCCCCCGTAGGACCGCATGAACAGCCGTGTAGGTCATGCGCTCGGCGCTGCGAATAACGCCCGGCGTAAGCTCGTAGCCCAGCACGCGACCCTTGCCATCGATCTCCATCAGGGCCGACATCGTCAGGCGGTCGACCCGCGGATTCAGGCTGCAGATGCCGTTTGAAAGATCGAGCGGCAGCATGGGCACAGCGCGATCGGGAAAGTAAACGCTGGTGCCGCGCAGTCGAGCCTCACGGTCGATGGCAGAGCCGGGCCGCACGTAGTGCGCGACGTCGGCGATGTGCACCGCAAGGTGATAGCGGCCCTCAGGCAGCCGTTCAACGTACACGGCGTCATCGAAGTCCCTGGCCGACTCACCGTCAATGGTGACGATCGCCAGAGCGCGGAAATCACGGCGCCCCGCAAGCTCGCCCTCGGCCACTGACTCCGGCACGGCGGCCGCCTCCGCCAGCGCTTCTTCGGGAAAACGATGCGGAAGGTGGTACTTGCGGATCATGATCTCGACATCGACGCCGAAGTCTTCGCGGCGGCCAAGCACCTCGATCACCCGGCCGCGAGGCGCGATGCCGCGGACAGGATCGGGGAAGCTGAGAAGCTCCACGTCCACGATCTGGCCATCAAGCTCACGCGCGCTGCGCCCTTGCACACTGCGAGACGCGCGGCCCTGGCCTTCGGCATGATCCAGAGCGAGAGAGCCGCCTGCCGATTCCCCGCCAAATTGGCGGTCGCGCCGTCTTTGTTCCGGCCACTCGTCGCCGCGCGCAATCAGGATTTCGAGAGGAATGTGACGGTCGAACGGAACCACGTAGTTTGACCGCGGGCCGCACCGGAACTGGCCCACTACCGTGCTCTGGGCGCGCTCCGTCACCGTAACGATACGTCCTTCGAGACGCAGGCCTTTGTCGCGTTCCCGGCCGCCACTGAAGCGTCGCTGCCCGGGTCGAGCTGCTGCCGGCCGTTTCTCGATCACGTGCACTTCCACGCGATCGCCGTGCATCGCCGAACTCATACCGAGGGGCGGAATGAAAATGTCGGCACCGACCTTGGAGTCGTCGGGCACCACGAAGCCGTAGCCGTCGCGATGCGCGATCAGCCGGCCGCTGACAAGTCCTCGACTGCGAGCGTTTGCTGGATGGCGAGATCTGCCCGCGCCCGCCCCGCCCGCTGGGAGCGCGGGCGTCTCGCCCGCCTTTTGCCGGACGCCACTGCCGCGCGCCAGCATGAAATGCCCTTTCTTCAGGGCATGAATCTTGCCCCGCCTGACGAGTTCCTTAAGCAGGGGCTTAAGTTCGCGCGCTTCGCTCGAGCGCAGTTCGAGAGCCACAATCAGCTCGCGCAAGCGAAACATCTTGTGCGGCTGCTGCTCGAAGACTCGGAGGATTTCGGAGTCAGAAGGAAGGTCGCGCATCTCTGGCCTAGTTTAGCATTCGACTCTGGCGATTTTGAAACCGGGGGGTTTTCCCAGGGTCAGTCGATCGACCGCTGGGCTGAAGGTTAGCGTTGACGAGGAAGATGAGATCGAAGAGTTTGGTGCCACGCTGCTGGCAGTGATAATCTTCAGTCAGCCGAGGCTAGAAATGGCGCCCGTGGATCGGAAGGAACAAGTGAATATCGGCCGACGTGATAATTCGTGATAACTAGTGTGACTCTCGGACCTTGTTCGCGCAGCCCGTCGGGGTCAGCCTTGACGAGCCGAACGCAAGAAATCTGTGAGTCGTTTCTCCGCTATCGTGATGCGGGGGCATCGTGAAGGTTCGCGAAGTCATCCGACTAATCCACGAAGATGGGTGGCGCTTGGTGGACACGGAGGGAAGCCACAGGCAGTTCAAACATCCCAGCAAGCCAGGCCGGGTCACCGTCAGCGGTCACCCCGGTGACGACATGCCCAAAGGGACGCTCGCCTCCGTAACGCGGCAGGCAGGCCTTAAGCGAGGGAAGCGATGAGAAGGCTGCAGTATTTGGTTCGCATCAATAAGGATCCGGACAGCGATTGGGGGGCCTCGGTTCCCGACCTGCCCGGCTGCGTAGCGACTGGGAAGACGATAGACCAGGCTCTCCAGCGGATCGAGGGGGCGATCGCGCTGCATATTCGCGGTATGCGCCAGGACGGTCTGACGCCTCCCCCGCCAAGACAACGCGTGGTGACCCCGAAGCGCACGTCGCGTCACGTGGACTTCTTCGCAACCATCGAGGTTGCGGCGTGAGCCGCCGGCTTGTCCAGCAATGTGCAAAACCGGGCCCCACCCTAGCGCCTGAGCAGCAAGCGTAGCGCGGACCGGTCTTATAAAGGTCCGCGGTTGTTGGTCAGTAGATAGAAAAGCCGCATCCCTTGGGGAAAACAGGACTGCGCCACTTTTCTATTAGCCGGTCTGGTGGCTTTGGTATCGCTCTTAGGCCGCTGACAGGCGCAGGTGGACCTTGCTGCCGGTGGCCTTTGCAAAGCGCAGAAGCGTCTTGGTGCTGGGCAGCGTTTGCCCGCTTTCCAGCCGGGCGATGGCCGACTGGCTGGTGCCCATTCGCACGGCCAGCTCGGCCTGAGATAGCCCGGCGCGCCGGCGCGCCCTGATCAGCTCGGCGGAGATCTCGAACTCCGGAGCAAGCGCGTCATACTCGGCCCTGACCTTGGGATTGGCCAGCAGTCGGGCCTTGAACTCCTCGAACGGAATGGTCATGCGATCTCCTTTGCCCGGCGCAAGGCCAATTCGATCTCGGCACGCGGCGTCTTTTGGGTCTTCTTGAACACGCCCCTCAATATATCTCAATTGTGAGATCAGCGATGCAGGTTGTGGATACCAGCTTGGGTACCCGGTCTCCGGGGCTGGGATTGTGTCTTAGAAGCGAGCGAGCCTCACTGGGCCAAGGAGATCAATCCACAGTTGGACCAGATTCTGGCCCTACAGTTCCGGCCTCGACCGCTTGCGATGGCGTAGTGGCTGTGTTAACTTTACGGCTCAAAGTGGATTTCAACCATAGGTCAGCGTGAAGGCGGAACTCACTGAAGCCCGGCTGCTCGCCGAGATCGATCTCGAACGCTTGCCGCAGCACATCGCGGTGATTATGGACGGCAATGGGCG
>DASYYZ010000211.1:0-8475 GCA_035946735.1 Terriglobia bacterium
CCCTGGGCGGCGCCGGTGTGGGAACGGATCGGATAGAGCTTGCTGATGACGGCCACGTCGCCGTGCGGCGACAGGTTCAGCGCCGCCATCAGGCCAGCGCCCCCTCCTCCCACAATTACCGCGTCGTATTTTTGATACATGCAAACAAGCTAGAAGTCAGAAGCCGGATGCATCCGTGAGTGGCGCACCAAGACCTTGTCAGCACTCTCTCGATTGCCCAGCGAACGATCAGGCTACTCCCGCGAAGCTCTGCTGGGAGCTTCACCATGCCTCATCTTCACACATTTGACTGGTCGGAGCCACACCGGTGCTGAGGCGATGCAGCCTTGTTGCCATCGGCTAATCTTCGCTCCTCGGAGAAAACGGTCCGCTTGAACGGTAGCCGACGGTCCGCCGCTGTTATGCCGGTTGTGGCCGAAAATTCTCGCGCAAGAGGTGAGGGGATTCCCAGCGAAATGTCGCTCCCTTAATTGAGAGCGAAAGATGCCCCTTGAAGGAAGGGCGAGATTGGGCCGAACCTTCCATGACCAGTTCTTAGCTCCTCCAGAAGGAAGGCATTCATTGTCGCTTCGGCTCACGCCATCGGCGCGACCAAAATTCCAATCATCGAAAAGGAGAATTCCCATGACTAAGAAAAATCACAGCTTCGCCAGCATGACCCTCGCCGCAGCCCTGATGATGGCTTCCGCAAGCCTGACCCCGGCCGCTGATCAGGCCCCGAACGGCTCCACGACGCCGTTTCTACCGAGCGCCGTCGTCACCGTTTCCACCGTTCCCTCAAACGGAGACGTCAATCCGTATGGTGTAGCTTTCGTGCCTCAGGGTTTGCCGGCCGGAGGCGTGCTGAAAGCCGGTGACATCCTGGTCTCAAATTTCAACAACTCGCAGAACCTGCAAGGGACCGGCACCACCATCGTCAGGATTCATAACGGGGTGCAGTCCCTCTTCTTCCAGGGAACCGCCCCGCTCGGACTTTCGACGGCCCTGCAGGTGCTTAAGAAAGGTTACGTGCTGGTGGGCAACTTCCCGTCCGTGGATGGTACCTGCGGCACGGCTTCGGATGGCTCGGTTCTGGTCATCAACAGCAACGGGCAGGAGGTCAGCAGCATCATCAACAACCAGATGATCGTGGGTCCCTGGGATTCCACCGTCTATGATCAGGGTGCGACGGTCAAGCTGTTCGTCGCCAATGGGCTCAACGGCACGATCTCGCGCCTGAACCTGAGTGTCGGGTCCTCCGGCGTGTCAGTGACGAGCACCGCCACCATCGCCTCCGGTTACATGTTCCAGTGCGATGCCGCAACCTTCGTGGACGCACCCACGGGCCTCGTCTACGAGCCGGCCAGCGACACCCTTTACGTGGCCTCCACGCTGGATAACGAAGTGTTCGCGGTGCCCCACGCCGGTACCGCAACCCAGGACGAGGGCACAGGCTCCGTCGTGTACCAGGACGCCAAGCACCTGCACGGCGCCCTCGCCATGACCCTGGCCCCCAACGGCCATCTGCTGGTCAGCGACAACGACGTTATCAACAGCGACCCCAACCAGCCAAGCGAGATCGTCGAATTCACAACCAGCGGCCAATTCGTAAAGGAACTGTCCGTCGATCCGAACCAGGGCGGATCATTCGGCCTGAACGTCCAGACGAGCGGATCAACCTCCGCGTTCGCCGCCGTGGACGACAATAAGAGCAACATCAGCATCTGGACTTCCCTCCCCAACTAACCAGCCTGTCTTCTGTTCTGACGGGGGCGCAGCGTCTTGCGCCCCCTATCGCCTTTTTTGCGCCCTACCGTACCCTGCACGCAGTCCGCGTGAACTCGCCGTTCTTTGCTATAGTCGATTCTGTTTTCCTCCGCGTTCGACTCGAGTCTTTGGACACGGCGTCATGAAGGTCAGTCTCCACGAATTTGGCCCTTTTCGACTGTACCCTTCGAAGCACTTGCTGCTGCGTTACGGCAAGCCTCTGCCTTTGACTCCCAAGGCTTTCGAAGTTCTCAACGTTCTGGTCCGCAATGGAGGCGAGCTATTCCGCAAAGACGATCTGCTGCGCAAAGTTTGGCCCGATAGCTACGCTGACGCGGCCAACCTCACCGTGCACATTGCAGAACTCAACCGAACGTTGGGCCGGACTTCTGACGGACGGGAGTACGTCGAGACCATTCCGCGCAAGGGGTATCTCTTCCAGGCTCCTGTGAAGCATCTCGAGGAGGACGCGCCGGAAGCCCCGATCGCCGGAGATCCTTCGCCCCACGATGGCGATTCCGGGGGCGGGGTGAGGGAGGTCTCGGCGCCTCGCCGATCCAGGATGCTCGTTGCCCCGGCGGTGGCGGTATTGCTCCTGATGGGCGGATGGCTGTATCTCAAACGCCGCGCCAAACCGCCGCCGGAGCCGAGCGGCGGAGCACCTTCGATTGCTGTGCTGCCTTTTCGTTCGATGGGCGCTTCTCCGGACCAGGAGTATCTGGGCCTCGGCCTGCCGGATGCGCTCATCACGCGCTTAGGCGGCGTCCACCAGATTGTGGTGCGGCCCACCGGTGCGGTTACAAGATATCTGAAGGGCGAAGAGGACCCCGTTTCGGCTGGACGCCAGTTGAGAGTGGCCACTGTTCTTGACGGGACGATTCAACGGTCGAGTGACAGCATCAGGGTAGTGGTGCGGTTGCTGAAGGTGGCGGACGGTTCTCAGCTTTGGTCCGGCACCTTTGACGAACCCTTCACGAACATGTTCGCCGTGGAAGACTCAATCTCACAAGAAGTAGCCAAGGCTTTGGAAGTGCAGCTGAGCGGTGAGGAGCAGCAGCAACTCGGCAAGAGAAATACGGACAACAGCGAAGCCTATCAGTTCTATTTGAAAGGCCGCTACTTCTGGGGCAAGCGCACACCCGCGAGCGTGAATGAAAGCATCAAGTACTTCCAGAGCGCCATCGACAAGGATCCCCGCTACGCCCTAGCCTACGCAGGCCTGGCCGACTCCTACATTTTGCTGGGATCGTCTGGCTACAGTCAGTTGCCGCCGAAAGATGCGATGCCGAAGGCGAAGGCGGCCGCCGAGCACGCTCTGGCCATTGACACAGCCTTGGCGGAGGCTCACACCTCTCTCGCCTACGTGAAGCTAATCTACGACTGGGATTGGGCCGGCTCGAAGCAGGAATTCGACCACGCCCTGCAGTTGAATCCTGGAGACACTACAGCCCTGCACTGGTACTCGCACTACCTGTCGGCAATGGGCCGGCATCAGGAGTCGATTGCGGCGTCAAAGCGGGCGCTCGACATCAACCCGGTGGACCTCTCCCTGAATGAGCACCTCGCCTGGACCTACCTGATGGCGCGGCAGTACGAGCTTGCCGCGGAGCAGTGCGACAAGACCCTGGAACTCGATCCAAGCTTTGCCCTGGCTCACCGGCGCCTGGGCGAGGCTGACTTGTACCGGAAGGAGTACCCGGAGGCCGTCGTAGAGTTTCAAAAAGGGCTTCAGCTTTCGGGGGGAGCCGTGGTTTATCAAGCTCTGCTTGGAGAAGCGAAAGCTCTGGCCGGGCAAAAAGTCGAGGCCACCGCCATTCTTGGCGATCTCGAGAGCCTGGCCCGCCAAAGGTACGTCTCATCCTCCGCTCCTGCCACTGTCTATCTTGGTCTCCGCGACAAAGACCGGCGTTTCAATGGCTCGAAAAGGCCGTTGACGAGCGCGCCGACTCCCTCGCCTACGCCAAGGTGGACCCTGCCTATGACAGCTTGCATTCGGACCCGCGATGGGCCGCCTTGCTGCACCGGCTCAAGCTCGATTGACGATTCGCACAGCCAACTCGCCTAGCCCGCGTAGAGTTCAAAGTCGCGGAATAGCCCGGAATACGAATCTGGCAGGAAGTCTCTTGGAATCAACACGGGCTTCCGAGAGCACGAAAAACTGTGCGGGCCGGCAGAAATCGAATGTAGGCTACACCAAAGCAGGGTCAGGATGCGAGCCCGTACAAGAACAGGCAATACGGGTTGTAAACTGCTAGTCTGAGAACTGGCAGGGTAGCGGTTTGTTGCAAGAATACCTGAAAACCTCGCGGAAGGGTACGGGTTACGTCGTACCGCCCCGCGGGCCGCTCTAAGGTGTTTCAATAATTCCGGGTCGTTGCGGCGGGACTTAAGAGCCCCCACACTGACCAGCCCGGACGGATCTTTTTCCCAACGACCGCTGGAAAACGATGACAGACGATCCTTCAAGTCGCGGATGCATCGCGGCAACGCTGGTTCTTGCGGCTGTCCTGCTGCCGTTGCCGGCAGCGCCTGCCGCTACGGGCCGCAGCCCTGGAGCCGCTGGCGCTCCGCAATCTCGTTCGGCCACACAATCTAATCCGGCCGGCGCTCCCCGGTCAGATTCGGCGGCCAAGCCGGATACGGCCGTCGAATCCAGCGCGAAGCCGCTGACGGCCAGGCAAATCCAGGGACTCGTGGCTGGCGGGGTGAATAGCCGCCGGCTCGCGCTGCTGGTGGATTCGCGCGGTATCGATTTTGTCCCCAGCCCGCAATTTCTGGATGGCCTGAGGGCCTCTGGCGTCAACGACATTCTGATTCAGGCATTGACGAGCGCGCGGCCCGCTCCAACCACTGCCGCGCCGGGACCGTCTTCAGGGAGCTCTGCGGCGGCTGCAGTTCCAGCCGGCTCGACGGCGACGCCGGGTGGCTCGAGTGCGCCCGTGCAACCAGCAGCAGCACCCGCCACGGCGTCCGGTCCTGCCACCGGTTCCCCAAATGCAGGTTCATCCGAAAGGCCACAGGCCGTGGAACAGAAACTGGAGCAGGACATGGCCCGCGCCGCCGACCTGAACCAGCGCCAATCGTGGCCGCAGGCAGAAGAGATCTATCGTGCCGCGCTCAAACTGGACCCGGCGAGCCCGGCGGCGCGCGCAGGGTTGGCCACGGCGCTCATCGGCGAAAGGCGGTGGGACGAGGCGGCCGTGGAGTACCGCGAGGTACTGCGGCTCGATCCGAAGAATCAAATCGCTCATCGCGAGTTGGCCCGGGCATTTTCGCAAAAGCACGACTGGGACAACGCCATTGTGGAGTATGGGGCGGCCTTGCAACTCGAGTCCAGCGACGCAGAGCTTCACACCGGATACGGCGACGCCCTTTATGCCAAGGGCGATCTCAATCGCGCCATCGGCGCCTATCAGGCCGCTCAAAGACTCAAGCCGGACGACGTCGCGATCGAAAAGGCCCTGGCGCTTGCCCTTTTCACCGTGGGCGACACGGACGGCGCCTTGAAGTCGTTTCGCGAGGCGGCCCGGCTTAACCCGAGCGACCCGGAAGTTCACAAGAGCATCGGCGACGCTCTGCTGATCAAGAGCGACCTGCGCGGCGCTCTCGAAGAGTATCATCGAGCGTTCGAGCTCGCGCCCGACAACTCGACGATGGGCGCGAGTTACGCTGCGATTCTCAAGAAATTAGGGCCAGTCGCTGAGCCCTCCGCGAGCGCGAAGACGGAAAAAGGATCCAGCACTCCGTAGTCCTTCGAGGGCGTTAGACAACAGGGTACCTTTGACAAGTCCTCTTCACGACTGGCGCGCGAGGAGCCGGCCCCGATCCCCGCTGAGAATCGTCTCTAGAGCTATGGGTAAACTCCCTCGGCTCGCCATCGTCGGCCGTCCGAACACCGGCAAGTCAACCCTGTTCAATCGAATCGTGGGCCGGCGGCGCGCGCTCGTGAGCGCTCAGCCGGGCATGACGCGCGATCGTCTCTACGGGCAGGCGGAGTGGCTGGGCAAAGCGTTTGAGGTGATCGACACCGGAGGGCTCATGGAGGCGCTCGATCCGTCGCCCGACTCACGTGCCGCAGGTGAGATCGCGGCCGGCATTCTGCGCCAGGCGCGAGCGGCAATCGATGAAGCCGATCAGGTGATCGTAGTGGTGGATGCGCGTCAGGGATTGCTGCCACTCGATGAGGAGCTGGTCCGGCGGTTGCGCCGCACGGGCAAGCCACTGACACTGGCCGTGAACAAGGCCGACTCCGGCAGGCAGGAAGTGCTCGGGTCTGAGTTTCACAGGCTGGGAATCGCGGACATATTCCCGACTTCAGCCGAGCACGGCCGTGGCGTGGACGATCTGCTGGATCACGTCACGTCGGCCTTTGTAGCTGCTCCCGGCGCGCACACCGACGCCCCTGAAACGTCGATCGAAGCAGGTGACGGTCTGGGGGAATCGCCGATCGAGGTGGCCATCATCGGAAGGCCCAACGTGGGCAAGTCAACTTTGCTCAACCGGCTGCTCGACGAAGAACGGTCCATCGTGACTCCGATACCCGGCACCACGCGCGATGCCATCGACGCTGAGCTGGAATACGACGGCCATCGAATCCGGCTGATTGATACCGCCGGCATCCGGCGCAAAGGCAAAACTCACGAGCATCAGGAGAAGCTCAGCGTGATCCAGGCGCGCAAGCATCTGGAGCGCTCCGATGTCGCTCTGCTTCTCATTGACGCGATCGAAGGGGTGACCAACCTTGACGCTAACATCGGCGGCTACGCGTATGAGAGCAATCGCTCCGTGATCATCGTGGTGAACAAGTGGGATGCTGTTCCAAACAACCAGGAGGCCGCAGCGGAATTTACGAAGGTCGTGCGCGAAACGATGAAGTATCTCGATTTTTCACCCCTGGTCTTTATCTCCGCGATCAAGGGACAGCGGCTTCGTAAGCTGCTTGACGCCATCGTCCAGGTGGCCGCCGCCCGCCGGTATCGGGTTCCGACAGCAGAGATGAATCGATTCGTGCAGCGGCTGGATTTTGAGCGCGCACCCACCCCGGGAGGCAAATCGCTGCGGCTTTACTACCTCACACAGGCAGCTGTGTCGCCACCCACTTTTGTGGCCTTCATCAATCGCGCCGGATCACCGCACTTTTCCGTCGAGCGCTTTCTGAAGAACCGTATTCGCGAGCACTTCCCTTTTCTGGGAACGCCCCTGGTGGTGAAATGGCGACGCAGCCGGTGATGCGCAGACAGGGTCGCGGGAGTCACAAATCGCTCTTGACGCCGGAGGCTTGAACCCCTTATCATTCACTGGCCAACTATCCCCACACATTTGCAAAATCTCGATCGACTGGTGTAGGGGTATGATTGTGGAGGTTCAATGCGGAACTTGATCGTGGGCTGTGGAGCAGCAGCTCTGGTGGCGCTCTCGGCCGCCTCCGAAGCGCCGATTCCGGTCCGCTTCACTCTGGCGAAGTCCGTGCGCGTCGCGCCTGCGCTCATGAGCGAGGTCGGACTGGCCACTTGGTACGGCTCCGAGTTGGAGGGTACCACGGCCAACGGCGAAGAATTCGACTCGACTCAGCTCACCGCGGCACACCGAACGCTTCCGCTCAATTCCAGGATCAAAGTCACGAATCTGAGGAACGGACGCGCGGTGATTCTGCGAGTGAATGACCGGGGACCGAACATCGCGGGTCGCTTGCTGGACGTCTCGCTGGCGGCAGCACAGAGGCTGGGCTTTACGAACGCCGGCAGAACTCGGGTTCGTGTTACCGTGGTTCGCTACCCTAAAGGCTACGTCACCCAACCAGACTTGTCCTTCGTGCTCTTGCCTTCATGCGCCCTCCGCGCAGTCAACTAGCTTCCGGAGTTCGGCTCGCCGCTCTTGTTGTCGGCAGGTGAGAAGCAGGAGCCAGGGAGAAAGTAAAGCCATGAAGACGAATCTGAGGAGCGCAACCCTCGCAGTCGTCGCTAGCCTAACGATGGCGGCCGCCCTTTCGGGTGCTGAGAACCCCATATACGATGAGAAGGCCGACGCTCATCAGCAGGTGGATGCCGCGATCCAGGCAGCTTCGAAGTCCGGCAGGAACATCGTGCTCGATTTCGGCGCCAACTGGTGCGGTGACTGTCATGCGCTCGACGCACAGATGCGCACGCCCGAACTTGCCGGCCTGATCGAGAAGAACTACGTGGTGGTGCACATCGATGTGGGGCCCATGACGAAGAACGTCGACCTCGCTCGGAAGTACGGTATCCCCCTCGGGAAAGGAATCCCGGCCCTGGCCGTCCTCGACTCGCACGGCAAGCTGCTTTACTCTCAGGATCAGGGTCAATTCGAGGACGCCCGGAACTTGGGCGCTGACTCTTTCAAGCAGTTCTTCGAGCAGTGGCGGCCAAGGTGAGGTGAATAGAGAGCCTCTCACCTCAGATCAGGGCAAGCCCCGGAAAACACTGCGGCAGCGCGGTTGCCGATTCCCAGGCACGTGACGCAGCCGCCTCAGGAGATGGATTAGCTTGGCGCGGAATGGCGGAGACGGTGGGATTCGAACCCTGCCACGCCCATTGTTATCTATAACTTACAGATTCCAGGTTGCCAAGAATATAGTGGACCCCGAATTTTGGACCAGGCAATAAGTTAACATGTCGGCTCAGTCGTCGAGGCTAGGAGGGCCGATGAGCACGACACGCAAGCAGTACAGTGCCAAGTTCAAGGCGCGGGTGGCGATCGAGGCGATCCGGG
>DASYYZ010000212.1:0-9153 GCA_035946735.1 Terriglobia bacterium
AATTGACCGAATCGTTCATCTCCGCGCGGCGGGGAGTTGGCTCGCTTCGAGCTTCGCGGCAGTAGCAGATTCCCGGTCGCCTTGGTCCCTTTTTCCCTGGCGATAGTAGGCTCGCGCCAACATACGATGTGCTGTGACCAGCGCGGGCTCGCCCCGAGTCACATCTTCCAGCAGGCGTTCAGCATCCGGATAGCGCCCTTCGTCCTCGTAGCAAATGGCCAAGTCTTCCTTGCTATGTAGGTCGGCGGGGTCCATCTGCACTGCCCTCTCCAGATACTTGATGGCTTCGTCTTTCCGCAGGTCGCTCCCCTTGCTTAGGACGTGCCCGAGGGCGGCGTAATAGGAAGGGTCTCGAGGATTTAGAGAAAGTGCAACCCGGTACTGAACTTCGGCGTTCTTGAGGTCGCCGGTGGCGCTGTAGGAGTGCCCAAGAAAATAGTGGGCCTGGTCCATGTTCGGGTAGTTCCGGACTAGCTCGTCGAGGTCGTCAATAGCCGCGGGATATTCCGACTGCTCGTAATAGGCCACGCCCAATTTAAATCGATATTCGGGCAGATTCCCGAACCTCTCTTTGGCAGACTTGAGAAAATCGAGGGCGGCAGGGTATTGCCGCGATAAGAGGAGGGCCTCAACGTATCGCACGGAGTAATCTGCCGAGCCGGGCGAGAGCTGAACAGCTCGTCCCAGTTCCCTCGCCGCATCTTCGTACCGGTTCAGCTCGGTCCACACCAAGCCGAGTCCGGCGTGTCCCTCGGCAAGGTCAGGCGCCGTCTTGACCACTTCTTCAAAAACCCACCGGGCGGCACCCGCCCTCTTGTTTTCCACGAGAAGATTCGCGAGATCGAGTTGATCGTGGGTGGAGCAGTTTGGAGCCTTCACGAATTCCTGGATTTCGTTCACTCCCTGGTCGTACAGCCCGCTCTTAATGTATGCCTCGACCAGGGCAAGACGAAGGGAAAAATTCGCTGGAGAGTTTCTCTTTGACTTCTCGAGTGGCCCGATGGCCTCGCGATAGCGTTGGGTTTCCATCAGGAGCCGCGCATAACTCTCGTTGGCCGCTCTGTCATCAGGGGCCAGGTCTAATCCGTGCCTGTAGGCTTCCAGGGCTTTTGCCGTCTCACCCTTATAGTGGTACAGCATGCCGAGGTTGAAATAGTTCAGGGCATTGCCGGAGTCCAGCACTCGGGCCTTCTCCAGGTCGTCAATCGCTGCGTCGCTTTCATGTAGCTTGAACTCTGTCATCCCCAGGTAGCTCCAGAGCACCGCGTCTTTGGGAGACAGATTTAAGGCCCGCTTGAGCTCGGTGCGCGCTTCGGAATACCTCCCGAACTCAAAATCCCGTTTGGCGCGCTGAAGCAGCGACGCCACTGGGTTGGCGACCTGAATGAGCATCGTCATTAGCGCAGCCAGGGCGATCATTGCTGAATGCCTTTGCCTTCCACGATCGTCGAGTACTTATCAATCCGAAGGTTGGTAAAGCGATCGATCCGATGACTGGGTCTCGGCCATTCTATTTCCACCCACTCCGCGCGGGCCTCCTTTCCGATTCCCAGTATTTCTCGGGGGTCATGGCTGGACATAAAGCTTCCACCGCCTCTTTTGAACAGAGAGTGAACGCTCCCATCCACACTCCACTTGATCAGGGCCCCAACAGCGTCCCGGTTTGATGTCGTTCCAACCAGATGCAGCCCAATCCAATGGTTCCCGCTCTCCGCATTGTTATAAAGGATCAGCGGCGCGCCGCCGTTGACCCCCACCACGAGGTCCGGATACCCGTCATTATTCAGGTCGCCCACCGCCAGCCCGCGCGCAGCGTATCTCTTCGCAAAAACCTCGCCGCTGGACGCGCTGACGTTCGTCATCTTCCCGTTTCCGTCGTTGTGAAACAGCAGAAGCGGCTCGGCGAAGGTAACGCCTTTCATCCGCTCGTCCACGTGGTCGTCGGGGTGGCCATTCGCAAGAATGAGGTCCGTCAGACCGTCGTTGTCGTAATCCAGAAAGCGCAGCCCCCAGCCGCTCATCAGGCGGGTCGCTCCCGCGATGCCGGTCCGCATGCTGAGGTCGTCGAACATTTCATCGCCGAGGTTACGATAAAGGGAGAAGAGTTCTTGGTCAAGATTGGCCACAAACAAATCCTGCCATCCGTCGTGGTCGTAGTCGGCGGAGTCCACACCCATCCCCGAACGCGTAACACCGTCTTCACTGAAGGCCACGCCGGCCGCTTGCCCGATCTCCTCGAACTTCTTCCCGCCTCGATTAACGAAAAGAATGTTGGGGGCCGTGTCGTTCGTTTCAAACAGGTCGAGGTAGCCGTCGTTGTTGATGTCCGTGGCCACCACTCCCAATCCCTTCCCTCGCAAAGCGGCGATTCCAGTTTCGACACTGACGTCTGTGAAGTGGCCATTCCCATCATTCCGGTAAAGGTGACTGGCGGTGGGTGGCAAGATCCTGGGATAGCAGTAAAACGTTTCGTTCTTTGAGGCGCCGCCCGGCTTTCCCCCATAAGAGTTTTCGGCGCCACAGACCTTGAGATCCGAATAGTCCACGAACTGGCAAACGAACAAGTCCAATCTACCGTCATTGTTGTAATCGAACCAGACGGCGCTGGTGGACCATCCCGGCGCATGAATGCCGCTTTGAGCGGTCGCATCGCTAAAGGTCCCATCGCGGTTATTGCGGTAGAGAATGGAGCGGCCGTAGCCGGTGATAAAGAGGTCCGGAAACCCGTCCCCGTCGTAATCGCCCACCGCAACTCCCATCCCGAAAAGATTTGGGTTAATGCCGGCTTTTTCGGTGACATCGCTAAAAGTTCCGTCCCCGTTGTTCTTGTATAGCCCGTAGGCTAGGGGTTGGGGGGGATGGAAGAACGGCGCTTCCCCGCTATTGACAAAAAGCAGGTCCATCCGGCCGTCGTTGTTGTAATCAAATATGGCCACGCCGGGAGGCTCCGTCTCCGGCAAATAGCGCTGGGGGGAGCGCGCGTTGTCATGGACCCATTTAATTCCACTTTCCTTTGCGGGTACTTCGCGGAAAGTCACAAACACTGCGCGCCCTCGGGCCGCAGCCAAAGACCTAAACACAAAGGTCGCGGAGGCCTCGCAGAGGGCGCAGAGAGCAAGGCCAAGGATGAAGGGCCATGCTCTTCGCCTTTTTCGTGACCCCGCTGAGCCCGCTGCTTTGCTAAGAGCTAAAATGTTTGCAATTTGCACAAACTTGTTGTTTCTCTGCGCCCAAAAGCTTTCAACACTGAGGCCACAGAGCCTCCGTGACTCCGTGTTTGGAGGCTTCTCAACACGGAGATCACGGAGAACTTCGGTTTGATTGCGGCCAAGCCGCGTTGTCCTGAGCTTTTATCCTTCGCGCGCGATTCAAGTCCGAAGCTCACCCTCTTCGCGGCCCACAAAGAAGTTGGGAGATCGTAGTTTGGACGGCAAAAGTGGGATCGCCCGTCAAAAGCTCTGAGGAACCGGGGAGGTCCCCATCTCCATCGGAGGGCGGGAGTCCCGGTCTGCGTCCAGCTTCGATACGATCGCCGATTCCCGGTCTCCCAGCTCCTTCATTCCCTCGAGATAATATACTCGCGCGAGAACACGATGGGCATCCGGCAGACTCGGCTGCTGACGGATGGTAGCTTCCAGCAAGCGCTCAGCCTTGGAAAGCGACGCCTGCTGCTCGTAACAAATGGCCAATTCTACGCGAGTTTGCAGGCCTGACGGATCTAGTCGCAAAGCTGTTTCCAATTCTGCCACGGCCTCACCGAGTCCCTCCTTGCCCTTCTTCCTCAGCACCTGTCCGAGCGCGCCGTGATACGATCCGTTCTTCGGGTTCAGGGCAATAGCCTCTCGATAGTGCGCTTCGGCCTCGGCCAATCGTCCCAAGGCCACATAGCAGTTCCCTAGTGAGTAGTGGACCCGATCCAGTTCAGGATGCTGTCGCACAAGGGCTTGCAGTTCTACCTCCGCTTGGGGCACGTCACCCAAACCGTAATGAGCCCACGCGACCTTATATTGATATTCGGGAAGAGTTCCAAAGCGGTCCCTGGCTGCCTTCAGGAACTCCAAGGCTGTGGGGTACTGCTTCGCTTTCAAGAGGACCTGGGCCAAATCCATGGAATATCGTGCCGAGGACGGCTCCAATTGCACGGCCCGTCCCAATTGGCGTGCCGCGCGTTGGAATTGATTTTTCTGGAGAAGCAGCAGCCCGAGGTCGGCGTGGCCCTCGGCAAAGTCAGGTGCCGTCTCGGCGACATTCGTTAAGGTTTCCTCGGCTGCTTCAAACAGATGGTCCTGCCCCAGGGCTTTGGCCAACTTCATCCGGTCGTCAAGCGTGGCGGAGGGCATTTGCAGGAACTCTGCCAGCTCCTCCTTGCCCGCCTCTTTATTCCCGCACTTCCATAGCGATTCAATCAGCGATGCGCGCACCGAAAGGTCGCTGCCATTCGTCCCTTCAATTTTTTGCAAGGGGCTGACGGCCTCGCAAGCCTTGCCCGCCTGCATGAGCAATACGGCATAGTTCTGGTTGGCGGCCTCGTTGACGGGATCTAACGCAAGTCCCTGCTTGTACGTTTTCAGGGCTTCGTTCGTAGCCCCTTTCTGCATGAACAGTACTCCCAAATCAAAATAAATGTCGGGATTCCGAGGGGTAAGGGCAGTGGCCCTTTGAAAGGCGGCGATCGCGGCATCGGTATCCTGAAGGTGGGCGTCCACTTCACCAAGGCGTTTCCACAGGTCAGCGTCCCGGGGGGCACGCCTGAGGGCCTGTTGAAGTTCTTCGCGCGCCTCCGGATACTTGCCGGCTTGAATGTCTTGCAGGATGACAGCGTTATCAGGATAGGCAGAAGACGGGGATTGAAAAAACGCCAAGGCTAAAGTGACCTGGGCAGCAAACACGGTCTCACTCTAGCCATGGCCGGGCCGGATGTCAACCGCCTGCACTCGATTCACTCGATTCCTCGATTCCGCCGGCGATGATCGCGACCATGGAAAAGCGTTGAGGCTTTCAAAAGGACACAAGGAGGGCTCATGGCGGCCTATGATTATTTGTAGCCGGAATTCCAAGGCCCGTAAACTGTTAAGCCGTCGAGCCGCCCAACTGAGCGATTCCGGACAGCTAAGTTATAGCAGCGTAATTCTCATCGCCAACCCTGCGACGATTTGGTGCGTCAAATGCAGTGCAATCAAAAAAGAGGGTGTCTGTCGTCGACCTGTAGGCTCTCAGTTTCGAGGCACTGCGGACCCCGGTAAGTGAAAACTTAGAAAGACGGCCGGAGGGCCGGGAATGACAGGCGCTCCTCACTGGAGGAACGCTTGATAAAAAGCTGCACGTTCAGACTTTTGTCGGGCGCAATGCTGGCTGCCTTGTTGGTGGCGAGTGGCGCGCGTGCTGACAATCTGTATGGAACGATACGCGGAACGGTCACCGATGCCACCGGAGCTGTGGTTCCGTCCGCTACTGTTACTGTCACCAACGAAGGCACTGGCATATCGAGGACGGTCACCTCGCAGTCGGACGGCGCCTTCGACGTTGAAAATCTGCTAGCCCCTGCCACTTACACGATCAGCATCGAAAGAGACGGCTTCCGAAAGTCGGTCAGCAACAGCGTCCACCTCGACGTGAACCAGGTCTACGTGGCGAACACGGCTCTGGAAGTTGGGACTACCGCCACGCAGGTCACGGTGGAGGCGAATCCGGCGCAAATCAACACCACCAGCATGCAGCTCGGGACGACCATTGGAGCCAGCACCATCGCCGATCTACCTTTGAATGGCCGCAATTGGATCCAATTGCAGCAACTTCAGCCCGGCGTCGTGGGCGGCTCGGACCGCTTCGGCACCGGCAATATGGGTACGAACTTCTCCACGAATGGCGCTCAGACGCAGCAGAACTCGTTCCTGGTGAACGGCGTTGACACCGCCGACATTTCGCTCAACACGGCCGGGGTGATCCCGAGTCCAGACGCCATCGGCGAGTTCCGGATGGTCACCAGCACCATCAATCCGGAGTACGGTCGCAACTCAGGCGCGATCATGAATGCCGTGATCAAGAATGGCACCAACAGCCTGCACGGCGATGCCTTCGAGTTCTATCGCGACACCAGCCTCGATGCTCGCAACTTCTTTCAGAACACCGTCACTCCCTTTCACCAGAATGAGTTCGGAGGCACGATCGGAGGTCCGGTAGACATTCCGCACGTCTACAACGGCAAAGACAAAACCTTCTTCTTCTTCTCCTACCAGGGGACCCGCAACGTTGTGCCCCAGGCCCTCACAGTGCCCACCGTGTTCACTGCGGACGAACGCAATGGAGCTTTTCCCGCCCTTGCCAGCTCAACCGGAATTTCCGCAGTACCTCTGGTGGGAGACAACGGTTCAACCTATGCGGCCGGAACTCCCTACTCCACCATTTTCTCCGCCGGCCAGATCCCTTCGGCTGACCTGAATCCGCTGGCGGTGAAGCTCACCAACCAGTTTGTGCCCTTGCCCAACACCACCGGCAATGGATACACGTTCAATCCCAGCACCACGGGACTGGACGACCAATACATCACCCGCATCGATCAGAACTTCAGCACTAAAGATTCGATCTGGGGCTATTGGCTCTGGGAGCGTACTCCGAACACCAGCACCCTGCCCTTCGCCGGCGCCACCCTGCCCGGCTTTGAAGCGCAGAATCAATTTCATGCCCAGCAATACGCGCTCAGTTGGAACCATATCTTCAACGGAACAACGCTGAACGAGGCGCGTTTCGGTTATTTCCGCTTCAACTTTAATGCGGTGAATCCTGTAAATCCGATCAATCCGAACAGCTACGGATTCACTGGGATCAACCCCCAGAACTCAGCGGCCGCGTCGATTCCAGTTATGGCCGTCACCGGGCTTTTCACCCTGGGATTCAGTGAATTCGGGCCTCAGCCTCGCCTCGAGAATACCTACCAGGCCATCGACAACTTTTCCAAGGTCATCGGCCGGCACGCCTTCAAGGCGGGCTTTACCATGGACCGGTTCGAAGTGTATAACCCCTTCTACGCGTTCCTGAGCGGGTTCTACAACTTCGCGGGAACCGGGCCCTACTCCACGGGCACCCCTGGAGCCGACTTCCTTCTGGGGCAACCCGATCAATTCGTGCAAGAAAACGGATCGATCATCAACGCGCGATCCCGGGAGTACTATTCCTACGTTCAGGACGAATTCAAGATGCGTCCCAACATGACTCTGACCTATGGAACCGGCTGGGACATCGAGACGCCGTATGAAAACCTCTACTACTCCGGAAGAGATGTCAATGCCTTCCGGCCGGGCGTGCAATCCACCGTGTTTCCCACCGCGCCTCTCGGTGTTTTGTGGCCGGGCGACCCGGGGATCAACAGCGCGGGCGGCGTGAAGACGCCTCTCCACGACTTTGCTCCACGGCTCGGATTCGCCTGGAGCCCTGGCAATTCGCAGAAATGGAGCATCCACGCCGGAGTTGGCATGTACTACAACCGGTCCGAAGAGGAACTGGCGCTGCAGAACCTTTCCACGCCTCCCTTCTCCGTAACCTCGTTCGGCGTGGGAGGCATTGGCGGGAGCCCCAACTTTGCCAATCCTTACACCGGCACCTGTGGCAGTCCACCCGTTGCGTGTTCCACTGCGAACCCGTTCCCCTACACCGCTCCGCCGCCAGGAGCGAAGGTGAACTTCGCGGCCATCGAGCCCCTGACGATCAACGTTCTCAGTCCGAACTTTGGTGTGCCAGTTTCCGAGAACTACAACTTCACCGTCGAGCGCCAGCTTACGGGCTCCACCACCATGACCGTCGCCTACGTGGGTAACGTCGCCCATCACCTGGAAGGCGCTTACGAACTCAACCCTGCCGGTCGACAGCCGGGCGTCAATCCGACGGCTGCCGCGCTCGGCTGCACGCCGTCGAATCTCGGTACCTGCGCTCCCATTACCTTCCCCTACAATCCGCTGACCACCGGCATTGCGGCCATCAACCAGCAGTCGACGGATTACAACTCCAACTACAATTCGCTGCAGGTGTCCGTGAACAAGCGGTTCAGCCACGGCCTCCAATTCTTGGCGGCTTATACCTGGTCCCGCTATTTCGATCAGAACTCGACGTTCGATAACCAGGCGGCTTTCGTTCCGCCCGGGATCAACCCCTTCAACTTCACGTCCATGTATGCGCCGTCGGATAACGACGCGCCGCAGCGCTTCGTGTTCAACTACGATTACACGCTTCCCTTCTACCACTTCGCGCACTTCGCGCGTCCGCTTACCGATGGCTGGAAGCTGGTGGGTATCGTGACCTTCCAGTCCGGTTTCCCGGTGCTGGTGGCTAACAGCGCGGATCCCTCGCTCACCTGCTGGTCGGCGGCGGAGGTTGTGGACGTGCCTTGCTGGGACCGTCCCAATACCGTGCCCGGCGTGGCGCTGAACCTCGGGAATCCTCGCGGGCAGACCTATACGGTGGGCGGCACCGCGCTGCCCAATTATTGGTTCAATCCGAACGCCTTCAGCCAGGCCGCGGCTGGCACGGGTATCGGGAACTCGTCCCGCAATCCTTTCTACGGGCCGGGGATCAATAACTTTGACATGTCGCTTCTCAAGGACATTCACATCACCGAGTCCAAGTACATCGAACTGCGCCTGGAGGCCTTTAATACCTTCAATCACGCTCAGTTCGGTGCACCCGTGAGCGACATCAACAACGCTAACTTCGGCCGCGTCCTCGGGACTTTCACAGGCAGCGGCATTGCAGAGCGGGTTCTCCAACTCAGTGGAAAGGTCTACTTCTAGACCGATCTTCTGACGTTTCGTTCTCTCCACAGCGCCCCACCCTTAAAACCAGGTGGGGCGTTCCGTTTCCGGTGATCCTCGGCTGAAGAAAAGGTAGTGGTTCAGGTTGACGCCTGTAGCGCGGGTGTCCGCACCCGCGATTCGTCTCCGTCCCTTGGCTTGATCTCGGACGGCGCGGGTGGGGACACCCGCGCTACAATCCTGCCAAACTGAACCACTACGAAGAAAATTTCGTGACTATGCCCTTGACACAGATAAGTAAAACTGATACGATTTAAGTGTTGAGGGGAGAGCATAGCCATGAACCTGATAGACGTAAACAAGGAGTTCGCCAGCGACGCCCAGTGCCTTGAATATCTTGAGCAAATGCGCT
>DASYYZ010000213.1:0-24763 GCA_035946735.1 Terriglobia bacterium
TTTTTCAGCATTTGTCTGCGGCTGATCGGTTTCATCGATTTAGCCTCCCTTCGTCCGCCAAGCGCGGAGCGATACGACGCGACTTCCGGCACCGTTTCGATGTCTCATTGCCGCTCCCGCGAGCGAGCCTTCGCCTTTGCAGCAAGGCAAGGAACAAAGCCGCGCACCCTGATCGGAAGAACATAGACGGAAGTGGTCGCTGTGATATAGAGCGAGCTGTAGTTGTTTCCACCCCAGGTGAGGTTGGCCGGCTGTTCCGGCATGACGATGGTACCCAGATGGCGCCCTTGTGCGTCCCAGACCCAGATCCCCTTTGGACCAGTAACGAACAGATCGCCAGCACTATCCACTTTCATTCCATCCGGAACTCCGTCGTCAGGCTCGGCCTTTTCATCGCCAAACATGCGGCCGTCCGACAGGCTACCATCGGCAACATTGAAATGGTACGAGCGAATGTTGCGTTGGTCGCTGTCATCCACGTAAAGGATCTTCCCATCGGGCGAAAATGCAAGCCCGTTCGGCTGGGTCAAGTCCTTGGTCTCCAAACGGACACCGCCACGCTTGTCCAGGCGGTAGACGCCTTGAAACGGAATTTCCCGAGGCTGTCCTTTCGGAAGGTCGAGCGTAGGGTCGGTAAAGTAGATTGCCCCGTCGGGACCGATGACTATGTCATTGGGGCTGTTGAAACGCTTCCCCTGGTAGCGGTCTGCAAGAACCGTGTACTGTCCCGACGGGCTCACGCGAATGATCGCGCGCAGCACGCTGGCGCAGTCCAGCAGGCGCAGGCGCAAGTCGTAGGTGTTGCCATCCGGATCGCCAAGCGCTACCACCGTTTCTCGGCGGCCGTCTGCACCCACACGATAGATTTTGTTCTGGACCTCGTCGCTGACGTAGAGGAAGCCGCGCGCGTCCCAAACAGGACCTTCGGTGAACCCGAAGCCGGCGGCCAACTTGGTGAGTTGAGCCCGAGGTGGGACAATGCTCCAAAATTGCGGCGAAAGCGCCTGTAGTGCAAACGATCTCGGGCCGGGACCCGGTTGCTGAAAGGCAGGTAGAGGGTGGCGTGCAAACGCGATAATCGAAGCCGTTATCGCCGTCGCGACACTTACTTTCACAGCGAGCCCTGAAGCCATAGACATCCCACCAGGCGTCACCGCCGCCCCGGGTCTAGTGCGATTTGGAACCGTTCTTCCGGGCAGTCACGCGTTCTGCTGGGCCCGCGCCAGCCGACAACAGGAAAGCGACGATGTCGTCGAGGTCGCGAGCCCCCAAGCGCGCGGCGTAATCGGAGGGCATCAGCGACCTCGCGTCGTGGTTCACGGAGGCCAGGTCCGATTTCATGAGCAGGTGAAAATTGCCGTCGATCGTCTGTAACTGCAAAGAGAAGTTATCTTCGTTGCGAGCGACGCCGCTCAATCTCCTGCCATCGCGTGTGATCACCGTCACGGTGTCTGTCATTCTTTCAGCATCCTGCTTCGGATCAATGATCGCCCGCCTGGTCGTCTCCGGCGAATGCGATCGGGAGAAGCTCGAAAGATCAGGCCCCAGGAAGCCTCCTTCGCCGCGAAACGAGTGGCACCGAGAGCACTGTGCAGTGCCGAAGAACAAGGCTCTGCCGTGACTCGCATCTCCATTCACAGCTGTGGTTCCGTCGTTTCCCTGGAGGACTCGAAGGTAGGCGATTAGCGTCCGAATGCCGGACGGAGTCATATCCTTGAAAGACGGCATGCCCTTTGACGGAATGCCGCCCTGAATGATCCTCTCCACGTCAGAATCAGAAAGTTGAGCAGCGGCTCCGGTCGCAATGGCAGGAGCGTGTTCGCCCCCTCGGCCGTCGAGCCCGTGACATACTCCGCAGCGCGCGACGAACACCTGCTTTCCTTCGAGAGATTTCGCGCTCATGTTTCCGGTTTGGTAGGCAACGCCTCCAAAAGCCGTCGAAACGATTAACCCAGCGCCCAGAATTGAGATCGCCAGGAGCGCCATAGTCCTTCGCGCGCATGGTTGAGGATCGTTTCCCATGACTATTCGGAAGCGGACCTACCCGGCGTTTTCGTCGTTTATCGAACAACCACGGCGCAGGTCCTGCCCGGCCGTTTCGCAGCGATCGGTCAGCCCTTAATCGGCGGCTGGTCGAACACCCGCCTTTCAGCCCGAACCACCGTGGGCGGTTTCGAAAAACGTAGTATAAACCCTAATCCTTGTGACCAAATCCGAGACTTCACACGGAGCGAATCACCATTCACACGTGCGGATCGCAGCGCGGCGCAGCCTGCACAGGATCACGGGATTGCCTCTTCGGCCCTTTCGTCGCATAATCGCGGTCTCCGGCAACCCACGGTAATTGATTTCGTGGCGGCGGAGAAGGATCGATTCATGATTCGGAGAAGGATCGCTGGCGCCTTTTGCTTGATTGCTGTCGGCTCCGGACTGAGTCTGGCGCAACAGGCGCCTGGAGCCGCTCCCGTCTCTTCATCCATCGATGTTCGGCCTGCCGACCTTCTGACAGCGCCGGCCGGAGCCAATTGGCCTGCTTACAACGGCGATTACACGGGCCGACGCTTTAGCAGTCTTCACCAGATCGATACGACGAACGCCGGCAGTCTGCGTGCGGCCTGGGTTTTCCATTCACCAAACTCGGAATCGATGGAAGTCACTCCAGTGGTGATCGATGGGTTGATGTTCGTGACCTCGGCCAACGACTGCTTCGCACTCGACGCGCGCACCGGGCGCGTTATCTGGCATTATTCACGGCCCATCACGCAGGGTCTCATCGACGATGCCTCCGCCCACCACAATCGCGGAGTCGGGGTCTTGGGCTCCCGGATCTACATGGAGACCGACGATGCCCATCTTTTGTGCCTTGACGCACGCTCCGGCCACTTGCTCTGGGATGTGACTTACGCGGACACAAGCAAGAACTATGGAGCCACCAGCGCACCGCTCGTGGTTAAGAACAAGGTCCTGGTGGGGACGTCAGGGGGTGACGACGGCACCCGAGGCTTCCTCGCCGCCTTCGACGCAATATCCGGCAAGTTCCTCTGGCGACTCTGGACGATCCCCGGGCCGGGCGAACCGGGATCATCGAGCTGGCCCGGCGACCATTACCTGACGGGATGCGGCACTACCTGGATGCCAGGAACTTATGATGCGGAATTGAACCTGGTCTACTGGGGCACCAGCAATCCCTGTCCGGATTTTGACGGCAGTGTTCGACCCGGCGACGACCTTTACACCGACTGCGTGCTGGCCATCGATCCGGACACCGGCAAACTCAAATGGCATTTTCAGTTCACGCCTCATGATCTCTTCGACTATGACGCTGCGGAGACGCCGGTGCTCATCGATGCCAACTACAATGGCAGCCCGCGCAAGCTCCTGGTGGAGGCCAATCGTAACGGATTCCTTTACGTGCTCGACCGGACCAATGGCAAATTTCTTTCCGCCACTCCTTTCGTGCAAAACCTGAATTGGGCAAGCCGGATCGATGCAGCAGGCCGTCCCGTCGTGACCGGAGTCAAGCCGTCCGCGGAGGGTACGCGCATCTGTCCTGGCATGAACGGAGCCACTAATTGGTACTCCCCATCCTTCAATCCGGCCACGCACCTCTTCTATTTCGTGGCCCTCGAGGAATGCAACGTCTATACGCTGAAGCCGGAGAAATTCGCGCCTGGACGGACGTTTTACGCTACCGGCGCAAACCGCGTTCCTGGCGAGAGGGGGCAGAACGTCCTGCTTGCGTACAATCTTGATAACAGGCAGTTGCAATGGAAGTACCCGCAGATCACAGACGAAGACGGCTGGGCCGGAACCGTGACCACTGCCGGCGGGGTGCTGTTTTTCGGAGATCCGGCAGGCTCATTCGAGGCCGTGGACAACGAAAAGGGGACGCCGCTCTGGCACTTCAACACAGGACAGCGCATCCACGCCTCGCCGATGACCTTCGCTGTTAATGAACAACAATACGTCGCCATCGCTGCGGGCAGCGATGTTTTTGCTTTCTCGCTGCCTTGACTTGGTGTGCGTGGACGGACTGACTCCTACCGGATAGGAACTTCACCGAGAGAGCCGCGATCGGTGCCGCTCGACTCCTCCAGGTGGACGGAAATCCGCGCAGCATCGTTGCTCACGGCGATGGTCTTGTTGAGATCCAAGGGCTTCAACGGGTCTGCGTCTTCCAGAGGCAGACTGTTTAGCAGTCGACCTCCACCTTCATAGACGTGAGCGATCACACGCGCGCCAAAGAACGCCCCGAATGAGCCCGTGACGGTTACGCTTCCCCCATCGGATCGCGTGGCAGCGAGGGCATGGACCACGAGTCCGGCGTCGGTGACAGTCTCAAACTCTTTTCCGCACCGCGTTGGATACCATTCGGTATCAAAATCGTAGCTCTCGCCGGGATCGAGACGCACTTGGGGACTGTTGAGCTCGGCTTCCATGTAGAACGGTGTTTCATCCAGTTTTGGAGCGGTGAGCGTCGGCATACCTTTCGAATCCATCCGCACTTCAGGGCCGTTGGTCCAAAAGATCACGGACGCTTTGCCGGGATATGCGGCTCCGCTTTTGTAATGGAAGCGCTCCACCATGGCGTAGCCCGACGTGCCATCGGTCACGGCGAGCCATCCCGCAGGAGAATCCAGCCACAGCTCCGCGGCGAGATAGCCGTAGCGCAGCGTGAACAGACCGTCTTCCATCACCCGAGCGTTCGGGTTTTCGGCGGGCCCGAATCGCACGTGGTACCGCTCGAGATAGCTGCTCGTGGGATTGGCCGGCGTAAAGGCACGAAAATCGTGATTGCAGGTGGATGGATCCCGCGGGTCCGCCGTGTTGTACTGCGAGACCGACTGCAACGACCACTCGATCGAGTGGCCTGACGCGTTCGTCATCACCGCATGAAAGCGAATCTGTGGAGAGTCGGAGCCCAGGCTGATTGTGCGCGCAAATTGGAGTCCGGTCCGTGGATCGGCAGGACCATTGAGCGAGATGGAGCAGTTGCCGTCCTCGGATGACACCTGGAACGAGTATTGGCCGTCGTCAAGTACATCCGATCCTCCCGCCCAGTGCTGCTCGTCCTGATCGCCCTCAGGCAGTGGCCACAATTTGTCGCCGCCGTAGTTGAACCACTTTCCTTGGGTCGGCGGCAGGTACTTTCCTGCGTACTTGGGATTGACAAAGAGATAGGCGTGGCCGCCAAAGATCACCTGCATGAGCCTGCCGCCATTCTGTGGAACGACGATGAGCGTCACCCAAGAGTTCGAAATCTGTTGCGCCTGCCAGCCCTGGTAAACCGTCGACTCAATCCGGCAGGGCGGGTTACCGGCGCTGCTCGCAGGATGCGCGGTCGCGCCTCCCGCCGCGAGTGCTACTGAGGAAGCCATCAAGCTGCAGATCGTCAGACCACGACTCCACGAGTGTGTACGCATGAGCATCTTCAAGGAACCCGATTATATTCCGCACGGCCAACTTCCTCCAGGCGTCAACAGCAAGCAATCCGGTTGAAATCTCCCGCGCTCCGTCAGACGCTTTTCGGTATACTCTGTTCCCTGAGAGCGCAGCTTCTCACCCGTACCAGCAGGGCAGGAGTTGATAGACCGAAAGCGGACTCTAGGAACAGACCTATGAAGACGCCAATGAAAACTACGCTGATGTTGCTCTTGGCTGTCACATCGCCGTTGCTCGCCCAGGAACGCAAAGTCGCGCCGACCTGGCTGCACCGCTATGTCCCGAGTCTCTCTGGGCAGCGCACCGATTTCAGTACAGATTCATGTCACTATACGCCGATATTCGGCGAGGGCGACTCCGAGGCGAAGGCTCTACAGAGCACTACCCGGTTCGGCGAAGTCCTTGTGGACCCCCAGGGCAACTGCGAACCTGTAGACTATCAGCGTCAGGAAGAATTCTATTTCGTGCTCACCGGAAACGGAGCCTTATACTACCGCGAGATCGCGCAGCCGATGCACAATGACGATTTTGCCTACGTCCCGCCGGAAGTCCGCCACCATCTCGTCGCCTCTTCGGATCAGCCATTCAAGCTCGTCATCGCGACAGTGAAGATCCCACCCGAGGTCTCGATTCCTGCGCCGCCGCCCAAGCCCATGGTCGCGAATCTGGAAGAGCTGAAGGAGCAGACGGTCGAAGGACACCCGTCATCCGTGCTCTACAAGCTCCTGATCGGACCGCACACCGCCACGCGCGATCGGATTAATGCCGCGTACGAAGTGGCGGATTTCTTCCTGATGGACTTTGCTCCCGGCGGTACCAATTTTCCGCATCATCATGAAGTGGAGGAAGAGATCTATCTTGTATTGGACGGAGAAGGAAAGATGGCTGCCGGAAGCGGAATGGACGGGGTTGAAGGCCTGTATCCCGCGAGGGCGGGAGACGCGTACTACTTCCGGCCGAACTGCACGGTCGGCTTCTACAATCAGGATGCGCCGGGAGCGAGGGCTCATATTCTCGCGCTCCGACCTTTCATTCCACTGCCGAAGAACCCTGATTGAGCCTTTCGCGGCGCAAGCGGCTGCACTTTAGGGGAGCGTCCAACGGCGGTCATCGACCGCCGCTACAGCTGGGGATAGGAAGTTAATCGATGACCACGCCAGTGTCACCTGATCGTCGATCATTCATGAAATGGGTCGTGGCTGCGCCGCTGCTGGCGGAGATTGCGGCTCGCGATCTTTACGCAAAGGCGTCAACTCTCACCGGCAAAGAGGGCAACATTTACCAGCGGCTCGGGGTGAAGACCGTGATCAATTGCCGCGGCACCTGGACCTACCTCAGCGGCTCTCTCGAGTGGCCGGAAGTGCGGGCAGCACAGGTGGAAGCAGCGCGCCATTTCGTCAACATTCTCGAGCTCCAGCGGGCCGCGGGCCGCAAGCTGGCGATGCTCACAGGGGCACCAAGCGGGATGGTCACTTCGGGCGCAGCCGGAGCGATGTCTTCCGCAACGGCCGCGTGCATTGCGGGCAGTGATCCGCAGCACATCTGGCAGCTTCCGGATACCACCGGCCTCAAAGACCAGGTGATCATGGCCGGCGGTCGCAGTCTGTTCGACAGCGCCATCCGCCTGGCGGGCGGCAAGCTCGTCCTCGCCTACTCACCCGAGGAGATCGAGTCAGCGATCAACGACAAGACTGCGATGATCTACACCACTCACCTGAAAAACACCTTGGAAAAGGAACTCGCGACCGCGAGAGCTCACAAGGTGCCTCTGCTGCTCGACGACGCCGCCGGCATCCCACCGATCGACAACATTAAGCTCTACGCACGCATGGGCGTCGATCTCTACACCTTCTCCGGCGGCAAAGGACTCTGCGGACCGCAGTGCAGCGGCGTCCTGTTGGGCCGCGACGATCTGATCGAGGCGGCCTTGCTGAACACGAGTCCTTACGAAGGCGCAGTTTGCCGGCCCATGAAGGTCGGCAAGGAAGAAGTGATGGGATGCCTGGCCGCCGTAGAAACCTGGCTGAAGCTGGACTCGGATGCGCTTTATCGGCAGTGGAACCAGCGCGTGCAACGGATCGCTAGGCTGCTCGGCACCGTACCCGGTGTCAAGACCGAGATCCGCATTCCCGAGGACGGCAACCGCTATCCCACGTTGCAAGTTTCATGGGACCAGCAGGGTTGGGGATTCAATGTGATGGATTGCGTGCGGAAACTGCGCGAAGGCGACCCGGTCATCGAGGTTCTCGGTCCTGACAATCCCAGCGGCATCCCCGGCATTCACGAAGGAAATCCCAACAAGAAGGAACTCAAAGAGCCGGACCACCTGGAACTCGTCTCCATGACTATTCAGCCCGGCGAAGAGATCATCGTCGGGCGGCGGCTGCGATCGATTCTGCTCGCGGCGAGAGGTGGGGAAAAAGCTTGAGGATCAACGTAACAGGTAATCGAACAGTCTTGGAGTCATCGTGCAAGGTCCAGTCGCGGCAAGAAATCGCAGAAAGCGTGTCCGGACGGTTTCGGCGACATGAGAAAGGCGGTTGAGACAAAAGGAGGCAATGTGAGCAAGCCGAGCTTGTGGAAGAGACTCTCTTCCGTGTGTGCCCTCTGCGCGGTCGCGGCGATTGCTTCGCCTGCGCAAACCTTTACCAGTCTGGTGAGCTTCAATGTGACTGACGGGGCTCTGCCTTATTATGGGCCGCTCGCCCAAGGCTTCGATGGGAATCTGTATGGGACAACCGCGTCAGGCCAGCTTAACTGCTTTTATGACAAGGGACGGACCGGCTGTGGCACCGCCTTTAAGATCACCACAGCCGGGGCCCTGACGACGATTTACAACTTCAGCAGCGCTCAATGGGAGCCTGAGGCTGGTCTTGTGCTCGGCACCGACGGCAGCTTCTATGGGACAACCTGCCTGGGCGGAGACCTTTCGCAGAGCCAATGTATTGATGATTTAGGGAACGACGTTGGCTGCGGCACGGTGTTTAAGATCACTTCACAGGGTAAGCTGACTTCACTGCATAATTTCGAGTACACCGATGGGGCCAACCCCGCTTCCGAGTTGGTTCAAGCCACCAACGGGAACTTCTACGGCACAGCCAACAATGGCGGCGCCAACTTCTATGGCACCATCTTCGAAATCACGCCAAGCGGCAATCTCACCAGCCTGCATAGTTTCGACTTCAACGACGGGGCCTTTCCATCCGCGCTTGTTGAAGATAGTAATGGGAACTTCTACGGCACGACGACCTCTGGCGGCGCGTAAGCCAGGGCACAGTGTTTAAGCTCGCCCCGGACGGGACGCTGACAACGCTTTACAGCTTTTGCCCACAAACCGGCTGCGCCGACGGTGCGTTCCCTCAAAATGGTCTGGTCCAGGCTGCGGATGGAAACTTCTATGGCACTGCCGGCTTTGGGGGGACTGCAGGATCACCCCGGGAGGCGTGCTGACAACCCTGCACAGTTTCGATGTCACTGATGGCTCCGATTCTGTAGGCCGCCTCCTCCAGGCCACCGATGGGAACTTCTATGGGACCACCGCCAATGGCGGCACTGATTCTGCTGGCACGGCCTTCCGCATATCTGTCGGCCTGAGTCCTTTCGTGAAACCCGTGCCCACGTCGGGCAAAGTGGGTTCGGCCGTCGTTATCCTGGGAACTAACCTGGAAGGCTGCCACCAGCGTCACTTTCAGCGGTACGGCGGGTACGTTCACAGTTGTTTCGAATTCCGCAATCACGACCACTGTGCCCCAAGGCGCTACCACCGGCAAGATTCAGGTGACAACGCCGGGCGGCACCCTGACCAGCAACGTGAAATTCCGGGTAAGGTAGACACGATTAGCAGATCATCGACCCACACCACTTTGTCGGCCAGCTCGACCTCTGAACCGGCCTCCGGCGTGAAGGTATTGGTGGAGTAGGCGAAATCGCCCGCAAGGAGCATGAACAGAGCTAATACCGCTGCCCACTTTCTCATCATCCGCAGGTACTTTCGGGCAGGTGACAAGCGCTCGTGATCCTCGGATCGGGCAAGTCGCGCTGAAGTTCAATTTCTAGCCTTGACCAATGCGACCGACGCGATCCACGGCTTGGACATTACGCCCGGACATCAGAACACAACTCCTGGGCGCGAACCGGCGGCACCGCGAGCCCGCACGCGATTACCACGATGAGCGGCAGCCAAAGGCAGCGCCGATCCGGCGTTGCGGCTGACGGATTGTTTCGCGAATGACGAGCGGGCGGGGATCACCGGCGGTCAGTCGCCGGGGAATGCTGCGGTTCAAGGCTCATCGCCGTCGAACTTCTCTTGGTACTCCATCTCGTCGGGCTTTCCGGGCTCCGAGACGTCAATTTCCACGCGGCCCATGATCAGGCCGGGCGAATACGCGCTGATCACAGCGTGCCCGGTGCGCGTTGTCGCTCGAAACAGCACGCGAGTTGTGCCGGCAACGGCGTTCCATGTGAATCCCGTGCCGTGTCCGAGCCACGTCTGCTCCAGCAATTCCCCCGGGCCGTAGGAGGTGAACGTGATCGGATGAGCCGAGCCAGGAACGACGGTGCCGCGTTCGTCGGCCACCGTTGCCGTTACGTGCGCGACACTCTCGCGATCGCCGGCCATAAGTTGAGTTGCGTCGGATTCCAGAATCAGGTGGTGGGCCGCCCCAGCCGTCTTGCGTTCATCCCGAATTTCGTCGGAGGGTCCGCGCGCCACCACCGTCAGAGTACCCGGCGCGTATTCCACATTCCACACCCGAGGCGGGTGAGGCAGACCCGAGCCACCGAGGTCGACCTTCGTGCCAAGCGACTTCCCGTTCAGCAACAGTTCAACTTGATCGACATTGCTGTAGACCTTCACGGATTTAGGCCGGCCTTCGTCTCCGGGCCAGGTCCAGTGGCCCACAATGTGGACCATGCGCGCCGCCCTCCACTGGCTCTGATAGAGGTAGAAGACTTCCTTGGGAATCCTCCACACGTCGGCCATTCCAAAGGCCACCACGTGCGGAGTTACTGTGTCGTATGTCTCGCCGTCATAGTCGAACTGATGCCAGATGAAGCCTCCCGCCATCCACGGGCGCGCATAGAGTTCGCGCAGGTAGGCCTCATGTTTCTCGCAGGCCCGCTCTTCGCTCTCCGGCCCTCCGCCACACAGGCCGCGTCCGGCCGTGGCGGCGCTGTATTCCGCAGTCAGGTAGCTCCGCCGCGGAAAGCGGCGATGCTTTTCGTCAGTCTCCTTGCTCGCATTGAGACCAACGACATCGACGAGCGCTTCCATCTCGTCGCTGCCGGGCGAGTGCATGGCTACGGGCCGCGTGGGATCGAGTTCCTTGTATTTACGCGCAACCGCGTCCACGACCCGCCGGGAGATTCCGAGCGGAGCGTTGATCTCACCGGCAATTCCCCACACCAATACGGAAGGATTGTTGCGGTCCCGCCGGATCATCTCTTCCGCCATCTTCAGCACGTTCGCGATGTATTCGTCTGTCTTTCCGATCTCTTTATTGACGGGCAGCTCTTCCCAGACCATGAGGCCGAGGCGGTCCGAGGCTGCGATGGTGGCAGGGTCATGAGGATAGTGCGACGTCCGCCAGAAATTGGCGCCCATATCGCGGATTGTTTCCATGTCGCTCTGATGTTGGGAATTCGGCAGAGCACTGCCCAGCCCGGGATAGCATTGGTGCCAGTTCGTGCCCTGGATTTGTACACGCCGCCCATTCAGCATAAATCCTTGCTGCGCGTCGAACTTGTACCAGCGAAAACCGAGCGGAGTCTCACGTTGGTCGATAACACGACCGTCCGCCCGAAGCGTCGTCCGGATTCGATAAACATTGGGCGTGTCCGGAGACCAGAGCAGCGGACGATCCACCACTCCCGATTGAATCGAGGACGCGATGCCGTTCGGGGTAATGGGCACCATCAAAGAAAGAGTGCAGGCCACGCCGCCGCCAGGTTGAAGAATCTCATGTGCGACGGCCAACTCACATGCCTCCGAGCTCTTGTTAACAATTTTCGCTTCGACGCGCAGGCTGGCCGATTCCGTGCTCAACACGGGAGTCGTCCAGATCACATCCGACACATAGACGGGTCCTGAGACTCGCACCCAGACGTCCCGATAGATTCCACCATAGAAGTTATAGTCAGTCTTGACGGTAGGTGGAACCGTCGCATGGTAGAGATTGTCCACCTTCACCGCCAGGACGTTGCCCTGCTCCCCGAACCGAATGAGGTCAGTTAGGTCGAGTTCAAAACTTGTGTAGCCGCCTTTGTGCTCTCCGAGCCTCTCATCGTTCAACCAAAACTCGGAGACGCTGTTGACTCCCTCGAACTCCAGAAAAATGCGCTTTCCGGAGTGCACAACATCCAGCGTGAAGTGTCTGCGATACCACCCGATACCGCGCCAATAACCGGACCTCTCGTCTGTCACGTCGTGCGCGTTCCAGGTGTGGGGCAGGTCGACTGGCTGCCACTCGGCATCGTTATACTCGATGCGGTGCGCCTCCCGGAAGCGCGACTCCAGCTTCGCCGCCTCGCCGCTGGCCCGGTCGAACGACCCCAGTTCACCCGCGCTTCTTGATTGCCGTGCGAAGAGCCATCCAGCGTTGAAATTGTCCCGAGTCCTGGGACTGTCATTCTGAGCGCTTCGTCCGAAGGAACGGGCACGCGAGGCTGGATCCACTCCCGCGAAAGCCGAAACGGCCGAACTGGCAAGTAGCGTCTCGAAAAAATTTCTGCGATCCATTCGTTATGCCGGCGATCCAGCCCTCATTCAAGGTCTTCCAATTCTACTTCAAGGCTCAGGGGAAATCGTCTCTTTGACGGGTGAATTGCGTCCACGATTCGCCGCCGGCTTTCCAGGTGAACTCAGTAGCTTGGTTGCGCGCGAGGTCGGATGCCTCGGGCTCACTTGATCTGCTGGAACCGGGGCAAGTTCTAACCCGGGTGGCCCAAGCTGGTTCTGATGTCGTACTCTTGGGATCAGCCTCATTGGCAGATGTTCCTCACGCAAGAGCTCGATTCTGTGCCGCCGGGGACTTAATGCCGATCGAAATTGCTCGCGAAGTGCAAGTCGTACGAGGCAACTCATGACCACGACATCCCGATTTACGGTGATATGACACGACGCGAGATTCTGGAACTCGTGGGAACATCCGCAATGGCAGGCGGGCTCGCAAGCCTGCCGGCGACGAGCGTCGCGCCGTCCGCGCCCCGCGGGCAGGTCGCCCTGGACCCGCCGCCAAGCCGTCTGCCAGGGACTGGTCCTCTGACGAGAGAGGGCGATCTTGCCGCCCAGATGGTGGAAGGTATCCGCCGTAATTTGCAGAACCAGACTACCGCCTCGGTGGAAAAACGGAGCGCGCTGTGGAGTCGCTCTTACTCTTCACGCGCTGCCTACGAATCCTCGGTAGCCGGCCGACGGGAGCGATTTCGCCAGATTATCGGCGTAATTGACCCGCGCATCCCGTTTTCGGCCCCCGATCTGGAGTTTCCGCCGGGCGGGCCAACCATGGTCGCTTCGGGCGATGGATTCAAGGTCTCGAGCATACGCTGGCCGGTGCTGGAGGGTGTTGACGGGGAGGGGGTCCTGCTCGAACCCGCCGGCACCCCCCTAGCGCGGGTCATGGCGCTGCCCGATGCAGACTGGTCCCCGGAAGTGCCCGCCGGGCTGGCGCCAGGCTTGCCTCCTGAGGCCCAATTCGCTCGACGGCTCGCCGAGCATGAGTGTCTCGTCCTGATTCCAGCCCTCGTTAATCGCGCCTGCACGTGGTCCGGCAACGAGCAGATCGGCAAGCGCACGAACCTCACCCATCGCGAGTACATCTACCGCATGGCCTATGAAATTGGCCGGCACATCATCGGATATGAAGTTCAAAAAGTGCTGGCCGGGGTGGACTGGTTTTCACAATGCCGCCCGGCGCGGCCGATCGCGGTGATGGGTTACGGCGAGGGAGGGTTGCTGGCACTCTACAGCGCCGCCATCGATACCAGGATTGATGCTGCGTGCGTCAGTGGATATTTCCAGGCAAGAGAGGGCGTATGGCAGGAGCCGCTATATCGAAATGTGTGGTCACTGCTCGAGTCATTCGGGGACGCTGAACTGGCTGGCCTGATTGCCCCACGTGCGCTGACGGTGGAAGCTTCGCGCGGACCCGAGATCTCTGGTCCGCCGCCGGCTACTGGAGGCCGATTAGACACAGCGGCTCCCGGCCGCCTGGCAAGCCCTTTGCTTTCCGATGTCAGAGCTGAGGTAGGCCGTGCTCAACCGATCTTTGAAAGGCTGGGTGCCGACGAGCGCCTGTCGTTTGTTGCGAGCGGCGAGGGGCAAGGAGCGCCTGGATCGCGGGAAGCGCTGGAAGCGTTCCTGCGGGCGCTCGGGGCAGGCGGTGGTCTGAGACCCTCCGGACGGATGCCGCGCGATCTGCGGGTGGGAGTGGACCCCGGCATGCGTCTCCACCGGCAATTCAAGCAACTGGTTGACTTCACGCAGAGGAAAGCGATGCAGTGCGAATCGGTCCGCGAGAAGTTTTGGGCCCGGGCCGACGGCTCCTCAATCGAGAGCTGGCGGCAGTCCACGGAATTCTACCGGCGCTACCTGTGGGAAGAGGTCTTGGGCAAGCTGCCAGCGCCCTCTGAACCGCTGGCTACGCAGACCAGAAAAGTCTATGACGAAGTGAATTGGACGGGCTACGATGTGTTGCTTCCACTGTGGCCTGACGTCTTCGCTTGCGGTATTCTTCTGCTTCCGAAAGCTTTGAGACCGGGCGAGCGCCGGCCCGTTGTCGTCTGTCAGCACGGATCCCAGGGCCGACCGCAAGACTTGATCCGGCCCGACAGCGTTTCCGCCGAAGGCTATTATCACCGCTTTGCTGCCCACCTCGCCGACCACGGATTCATGGTGTACTGTCCGCAGAATCCATACATCGGGCATGAGAACTTCCAGGAGATCCAAAGGCTGGCCAATCCTCTCAAACTCTCACTGTTCTCCTTCATTCTCAGTCAACACGAGCGGACGTTGGATTGGCTGATTACACTTCCCAATGTCGATGCCGGCCGGATTGGATTTTACGGCCTTTCCTATGGGGGAAAGACGGCGTCTCGCGTCCCACCACTACTCGAAAGGTATGCGCTCTCAATCTGTTCAGCCGACTTCAATGAAGGCGTCTGGAAAATCTGCCGGGAAGACGTCCCTTTCAGCTTCTTGTTTGACGAAGAATATTCCATCCTCACGTTTAACCTCGGGAATACATTCAACTACAGTGAGATGGCCAAATCGATGGCGCCCCGCCCGTTCATGGTCGAGCGCGGGCACGACGACGGCGTGGGGGTGGATTCCTGGGTGGCGTACGAGTACGCGAAGGTTCAGCACCACTATGACAGGCTGGGGATACCGGAGCGGACCCGAATCGAGTATTTCAACGGGGGCCACACCATCCACGGCGTTGGGACCTTTGACTTTCTTCATCGTTTTCTGGACTGGGGCGAGCCTCCACTTTCCTGATCGATTTTCCCTCCAACGCTCGCCAAAGACGATCATTTCAGAAATTCGTCGATGTATGCGTCGTCTTGCGCGTCGGCAAGGTCCGTGGTGTCCCCAAGGATGTACCGATACTGATACGAACCTTGAAGGGCAATGATCCGGTTCATCCAGTTCACCGGGTCAGTCCACAAGACTGGCCTGTTTCCCATGGCTTTGACAAGATCTTCAAGGTCCCATTGAAGCGCAAAGCCGGGAATCACAGCGTCGAACAAATTAGTGTTCAAGGTGTTATCGAGGGCGGCTCGCAAGCTTGTGGGACTACGGTCCAACCAAACCTTGACGATCCGCGAATCAGCCGCGGCCGCCAGCAGGAGCCAGACCCCTTTTACGCCGCGAGCGCCGCAGCGAATGGAGGACGGGTCGACGTCGCTTCGAGCCGACAGCAGATCGACGCCACGCAGAATATCATCGGCCCGCATCGCCGGCAGGTTGAGTCCGATCTGGTTGGCTCGTGAGTTGGTGATCCAGTTTCCGACAAAGGGCGCGTGCGTGTTTTCACCCGGCGAGTCGCGCGGTTCCAACGTGAGAACCACACGGCCCTTCCTGGCCATCCTTTTCGCCAGAGAATCCGTGGCGGCGGCCTGAAAGTAAGGACCCTCATCGGCCACGAGCAATACTGCCGGCTTTCGACCTGCCGAGCCAGGCGAAGACGAGGGAACGTAAAGATTGCCTTCAATCTGAATCCCGGGTTCACTCTCGAACTTGATATGCTGCCGCCGAAATCCGGCGGCGTTCGCCTCATCCAGCACCGTCATTTCCGGAGAGGAGCCATCGGAACGAATCTGGAGCTTACGCAACTCGTCCTGCAGTTCAGCCATGGTTCCTGGCCGCTGTTTGGCGTGAAAGTCATCAAGGATTAATTGATAGAGTTTGCGACTGCCTGCGATGTCCTCGACACGGCCCGTCGGCGTGACCAGTAAATCGAAATTGCTGTACATATGCACGGGCTGTTCGTGAAAATCGCCTTGGCCGTTCTTGAGCCAGCGGATCATCCACTGATAGACGGCTTCGCGGCTTACTAGGGGAGTGCCGTGCGGACCCGGCCCGACGAAAAAAGCCAGCTTGTCCTCAGCTCCGTAGATGCTGTACCAATGTCGAGCTTCCTCGTAGACCAGCCGAGCCCCGGCCGGTGTAAAGTAGTCGCCCTCGGTTGCCTGGATGAGCCAAGGTGTGGGAGCCGTGAGTTCCACGAAGTCCGCGACGTCGAGGCCGCTCGCCAGGAAATTGGGAAAGCTCATTTCGGTATCGGGGTCAGGGCCGGCAAACAGCAGTTGATACGAATTAGGATAGCAAGCGGGAATGACTGCCTTGAGCCTCGGGTCCAGAGCACCGATGAAAGTCGTTAGCGCTCCACCCCCGGAACAACCCACGGCGCCCAGACGGGTGGGATCCACGTCAGGCCGGCTGACCAGGTAGTCGATGCCGCGCTTCGCGTCCCAAATGAAGAAGCGGGCCGCACTCTCCCCAATCAGAATGCACTGGGCTCCTGCCTGAATATGCTCGGGAACCGACCAACCCGCGAGTGGTCCGGAAAGCTGCGGATCATACGATTGTTCCCTCTCACCTTGACCGATGGGATCGGTCGCCAGAACCACGAAACCCTTCAAGGCCAGATTGGCCGCGGCCCGCTGCGGCTCCGGCTTTCCCTCTTGGGTATGGCCGGACTGAAAAAGAATGGCGGGGTAACGGCCCGGCTGGTTTGGCCGGTAGAGGTCGCCTGTCACGTAGAAATTCGGGAGACTCTGAAAGAGGACCTTCTCGATGGTGTATCCATCGGCCTTGATCTCACCTGTGATTTTAGGATTCAGCGGCCCGCGGTAGTCGGGCAGACCCCCCAGGAGGTCCAAGAGTGTTTCGCGGACCTTTTGTTTCCGGCGCTCCGCATCGGCAACGGTGTGGATCTGATCGATCTCCCTCTGCCGTTCTTGAAGCTGCCGTTGCGCAATCCGGTTCATCCAGCGGAGAAGAGGATCGTGAATGGCCTCCTGCGCGGCGGCGAAGCGGGGCACGAGAAGGGCTGCACACAGTAAGGCAATCGTTGTCGGTCTCATGCTTCCTCGTTTCGAATCACAGCAGAAATGCTACGCCATCAACCCCGCAGATCGCTGCAGCCTCAGGTGAATTCAATATCGACCACTCCTTCGGCAATCTGCCCCAGGTATTGGTCGTCCGCCACGATATCCGCCGCCACCGCCATCCGTGGCTTGCCGGGATCCCAACTCTCGGGAATGGTTACCGTGAAGCCAGTCCTACCGTCGCTGCCCGCTGGAACCTCCAGGCTGGCGATGTCCGGCGAAGCCTTCCAGCCCGCGGGTACCACGAGACCCGCTTTCAGTTGCATTCGCTTCGACCGATAATTGCGTACCCGAAGTTCGAGGGTGGACGTCGATCCGGCCTTGGCCGCGAGCTGATAGGGGTAAAGCCGCACCCAGCTGGGATTCAAACCGAAGTTCGTCTCCGGGTCGGCGATCACGTTGCTGAAGTACCGGCCTTCCTGCTCAACCCGCCGCTTCAAGTCTTCAAGATCCGCCTTATTGGCTACATAGGGCTTGGTGTGGCCGGGCGCGATGATGGCAGGTTCGTGCTGCAGAATGGTGCGCACGGCGCGGAGGTGGCTGTCACTCTCCATCCAATTGCGAAAGATGACGCTGTGACGAAGCTGGTAGGGCGCTCCGGCGTCAGCGGGATGCACAGCGTCACCTGTAAACGCGACGCGCGCGCCGTCGATTTCCGCAAACATGGCCATTTGGAACTCGGTGTGGCCGGGCGAATGACAAACCTCGAACTCAAACTCTTCCCACTTGAACGTTTCGCCGTGGTGAAACGAGCGGTCTACCTTGATGACCTCGGCCAGCGTGCATCCCAGATTGTTCCCCCGCGGATTCTCCAGAATATCGACCATATTGTCGTAGCACCAGATTTTGGTGCCGTGGTGGCGCGCCAGGTAAGGGAATCCGTTCAAGTGGTCGTCATGCATGTGGCTGGGCATGGCGACATCAATCGACCTCAAGCCGTAACGTGCCTGCAGCGCCGGAATCGTGTGAGCAACAAATCGCAGCCGATCATGAACCGGCAGAGATTGAAGGGAGCTTTCGATAAAGTTGTAGCTTGCGGAACCATAGTCAACGAAGAGTGCCTTGCCGCTGTCGCTGATCACCGCGTAAAAGCACGAGGTCGTTTGACAGGAGGCAACCAGGTGCGGGGTTACGGCGAAAGGCTGATGGTCCAGGGTGAGGCTCGTGCCGGGCGCGTAGCTGCGCACCCACTCACGCATTCGGCCGATCAGGTCCGCGGCTCCCGCATCCACATTGGTGAAGGGCTCGCCGTGGGAAGGGCAGACTAGTTGCAGTCCGAGCTCCCGGAGGCCCTGAAGGGAGAACGTGGCAAAGTCCACGCCGTCGGTGCTCATGTATTGGTATTGGAGATCGTGCAAGGTAACAACCTTGCCAGGCGAATGAATCAGATCACCGGTGAACGCCAGCTTCCTCCCGTCGACCGTGCCCACCAGGCTGATAGAGCCGATCGTGTGACCCGGTGTGGGATAAATCAGAATGTCGTAGGAACCCCAGCGGAAGGTCTCGTAATCCTGCAGCACACTTGTCACCGGGACGTTGCGCGTGACCGTGAAGAAATCGTTGGCGACGTGATACAGGTGAAAGACGCGCCGGTTGCGCCAGAAGTTTTCGGCGTCCTCAAAAAGGTGGCGTTCGTGCGCGGGCACGTGGATCGGAACGCCTTCCGCGACTGCCCGTGCGTCGCCCTGGCATTGGTCGCGATGATGATGAGTGTGCAGGATGGCGTCAACCCTGGTGACGCCGATCTGGCTGAGAAGGTTCAGCACGTGGCCCGAACCAAAGTCGATAAGGAGCGCACGATCGCCGTCTTTGAGCACGTACACGTTGCAGGAGTCGCGCAGTATGTACAAGTTTGGAGAAATCTGGGTCAAGCCACTCGCGGGCGTGAATCGCACCGATGGGGCCTTGTTCCTGGCTGATTTCTCAGCGGGCTCCGCCGCCGCGAACTCCGAGGCCAGCAGCCCCGCACCGGCTGTCTTGAAGAAGCCGCGGCGCGATACACCGTTACGCCTTGCGGGTTTCGGTCTCTTCATACCGCCCTTCCAACCTCACGTGCCTTCGGGCGCCGTTTCCGCCACGGGTGACTCTCGACCGCCAACTGATCTCGCCAGTCACCTGGCTCTGGCGCCAGGAACGCTCGCGCGGACCGCTGTCCCCATGAGTTCTTGCGCGTTGCCCTCACAGAGCGCCCGCTTGGAGGCTGCGTCCAGGCCAGATTCTTGCACTTTGAGAAGCGCGGACTCAAAATAGAAGAAGGGATAATACGATCCGAAAAGCACTCGCGAAAGAGGAACGTCGTGGATGAGGCGACCGACTCCTGCGACACCCTCCACCATGGAGATCTCTATGTAGACTTCGCCTGCGGATAGCGCCGCCCGGTAGTGCTCCTCGTTGATATGTGAATTGCAGTTCAAAAGCTCCAACCGCAGGCCCGGCGTACCTTTCACCAGATCCGCCAAGGGAGCGATATCGACCGGAGGCACGCGCAGGAGCGGCGGCTGGGTACGCGCATCCTCCATGCACAAGGCGAGTTGGACGATGAGCCGGCGGTCAGTCGCCAGCTTCAACAACCGCCCAAAAACCGGATCGTCCAGCTTATATCCGTGGTAGTTGGGATGCAGGCGTATTCCCGGCATCCCGTGCTGCCCCTGGCACCGCCGAATGTCTTCCTGCCAGTCGGGAAGCATCGGGTTTATTGATCCAAAGGGTACAAGAACGCCTTCGCAGTCGCGGCAGGTCTCGGCGAGCCGAATATTTACACCGGCGATGTCCCGGTGCAGCATCCCATCAAAGCTGCCAATCCAAGCGCGCGCGACGTTCCGCTGGCGCAGTTTCGCAACCAGATTCGCAGGCTCGTCGCCTTGCAGATGACGGAACGGCCAGCGGGAAAGGTATACGTTGGTATCGATGATCAAACTTTGTAACCTTTTTTTCTCAGCATGGGCGTCAGCAGCCGGCGCAGATTCCCGCCCAGGATGAGCTCTTTATCGGACTCCGGGATGTTGGCCCCCTCCACCTTTGCAATCTGCGAGGCGAAGCTTCGGCCTCCCACATCGCTCCCATAGATCACCCTGTCCGCGCCCAATTCACGCACCGCCATCTCCACGAACCCCGATGTCGGATCCGATCCCGCGATCCCCGCATACACGTTCTTGGTGTCGCGGATGGCGCGGATTGCCAGCTCCCAGTTTCCTCCTGTGTGGGCGCATACGATCTGAAGCTGCGGATGGCGCTTGGCAAGATCAACCACGTCGAACGGCGTGGATTCGCCGGGCTCGTTGCCGCCGGCTTTCAACCACTCGTGCTGCAGAATCGGCAGATTCATGGCGATGGCGCGCTCAGCGATGGGATCCATTTCGCGCACGTTGCAGCGAACCTCAGCCTCGATCTCGCCGATGCTGATCATCGGCCCGTCTCGAACACAGCGGTTGAATTCCTGCAGGCTGAAATCGAGATATGCCGGACTCAGATATACCGAACCATAGGCGCGGTGCGGAAAAGCCTTAACGGCCCGCATCACCCGATCGTTTTCCTCGCGAAACTGCTCCGGAGTGGGATGTTCCTGAGCCGAATAGCCCTGGGACAGGATGAGTCGCTCCACGCCCACCCGATCCATGCACTTTACGAGAAAGGCCATGCGCTCCTCGGGGGTGTCGCCGGGCACCGAACCGAGATGCGAGTGCTGGTCCCAGATCCGCATGTTCCGGCCCAATTCGGAGTCGTCACCGAACTCCCGTGCCTGAGGACCGGCAAGGGCCGCCGCTGAGCCTGCACAGAGACTTTTCAGAAGAGTCCGCCGGCTGGGCAATCCGATGCTCCCATCTCAGTGCCCGATGTTGTGGCACAGATCGCAGTTCACGGGCGCCTTTCGCAGCTTGTGGCAATCAACGCAGGCGACCATGGAGGTGTCCTTTTCCTGCCAGAGACTGTCCCTCTCATTCACGGGGCCGTGACACACAGCACAAGCCTCGCCGGCACTAATGTGCTTCCGGTGATCGAAGAAAACAAAGTCTGGCAGAGCGTACACACGGTTCCACGAGAGTAGCTCGTCGTCCGCTCGAAGCTGGACCAGTTTTTGGATAGCCGGGCTATCACTCTTGATGCTTTGATGGCAGGCCATACACTCGGCGACTCCAGGAATTGACACCTTGCCGCCGGCTCCCGCCAGCTGATGGCAGGAATCGCACTTCATGCCTGCTTGAACATGCTGCCGGTGACTGAACGGCACCGGCTGCGTGACTGGCTTAGCGGCCGCGGGGAGATCCCGAGGCTCACGTCCCGGACCCACCCCAATTGTGCGCGACTGGGCGTTCAGTCGCGCTCTCGCCGGAGCTTCTCCTTTCGGGAACAGAGCGTATGCCGCCAGGACCGTCGGGGCGGTGCTATCGGGATTGAAATATCCCCCCGGTCCAACCGCAATCACTACAAACTGCTTCTTCGTCTTCTTTCCCAGGTACGTCATGGGCGTGGCGTGCGCGTTGGATTCGAGCCTGTCGGCCCAGAGCTCTTTTCCTGTCCGCGCGTCGAAGGCGCGGAAGCGCTGATCGAAAGTGCCGCCAATGAACACCAATTCTCCCGCCGTCGCGATCGAGCCCCCGAGGTTGTAAATTCCGGTCTTGGGAATCCCCTTCGCGTCCAGGTCATCCACAACTCCCAGCGGCACCTTCCACGCGATATCCCCGGTCTTCAGATCGATGGCGTTCAGGTCGCCCCAGGGAGGCTGCTGGCACGGGTAGTGCTGGTCATCCCAGAAGCGGGCGTATCCTCCCCACTTGCTGCTGCGGACGTAGAGTTCCGGAGAGCCCGGCGGTTGCGGCTTCATAAATCCGACGGCGCCCACCTCGCTCACATTCACGAACAGGTATCCGAGCGAGGGATTAAACGAGCTACCCGACCAATTGCCGCCTCCGAGGGTTCCGGGCATCTCCACAGTCATGTTCGTCAGACCCCAGGGAGTGTAGATACCTCCCGGCAGAGAGGCGCCGAAGTTATCGAGACAGTATTTCCGCGATTCGGGAGTGACCGTCGTGACGTCGTCAAGGGTCACGGAAATCCTGGCGAGCGGCGGCGGCTTGATAGGAAAGGGCTGAGTAGGCCAGGTCGATTCGCCCGGCACCTGACTTTGCGCGACGGGACGCTCCTCTACCGGAAAAAGAGGCTTGCCCGTGAGCCGGTCAAGAATAAAGACGAAGCCCATTTTGGTTACCTGCGCCACTGCCGGAATATCTTTCCCTTCGCGGCGCACGCTAATCAAATTGGGCGGCGCGGAAACATCGTAGTCCCAGATGTCGTGATGGACCATCTGGTAGTACCAGAGGAGCTTGCCTGTGGCGGCGTCCAGGGCCACGAGCGAGTTGCCGAAAAGCCCCTTACCCCTCCGGTCCGCGCCATAGAAGTCGTAGGACGGCGACCCGATGGGAAGGAAGATCATTCCCCGCTCAGCATCCACGCTCATGGCGCTCCAGACGTTGGTTCCCGAGCGGTCTTCCCAGGAATTAGCTTCCCAGGTGTCATGCCCTACTTCGCCGGGTCTGGGGACAGTGTGGAATCTCCAGACCAGTCTCCCGCTCCGGACATCAAAGGCGCGAACATCTCCGCTGGGCCCTTTCGACGGGAACTCCTGGACTTCAGATCCAGTGATGACCAGGTCCCGGTAAATCGTGGGAGGTGAAGTTGAGTCGTATCTCGCTTTCGGCCACCTGTCCGCGACGCCCTCGCGAAGATTGATGGCTCCGCCCTCGCCGAAGCCTTGGCACGGCTGGCCGGTGCGAGGATCGAGCGCAAAGAGGCGGGCATCCAGGGTGACAAAGAAGAGTCGGGCGTCGAGCGGGCGTGCCTCGCCTCCGCAAGGCACCTCCGCGTGGCCTACCCAGTAGGCAGCGCCGCGATTGGGCACAGGGCGGCGCGTGCCGCTCTCACCGGGAAAGGGATCGAATACCCAGAGCTCTTTTCCCGTTTCCGCATCGACCGCGATCGCGCGGCTCGTTTGAGTCGTAAAGTAAAGAACCCCATCCACCATCAGCGGCGTGGTCTCAAAACCCTCGATTCCGCTGTTGGGAGTCGGCGCTACCTCGTAGGTCCAGGCCCTTTGAAGTTGCTGAACATTCGTGGTGTTGATCTGGTCAAGGGGAGAGAAGCGTGCCCCACCTGGATCGTGGCCATAGTTCCGCCACTCTACATCGGCAGAACCTGAAGAACCCTGCCCCGAGGATATTCCGCACGCCAACAGGAGACACGTACAAACCGAAAAGATTCGACTCACTTAGATCAGGCCTCCGTCACTTCATCTTCCGGCTCATTTCGGGCTTACTTGTTGTTGCCCACCGCCGGCAACCCAAGGCAAAGAATGTTGGGGCCGATGGCAATAGCCACAAACTGTTTGCCGCCCACCCTGTACGTCATCGGTGAAGTTTTGCTTTCCCCCCCAGCCGGGAAGTGCCACAGCGGCGTTCCGGTTCGTGCATTCAAGGCCACAAAATCTCCAGGCGGGTCTGCATAGAACAGCAAGCCCCCGGCCGTCGCCAGCACTCCCGCTTCTCTCTTGCCCTCGGTGGGCCCGGGTTGCGGCATTTCCCAAACGATCTTTCCGGTGTCGATGTCAAGAGCGCGCAGATATTTCTTGCCAGGCTCTTCTCGAACGGGCTGTTTCTTCCAATTTCCCCCTCCCAGGTTGACTGTGCATTTCTCCAAGGCCACAACGTAATAGAGGCGAGTCTTTGGGCTGAAGGCTGTGGCGTTCCAGTTGGTTGCAGTGTCAGGACAGGTCAGGTCGCCTTCTGTTTGAAGCTGCGGGCGCCCATCCGCACCGATCCCGCTGGCCCACGTCAGCTTCTTCACGAAGGGCTTGGCGAGCAGGACTTTGCCATTGGTCCTGTCGAGCACGTAGAAGAAGCCGTTCCGATTGGCAAACAGCATGAGCTTGCGGTCTTGCCTCTGGAAGTGCGTATCAACCAGAACGGGCGGCTGATTTGCGTCTTGATCTTTAAGGTCGTGGGGAGTGAACTGGTAATACCACTTCATCCCGCCGCTGGCAGGATCGAGCGCCAGGATGGAATCGGTATAGAGGTTGTCACCAGGTCGATCGCGGTCGTCGGAATCGGGCCAGGGATTGCCTGTCGGCCAGTAAAGTGTGTCGGTCTCCGGATCATAGGAGCCGGTAAGCCAGGTGCCGCCACCTCCCATTGCGGGCTCTTTGGAGCCCCAGGTCTCAATTCCGCGTTCGCCGCGAACCGGGATCGTCCAGGTGCGCCATACGCGCTCACCCGTATCGGCCTTGAAGGCGGCCACAAACCCGCGAATGCCCCAATCTCCGCCGGCTACGCCCGCTACCACCATGTCCTTGACGATCAAAGGGGCTACCGTCGAGCCGTAGTGCTCCGGCTCATCCGGCATCACCTGTTCCCAAATCAGTTTTCCGGTCGTGCGGTTCAAGGCGATCAGGTGAGCGTTGTCGGTCGCCATGAACACCTTGTCTCCAAGGATCGCCACGCCGCGATTGGTCCCGAGGGAGGCGTCGCCGACGATTCCGGCCGTGCGCTTACGGCTGTATTCCCAGATCTCGCGGCCCGAAAGAGCGTCCAGGGCGTAAACCGAACCCGGACCAGTGATGTACATGACACCGTCGGCGACAAGCGGAGTCACTTCCAGACCGAAGTATTCGTAATTCTGAACGTAGTATGACGTGTCAGGAACAAGGTTCTTCCACAGAGGCACC
>DASYYZ010000214.1:0-59373 GCA_035946735.1 Terriglobia bacterium
CCGGAGATGAACCGGAAGTTCACGGTGCTGGCTGCGGAGAAGGGGCACGCCTTTGTGCCTGCTTCGGGCCGTGATCTGGATCGTGTTTTTTCGGTGCAGCAGGAGCGGGTGGTGGCGAAAGACAACACGGTGCAGTGGGGAGAGCGAGTCTGGCAGATCGAGCGGACTTCCTGGCGCGGGACGCTGGCGGGCTGCCGAGTGACGATCTGCGAGCATCTGGACGGGCGAGTGACGATCGTCTACGGGCCGCATGTGGTGGGACGCTTCAGCGCCAGCGGCGAGCCTTTGGAAACTTTGAAAAAAGCGCGGGCGCCACGCTGTGGAAATGACGCACCGAGGAAAGCGTGGAAAACTCTAAAAGCCAAAACGAGTTTCCCACGCTTTCCTCCGCGCTTGGAAATCCGGCGAAAAACAAAAGCGCCGGATTCCCACATTCCCACAGCGACGACGGCGACGGGAAGGGTCTGAATCCCAGAGGTGAAGAAAATACAAAACCGGACAGATCACTTGCTAAGAAAAGCGGACATCTTGACGTGCTACGAACACAAAAAATTAGCACCAGCGTAATTTGAACTTACTAGCGCACTCGGGGTGAGGGTTTGGTTCCTCTATTGCCCTAGGAACGGTATTCGTCCGCGAAAACGCTGTGAGAGAATGTATCCCGTTGGGAAAATCACTCCGATCATCTCTTCGAGCCGCCGGGCTCCTCAACCGCCTCTGTCCGCCGGTCGCTGCCGAAGCTGATAGCAGTGACTGAATGTGCGGGGAACTCATAACGGAAGCTGTTTCCGGCGATCGGTAGCTTGGCGACGACCGGGTGCACTCTGTCCGGATGTTCCTCGTTGTTCCGGGACAGAATCGAATCGGCGTTCAACGTTCGCACCGAGCCTTGGGTCCCGAGGGTAAAGTCGTCGATCTTGATCGTCGCCGCGATCGGCTTCCGCCAGTCACGATTCACCACAAACAGGGTTAGAACGGGCTTTTGGCTGTCGGAGGTGGCCAGAACGTCAAGGTTGGGGACGTTTGAGATTTCAGGGACCCGGCGTTCGCCCCCATGCACGTCGTACTCGCTGACTTCGGTGCGCGTCTCGACTGGTGTGTCGCCGGCGAAGTTGGAATAGAGCCAGAAAGCCCAGTACTGCGGCGTGACGTAGACGCGTCCCCGCTTCTGGTAGATACCGGCGAATTCGACGAGCCCGGTCATGTCGGAGACCGGCACGAAATCGGCGTGGCTGAGCAGCATGTTCATCCAGCCGGCGCCCAGAATGGCTCCGCCCAGATTGTCCCAGCGGGGATAGTCCGAGCCTTCGGGAGCCCAGAAGAGCCATTCGGTATACGCGAGCTTCACTTTGCCGCGCGCGTCAGGTCTTGCATCGATCTGCGCTTTCACCGGTTCCAATGCCTGTGCGACACCAATCGGGATGGCAAAATCGGCGGCCCAAGCGGCGTCGCGCCCGGACTGTTTGGCCACCATCGTATCCATGCCCACCACGAAGTGGGTAGTGAGGTAACGGAGAATTCCGGCGTCTTTGTTGATGATCTCGGCGTTCCAGTCGCGGAATTCGTCGACGTCGGCACCGTTGGCGAAGATCATGGTCTTCTGCAGAACCAGGTCGCGGATGGCCGCGTTAAAGGCTCGATAGCGGTCGGAATAGAGCTGCGGAGTTTCCCAGCCGATTTGAAAATTGCCCCACAGTTCATTGCCTAGCTCCCAAGCCGCGACGGCGTAGGGCTCCGGATGGCCGTTCGTGGCGCGCAGCTTTCCCATCGGGGTATCGGGATCGCCCTGGCAGTACTCCACCCAGTCGCGCGCCTCTTCCGGCGTTCCGCTGCCCAGGTTCAGGCAAATTTGCGGCTGTGCTCCGATCAAATCGCAGAACTTCATCAGCTCGTCGGTCCCAAACAGGTTGTATTCGGGGAATCCCCACGACTGGTTGATCTCGGTGGGGCGCCTCTCGACGGGTCCAATGCCGTCTCGCCAATGATAGCCGCTTGTAAAATTGCCTCCGAACCGAAGCAGCGGAGAATGAAGATCCTTGGCAACCCGGACGATTTCAGGGTCCAGGCCGTCAATCGCATCGGCCGGGTAGAGCAGAATCTCGTCAACCGAAAGCCGGCCACCATCCTTGATCGAAACCGCGAAATCTACCGGCTCCAGGGGGGCCACCGCTCCTTCGGGCAGCGCGAGCTTGAAATCGTAACGGTCCCAGGCGGGATCGGCGCCGGCATCCGAGGGTTTGGCCGGAAGGCTGACGTCGGCCGAGGCGAGCACCGCGCCCGCAAAATCGTGACGGCGGAAGCTCAAGGCAAGCGTGACCGCGCTGCCCGCCGAAGCCGCGAAGAGCGATCCGCTGTAGACACGTTCGCGCTCGATGGGCAAATAGATCATCTGCCGGATTCCCACTTCCTGGTTCGCAAGTCCCATCAGATACAGATAACGGTTCGAGTTGGCGGCATGGCCCCAGCGAGGCTCATATCGGACGCCTTCGTGATCGCGAAGAGGCAACCAGGGCAGGGGCAGTCCGATGTGGGTGGAGCGTTCAAACTCCGGCGCAGAGAAGCGCTGCTTCAGAGTTTCGAGGCTGGCGTCATAGGCTTCAAAGCTTGGGTTGTCGATGAGCTCTGCTGAAACGCCGCCAAACACCGAATGGCCGATGTCTTCGAGGAAAGTGCCATACACTGTCCGCGGAATCGTGAACGGCGCGTGCCGGCCCGCGAGCACCTCGATCCGCGCCTCGCGCGCTTGAGTACGGACGTAGGTGGAGGGCGATTGGCACCAGCCCATCGAGTCAAACGTGGCACAGCAAACCAAAAACAAACCTGCTCGCACACACAACGATTTCATACCAGCCTCGCGGTGGCGCAATGAACATTCCGTTCCCCCGGCGAATCATGCGCAGTATCAATAGTCGAGAACGTAGGAAAAGTCAATTGGCGGAATTACCGAGGTGTCCAGTGAGAGCGCCGGACAACAGCTTTTCTACGGCGCGGCTGGATGTACCACACCGGCAGATTCCATGCGTCTCATCAGAGTGCGGGTCTCGTCGGCAAATTCTCCGCTTGGATCCGAGCCAAGGTAGGATCGCATTTCCGTGTACGCTTTTTCCCATTGCTTCTGTTGCAGGTAGGCGTCCGCCAGCTTGACGTGAAATTCGGTGGGAAGCGCCGCAGCGTTGATCGACTGCGCCTTCAGATACTCGCCTTCAGCATTCCCGTAATCCTTAAGCCCGGCGTAGGCGGCGCCCGACTGATAATGGAGTTCCCACTCTTCGGGAAAACGGCTTAAGGCCTGACGGAGATTAGCTTCATTCTCGTCGTACTTGCGCTCGACATTGAGGAGAATCGCCATCTGAATATAGGCGTAAAGAAAACCGCCGTCGCACTCGATGGCCTTAGCGGAAAGCGGCTTCGGCCGAGGGGAATTCGCGCTGGATGCTGAGTACAACACCGAGCGCCGTCTGGGCGCGTGCGTAACAGGGATAGTCCGCCACGGCCTTCTCCAGGTGACGGCGCGCGTCCGTTGTGTCTCCCGTCTGACGGTCTTGATCACCCTTTTCGTACTCTTTTCGCGCCTTGTTGGTGGCGAGCCCGTCGGTTGCGCTGGTGGTAGGAGAAGGAGTAGAGCCGGAGCGTTTCTGTACGAGCGGAATCAGGTAAACATCGGGATACCGGCTGGCAAGATAGTGCATGTCCACGTCTTTGGTAGCCGTCTGAAATCCCGCGGCCGTAACAATCAGGCGATACAACTGGCCTTGCAGGTTTCGAAATTCGAACTTGCCCGTGGTGCCGACGAACTGCTTGCCGGCCACCACGCCTTCGGCTTCTTCGAGAACGACGCTTACATCGGAAGGGATGGGGGTGCCTGTCGAGGTTCGCACGTGGCCCTCAATCGAATTGCTGTCATTCTGAGCGTGCAGAGGGAGGATCGCGAGAGCAATCAGGACCGGAAGCGCGGCGCCCTTGGACCAGATTGCCGCACGCCGGCCCGCGTTTCCACGCCTCGCCGCAGTGTTACGTCCCGCCGTTCGCGAGTGTGGCGCCGGTTGATTCGGGGATGGTTCCACTTGCCCTCTCCTGGTTTGCGCCGATTGTCTGCCGAATTGTAGACTACGTCAAGACCGCCGTGGCAGGCAGCGGAAAGCCCAGGGCGCGAACCGTGGCGAAACCGGCGAGGGAAAGTGGATTGGCAACCCGTGCGCGGCGACTCGACATCGATCGGGCCCCACAGGGCCTGTTGAAGGCGGTGCGAGACCTGCTACTCGTTATCCTCGCCGCAGCAATTCTAACTATTGCGACACGCGGCCTGGCGGTCGGAATCGCCCAACAGGCCCCGGCCGGTGACCGCGCGAGTCCCGAGGCGGAGCTCGCAAGCATCGAAGATGCCGTGGCTGGTGGGCAGTTCGAGAAGGTCGTACCGGGTCTGCAGGCCTTCGTCACAGATCATCCCGACTCGCCGAGAGCCCACTACGATCTCGGCTATGTGCTGTTCCGGACCCATCAGATGGGGCCTTCGATCAAAGAACTCTCCAGGTCGCTTCAACTGAACGTGGACAACGCCGAGGCTCACAAAATCCTGGGCCTGGACTGCAGTATTGTGGGCCGGTATGATTTGGCCGAAACCGAGTTGCTGGCGGCAGAGCGGCTCAAACCCGACTCGGCGGAGATTCATTACTTTCTCGGGCGCACGTACTATACGCGCGGCATTTATCCCCTGGCCAGGCGGGAATATGAAACCGCCCTCCGGCTTGACCCGGCGTACATGAAGGCCTATAGCAACCTCGGGCTCACTCTGGAGGCGCTTGACGACAGCGATTCGGCCCTGAAGGATTACACCACTGCCGCCGAGCTCGACAAGCGGCAAAGCCCACACTCCGAGTGGCCTTACGTCTATCTCAGCGCTTTCTACAACCGGCAGGGAAAGTCCGCCGAGGCTCTGGATTATGCCCGGAAGGCGCTCGGGATCAACCCGAACTCAGACGTCGCCTACTTTCAAATGGCGAAAGCGTACCGGTCCCAGGGAGTATGGCAGAAGGCGGCGGATGCCGCGCAATCAGCGATTGCCATTAACTCCCAGACGTCGGACTTCTATTACGTGCTGAGTCTGGTGTTGCGCAAACTCGGGAAAGAGAAGGAAAGCGAGGCCGCGATGGCCAAAGTCGCCGAGCTTCAAAAGCAATCTGTGGAGCGGGTTCGCGACCTCGTGGACCAGCCTCCCCAAGAGCCGCTGGCAGCGCCCATTCCCCGCGAACGGCCGTAACTCAGGAACTTGCAATCAACGTGCGCTAGGGCTTCTGCTTCTTCAATTCGTCGATTCGTTTTTGGGCGAGCTGTTCCATCACCGTGCCTTTTCCAACTTCCGCGGCTTTGGTGAAGGCGTCGATGGCATCGGCGGTCTTTCCATCGTCAGACTCGGCGTCGGCGAGCCGATAGTAGTACTGCGCTGGCGGCTGTGAGGCGAGACTGATGGCCGTCTTGAATTCCTCTGCTGCGGGCTCGGGCTTTTCCTCGAGCAGGCTGACCATTCCCAGCGAGTAATGCGCGTCCGAAGCCAGCCCATTCTTGCGCTTCTGCGCCTGATCGTCTGTCTCATTCGCAGCCTTCGGCATTCCGGCAATGAGCGTAAGCGCCTGGTTCGCGTCCATCTGAGCCTTAGATAGCCTCGTGTTTTTCTCGGTATCGCTGCCGGCGGCCATGGCCGGTTCCGTAAGGCTGGACGCCACCACCAGCAAGCTCGAGAGATTGTTGCCTTCGAGTTTCAGGCTCTTCTCACCAGCCTCCGCCGCGTTTTTGAAATCGCCCTTCTCCTGGTAGGCGACCGCAGCCTGCGTATACACGTAGGACAAGATCTTGCTGTTGGGAAACTGCTTTTCGAACTCGCTTACCATGTGAAGCCTGCGGTCGGGATCGATCTCGGCCACCATGGTCTGAAGGGCCATGCCTTCCTCGGAAGAGGCCTCCAGTTGCACGCCGGTGGCGCTGGTGAGAATAGATTTCCGAGCTGCCGCGCCGGCGGGGCTGGCCTTGTAGATATCCTGGATAATCTCGTCGCTCGCGCCCGCCTTCCGCAGTTTCTTTTCGATCTTCGCATCGAGATTGAAGTCGACCGACCGCTGCTGCAAAGTCGCCGCCAGCGCCTTGAGATCGCCTTTTGACTGCTTGATCAGATGGGTCACGTCGTCTTCAGTCAGCTTAGGGTGCTCGGTCTGCGCAACCACTCGAGTACGAAGGCATAACACGAAAGCCAGCGCGAAACCCGCCGCGACCAGGGCATCTCTTCTCATAGCGCTCCAAACGCTGAATTCTGCCGCCACCTCGAGGCCACGCTACATCAACGATTCCACAGTGTCAATCTGAAGGCTGAATGTCTTTGCAAAAGTGTGCAACTTCTTCACAAAAGCTTTCAAAAGGACACACTAAGGGCCGCTTCTGTACCCAAAAAAGCTTTCAAAAAGCCACAAATTGACGCAGCGGCAAAACGCGGCCGCCGCGCCGCCGGTAGTAGGTCAGACCCACGACGTCGGAGCGGGGCTTCCCCTGAGGACCGGCGGTCCGTCGCGTGTTACAATCCCTGCCGCGATCCCGCAGTGCGCGGACAGCTTCCCAGGCGGTTCGGGAGAACCCTATGACTCAAGGCCGGCTCTCGCGGCGCGCCTTTGCTGCAGGTAGCGCCTCTGTTCCGCTTCTGGCGTTGATTCCCCGAGGCATCCTCCGTCTTTCGTCAAACAAGCGCAGGGTTGAAATCCGCGCCGACTCCGAGATCGGGTTGGTTCGTCCGGAGCTGCACGGCCAGTTTGCCGAGCACGTTGGAGCCTGTATCTACGGCGGCATCTGGGTCGGCCGCAATTCTCCGATCCCGAGCACGAATGGCTATCGGAAGCAGGCCGTCGAATATCTTCGCGATCTGGGCGTGCCTGTGCTTCGCTGGCCGGGCGGTTGCTTTGCCGATGACTATCACTGGCGGGACGGTGTGGGACCGGCGGACGGTCGCCCCAGGAGCGTCAATCTGCATTGGGGCGGCTACGTTGAAGACAACAGCTTCGGAACGGATGAGTTCATCGGCTTCTGCCGGGAGATCGGCGCCGAGCCTTATATCTGCGGAAACGTCGGAAGTGGGTCACCTGAGGAACTGAGGGATTGGATGGAGTACTGCAATTTCCCGTCGGGCAGTACGCTCTCGGATGAGCGGGTCCGGAACGGATTCCCGGAGCCGCATCGCGTGCGCTACTGGGGCGTCGGCAACGAAAACTGGGGCTGCGGCGGCGACATGACCGCCAGGGAGTATGCGGGATTGTTCCGGCGTTTCGCGGTTTTTGCTCCCGCATTCGGAGGCCTGAAGCCGTTTCTCGTCGCCTGCGGACCCAACCGCAATGACACGGCGTGGTCGCGCGATTTCATGGAGAGTGTCCCGGCGCGCCGGCTTCCGGCCGGCCTTGCCATGCACTACTATGCCGAAGGCAAAGACAATCCCAGCGGCTATACTGCCGCGGATATGACAGCCCAACTCGCAACCTTCGGCGAGATCGAGCAGGCGGTGATCCAACAACGCGCCTTGCTCGACGGCTACCCTTCGGGACGGGACGTGGCACTTATCCTCGATGAATGGGGCGTTCATGACCGGCTGGTGCCGGGCGAGGAGAAAGTCCACGGCCGACTTTGGCAGGAATGTACCATGCGCAGCGCTCTCGCAGTGGCGCTCGGCCTTAATCTGTTTAACCGCCAGGCGGACAAGCTCAACATGTGCAACCTGGCGCAGATGGTGAATGTGCGCGCGCCGCTTCTTCAAACGGACGGCCCGGAGGGCCGGGAGTGCATTCGAACGGCCGTCTACTATATGTTTGCGCTTTTCAAGGCCCATCGATCAAAGACGGCGATGCGCGTGGAGCTGGACGATCCATCGTCACTGTCGGTTTCTGCCTCGCGGCAGCAGCGAGAGATGGTCGTCAGCCTGGTCAACGCCCGCGACGGCGAAGACCTCGAGGTGGAGTGTGTGCTCGGGAACGAGCGCGCGGCCGGCGCCTCAGCCGAAAGCCTTCATGCGGACGATCTGAATGCCTACAACGGCTTTGACGGTCCCGGCGTTATTATGCCCCGGCCCCATCCGGTGAGAGTTGAGGGCAACAGTATCCAGCTTGACTTGCCGCGGCTCTCGGTGGTAACCGTCACGCTCCGTCTAGTCTGACGGCCAGGGGAATGAAATCAAGAAGGAATCCGCTCGAACCGGAAGGAGGCTTGCCGTGCGAATGCTTGCGAAGTGCCTACTGCCCGCCTGGATCGCGCTGCTTTCGCTGAGCGCGACCGAGCGCGCCGCCACCAGCGATCGTTGCCGCCCGCCTGCAGTTCCGCTGGTGACGAGCGATCCTTACTTCAGCATCTGGTCCTTCGCGGACCATCTGACGGACGATACCACACGCCACTGGACGGGCACCCCGCAGAGTATGACGAGTATGGTGGTGATCGACCGCAAGCCATACCGCCTGATGGGCGGCGATCCTGCAAATGTCGCCGCCATGACGCAGTCGAGCGTCGAAGTTCTCCCGACGCGGACCCTCTACACTTTCGAAGCGGGTGGAGTGCGGGTGATTCTCACCTTCATGACGCCGCTTCTACCGGCCGATCTCGATCTCCTGTCGCGTCCTGCGACCTATATCGAGTGGGAAGTCCGGTCGATGGACAGCAAAGAACACCGGGTAGCGGTCTACTATGACGCGAGCGCCGCCCTGGCGGTGAACACCCTGGACGAACCCGTGGTCTGGTCGCGCGACGGAGGTTCGGATTGGAAAGGCGCGCCGCCCGCGCTTCACGTGGGTACGCAGGCTCAACCCGTGCTCGCCAAGAAGGGCGACAACCTGCGCATCGACTGGGGCTACCTTTACGTCTCCGCCGGCAAGTCGGGACAGATGACCTTTGCTGACCCCGGGGCCGCTCGCGACGCCTTTGCACAAGGCAAGACGCTGCCTGGCACCGAGGCTTCGGGAGGCCCCGCCGCCGCGAAAGACGCGCCGGCGATGGCGGTCGAGTTTCCTGCGAGCAGCGTCCGGGATCGTCCTGTGACGCACACCCTGGTGCTCGCCTACGACGACATCTACTCCATTGATTATTTCCAGCATCGCCTGCGCGCCTGGTGGCGTAGAAATGGCGCTACCGCTGCCGACTTGATCGCCGCCGCCTGGCGGGACCGGGAGCGGCTGACCGCGGAGTGCCGTCGCTTTGATGAAGCACTGATGGCGGATTTGACCCGCCAGGGTGGCGGGAAGTACGCGCGCATCGCAGCACTCTCCTATCGCCAGAGCTTTGCCGCGCAGAAACTCGTCTCCAGCCCCGAAGGCAAGCCGTACCTGCTGCCCAAGGAGAACTTTTCGAACGGATGCATCGGAACGGTAGACGTCATCTACCCGACCGCGCCAATCCTGTTGTTGCTGAATCCCGCGCTCGAACGCGCCTCGCTTGCGCCAGTGCTCGATTACGCTGCCTCGCGCCACTGGCATTTTCCCTTCGCACCTCATGATCTGGGCACGTACCCACTCGCGGAGGGCCAGGTCTACGGAGGCAAAGAGACCTCCGAAAAAGATCAGATGCCGGTGGAGGAATCGGGCAACTTCCTGGTTCTGGTAGCGGCTCTGGCAAAGGTGGAGGGAAACGCAGCCTTCGCGGAGGAGTACTGGAGGTTGCTCGAAAAGTGGGCGGAGTACCTCAAGAGCGCCGGCCTCGACCCGGCGAATCAGCTTTGCACGGACGATTTCGCCGGTCACCTGGCGCACAACGCGAACCTGTCTCTCAAGGCGATCGAAGCTCTCGGCTCGTACGCTATGCTCGCCGGCCTTGCCGGACACAAGGACGAGGCCAGCGCATATCGTCAGACCGCGGCAGAGTTCGCTTCCCGCTGGGAGACCATGGCCGCCGACAGCGATCATTACAAACTGGCCTTCGACAGGCCCGGCACGTGGAGCCAGGACTACAATCTCGTTTGGGATCGTCTGCTGGGGCTGAACTTGTTTCCCGCGGAAGTCGCACGTAAGGATATCGCCTTCTACCGGACGAAGCTCAACCGTTTTGGCTTGCCGCTCGACAACCGCCGCGACTACACAAAGTTGGACTGGGAGATCTGGACAGCGACGCTGGCCGATTCTGCGTCGGACTTCGAAGCTCTGATCGGGCCCATTTATGACTGGGTGAATCAGACGCCGAAGCGAGTGCCGCTCACCGATTGGTACTCCACTACCACCGGCAAGCAGCAGGGATTCCAGGCGCGTTCGGTAGTTGGCGGCATCTACATCAAAATGCTGGCTGATCCCGGGCTGTGGAAGAAGTGGTCCACGGAGGGAGCGCGAAGTGGCTCAGGGAAAGACAAACCCGCGGCTGAATAGAACAGGGCTCCGAATTGCCAGAGGGACTATTCTGACCGCCTCCCGTCCCACTGACACTGCGTCCGGAGCGCTATCATAGGGCACGGTTCCTATGTGGTGGACCCAGCCTTTTCTCCGTTCCCGCGCAGTGGGCGTTCCATCCGGACGCCTTTTGGCGGCCATCACGCTCGCCGGAGCGGCTTGCCTTTTCTCTCGCGGCCAGGTCAGCGCTCGTCCGCTTCAAGAGCCTTGCGAACTGACGGGCCAAGCTTCCGCCGGCACCGAGATTCCTACCTTGGTCGACATGCCGCTGGACCAGTTGGTCCGCAGGGTGCCGGGGCTTAAGAAGCTATCTCCCGCCGCGAGCCAGCAGCCTCTGACGCCGCTTTTGCAAAGGGTAGGCAGGAACGTGGCGGCGCTGGTGCGTAATTTCCCCAACGTGACTTCACGCGAAGAGGTGTTGGAGCAGCGGCTCAGCGGCGCGGGAGGGGTGCACGATGAGAGCTATCAGGAGTTCCGCTACCTCTCCCTTCCGCGCAACGACAAAGGCGATGTGGGCTTCGTGGAGTATCGCACCGACTCCAAGATGCGGCCGTCGGAGCCGAAAGGGCTCTACAACGGATACCTGGTCACGAAGGGTTTTGTCTCCCTTCCCCTCTACTTTTACCCGGAATATCAGGCTCTAAGCCGATTTCGCTACCTCGGCAGCGAAGTCACCGATAAGCGCAAAACGGAAGTCCTGGCCTTTGCGCAGACCCCCTCTGCAAGGGTAGGCGAGGAGTTCTCGTTCAACGGGCGTTCCGTTCACGTGCTCACGCAAGGCCTGGCCTGGATTGATCCCACTGATGATCAGATCATTCGATTGCGAATGGACCTGCTGGCTCCAGTAGCGGAAATCGGCCTTCGATCGCAGACCACCCAAATCAAGTTCGCGACCGTGCGTTTCAGCGGCGCTGCTTTGCGCCTGTGGCTGCCGCGGGAGGTGGAAGTTGAAACGGAATGGTGCGGCACATTTTTCCGGAATGTTCATTCGTATTCAGACTTCAAGCTCTTCACGGTGGACACACGGCAACAGAAGCGCACTCCACGCGCGAAATGAACCGATGGCGTGAGGCGCGCTACCAATCGAGAGCGACGAGGGACACGGCTTGCCTCGGCAGAGAGAACGTCAGTTCAAACTTGCCGCCACTAGCTCGGTACCACCGGGGAGGTCCGAGTACCTGGAGCTTACCGGCTGCCTCGATAGCAGAGTATTGCTCCGGAGTCGGCTGCTCGGGCGATCCCATTGCTTTCCAGGCGGTAAAGGAGTTGCTGTGATCGTCGTCGATGCGATAATGGGCCACTCGCACCCGGCCGGCAGATTCTGGAACGCCATCGATCTTCAACTGGACCGGCGACACCGGGCCCGGTGCTGAATCGTCGCTGTAGTTCCAAATCAGAACGCTGATCCTGCGCGCATCGCGCGTTGCGAGCGCGCCCAGATCCTGCCGGTTTCGCACGCCCGAGCCGATCACGCCGTCAACAGTCAGCGCGCCCGGGCTTTCGGCTGCAATCCGCTGGCTTCCCATCAGACCGAACATCCGGAAAACGTTCAGCACCGGCTTGTCGATGCCGTTGGTGGCAAGGGTTCGAAATCCAACGAAGTAAGGTTGATCCTCAAACTCGAATGCCCAGGTAACGAGCCCGGCAAGATTCACCCGATCCTCGTCCGCGAGCTCCAACGCATGCTGGAGCACTTCAGCCTCGTAGCTCGCGTACTGCGCGGTGTTGCGATATTCGTTCTGCGGGTACTTTGTAGCTACACAGGCAGCACAGCCCTCCGGGTCAGATTCGCTGAGAATGATCGGCAGCCGGCTGAGCTGTGGATGCCGGCGCACGATCTCGAAACCCTTCGACATGTTGAGAAGCTGGTGGCCCGCTGCCATTTCAGGCCGCCCGTCTTCCATGGCTGTTCTTCCCTTGACGTGAAAGGAGATGAAGTCGAGCGGTGAACCGCGCTTGCCAGTGGCTTCGTTCGTGCCGCGCTCGCAGTGCGTCAGGAAGGCGTCGAGAAACTGACCCGCTTTGGGATTCGACGGATCGGTGGTAGCAGGACCACCGACGCGCGCGGCGGGGAGAGCACGCTTAACTGCGTCGGCGGCGTAATCGTAAAGCTTGTTGTACTCTTCAGGAGTGCCCTGCCAGTAGCCGATGTCAGGTTCGTTCCACACCTCCCAATACCACGATGCCACTTGGTCCCGCCCGTAGCGTTGCGCGCAATGCAGCACCCACCGGTAAACGAGTTCGCCCCACTTGCCGTAGTCCTTGGGAGGGTAGCTCCACCCGGTCCACAGCGGACCCTGCGGCCAGTTGTGCCGATAAGGGTCGGGATGAACGGAGAGCGCCTTCGGCATGAATCCGATCTCGACCAGTGGTTTCGCTCCGGCGGCCCGGTAGGTGTCGAAGATTCGGTCAACGACGGTCCAGTCGTACACTCCATGGCTGGAGGCATCCTCCGTGTAGGCATTGGTCGATCCCCACTTCAAGGCCGGAGTGCCGTTGCCCGTGGTCAAGAGATTGTGGGTACGAATGTAGGCCGGCTCCGAGCCAACCCGGGAAATCTCCCCCACAAGCTTCTTGCCATGCTCCGAGTAGGTGTAGTTGGGTTCGTCGTAGCCGAAATAGTTCCACACAGCTCTGAACGCGCCTTGCGGGACGTCCGCGTGGACCCGGACGACGACCGGCTGCTGAGCTGCGACGGGAATCGCTGCTGAGAGGAAGATCAGTAATCGGAAAGAATGGCGTGCGGCGCAAACCATCGTGGGTCTGCCTGACGAAAACAGTGCTTTCTAGTGAATGCCGACCTGCATCACCGTGTACGAATGAGCCGGAACCTGCAGGGTCATCTTCGATCCCACTTTCGGCGATTCCAGCGGTTGCGGCACGACGCGCTTGGGTGCATCGAACGTATTGGTTGCTTTGAGATCGTTTCCCGTGATGATCTGACAATCCGTCACCCGGGTGGGAGTCACATTCTGCCAGGTGATTTCGATTTCTCGCGGCCTTTCGAGATCGCGATTCAGCATAAAGAGCGCAGCGGTCTTGCTTTCAGGATCGAACGTCCCTACAACGTCGAGGAAGGGAACCTGACCGAGGCCCGGCATGGCTCTGCCTCCTTGTTCGATCGGCCTGCCGAGCTGAGCGACTTCGTAAGAGGGGCCTGCCGGCGCGAGGCGCAGAGCGTTGCCGCGCGCATACTTCAGAGCCCACGCATAAGGGTAGTAGATGGTTTGACGGAGCACGCCGCTCTCGTCGGTCATCAAAGGCGCGATGACGTTAACAAGCTGGGCCAGGCAGGCCAGTTTCACGCGATCGGAGTGGCGTATGAGCGAATTAATCAGGCCGCCCACGAGCAGCGCATCCTCCAGGTTATAGACTTCCTCGAGTAGGTGCGGCGCCGGTTGGCGGTGGCCATTGACAGCGTCGCCGCTCCGCGCCCGGTACCAGACGTTCCACTCGTCAAACGAGAGCCAGAGTTGTTTGTTGGAGCGCTTGAGCCCGCGCACCTCATCGCAAACCGCGACAATCTCCTCGATCTGGCGGTCCATGGCCAGGTTCAGGGCGAGATACTTCGAGGAGTCTCCTCCGGTCTCATCGGCGTTGCCGAAGTAACGATGCAGAGAAATGGCATCCACCTCCTGGTAGCACTCTTCCAGCACCTGCCGGTCCCATTCGAGGTAGGTGGGCATGAACGGGCCGCTCGATCCACAGGCTATCAGTTTGAGCGAAGGGTCGATCACGCGCATCTGGCGGGCGGCGTCCGCCGCTTTACGCCCGTATTCGGGAGCCACCATATGGCCGATCTGCCAGGGACCATCCATTTCATTTCCGAGGCACCAGTATTTGACGTTGTGCGGTGCTTCATAACCATGTTGGCGGCGCAGCTCGCTCCACCGCGTTCCCTTGTCGAGGTTGCAGTACTCCACCAAGGCCGCGGCCATTTCTGCGGAGCCGGTGCCAAAATTCATGCCCATCAGCGGCTCGGTGCCCACCTGCTTGCACCACGTGATGAAGTCGTTGGTTCCGAACTGGTTGGTCTCAAGCGTATTCCAGGCGCGATCGAGCACCACCGGGCGATCCTTCCTTGGGCCCACGCCGTCGAGCCAGTGATAGCCGGAGACGAAGTTTCCGCCGGGGTAGCGTACGATCGGCACGCCCATGCCGCGAACCTCCGCCATCACGTCTGTGCGAAATCCGTTTGAATCAGCGAGCTTGGAACCGGGTTCGTAAATTCCGGTGTAAATGGCGCGTCCGAGGTGCTCGAGAAACGACCCGAAGATGTGCCGGTCGAGCGGGGCCAGTGTGCGCGAAGCATCGATCACCACCTCAGTAGTCGGAGACTGAGTTGCCTGCGCCCAGGCGCTGCGGCCCGTCCAGGATTCAGCCGCAAGAGCTGCCGCTGCGGTCTTAGCGGTCTTGCCTAAGAAGTCTCGCCTGCGCATCTTGACCATTGGCATCCCCTCTTAACCGGTAACCGCTCTGAAACGTTAAAACGCTTAACCGTCCGAGCGCACTTTCATATCATGAATAAAGATGCACCGCAAGAATCAATCTCGCCGCGGCCAATAGCTTCAAACCAGGCAGTCAGTGTTTGGGGCGAAGGTGGGATGGGGCCGGGTTTTCGCGGATTCTGGTAACTGCCTCAGGGCCGCTAAGTTGGCACAGAACTCGTCCAGCACGGCCTGCTTGCCCTTCCGATCCGCTCGCCGAAAGCGGGCATAAACGGCCTGAAAATACTCCCAGCGCGAAGCGTGACTCACGGCAACCCTCCTGATCGTTCTGGTGGAGGGTTACATCTCTCACGACGCGACGGGTAACATTTCTAAATGTCTCGACAGGCGCTTACCAGTAACTTTTAGCATGTCTCGATTCGAGGGCTCGGTTGGAGACAAAACGGGTGTATACTCTCAGGCGTCGGAACGTCAAAAAGCGAATTCTGGGTAAGGTCGCCAGCGTTGCAGTGGGTCAAAAGCAGCCCGAGGCGTGCAGCGAACAGGCGGGAGTGAGGTGTTTATGAACTTTATGAGTTTTCTTGTGAACTGGAAACCAGCCACCGTCGGTTGGATCGTATTCATTGTGGTCCCGGGCGGACTCTGGGTACTCGGGGCCCTGGCAAACAGGGGACACGGCCCCACCGCAAAGATTCTTGGATTCACGGTCGGGAGCGACAATCGGCTTAGCCTGTCGCGGCTGCAAGCGTTTCTATGGACCCTCGTGATCTTTGGTTCATATGCGGCGGCGATGTCCATCCACTCCAAGATCACGCCCGGCACGCCGGAGGAAGTTGGCGCCGCGGCCAAGAAGGTGACGGATACCGCAGCCGATGAAGCCGCCAAGAAGACAGGTTACGACGCCGCGCTGGCAGACGAGCAGAAAGCTGTCGAGGCCAGTAAAGCCGCAGACGCCGCTGCGGCCGCGGATGCCGCACACGCAAAGGTCGCTGACGAAGCGTCAAAGGCTGACAAAACCAATACTACGCTTGCAAAGGAGGCGGCCGATGATGCGTCCAAGGCACTCCATTCGAAAGAGGATGCCGCGGCGAAGGCTGCGGTTCTTCTCCTCAGGCACCAGGCGGTAACGGATGCCCAGGGGGCTTGGAAGCAGGCAAAGGACGAAGCAGAGAACGCGAAGAAAACAGCTGAGAACTACGCCTGGGTCCAGATTCCAGCGGCGTTGCTGGCCTTGGCCGGCATCGCCATCGGCTCTGGGGTCTTTTCGAGCCTGATCGCGGCCGTCAATGGCGACGCCAAGACCGCTTGTGTCACCGACCTGAGTAGCGTGGTAGCTTCGAACCTGACCGTGCCACAAGGTGTAAACGCAGAAACTCCCCGGAATCTGAACGCCAATTGCGTGGTGATTACCGGGTCCGACCTGGGGGACAGCGGTAACATCTTACTTGGCCGGACGAGATTCGGAAAACAGGCAGCGCGTGTCATTTATTGGAAGAAGGACGGCACAGGAATCGCAGCGGAGCTACCGGATGTCGGGGCGTACTCAACTCTGGTGGTCGAAACCTCCAACGGAAAATTGGCGTACGGGCTCAGCGGCTCGTCTCCGAATTTACAATTGGGAGCACCCAGGACTCAATACGACTTTGCTGACCTCTTCCGAGATGACCAGAACCCGGAAAGTCTCAGCTTAATGAAGTTCCAGATGTTCGGCTGGACGGTGATTGCGATCTTCATCTACGTGTATCTCTTTCTGAGTAATCTGAGCCCAAGCATTACAACGCTGCCGGTGGTTGATTCAAGCATCGCCATCCTGACGGGCGTCAGCCAGGCAGGTTATCTGGGCGGCAAGGGCGTCTCGAATGTAGCCCCGAGTCCCACCAGCTCTTGAGCGGAGGGCTGAAAGGAAACTGAGGTCGGATCGACAGGACGACGGGCGTATTCGTGTGGGACATCGAGTCTGTTATGGTGCAAGAAACCACGGTCGCTGAGATCGTTGATTGTAAGCACTGCGCTGCGACGGGAACCTGCCGGAACGGCCCCGACAGCAGGAGTTGTACAACTTGCTTGGCGGTTTGGAAGCGAAAGTCACCGTTCACTTTTCGTACCGAGCAAAATCACTGGGGTCTTGTCTGTTCCGTATGCCGAGGGAGAGGACTTGTAGAGCCCTCCGAACGGAAATGGGACTACCGCTTCCCGGCTTTCCTTGGAGTGATCTTCGTCGTACTCGCTTTCGCATCGCTTCTCATTGTCGACTCTCGAGCCCGAGCCGGGAACAAGGGGCTCGATCCCGATAAGCTGCTGGTCTTTGTGGGTACGCTCGTCGGAAGCATCACGGGCTATTACTTCGGCGGGGAAAGAACGCGACGGAGCTCCGGAGCACTGGGCCGAACGCCGCAGAAGTAACGCCAAGAGCTTCGCGTCGAGCGGCGAAGCCAGCGCACAACCCCCCAACAACCCACCTATCGCGTTGCACTCATCAAACGGCAATCCCCGTTGAGGACGCGGTCGAACTCTGCGCTCACATTCGTCCTGATCTGCTCCGCCCATGCTACCTGATTCACGGTGCCGACCAAGGGTTCTCCGCAGGCAGCACCGCGCCGCTTTCGCCTTCCCATGCTTCCAGCGCGTCTTCCGCGAGCCATGCTCTCTGCACGAGGTGTTCTCCAAATGGTGTTCTGCCTTCACGACTCTTTCGGCCTATGACCTTCTCGGGCGGTGGCGGATTTCCGTAACTACCTCAGGGCCTTTAGAGAAAGACCCATGTTGCTTATTCCTGCTTCTGTTCCAGCTCGGCCCATCGAGCATACAGCGTATCCACTTTCCTCTGGGCCTCTTCTATCAGGGCGCAAGTGACCTGAAGGCGCGGGGCGTCGCTCATGATCACGGGATCTTGTATTGTGGCACACTCAAAAATTATCTTGAGCACCGTTGCTGAACCCGGCTGACAATTGCGTCCAGTCGAGGTCAGGAGTATATTTTGGGGTCGGCGAGAAGGGGATAAAGGAAAATTCTGAACATCAATTTCCGGGAGCGCTGCGGCGGCCTGAAAAAAGGAGACAATATGGCGTCAGAAGAGGGTAGTTCCCACGTGGATGGAGCGGCGGTTAAGTTTGGAGTTCCGGCAGTCAGACCCGTTCGGGCTGCGCCGGCGGCGGGCCAGCAGGCCTTTCCCGGTTTTGTTTACAACGGCGGACCGGTAATTACTTCGCCTCTGGTGTACACCAGTTTCTGGGGAGCGCTCTGGAGCGACGCTTCCCACCAGACGGATGCTCAGCGACTCACCCAGTACATGCAGGACCTGCTGAACAGCAACTTCATGAACGTCCTCAGCCAGTACGGAGCCGGCACCGGGGCCGGCAGTGGCAGCTTCGGCCAAGCATCTTTCGTGGCTAATGTACCGAGTCAACTAGCCGACGCCGACATCCACAACATCATTCAGTCGAATATCGACGCCGGAGTGCTGCCGGAGCCCCCTGCCAACAACAATTCCCTGGGCTTGATGATCTTTCTCGATGAGAACACCGAGGTGAACGACCCTAATCTCGGCATAGTGATGTGCGAGCCGCAGGGTGACACGGCCTTCGGGTACCACAACGGTTTCACAACGGCGGCAGGAAATCCCTTCTACTACAGCGTGGTTCCTGCACTTGACGATGCCTGCCTTCAGAATTCGTGCGGCGGCAGTTCCGGATGCACCCTTCAGCTCAGCCAGACGCAGGAGCAGCGGCGAACCCAGGTGGCCAGCCACGAGTTCGCGGAGATGGTTACGGACCCTAATCCGCCCACGGGCTGGTACGACCAAAGCGATCCCAACAGCGGCGAGATCGGCGATATCTGCAACGGACAGTCTGACACCATCACGGTCGGCGCCAACACCTGGACGGTGCAGACCATCTACAGCAGCACCGACGACCAGCAGAGCGGGGGCTCGAACTACTGCCTGGCCCAGGTCACAACCCCGGAGCCGCTTCTGCCCGGCGCACCGTAAGCTTTGGCGAGGCCAGGCGGGTAAACCTGGCTACGCCGCTCGAAACAGCAGCAGATCCAGGCTGAACGTCACGCGCATCGCCTCTGCGGGCCGCAGCCGCATCGGCCGGTAAATCGAAAGCAGGACGTCGTGAACGGCGGCAGCGTCGAGATCGGCCGTGGTGGCAACGCGGCGCCGGTCGGCAAGCGCAAAGCCGGGCGCGAACGTCTCCGCCGTCCGGGCCACGCGGTCGCGGCCCTGGCCCCGCAGCTCCAGGAGATCCTCCGGCGCGGGAATAGCCACCAGCAGGCGTCCGCCGTCGCGCAAGACACGCCGGAATTCCCCGGCGTTCATCCGCCCCGTGATCGAAAGCACAATCGTGAACGAGCTGTCCGAGTACGGCACAACGCGATCGGCATTGGCCACGATCCACTCGCAACCCGGGTAGCGGCGAGCCGCGGCGTCAATTGCCGGAATCGAAATGTCGACGCCATGCGCGTCGAAGCCAGTCTGGCCAGCGAGGGTGCCGAGGTAGAAACCGTCACCGCAGCCGGCATCGAGAACGATGTCGCTGGGCTTTCCGGCCACGATCTCCGCGATGCCGCCGAGCAGGGGTTCGGTGACGCCCCGATTGTGCAGCCGCCGCCGCCCCACGACGGCAGCCGCCGTGTCGCCTGGCTGCTTTGACCGCCGGTCCTGGGGTTGAAGCAGGTTGATGTACCCGCTGCGCGCGACGTCGAACGAATGTCTCGAGGCACAGATCAGCCGCCGCTCCTCGCGCATCAGCGCCAGATGGCAGCTGCGGACGGGGCAGATGAGCACCCGTCGAGTATAACCACAGCGACACTCTGACCAGATGAAGCGCCTATGAGCCCTCCGCTACAGGAGTTAAACGGAGGATCAGCGGCCGGCGGGCGCAGATCGAAGATCTGCGATTTGGAGGGAGACCGGAGCAAGCCCACCTGAACCGCAGAGTTTGATTATGCGCTAGAGCCCGGCCGTTGGCTGGATGCCAGAATCGGCGCATGTATCGACATTGTTGACACATGCCGCATCGGATGCCATAATGTATCTACAAGGTCGATACAGAGGAGGCGGTGATGAAAGCGACAGTTAAGAAGTGGGGCAACAGTGCGGCGGTGCGGATTCCGGCCTCCCTAATGGAGGCCATGCACCTTGATCTCGACGAGGTCGTAGAGGTGCGCCAAGAGCAAGGCAGGATCGTGATCGAACCGCTGCGGCAAAAAACATATGTCCTGAAGGATCTGCTGAAAGGCGTCACCTCCAAAAACCTTCACGAACCGATTGATCTCGGGTCTCCGCAAGGCAAAGAGGTTTGGTAGATGTCGCAGCGCTATGTGCCGGACGCCGGAGACATCGTCTGGCTTAACTTCACGCCGCAGGCGGGCCATGAGCAGGCGGGACGCCGTCCGGCCCTCGTGCTAAGTCCGGGGGCGTACAACGACAAGACGAGCCTGATGATCTGCTGCCCTTTGACGACTCAGATCAAAAACTATCCATTTGAGGTTTTCATTGGTGGCACGCCGCCGAATGCAGTTCTGGCAGATCAGGTGAAGAGCATTGACTGGCGCAGCCGGGATGCGAAATCCAAAGGCCGTGTATCGCCTGAACAACTGGCCGAAGTGCGCGCCAAGATTCGCGCGCTCATTGGATGACAACTTGTCTGGCTGGCGCAGACATGCGGGTCTGAGCATGTCTGCGGTACTATTCAACCGCGCGTTTTGCGACATTGATGGCGGCAAGCATTGCGAAAGATCGCAGACATCACACGACGATGTCTGCACCAGCCTGGCGGTGAAAGCGGACTTTCCTCACCCACCGATGGTCGTCGATAAGACTTTCGGTGGTGTATCTTGCTCCACCAAGGCTTTGAAACTCTATTATGACCCTTGCAGGATCCTCCAACGCCTGCCGGCTCCAGCTTGAAGCAAACACCTCCCCAGGTGCGAGCGGAAGGCCTTCGTGCTTGGCGAATTGATTTGACATCGTTTCCAGTTTGTAGCGAACGTTTAAGGCAGTCGAACTACCGACGTTTTTGAAGCGAAGGGTCTTGGAATGGTCTATGGACCCGGCTTGGCCTTCGAGAATTCCTGCCTCGCCGGAATCTGCATTCTGTTCAATCACAATGTATGGTCGAGTCATTGCCTCAACGGCAGCGTCCGCCAAACGTTGTGTGTCAGACGTATACTGCCAAAGCTTAAACAACGTGCAAGTAAGAACGAGGAACGTCAGACCTTCGATAATCAGGTTATCTATTTCGTAAGAGGTCATACCAGCAGCCCTCCAGGAGAGCGGCAGCTTCACCGGCTGAAAAATGCCAGCAGGACGACGCCGGCAACGATAAACACGCCTCCCAAGATGCGCATGTAGACCTTGTTCTTCTCTGGTGTCAGCAGACGCTGAGAGATCGCCGTGCGCCGCCAGAACCACCGCTGAAAAATATCGGGCTTGACCAGGTAGAGGATACCGAAGGCCACTAGAACGATGCCCCAGACTGTCATGGACCCCTCCCCTTGCCGCACAACCAAGCTTGATGCCTGAGCCTAACACGAAACCACGTAAAGTATCGGCCGGCCGGCGCAGATCGAAGATCTGCTATTCGCGTCTCGCTGCGCAATCGCACAGGCCATTGGAGAATCGCATAGCTGCTGCTATGCGCCATCCTGACCTAGAGATGTTTCGGAAAGAGCGGGAGAGTCCAAAGTCAGCAAGAACTGGATTTGGTGGTACGGCAAAAAGAGCACTGGACTCTCTGGGGCGGCGGCTGCTACGCCGATGTAGCCGAGCGTTCTATTGATGAACTCCTGACTCTCGACCCAGATGCCCCCGTGTTCAACGCCCAGGAGTTTTAGAATTGAGAATGGTCCTTCGCTTAGAGCTGGAACTTTGGCCATGATGCTCTGACCGATCAGGCTTTTGAGACTCATTATTTTCAGTTCTCCTGTTTTTGGGGGTTTCAAGTCGAGGGAAATATAAGTGCCACAGAATCCATTTTTCAAACAGAGGATAGGGTATAAGCCGGCCGGAGCAGATGGAGTAGCAGCACCAGGTGCTGCGGTCAGACTCAGCGGTTTTCCGTTTTATCGTCACGTTGTAGGTCGATCCGACATACCGCAAAGAAACCGAATCATTGCTGCCGCCAGGGCGCTCCCAGCCAGCATGCCTCAATCATGGGCCTGACAAGCTGTACGTGATGAGGACAGCGCCTGGCCGCTCCGCTATGGAAACCAACAGACCATTCTCCATCAGTTCCTTCCCGGTCTTCTGTGTCCCCTCCTGCTGATCCACGTCTCGAACCGTGTAGTGGGCATCCGGGTCCAAGCCACGCAGTTTAAGTCGCGCCGACTCAAACGGACTCTTGGGGCGCCGGAACGCCTGGAGCATGCCTTCCCTGTTGTTGGAGCGGTGAAATTGCCACGCCAGCCAGCCGTCATTCGCGGTAGTGTACGACGTCAACGGGTAGTAGTCGCCGTAGTAGTCGTTTGAAATCGTTTTCCATTGAGCAAGCAGCCGTAGAAAGCGGCTGTAGTCGATCTCCTTGCTGTCCGGCTCCACGCCGATACCTACGGCAGGCACCATCTGGCTGCGAAACACATAGGGATCATCCGAATTGACAGCGGTTCCAAAGTAGGGAATCCAGAGCGCCATCCCGTAGGTCTGATCCTGCATGGCGGTGGGCTCAAAAGGATAGTCGCTCCGCCACAGGGGCACGGCGCGACGAAGGGTTTCAAGATCGTTTCGCCGGCCGCCCGAAGCGCAGGTATCGATAAGCATATCGGGATGCCGCCGCCGCAGCTCATCCCAGTAGGCAAGATACCCGGTAATATGTCGAATCTCGGTGATTCCCTGCCGGTCTGGAGCATCGCTGGACCGCCAGATGCCGAGAGGGTCGAAATTGAAATCCTGACGGTAGAGATCGATCCCCTGCTCTTTGATCAGATTGTCGACGTGGTCCACCAGCCAGTGCCAGGCTTCCGGGTTTCCCAGGTACAGCAACTTGTCTTTTCCCTCGGTCCCGAGCAACCACTCGGGGTGATTCTCGTACAGCCAGGAGCCGGGCGCAACGCGTTCGGGCTCGAACCACACAATCGTCTTGAGATTCTTCTGATGCGCGTAATCGCTGACTGCCCGGAGGCCATGGGGAAAGCGCTGCGTATCGACGTCCCAGGTGCCGGTGGCATACCAGTGCGATCTAAAGACATACCAGCCGGCATCCATCCACCAGTAGTCGAAGTGGAAACCGCTTTCGAGATAGGCGTCGATGAAGTGCTTCTGGTTGGCCTCGTTTGCGCCCTGCATTTCAATGGTGAAGCGTCCGCTGCTGGCCGCCGTCTGAGGAGGCGGTAGTTTGCCGCCCGGCCGCGGCAGGTTGTGGGCAACCATCCATCGTCTCCACGTATTCTGCGCTCCGATCCAGTCTCCTTGCCAGAACTGTAGGGCCACCAGCGGGCTCCGCACTTCTTCGCCCGGCAATAGTTTGAAGTGGGTCAACTCCTGTCCCGCCTGGATGCGAAGGCGCCTGCCTTCATCCCTCTGGAACGCCGCCGCCCATTGTCCTGGCCACCCGAGCGCAACGATCACTCCCTGGCCGGGCCACTCCACGTTGAAGTAGCAGAGATCGCTGTTCGTGGAGCGGCCTCCGGTGGTGGTAATCCGCTCATTGGCTTTGGGCTCGAGCGGCGTCTCAAAGGGTTCGTAGTCTGTCGGTGACGCCACGGACCCCTTGCTGTGATGGAGAAGAAACTCTCCCTCCGCGTTTCGTTCGAATCGAGTGTCCAGCGCTTGAATTTGTTCCAGGATCGGGCTGTCGCCCTGACCCTCGTTCTTCAAATAGAGCGTCCACTCCACGGTCGGAAAGTCCCGATAGGCGACGGCCACGCACCGGACCGCTAATCCCGTTCCAGCATCACGGTACAACAGGGTGTACTCGGTACGGTCGGCGTCGAGCGCTTTAGCGCTGCGCGTGAGCTTCCACGTCTTGAGCAGGTCACCGGACCAGTTGCCGCCGTAACGGAATGAAAATGGCGGATCGAGTGCGTAGGGTTCCGGCAAGGGACCGACCGGCAGATCGGCCAGCCATATTGCGCTGCCGTCCTGCAGCGTGATCCGAGCGTCCGCCCAATCGGACTGGTCCCACGTGGGGTCGTCCCACGGCTTTCTCTCTCCGACGGGCTTCACCTCCAAAGTGAATTCCGAAGCGCCGCCAAGGTCCACCTTCAGCGGAACTCCCGGCATGCCTTCGTGCAGCACGGTTGAAGCAAAAACCTTCTTGCCGGCGACGTCCACGGAGTCCGCCACGCTTCCTTGACCGGCATTCGAATAGTAACCAACGTCATTGCTGTCCACTCCCACGACCGCGGCAAAACTCTTGCCTGGACCGGGCAGGTGTACCGTTACAGTTCCTGCGGAGGCGTTGATGCCGCGCTGGTATGGCGTATTTGCAATGCGGAAGACGTGACCCTTGATCTCATTCTTTGATATGGCGCCGGAGCCCTTCGGAACGATCAGATAGCCTTGTTTGATTGCGGCCGGAGGTTCACCTGCAAATTTCGCTGCCACCCACTGCATGGCGTCGGCTTTCTCTGAAGTGGCGGAATGTAAGGCAGGCGCCGCGAGGGCGATAGCGCCGATCATCAAGAGGCGTACCCCCATTTTGGAAAAGCCAAAGTTCAAAGACCAGACCTCCGCACAGTGCGTCCGGCGTACGCCGGAGCTACTTCGTGTTTCGCGTAAGCTCGACTGCATGCTGGCCCGCCGGTAGCTGAAAAGATGCGCCACCATTCCTGACGTTGACGATGCCTCCGGCACGGCCATCGATCTGCAGGTTCAGCGCCTCGGATTGAAATTCCGAAGTCGTTATGGTTACGCGGCTGGGGGCATCAATCGTGAAGGCGAGGCGTGACGGAGCCGCCTCATAGTTCCGCACCACGACTCCCGCGTCCGCGTGGAACCGGTTCGTGCCGTCGCGGGCGAGCGCTGTAATCCGGGGACCGATCTTAACGTCATAGTTGTGATTCTCCCAGGCCGAGCCTCGAAATGTGCCCTCGGACGGCGCACTGAGAGCGCCAAAACGCAGCCCGTCCCACGGGTTCTCGTCGATATACTGCTCCAGGGCCGGCAGGCAAAGCAGCGCGCCCCAGGTGTAGTGCGTGTCGCCGCCGCCGTTTCCGCCCCAGGCGTGATACTGTTCGTTGTCATGTTGATTGGTCTTCCAATCATCCATGAAAAGCGCGTAGTTCTTTTCGGCATAGTCGAGCGCGACTTTGTCGAAATGAAAGCGGTCGAGCCCCTCGTACACCATGTAGTTGGTGGGACCCCAGATGTCCCCGCGCCAGTAAAACTGGTCTTGAAACGCGGGGTCATTGCGTGCGATCGTCGGCGTCACGTAAGTGCCCCAGAATTCCTTGGGGTTCAGCAGGTGCCCGTTCACCATCCGCTCCGCCTGCTCGGGGGTGGCGATTCCGGCAAACATCGGGTAAAAATTCGTAGGCGACAGACTCTTCGAAAAGCGTCCGTCCCAAAAGCGGTTTTCATAAATTCCGTCGGACTCGTTCCACAGCTTCTCGCGAACAAGCTGTTTTATGCGTTCGTACTCTGCGGCGAAACGCTCGCTGTCCTCCCGGTCGCCAAGCACGGCCGCGATTTTCCCGAGGCACTCCGCGTCAAGCGCGTAGAGCGAATTCAACCCCACGTCGTCGAGATTCATGGTGTAGGTCTTCTCGTCGTAGGCTACCTGGTCCCACATCGGGCTGTCATCCATGCCGCTTTCCCACTTGGCGGCTTGCAAGAAGCCTCGTCCACCGACAGAGGGCGTTGAGCCTCGATCGCTGCCCCACTCCAGCAGGCCGTCGCGATTGCCATCGCGCCAAGCCTGGCCGTCTCCACGATCGTGAAACCAGCGGTCGTGCCACTTTACGAGCGTCGGGTACGCCCAGGCCAGGGCGTCGCGATCCAGAAACCTTTCATATACTTTCCAGGCCGTGAACGCCCCGATGGGCGGCTCCGCCCGGTCTGGCGTTGTACCCGATCCACCCGCGATGTTCGGCACAATCCCGGTGTCGCTTTGCGCGAGCAGGATCGCTTTGATGGCCGCGTCGGTTTGGGGTTTGTCCTCGAGAGCAGTTAGTAGAGCTCCGAAGAAGCAGTCCCACTCGCCCACTACCCACCCGCCAAAAGTGTTCGCCCAGTGGCGGCTGATGCTCGGGAAAATCAGGCCATTGGAGGGTGCATACAGCGTGTTCCAAAACATGGAATTCCCGATGGCCTCCGGCGCTCCCTCAAACAACCCTGCGACCTGGGGCCGGCGCCTCGAGTATTCTTCAGATTTCTGTTTTAGGATCGCGTCGATCCTTCCGGCTTCGAGCAGGCTCTGGGCTTTGTGTACCAAGGTCTCCCGGTTCCACCCCAGACTGGCCACAAAATGAGCCGGAGTGGCGGGATCAGTGAGGAATTGGAGCCCGGCGACTCCGGCCCCGCGATCTTTTTGATCTCCGGACGATAGCCGTCCCGAGCTCTTCATATTGTCGTGGAGCTCGCCGAGCGAGGAGTAGAGCCCTGTGCCGGTCACCGGGCGATCAACCACCACGGCGAACTCGGCGGCGGCGTTGAAGATGCTATCGAAGAAGCGCTCGCCGGCGATTGCTCTTCCAGGGGGATCGATGGTATAGAAGCCCTGGCTTCCCCATTGCAGCGCGTCAGTGAAGTAGGTTTCAAGCACCAGTTGCACGTCGGGCGGGGCGCTGAGCCGGCCTACCACGGTGGCGTCGTCAAGGCGAGACCATTCGAGCGTGATCGGAGCCTGCCGCGGCAGATGTTTCCACGAGACGCGGCAATAGGAATTATCAGGGGCGTGAGGCCCTACCTCGGACACCGCGTTGAAAATGTCGTCCCCATCCAGAAACGCGCCGCTCCTGGATCCTATGCGCAGTGCAAAATTCGCCGGTTGTTGGCGAGCGCGAGCCAGGAACACGATGCCATTCCACGCCTGTGGATCAAAGGCTCCAATGGCGACGCTGTCAAACTCGGGTTTCGATTGTCCAAACAGGCTGGCCGTCCCGGCGAGGACAGCCATCGCCAGAAACAGGGTACGCGTAAGCAGCGGAAGATGCTTGCAGGCAGTTGCTGTCTTCATGGCGCTATTGTGCCACGGACTTATCAACGCCGCGCAGACGGCCCTGTTGCGCGGGTGTCCTCACCCGCGTTTTGAGAAACCGCCCGCGGGTGGGGAATCGCAGCGCGCTGGCTGGAGCAGATCGGGGATTCCGCGATTGAGACAGTCGGCGTCGCAATCGTGCAGACTATAATCGCATCGCTGCGCTATGCGCCAGCCTGCCCGCCCTTCCACGATGATTGCTTTTACTCTCTTGACTGTGGGTACAGTTGTGGCTATATTGCGATGTGGAATTTAGCTGGGATGAATCGAAGGGGGAATGGGTGCTGGCCGAGCGCGGGGTCGATTTCCTCCGAATGGCTTTTGCGCTGTTTGATGGCCAACCGCTACTCACAGTGCCGACTCCACGCGCGATGACGAGGAACGATTTCTGAGCGTTGGTCCGATTGAAGGCAGATTCTTCGCAGTCATATGGACGTGGCGCGACGGAACGGTGCGAATTATCACAGCCAGGAGGGCGAGAGATGCGGAAGAAAAGCGATACCGTGCGCTATACGGCTAAACAAATCAAAGCCAGGATCGCGCGGGGCGAAGACCGGACAAATTGGGACAGGATTGACGCGGCGAGCCGCAGCAAGCTGGAAGCGTCAATCCGCGCCGACGTGGATGACGTTCGGGATGAACCCGACTGGACGCAGGCCATCGTCGGCATTCCCGCTCCCAAAGACCATATCAATATCCGGATTGACCACGACGTTCTGCAATGGTTCAGATCAAACGGCAGGGGCTACCAGACCCTCATGAACAATGTCCTGCGTGCTTTCGTGCAAACGCGACAGCAGTATGGGACGAAATCAAAATAGGGCGGGACTGCCGCGGACATGCGGGGTCTCAGCATGTCTTGCGGTCTATTCAACGGCGCGTTTTGCGACATTGAGTGCGGCAATCAATTGGGGAGAATCGCAGACATCACACGACGATGTCTGCGCCATCCCGGACCCGTCTGACGTAAGAAGCATCGACAATCCTCAAGGCTGAAAGCAAGCCCTGCGCTACGGAAGTTCACGCGTTCGACGGCGGCCATGGTCTTGGCGTCCGCCCGAAATGCCTCGAAGTCCATGCCTGCGGTAAACGATTCGATCGCGTCAATGCTGGCAACGATATCGCGCAGCGGTAAGGAAGATTCTCCAAAGGCAAGCACAGCCTCGCGAGCGGCTTTCCGGCGCACGGGGTCCTTTAGAGTCGCGGCGGGGGAGAGATCGACCGGCACGCCTAATATGTCGGTCAGTCGGTTTTCAAGCGCTACCCGGTCGAACAGGGAGTATTTGCGGCCGGTGTCAAAGTCCGCGATCAGATCCACATAGGAAGTGCCTGAAGCATCCCCACGCGCAGATGACCACGCCGGCGGCTTCCAACTCGGCCCGATACTCTCGCAACCTCGCGAGGACTGTTCCCTGGTCCATGGCATCACGGTGCCGAAGCCCGCGCTCCCAGGGCTTGTTGACGCCGGATCCGGAATCCTCTTTTTTGCATTCAAACGGAAATGGGTGCACCGGAAAGAGGGTCCTCCGAAGCCAAGCCAAGATGGGCGACGTGTATCCCTATGAATGCAAATCAAGCCGAAGTGTGCAATTGTTGCACACTTTTTGCGCCTCGAATCCGGGCTCGGCGAGGCGCGGAAACGGGGAAAACTGTCACGAGATTTCAGCGTCATTAGGGGACAGAGCGTTCAAGGGCGATGGCGCGGTATCGCCTGTCATCGTGTTCGCCTTCCCAACCCACGTATTACGGATGACTGCCATTACTATTATTAACAGTATTTCTGTAAATAAATTTCATTAATTGTAGTCATAGTTTTTGCCTAGCCGTAGATATCGTGTGTGATATCAATAGCTTGTATGTTGCCTACTTTGGCGAATCGGTTGCCCGAAATCAATTGAATGGGGAAGTGTGCGCGGCTAAGCCACTGAGGATCTTAGTCGAGGCGAGAGAGCTTTCAGAAAGGGGAAGGAATGGGAATCGTAAGCTTGGACGAGCGCAGGCGCGGGCGGCGTCTGCTTATCCGAATCGTACTCTTTGGGGCGGTGATAGCGTTTCTTTGTCCCAAACCGGCATTCAATCAACAGGTATCGGGAACCATTACCGGCTATGTTACGGACCAGTCGGACGCAGCCGTGGCGGGAGCAACCGTCAACGTCACCAATGTACAAACCGGGGTATCAACGGAACGCACTACTGAAGCTTCGGGATTATACATATTCACCAACCTGATCCCAGGTACTTATACGGTGACGGTGACGGCCACCGGCTTCCAGAAGTTTGTGCGGGAAAACGTAGTGCTTGATGTGGACTCCACCGTGACCGTTGACGGCCATTTGCAACTTGGCGCGGTGTCTCAACAGGTGACGGTCAGCGGCGCCCCGCCGGTGCTTAACATGCAGAAAGCGGACGTCAGTTCCACCATGACGGCCCAAGTTGTGGAAGACCTGCCCACGCTGAGCCGCAACGTCTCTTCCTTGGTGATATTGGCGCCGGGGGTAACGCAAAACAGTTACCAGCAGGGGGTTTCGGAGTCGCCGGCGAATGGCTTCGAGGCCAGTGCGAATGGGCAGTTTCAGGGGATCAACAACTACCAGGTGGACGGGGTGCAGGACACCCAGATGGGCCTAAGTGGCTATCAAATCATCATTCCGCCAGCGGACGGCGTCCAGGAAATGAAGGTCACGACCGCCGATTACGACGCTGAGTTGGGGCAGGTGGCCGGCATGGTGGTCCAGTACTCCACCAAGAGCGGCACCAATCAGTATCACGGCAGTGTTTACGAGTTCAACCGGAATAGCGACACTTTCGCTGCCAATCCGTACACGGAAAAAGTCCCTGGAACCGGACCCCTCGGAAAAGGAACGGGACCTTCGCCGTACAACGAAAATATTTTTGGGGGCAGTCTGGGCGGCCCGATCAAAAAGGATAAGCTCTTTTTCTTTGGTGATTACCAGGGATACTACACGGCACAAAGTTCGGCCTTTCTCCAGACGGTTCCAAATACCGACTTCGAGAGCGGCAACCTGAGCGCCGCCTTGGGTTCGACGCTTTGTTCTACTCCCGGCAATCCGGCGTCCAACGGCGTGTGCGGGGGCTCATTCACGTCGCCCCTCATGGTGCCCACCACCGAAGGCGGCACAATTCAGGCGCGGCAGAACATGGTCTTCGACCCCAACACCGGAAATCCCGATGGAACGGGCAGGCAGGCGTTTACGGTGAATGGTGTTGCAAACATGATACCGGCCAGCCAGATCAACCCGGTTTCGAATAACCTGACGGCTTTGTTGAACCAGAATTTGGGCCGCGGCGTACTGAATCAAAACCTGCTGAACAACAACTTCACCGCCGTGATTCCTGGACTGTTCCATAGCAACCAATACGATGGACGTGTTGACCTGAATGTTTCGCAGAACAACCGGCTGTTTGTCCGCTATTCGATACTGAATTCGGTGCTCGACGATCCGGCGATCTTCGGTCTTGCCGGTGGCCCCTCGGCGATCGGCAGCAACGGCGAGAATGCGAGCTACCGCGACCAACTTGGCGCTGTGAACTTCACGCGCACGTTCACGCCCAGCCTGGTGGCCGAATTCCGGTTCGGGATTACGCGGTTCGCCCTTACAGGCTATCAGTCTGACAGTAAATCAAGCACGGACAACCAGGTTGGCATTCTCGGGGTTAATACCGGCGACCCACTGTACGGGGGCCTTGCCGGTATCACAGTTGCGGGCCCGGACGGCGGGTTCACCATGGGCGATCCGACGGGACAAGGACTGCCGAGATTGAACTACGACACCATATTCGAGTGGGACAGCAACTGGAACAAACTGCAAGGCCGGCATCAGATCCGGTGGGGAATCGATGTGGCTCGTGAACGTGAGAACTTCCTCACTGTAAACGAGAGCTCCCGCGCCAACTTCCAATTCAACCAGGACATCACCAGCGACAATGGAATAGCCGGCACGGGCTTGGGGATGGGAACGTTCCTGCTGGGCCTGCCTTCTGAATTCGACCGTGCGGTATTTAGTCAGTTGCCGGCCGAACGCTCCTGGAGGGTCGCGCCTTACTTCGAAGATGACATACATGCCACTCCAAAACTGACCCTCAATCTGGGAGTGCGCTACGACTATATCGGTCCCTCGACCACTGCCTTCCCGGGAGGCGGAGTCAATTTTGATCCCGTTTCAGGGAACTTGGTTCTGGGAGGCTTGGGCTCGGTGAGTAAGAGCGAAGATGTGCAGCCCAACTACCACAATTTCGAACCGCGAGTGGGGTTTGCGTACCGGGTGCTCTCCAATACCGTGGTGCGCGGTGGATTTGGCCGCGCTTACTACACGGCGCAGTACGGCGGCGGCACATTCGGCACGATGTGCTGCAGTTATCCGATCCAAACCCGCGAGGACCTGAGCCAGCCCAGCAACTACTTCCCGGTCGTTTTCCCGGGGCAGACCGCGGGCTATGTATTGAACCCCAAACAACCCATTCCCCCGGTGCCCGCAAATGTTTTTCCCAGCAACGGTTTGATCCCGATTCTAACCGTGCCGGGGTTAGGCGCATTTTCCGTCCCTTTTCACAACCCGACACCTTATGTTGACTCGTGGAACTTTACCGTCCAACAACAGTTGAGGCCGAACCTTAGCGTGTCAGTGGGGTATGTGGGGAATGTGGGGCGTCACGACTACGGGAGCTGGGATTTGAACGCACCCATCCCGGGTCCGGGTTCGCTGACCTCGCGGGAGCCACTCTACCAATCCTTGGGGATCGACTGGCTGGGCATCGGGGAGCGCTGTAGCTGCCAAAGCTCGGACTACCACAGCCTGCAAGTGGTGCTAGATAAGCGCTTCACAAAGGGCTATTCAATCCACTCGGCGTTTACCTGGCAGAAGGCCTTGGACTTGCCATATGGGGGTTCCGGCGATCCCTATAATCGCGACCTCTCCCGCCAGCTCGATGGCAACAACCGTACCGTCGTATGGAACGTATCACACGAGTGGCACTTGCCTTACGGGAACGGTCAACAATTCGGAGGGAACGCCTCAGGCGTGAAACAGGCGGTACTCGGGGGGTGGGTATTTAACGGTATCACTACCCTGATGAGTGGTCTGCCGACGCACATCGGATGGAGCGATACGAGTTCGCTTAACAACGCGGGCGATTACGGCCAACGGCCCGACCAGGTGGGCAATCCGCTCAGCGGCATTCCGGCAGGTCTGTGGTATAACCCCGCCGCGTTTGCCAATCCCACACCCTACAATTACGGAAACTACGACGGGGTCATCGTCGGGCCTCACTTCGCCTCCGCAAGCGGTCGCTCTGGAAGGAATTCCGAATCAAAGAAAGCGTGGGTCTTCAATTGCGGTTCGAGTCGTTCAACCTGTTCAATAGCACCAATAAAGGCAACCCCGACGGAACCGCTAACGATTCCACCGCCGGTTTGATAACAAGCACCATCGTTCCGATGCGTCAGCTCCAGTTCGGAGCCAAGATGACCTGGTAGGATCGCAGCACAACCCCCGTGTTTGAGCGGCCGTCGATGCTGACACTCGATCGACGGCCGCCTCAAAAGCCAAACAGGCCGCGCACTGCGAACAAATCATCCAGCAATCCCTATTTTGCAATCTTCATTACTGGGGCTGATCCGGCTCGCCTGGCTGCGGCGACGCCGGCTTTTGCTGCATTTCCTCATAAAGCAGGCGGGTCGCATCCTGGGACTTGCGTATCTCCTGGAATTTCGACCACTCGCGATCGGCATCGGTCTTGACGCCGAGCTTGCGGTAGGCGAGCGCCAGCCGATAGTGGACAATCTCGTTCTGGGGATCCGAACGTTCGGCATCCAGCAAATAATCAAGCGCCTTCGCAGACTCGTTTGTTGAGGTGAGGGACTTTCCCATGCCGACTTGAGCGTCAATGAAGTGCGGCCGCAACTGCAGGGCTCGTGAGTAATGTTGAATTGCAGTCTTAAAGTCGGATCGCGACCACGCCACTTCTCCCAGCTCATATTCAGCGCCGGCGTCCGAAGGATTGGCAACCAGGGCCGCTTCAAATTCCTTCTCCGCTTCCGAGCGGCTGGATTCGTTGGCGGAGTAGGACAGCAGGGCCTGGCCCAATTCGAAATGAATTTCAGGCAGATTGGGATCGGCTTGAAGAGCCCGGCGATACTCTTGAATTGCGCCTGAGGAATCGTTGTGGCTCATCAAGGACTGCGCCAGGATCTCGTGCGTGCGCGCGGACTGCGGTGCCACCTTGAGGAGAGTAGCGAGGGCGTGCGCCGCCAGGTCAGAGTAGACTCGATAGGCTGTGTAAAGCGTATCCGGCTGGTCGGGTTGAATGGATTCGAGCACCGTGACAATTGCAGCGGCTTTATCCAGATTTCCAGCCATGTAGTAGATGTAAACCAGGTCTGAGCCGGCCTGGACGCGTAACTTCTGCTCCTGCACGTGCGGAAAAGATTTCTCGAGGAGAGTCTCGGCCTGGTCGAGGTTCCCCAGCCGCATTTCGGACATGCCCAGGAAGGCTTGCGCGTTCCACAGCTCAGGCTTCAGCCGCAGCGATTCTTGGAATTCCCTGGCGGCTTGAGAGTAGTTCCGCTCGTTGAAAGCAATTGCCCCGAGGCTGGCCCGGGCCTCGGCGTTGCGAGGATCGATTCGAAGGATCTCCTGAAATTCGCTGGCGGCGACATCGAGCTTGTTATCTTTGAGGGCTTCCTGTGCTCGCGTGTAATGGACCCTGATGTTGTCGGTTTCGCTCGTCTGGCCGTGCGCGGCCGGAGTGAGAATGAGCAACAAAGCCAGGAAGCCGGGACCAGCCAGGTCGCGCCCTGAAGAACACGGCGTTTTTGAGTATGCCATGGTGGTCATCACGGTTCCCTGCGGCTCTGCTACTCCTGCTTTGAAGGCTTCTTTCGAGGGATAACGAGAGGATCCGGTTTCAGCCAGTTCCCTTCGCGAGCCAGGTAGAAAGTATCCACCGGAACATGGGGGTACCGATCGACTTGGCCGCTCGGCCAATGGATCTCAACCAAGTCCGCTTGTTTCAAATCAGCCATTCCGATTTGAACCCGGAGGTCGTTGCCCGACAAGTAGCTTTCGCTGCCCCTTACATCAAATATGCGGCGCACTCCGGAAGCCGTCACAACAATTCGGGCTCCGATGCCGCTCCGATTGCTCCTTACGCCTTCTGTGCGTATCGTCAGCCAGTTGTTCCGGTTCCCACCATCGTTGCGCAGCAGGGTAGGAACGTCGTTCTTGTTGATCACCAGAACGTCGGTGTCACCGTCATTATCGATGTCAGCGAAGGCGGTTCCCCGGCCGGAACGGTGATCGAGCTTTCTGAGGCCGGCCCCTTCCGATACATCTACAAACTTCTTGCCGAGCACGTTCCGTAACATGTAATTCGGTTCCGCCCACGTATCGTTAGGGTGGACCTTTTCCACCTGCGGGTCCGTGTGGCCGAACGTTACCCACAGGTCGAGCCAGCCGTCGTTGTCGAAGTCGAAAAATTTGGTTCCCCAGGCGCAGTATTCGGGTCCAATCTGAGACAGCCCTCTTGACTGGGTCACGTCGTCGAAATTATAAGAGCCTCTATTCTCGAAGAGAACGTGGCTCTGATTTATCCAGGTGGCCACGAATATATCCATCAGGCCATCATTGTTGTAGTCTCCCACGGCGACACCCATTGTGCCCATGATGTTGCCGTTCCCATCCACCGTAAGTCCGGAGTCGAAGCCGGTGTCTTTGAAGGTGCGATTGCCATTGTTCACGTAGAAGAAATTGGGGCCGGAGTCGTTGACCTGATAGATGTCCTGCAGACCATTGTTGCCGAAATCACCGAAGACCACTCCGAAGCCCCTTCCGAGATCCGTGCGGATTAAGCCTGCAGTCTTGGTCACGTCGGTAAAAGTGCCGTCGCCGTTGTTGTGGTACAGAATGCCCTGTTCCCCTTGGAAGAAGTCCGGCGGGCAGGCGATCGGCACCCCCTTCAACGTGCAGGCATTCGGGTCGCCCGGCTTGGGCGGAGGCCGGCGTGGATCAAAGCGCGCAAAATTTGCCACGTAAAGGTCAAGGCGGCCATCGTTGTCATAATCGCCGAACGCCGCTCCCATGCTCCACTTTGGAAACGTCCAATGGGGACCGGCCACGCCGGCAGCTTCCGCGACTTCGCTGAAAGTCCCGTCTCCATTGTTTCGATAAAGCCGGTTGGGACCGAAGTTGGTAACGAAAATATCCGCAAAGCCGTCGTTGTTATAGTCGCCGACCGCGCAGCCGCTTTGCCAGCCCGTATCTCCCAGGTGGGCGCGCGCGGTGACGTCGGTAAAAGTGCCGTCGCCATTGTTCCGAAGGAGGTAATTGTGGGGAAGCGTGCCGGCAGCCTCGGATCTACGCGAAGAACCGTTAACCAGAAAAATGTCCTGATAACCGTCGTTGTCGTAATCCAGAAAACACGCGCCCTCGCCATTGACGTCGGTCAGATACGCGGTGGTTTCGTCACCGTCGACGATCTTCATCGTGAGGCCGGCCTCACGTGTGATATCGGTGAAAACGGGCAGGGGAGGGCTGCTGGCGCTGGAGGGTGCACGGTCTGCACCCTGGAGGAGCATTCGAGCCCAGGCCGCCAACAGAATGCCGGCCACCAATACGCAGCCGTGGCCTCGGTCGAACGGCGTCCCGAACCTGCTCATTGCTGAATCCTGTGAAAATGGGGAGTCTTCACCATCCGGCTTCTCAGCGCCAATGCTACCATTTGTCTGTCCTCAAGAATAGACGGCCCGGTCAACATGCCACCTGGCGCGGCCGCGCGCAGCTGTGGGCCTTCCGGCAAAGCGTTCTGCGTCCGCGGTTCGGTCGATGTTAACATTGGAAATATTGGAACACGGCGGTTTGTATGAGGGCACTCAAAGCGCTTGGGCTGGCAGGTTGCGCGGCGGTATTGATAACACTATGGTGTGGTTTTCAGCGCCCGTTCCGCGAATATCCATCCGTCGAGTACGGCTACGTACCGCTGCCCCAGGATTGGCAGGAAAAGACCGAATTCGCCTTTGCACGCCTGATGTACCCGCCGGGCGCCAATGACGGCTACCGCGGCAGGTTCGACGGAGATTGGCGGCAAGGGCTTTCACTCTGGACCCAGGACTATCCTCCCGCGGACCGGAATTTTTCCCAGGCGCTGCGCCGTTTGACTCGGATTAGCGTGCGCTCGGTCGAGCAACCGGTGAGTCTGGACGATGGCGACGAGGTCTACAACTGGCCCTGGCTTTACGCGGTGCAGGTGGGGGAGTGGGGCTTAACGCCCGCCGAAGGGAAGAAGCTTCGCGATTACCTGCTGCGCGGCGGCTTCTTCATGGCCGACGACTTTCACGGAACCGAAGAATGGCAGGTATTCGAGGAAAGTATGAAGCTGGTCTTCCCGGACCGCCCCATCGTGGAAATGCCCGACAATGACCCGATCTTTCACACGATCTTTGATCTGGATGAGCGTTACCGGATCACCGGCGCGGAGCATCTGGCGACGGGCTACAAACTGGATGGCAAGGTCGCTCACTGGCGGGGCATTTACGATGACAAAGGGCGTGTGATGGTGGCGATCTCCTTCAACTCCGATATCGGCGACTCCTGGGAATGGGCGGACGATCCGCGCTACCCGGAGAAATTTTCCGATCTGGGCATCCGCATCGGGGTCAATTACGTTGCCTATGCCATGACCCACTGAAGGCTTGCGTTTCGCGCCGCCGGTTCGGAATAGAGATGCACGAAACGTTCGCTAGCGAGCTTTGCTCAGTCGACGGAAGTATTCTGCAACCGATTCCTGGTAACCCGGCGGGACCCGCAGCGAGTCGCTGTTGCGTACCTGTCCGGACTCCTGCTGATCGAACTCCCGCCGCAAGCGGAGCTCCAGGTTGTCCATGGTTGCGAGCACCCGCGCACGAAGTTGGTCCATCAGCGCCGGATTGTCCCCAAAATTGCCGGGACCCACGCGTTGAAGATCCCGCGTCAACTCTTGGATGTCGGTCCCGGCGCCAGAATCCGTACCGATGTCTCTACGCAATCCGTCGAGCTCCCGCAGCGCTCTCTGACGAGTGGGTTCGGTCGAGGAGTCATAAGGCTCGGTGCCGGACCCCTCAGGTTCGTTACCACTGAGCGAACGCGCACCGTTCTGCCAAGTGCGCGGCCCGCCCGGTCCTCCGGACTGCAGGCCGCTGGCATTCTCGCTCCCTTGGCCGCCGCGAGCCTGCTGCGCTTGCTCTCCGCTCTGGGATTGAGATGCTCCAGTCCTTGAGTTCGGGCCACCCGGGTTACGGGTCAGGGTCGCAATCTGGTCGCGAAGCCGTTCCAAACGAGCGAGGGCGCTCTCGGCACTCGGCTGCTGCCCTTTCAGAGCCTGCTGCGCCTCGTGGATTCGCTGATCAAAGCGGTCAATGTCTCCGCTGATGGACGGTTCTAACGAGGCGTCGGGCGGCAAACCCAGGCGCATCGACTGGGCGCTGTGTTCGAGCCGTGCCGCGAGGTTCGATCCATCCATTTCACCGAGAGCCTGATGCAACTTCGAGGCTGCATCGCGTTCCGTGGGAGCCAGTTGGCGCATTGTATCCTGGGTGCTCTTCTCGAGGTGCGACAGGTCACTTGCCAGGAGCTGGCGATTGTCAGCGAGTCCCGCCTGTTCGTCTTCTCCAGCTCGGGACCCACGTTGGGGGCCGGCTGAACTCTTGTTGCCGAACATCTGGCGGATGCGATCTGCCTGTTTATGCTCCTGATCTGCCAGGCGATCCGCCTCTCGGGCGAGGGAGTCGAGTTGTCCGGAACCCTGCTGCTGCCGGATTCCGCCCAGCAGCTTGGTAGCTTCCTGCAGCCGGTCGGCCGCGCGGCGAGCATCAGCCGCAGTTTGTCCTTGGGAGGCCGCACGACGCATATCGTCGTTGGCTTGGCGGAGCTGATCGAGGGCGCGCTGGATGCGCTGATCGGCGGTGGCCTGTGACCGCCCATCGCTCGACGAGCCGCCCGCCGCTGAACTCGCCGATTGGGAACTCGCTTGACCGCCCTGCTGACCTTGGCGGCCACCTTGCGCCAGCTGCTCCATCTGCTTTTGCAACTGCTCGGCTTCCCGGCGCAGCATCTCTTGCTGCCAGCGCTGTTGCGACCCTTGATTGCTGGCGTCGTGCTGCTGATCTGCCAGGCCTTGCTGGCGTCGTGCCAGTTCGTCCAGCTTCTGAAGCGCCTCATCGACTTGCTCGGCGCGCTGGCTCTGCGAGGCTGCCGTCTGCCCGGCTTCGTATTGGTTCTTCTCCGTGTCGAGCTCAAGGTTCAAGAGATTCGCGAGGTCGCCTCCGGCCCCCGCCCCGGCTCCGCCACCGCCTCCTCCCCCGCCGAAAGCCACCTGAATCTTGCGGAATGTCGCTTCAGCGCGGAGGAGATGCTGGAGGGCCTTCTGCTCGGCAGGCAGCGCATCGTCCCAACGCTGCCGTTGCAGTTTCTCGGAGGCGGGGGCCATCGCTTCAGCCGCGGCATTCATCTCCTTTTGAAAGGCGTTGAACTCTTCGTTCTCTTCGCTCAGCTCCCGGCTCTGCAGGCGACCAGCCAGCGTCAGCGCCTGGTCGCGCAACTTGCTCTGCACCCCGGACAGAAACTTAGCGGCTTCGGCCGCTTGCTGTTTGCTGGACGTCTTATCGCTCTGCTGCTGCCAGGTAGCGCCGATGACTTCCTTCTCACGCTGCGTGATGTCGAACTCCTGACCACCCATGCCGCCGCCGCCGGCGGACTGTGCCTGCGAGTATTCACGCTCAAACGGCTCGACCTGAATGAAGACCATGCCGCTGCGCGACTCCGACTTGGCGTCCTTCGCCTTGGCGTACACGCTGACCACGTCGCCGGGCACCAGCTTGAAATCCTCCAGGCTAAGCGTCGCCGAGCCCTCGGCTGCCTTGGCGCCTCGTTGCTTGAGCATCCCGACCGTCTGCTCGGCGGCGCCATTGACCGAGTAATGGAGGCTGACGTCGTTCAGGCCGTAATCGTCATGGGCTGTTACCGAGACGCTGACTTCCTCGATCGGGCTGGCCCTGTAGTCGCCGCCTGGCCTTGCGATGCTCACTTCCGGAGGATTCACTTTGCCGGCTTCGATGAAGAAGTCGTCGGAGAGACGCACCAGTTGCCCCTGGTCGAGTGCGGCAACATGGTACTGTCCGTCCTTTTCGATCCGTATGGTACCTTGATAAAGGTTCCCATCCTGCCCGGAGAGAGCAATTTGTTGATTGTCGAGGACGAGAGCGCCACCGTTCACTGGCCTGTCAGTCAAAATCGAGAGTTCTGCCTCACTGCCTTCCACGGCGTGCAGATCGCCGCCGTGCTCTTCGATGAGATCGTGCAGTCCCGTCCAGGCGGGGTAATGGTAGGTCACGCGAATCTTTTTGACGGAGGGCAGATCCGTCACCCGAATCTTGAAATGATGGGAGCGGACCAAGCCGGCCTCGACGAAGTATTCAACGTCTTCCGGCAAGCCCGCAAAAACAAACTGGAAGCCAGGACCCTCCGCCTGCGGCCGCATCCCGGCCTCTTCCCATTTGGAAGCGCTTTGGGAGCGGGCGTAGAGGCGAGCCTGCGGGCTCTCGAAGCCGATGAGTTGGGCGGTGACGGTCTGGGAGGCGTTCCGGCGAACAACAGCGTCGCCCGGAGTAACCCGAATGTCATAGAAAGCTGCCGTGCTGCGGGTGGACCCAGCCCACAACCGGGCAGAGCCGTACCCTAAGAAACCAGGACCGGCGACTACCATCCAGATGAGGATGCCAAGGCAAGCGACGCCGGCGGCTATTGACGTCAACAGCTTTCGATCTGGAACCAGCCAAGCGGCAGTGGCGTTCCGAGCCACGTCCAGCGTGTCGGCTGCCAACAACTCCATGATAGGTTCGTGCCGGACGGCGCCGCGATCTACAAACGTGAGGAGGCGCTGCTGGAATAGCGGGAAAACACTCTCGATCCTTCGAGCCGTTCGGCGGCGATTCAAGGCATACAGCGGAAGCGCCAATCCCAGGGCCAGTGCTGCGGCGAGGGCGCAGAAAAGAACGGCACGCGCGCCGGAAACGCTGCCCTCGGAAAAAGCCAGCGCGTTCGTAACCAGGACCAGAATTGTAGTGGCTATCAAGGCCACCGAGGTCAGAATGGCGGCGCCTCGCAGCAGCAGGTGGAGTCGCAGGCGTTTCTCCACCTGCTTGAGATAAGAGTCGAGTTGGTCCCGCTTGCTCATGGGTCCTCTCGCAGTTGTCCCAAGTATCGGCTAGCGAACAGGGATTCTGCAACCGCCGCCCCGAGCGCGAGCAGCATCAGGTACGGCCACAGCTCGTGGGGTTGCGGCGGAGACTGTGCAGATTCGGCGGCCGGAGCCTGATCGCGCTCGCCGGTGCGCGCGCGCCACAGCGACAGAACGTCGTCCGGCGCCACATCCAGATCGGACTCTCGGCGATCAGGATTTACGCCGATCAAATCCACGTGCCCGTCAGCGCGCCGAAATTCGTAAAATCCAACTTTTTGCAAGGGAAAAGTAATGGCGGAGGCAGCTTCATTAAGCGAGAGGGCCTGATGCCCGTCCGGGCCGATGACTTCGACACTTGCCGTATGGTCTTTGCCGGTCCTCAATTCAACTGCTGAATCGACCACGCGTGCACCAGTGCTGTTTTCGATACCGGAGAGGTAGCGAGCTATCCCTTCGACAAATGGTACGAACTCCGGGTGCAACGGAAAATCGTTGGTGAGGTTGTCCAGGCCGGAAGCCAGCAGAATGAGGCGCCCGTCGCCCACGCGTTTTTCGAGCAGCACGGCCGTCTGATCCGCCAGCCTGACGATCACCTGCGAATTGGCGTCGTTCACGTGCACGGCAAAATAGAATTTTACGCCCGCCCAGCTATCGGTGTTCCGTACGGCGGGGTGCGAGCGATCGGCTTCTCCCACCGTGAGAAATCCGGCCCCGTCCCGGGAGTAGTAGCGGGATTCCAGCACGTTTTCCGCGTAGACCGGAAGGCGGCCGGTGCGGGCCGAGGCAGTCCCGGCAGCCAAAAGGACGCCCCCGCCACGCCGAACATAATCCAGCAGGCTCTTCTCGAAGGAGAACGGCAGGGAAATAATGTCCGACAACACCACGAAACCGTAAGCCGACGGTTGAATGCCCGCCACTTTGTCGACGCCGATGGACTTGACTCTGAAGCCCGTTTCCGCGGCTGATTCGAGTGCCGTACTGAAGTAAAGGGGAGAACGGGAGTCGCTTGGCTCGTGAACAAAAAGGACGCGCCCGGGGTCGGAGCGCTGGACGCCGAACAGTGCGGCGTCGTCCGCGGGCAGCGTGTCAGCGGAGTCGATCTTTACTTCGCAGCGGCTGAGGCCATAAGGCGCCTGGAGGGTCGCGAACTCAACCGTGGCGCGTCCGTTTGCCGGCACGTCCACGCTGCGGGCGGCGATGACCTTGCCATTGACCACCAGGGAGACCGTGCGGCTGGCCGCCGGAGTGTGGTAGCCGGCGACCACGGCGCGGACGCGCGCCTTCTTCAGGTCCCAGACGTGTCCGGGCGCATCGACGGTCTCGACCGCCCAGTTCGGCTCTGCCCTCGTGGCTACAGGATGGAGCACGAGAGTCGCGTTGGCCGGGAGCGTCAGTTCGCCGAAGCCTGGCGGCATGCCGGACTTCTGCATGTCGCTGAACAAGTGAAGTTCGATGGGCGTCCGTGCTCCTCCACTGAGCAGCCGGACGGCGCGGACAAGCTCACCGTAACTGCCGCGGGAGTCCGTCGGTTCGATACTTTCCACCGCGGCCCGCAAGGCGGACGAGTCCTCCGTGGGCCGCGTCAAGGCGTGAACCCCTGAACCGAATACCATGATCTCGGCGCGATCGGGGGCCCGGCGAGAAGCAAGCACGGAAATTGCCGCGCGGCGGGCATCGGCGAGACGCGATCCGGCGCGCATGCTGAATGAATTATCGATTGCCAGCAGCAGCAGCTTGTCGCCCCCGGTGCTGGCTGCGGGGCGCTTGAGAAAAGGATCTGCGAAAGCCATAGCCAGCAACAGGAGGACCATGACTCGAAGCGACAGGAGCAACAGGTAGCGCAGGCGGCGGTGTTTGATTGAGCTTTGTGTGCGCCGCTCGAAAAACATGAGGGAGCTGAAAGGGCGAGGGTCCGCCCGGTGACGGCGCAGCAGGTGGAGATAAACCGGCAGGGCTGCCGCGGCCGCGCCGGCCAGAAACCAGGGCGCCAGAAGGCCCATTCAGAGCCTCCCTTGCCGGATGGTGAGGTATTCCCGGAGAGCGCCGTCGAGTGGCCGGTCCGTGCTCAGCAGGTAGTAATCCATGCCGGAGCCGCGAGCGCGATCGCGCAGCGTCTCAAGATGCGCGTCGACCCTGGCGGAATAGTCGTTTTGAACGTATTCCGGACTCACCTCGAGGGTTTCGCTGGTTTCAAGATCGATTAGAGTGGTCGCTTGGCGAATCTCCGGCCGGATCTCCTTCGGGTCCAGGACGTGGAAGAGCAGGACTTCGTTGCCGTTAAAGCGCAGGGGCTCGAGGGCCTGGACCACGCGATCGGGAACCTCATAAAAATCCGAAATAACCACCACGATCCCGCGGCGTCGAAGGTACTGCTGGAAGTGCCGGATCGGTTTGGCGAAGTCCGTCCGCGCACGCGCCTCGGCTCGCTCGAGGCCGCTCAAAAGCCGGTAGAGCTGGCCGCTACGGGTGGAAGGACGGATATAGTCGCGAAGCTCGGTGTCAAAAACGATCAGGCCGGCGGCATCCCGTTGAGTTTGTGTGGTGAGGTAGAACAACGAGGCCGCGGCAAACCGGGCGTAGTCCATCTTGCTGACCCCGTGGGATGAGTACTTCATGGAGTTGCTGGCGTCCAGAAGGACGGTCAACAACGTGTTGGTTTCGCCGCGGTAGCGCTTCAGATAGCAGCGTTCGGTGCGGGCAAAGACATTCCAGTCGATAAACCGCACGTCATCGCCAGGGGAATAAGGGCGGTATTCGGCGAATTCCTGGCTGAAGCCGAAGCCGGGTGAGCGGTGGAGCCCGGAAACGAAGCCGTCCACCACGGTTCTGGCCACAAGGTCAAGGCCGGAGAGGCCGGCGAGCACCGACGGGTCGAGAAAACGGTCCACCGTTTAACCTCCCGAAGGCGGCGGCATATGTTCGAGCAGGCGGCGAAGAATTTCGTCCGCCTCCACGCGATCGGATTCAGCGTGAAAGTTCAGTAGGATGCGGTGGCGAAGGACCGGAATCGCGAGCGCGGTGATATCCTCATAAGCCACGTGGTAGCGCCTGCGCGCGAGCGCACGGGTTTTGGCTGCCAATACGATGTATTGAGCCGCGCGCACACTCGCTCCGTAGTTCACGTATTTCTTGATAAACTCCGGCGCGTTCCCGCTCGTGCGCCGCGTGGCGCGGACCAGCGCCACCACGTAGCGGGCCAGCGGCTCCGCGATCGGCACCATCCGGACGAGCTGCTGGAAGTCCAGAATCTCCTCCGCGCTCGTGACGGCCTCGACCTGCGGGACATGCGGGGTGGTGGTCAGATCGACAACCTTCAGCTCATCGTCGGCGCTCAGGTAATCCAGAACCGTGTTGAACAGAAACCGGTCGAGTTGGGCCTCGGGCAAGGGATAAGTGCCTTCCAACTCGATGGGATTCTGTGTCGCCAGAACGAAAAAAGGCAGCGGAAGCTGGTACCGGTTACCGCGCACCGTGCAGGCCTGCTCCTGCATGGCTTCGAGCAGCGCGGCCTGGGTCTTGGGCGGTGTGCGGTTGATTTCATCCGCCAGCAGGATGTTGGCGAAAACGGGACCCTGAACGAACGTCCAGCGCCGGTGGCCGGTGGTGGAATCCTCTTCGATGATGTCCGTGCCGGTGATATCGGACGGCATCAGGTCCGGCGTGAACTGAATGCGTTTAAACAGCAGGCCGAGCGTCTGCGCAATGCTGCGAACCATCAGAGTCTTGGCCGTTCCGGGCAGTCCCGTGATCAGGCAGTGCCCGCCCACAAAAAGTCCGATCAGGATCTGGTCGAGCACTTCGTCCTGGCCGACGATGACTTGCCGCACCTGGGAAAGAATGGCGTCGCGCGTGGACTGAAACCGCTTGACCCGGCTCAGCAGGACTTCTGAATCAAACGCGGGCTCGGCAAGCCTGATCATAGTTATTGAGCTTTGCAAAATACAGTGACGACCGCTGCTGTAGCGCCGGTCTGCGACCGGCGTCTTTCGCCGCTCACAGAACGGCGCTACAGAGAATGACGTCACTGTACTTTGCAATCTTCATTAGTGCGTTCCTTTCCCGGTGTCCTCGATCTGGAGCAGCAATTTCTGGGCCGGACGAAAGCCGGGGGCGGACTCGAGCGAAGCCAGGAGATGGTCCTTGGCCTCGTCTTTTCTACCGATGGCGAAGTAGGCCCGCGCCAGGTCAAACTGAGCGGACGCGGCATCGAGCGGATGCATGGCCATCACCGCGGTGTATTCACGGATCGCATTGTCGTAGTTCTTCTCTGCAAGCCACAGGCCCCCCAGGCGGCGGTGCAGGTCTCCATCCATTGGGTAAATGTAATTGATCCGATCCAGCGTCGCTGCCGCCTCCGCGGGCCTGCCCAACTTCTCTTCGAGTGACGCCAGCTCTTTGAGCAATTCGGGGTTGCTTCCGCCCATCTTTTCGTAGTCGCTGAGCTCGGCGGCGGCTGCCCGTGAATTGCCCCGGGCGAGATCGGCCTCGGCCATCAATTGATAGGTGTTGGCCTCGAAGACGTATTCAGGGTAGAGGCCGCGCACCTCATCGCCTTCCTTCAGGACCTCATCATACTGGCCGCGCTTGGCGAGCTCGGCCAGATTCTTCCAACGCTTGCGCCATTCATCAAAACTGCTGGCGGTCTTGCCAATTTGCTGGCTGAGCCAGTCCTGGAACTGGCGGTCGAACTGCTCGGGAGGCATGCCAAGGTCTTGCCGGATGACCGCAACAGTGGTCTTGTGCGCGGCGAAGGAGTGCACCATGTCGAGCAGCTTGTCATCGCCCCAGCGGCTCTTGATGTAGTCACAGACGCGCCCCGCCTGATAGTAGGAAACGAGCACCTGTGACGGAAATTCCGGCCGCACGAAGCCGCGATCGAAATCTGCGACCGGCAGCAATTTCTTATCCCGAACGGCAACTATGATGTCCGGGGTGATTCGGTCGCCCCACTCCGGGGAGGCTTCCGTTTCTTCATGGACTGCCAAGCCTTCCGTGAACCAGCGCGGAACGCGGTGGTTGGTGGCGGTGAGAATGAAGACGTGGCTCATCTCGTGCCGCAGAGTGCTGGCCCAGTTAAAGCTGCCAGGCTCACCAGCGGACGGACTATCCATGGCGACGACCTCCCCGAAGGTTACACCGAGGGCGCCGAGGCCCGGCATCCCGGTGGTTCGCACGGCGAAGTCTTCGTGGTCCGGGTAGACCTCCACTTGCACCGGGCCCGGGAGTTTCATCCTGTACTTCTTTTCGTAATCGGCAAGGGATCGCCCGATCTGCTCCTCGAAGTAAGGGCGCAGCAGCTCCGCCTCCTTGTTGTGAAGCTTCAGAACGAACCCCGGACCCTGAATGGTCACGAAATTCTTATAGCTGTCGAGCAGACGCAGACTGTTGACGGTCGCTTCGTCTCTGTAGCCGTGGTCGTAACACATCTCGAGTTGCCGGCGCGCTTCCTGCTCTTGCCCAAGGCGCATCAGGTTAATGCCGAGCTCAGAGCGCGCGGACCAAAGCTCCGGCTCGAGCGCCACCGCCTGACGGTAGTAAGTGACGGCATCGTCGTAGCGGTAGTTTAAGACAAGATGGTGCGCGACCAGGGCCGGGGCCTGCCCGTAAGAAGGATTCACGTGGCGAATCTTCTCGAACCAAGCGCCGGGCGGTCGGTCAGCCAGCACCTCGACGGCGGCATGGACGGCCATGGCGTCCAGGGCTTCAGGAGAAAGCTTGAGAGCTTCGTCGGCCTGCGCGATGGCTCGCTCGGTGTCAGAGTCCTCGAGCGCAAGACCGGCCATGAGTTCGTGCGCCTCCACCAGCTTGGGATCGAGCTCCAACGCTTTGATGGTCCATTCGATGGCCTTGCTGTCGAACCCGTCAGCGCTGACGAGAGCGAGGCCGAGATAAGCTTGCGCGTTCTTGGGGTCCTTCGCCAGGGCTTCCTTGAAAAGATCCTCCGCATCGGCGTTGTTGAATCGCTCATGCAGCAGGCGGCCCCAGCGCACGCGGTAATTCGCATCCTTCGACTCGGCCACCGCCGCGCGGAACTCGTCATTTGCCTCCTCATATCTCTTGAGGCCCCAATTACCTTCGGCGCGCAGATAGTGATCGTGCGCCTGCGCAAGATCTTCGAAGCATTTTTGAGCTTCCGTGTAGCGACCGTGCTTGCGCAGAGCCTGGCAGCCCTCCGGAGTAGCGGCACAAGCCAGGCCGGCAGCGGCCAGGGCCGCCATTCCGATTGCCGGGACTCGGATTGCGCGCTTCACTTGTCGAGCTCCTCCTGAACTCGCGCCAGTTCCACCAAGGCATCTGTCAGCCGCTGCTTGTATTCATCCTGCGACATTGCGGCTTTCTCGCGCTTTAGCGTGTCGATGCGGCGCTCCAGGTCCTCTTTCCTCGCCAGAAGGGCGCGCTTAGCCGGATCGTTCGCCGCCTGCTGAGCAGCGCCCAGGCGAAGAAGGACGAAGCTCGAGAGCAGGAGGCCCTCTTCGCTCCCGGCCGGGGGGCGTCGGACCGCCGCGCTCTTCCCCGTGTCGTCGAAGACTGCGTGCTCGGTGGCCAGGCGCTTCTCGGATTCGTAGAACGCGGCCGTCTTGGCTTCTGCGTACTGGAAGGCTTCGAGGGCGCTGATCGAGTCGTCTTTGTCCACGTCGGCGGCAGGATCATGCAGCGCCTCGACCCAGTAACGGGCAAAGATAGTCGCATTCTTCTCAGATCCGTTCTTGGTGGCGGCGATGATCCCTCGGCCCGGCCTTTGCAGGACTGGAATCGAACCCCCGCTGGCGCTGGACGTATTGACGATCAACTGGCGCCTGGCGGGCAGGCCGTCGCACATTGCGGCCAGTTCCGCGCCGGAGACATCCGGGCCCGCGAGATTGAACTTGTATTCGACGCCGTCGAAGGAACCATGGCCGATCAGAACAAGGACGAAATCATCCTCCGGCGTGGCTTCGCCCGCGATGGCGGCGAAAGTCTCCCGGAGATGAGCGCGGGTTGCGCCGCTTCCGGCGAGCGTATAGACGCGCGCGCCGGCGCCCGATGCCCGGAACGTCTTATCCAGATCCGCGGCCAGACCGGCGAAGCGCTGTTCGTACTCCGGTTCGCCGCCGAGCCCGGCCACCGTGAGGTAATAGACCGCCGGACGGGCGGGAAGCGCCGCCAAAATCAGGGCTCCAAAGCACACGCAAAAGCGTCCGGCGATCACACGATACCCCACTTACGGCGGAGCAGCCACTCGCCGCATTCGAGCGCGAGAACCAGCAAGAATATCGCCGGCATGTTCCACAGGTCCTTGGTTTCGCGAACGGTTATTCCGGCATCGGAATAGGAAATCTCGCTCGGAAGTTTCGACAGGTCCTGCGGCCGCCAGTACCGTCCTCCGGTCTGCTCGGAGAGCTTGTGCAGCAGTTCGCGATTCTGCTCGACGTGGAAGTCTTCAGCAACGCCGTCCACTCGCTCGAAGTTTACGATATCCCGCCCCGTTTCGGCGTCGCCGAGGCTGGCGGCCACCTCAGCCCGATACAGGCCGGGCTTGTCTGCCGTCCATTCCGCCTTATAAAGACCCTGTGTCCTCTGATCGGGCGTCAGCTCGACCATAGTGGAGCTGCCGTCAGGACCTGAAATGCGAGCCTCCACGTGCACCCCAGGCTGCGGCAGATAGTCCTTGTCCCGAACCTGGGCGGACAGTTGCACGTGGCCGTCATCGAACAGCATAGGGTTCGCGACGGCGGCCGTGACGGGCCCAGGAGTGTCCGTTACCAGCCAGCGCAGCAGTTGCCGCCAGAAGGTGGCGTGGCTCTGATCTTCCAGAGGGAGGCTCATCCTCCAGCGCCAGGTGCCCCCAGTTGCCAGTACGCCAGTCCGGCCATTGCCGTAGTTCTGCGTGATCAATAAGGGAAGACTGCTGCGTCCAGTGTGCATTTCCGCGAGCACCACCGCGCCGCGCTTCGGCGTTCCCGCGTCCTGATAGTTCATCAGGTACGGAAGTTGCTTCCAGCGCTCGGTGTTGCGGTCCCGGTCTTCGGCCAGCCGGCAGATGATGCTTTCGGCGCCGGCCGGGGTCAGGGCAGCCGTGGCCGGCTCGCGTTTGAAGGTGTCCTTGCGGTTGGGGAGAACCACCGGAAGCAGATCGGCCAGGCTCGAGGATGACCAACCCCCGTCAGACAGCGCGAAACGGCCGCCCAGCGTCAGCAGACCGCCGCCACGCTGATCCACGAATTGCCTGATCAGGGTCTGCTGCGCGGGCGTAAAGTAATTAACCTCGACCGAGCCGACAATCAGGCCTTGATAGCGAAAAAGCTCCGGGGCGCTGGAAGGGAAGCCGCCGGCCAGCTCATCCGGTTCCTCGATTCCCTGCCGGTAGACTTTGTTCTCGGTCGTACGAACCATGGACACCAATTGGACGTTCGGGTCGTCTTCCTCAGCGCGTCGCACGAACTTATACTCCCAGCGCGGCTCGCCTTCCAGGTAAAGGATGCGCCGTTTGCCGGCCTCGACTTGCACCAGTCGCGGCACGCTGTTGTTGGATTGATTTTCTTCGCCGGGCAGCGGGTCGATGGAGAACTGAAAGGTCTTGTCTCCGGCGGACCCCACGCTGAAAAGCAGGTTCTCCGCCTGGATGTCTCCATCGCGGCCGAACGTGACCTCACGCACGTTCAGAGTTTTGGCGCCGTCACGAACCCTGAGCAGGGACTTGCGGCCTGCGTACCCGTGCTGGTGAAAGGTTACGGCAGCCGCGAGCCGCGAGTCGGCAAGGGCTCGGGGCTCGACCTCCACATTGTTGATTTCGACGTCATGGGTCATCTGCTCGCGTCCGAAGCCGACAGTGTGGACCGGAATATGGCGCTCGCGAAGAGCGGCGACCGTCTCCCGGTCAATCCCGCCGGAATTATCGGAACCGTCGCTGAGCAGCACCACCGCTCCGATCGGCAGATCGGAGGTCTCTTCCGTCAGTTGCTTCAGGCTGTCGCCGATGCGGGTGGCCGGAGCTGAAGGCTGAAGCCCGCTCAGGCTTGAAATGCGGCTCACGCGACCGTCGAGGCTATAGAGGCGCGTCTGAAACTTCTGCTGCAGACCGGATAGGGTGCCTGAGTTCAGGGCCTGAATCACCTCAGCCTCCCGGGTGGCGCCGTGGTCGGAAATCGCCATGCTGCGCGAATCGTCTACGAGTACCGCGATGATGTTCTGCTGCGGCTTGAGTTCGGCGACGACGACGGCCGGCCTCCAAAGCAGAATGAGCAGCACCGCGACCACGGCGGATTCGAGAAGCCAAAGAACGGCAGCCCGCCACGTCCTCAGCTTGGGCGCCGCCCGGGGCAAGCGGGAGCGGATCAGCAATGCCAACGCGGCGGCTGCCGCAAGAGTCAGGAGAACAAGAAGCCATCTTGGCCACGCGCTCAGCAGGATAAACTCACCCTTTGAGAACATCGCCGCCGGATACTTGAAAAAGACGTGAAACATCATCACCACGAGCGGCGCCCGGACCGGAAGCACCGGTTCAAGCGTTTGGATGCGTCAAGCTCCGCGAACGAAACCGCGATCACGGATCGGGCGACGATGCGCTTTCCTAGCCGCCTGATGCCGGGCGAGGTCGGGTGGGAAATTTGCAATTTGGGGTAGTGACTCAGTCTGAATTTTTCTTGACTGTGGTCCTTGTGCCGCGATGGTGTTGGAACCAGGCGACGGAAGCCAGAAGAACTCCCCACGAGGATATGATCGCCCACATTTTTGGATGGGACCAATCAAACCAAGAGAAAATCATCATCGTATTAGCCAGTCCGAGCATGAATACAGATGCATATAGGAGCATCCCCTTCTGGACTACGGTGAGCGGTCGCCCGAGCCTGACTGTGCGGCCCCAGGCCCATGCCATCACCGCAAACACCACAACCGCACCGTTGCCGATGAGTAGGTCCTGAAACCTGCTGGTCATTTTGTTTCCCTCTTCTTATATGGCCGTCTCGGCCCCGCCTTTGGCTGAGTCAAGCGGTAGCCACGGTTGGTGCTTTCCCAACGGTGGGCTTTTCAGCCTGCGCACAAGGCGCACGGTTCAGAACGGCCCTGACCGTGGCTACCCCGCTTCGTACGGCAAACCCCGGCACTACAACACTACAGGTCTTCCGGCCTCAGGCCTGTGCGCTTCGCGACCCGGCTGAGCATACGCGGGCCAAGCTCCTCGCTGTCGTGGAAGGCGAACACAAAGTCTGGCCAGCCTGCGCGGGCAAGGGTGCGGTGGGAACCTGATTGTCTTTTGACGCCCCATCCGATGCGGAGCAGAGCGGCCAGTACTCGCCTGGCTCGGGTGGCAGGCCACGAGTTCATGCCGCGATGAAGGAAAGCCGGATCATCTCGGGGGCAGCCTCGCCGTGCTCGAGCCGGTCCGCGATCACGCGCAAGGCCAAAGCTTGGACGCGAGCGGCTGCTTCCTCGCGAGTAGCTCCGTAAACCATCACGCCTGGCAGGTCCGACACCTCGGCCAGCCAGCGCCCGTCTACTTCCCGCTCAAACTCCACGGTGAGGTTCATCGGGTCAACCTTTCTCTACGTTATCTTGCAGGAATTCGCGCCAGAGCGCAATCGAGCACGTCACAAATGTTAACCTCGCGGCGTTGAGGGTCCACACGTCAAGCCACCCTGACCCATGGAAGCCGTGCCGATGTCAGAATTCATGGATTCCCTCTTTCGGCGGGAATGAAAATGGAGAAGTGATCTCTTGAGCGCAGTCGCAGATCCCAGCGCAGTTACATGGAATTCACGGGTTTGGAATCGCGAAACAGCGAACTCCGAACCTCGAACTCTACAAGCTAAACTTCTTCCGGCACCACGAAAGGAGCTCGATAGCCGCGGTCAGCGTCGCGAAGCAATCGGTTCGCCTCGTCGTCGCCTATCGCGCGGCCGGTCTCGGGATCGACTTTCAGTGACCGGCGCAGCCGGTAAGAGGCGTTGGCCAGGTGTACGAGCCCCGCCGACACGTAACCCTCCTCGATGGGCGCATTCAAGCCTTCGGCATTGCGGCTGCGAAGGCAGTCGATGAAGTTCGCGTAGTGATTCCCGCCGCCATTTCCGCTGGGGCCGGGCTCTTGCTTTCTACCCAGCCAGGTCCGGTAAGAGTCGTAACCGTCAATCGCAAGGTAGCCCTTCGACCCGTAAAAAATGTTGCCAATGGTGTCGCTGCCGCCGAATTTCGTCTTGGATTCGAGTCCCGCCTGAGGTACGCCCTGGCTTCCAAACTCCGGCGTGCCCACGCCCGCCTCATGATTTGTGATCCAGTGCCGTACCTCAAATTCGAGCAGGCAGCGCTTGCCGCCGGGCAGGTCGTACTCGAAGGCGGAATTGAGCGTGTTCGGTGTCTGCTGATCGTCGTCGAACATGAAGTGGCCGCCCACGGCCGACACGCGGTTAGGGAAGCCCAGGCCGAGACCCCAGCGGGCAATGTCCATTTCGTGTACGCCTTGATTTCCGATGTCCCCGCTGCCGGTATCCCAGATCCAATGCCAGTTGTAGTGAAAGCGATTCTTGGTGAAAGGCTTCAGGGGAGCGGGGCCAGTCCATAGGTCGTAATCCACGCCGGGCGGCACGGGCTCCGGCTGAGCCTTCCCGATGGTGTCACGCCACTTGTAGCAGAGGCCGCGCGCCATATAAACCTCGCCGATCAGTCCGCTGCGCAGATGACCCACCGCCTCGCGAATCGCGCTTGCGGAGCGGCTCTGCGTGCCGTGCTGCACGATGCGGTTGTACTTTTTGGCTGCCTGCACAAGCTGCGCACCTTCCCACACGTTATGGGAGCACGGCTTCTCGCAGTAGACGTCCTTACCGGCCTGGCAGGCCCAGATCGCCATCAGGCTGTGCCAGTGATTGGGTGAAGCGATGGAGATGGCGTCGATCGACTTGTCTTCCAGCAACTTGCGCACGTCGGTGAAGGTGCGCGGCTGCGTCATGCCTTTGCTGGTCATGTCGCTGAGGCGTTTGGCGAGGACGCTCTGGTCGATGTCGCACAGCGCGGCAACTTCTACGTCCGGCAGCTTGCAGAACTCCTGGATGTGGTCCCAGCCGCGTCCCCGCACGCCGCAGACCGCCAGGCGCACGCGGTCGGAGGCTCCAAAGATCCTTCCCGGCCGGCTGATGAACGTCGCACCACCGATCGCCGCCAGTCCTGCGGTTGCCTCCGCACCAGACTTCAAGAAGTCCCGCCTCGTAACACGCGAGTTTTCCGCCATGATCTGCCTCCTGATCGCCACCAGATTATACCGCCCCTCGCGGCAATCGAGCGCGGCTCAGCCGGTCGTGCTGCAGGCGGGGTCGCGGCGCCGACAACCGGCCATCGGGAAGCGGGAGTAAGGGCCGCGGACGCATGGTAGAATGAGTTTTGACGAATCAGCGATTATTGTGAATTGGAGGTCAGGAACATGGCTGCAGTGACCGCGATGCCGGAAGTGGAACGGAAGGACGGTTCCAGCCCTTACACCGATCGGGTGCGAGAGATCTTGAGCTGGTACGAGAGCGACAATCCTGGAACCAAAGCCAACCTCGCACGCCTGCTGACGCACGGCCGCCTGGCGGGGACCGGGAAATTTGTCATTTTGCCGGTGGACCAGGGATTCGAGCACGGCCCGGCGCGTAGCTTCGCCGTAAATCCCCCCGCTTACAATCCGAACTATCACTTCGACCTGGCGATCGCATCCGGCTGCAACGCCTTTGCAGCGCCCCTCGGATTGATGGAAGCGGCGGCGGCGCGCCATGCGGGCGAGATTCCCTTGATCCTCAAAGTAAACGACCACGACGTGCTGCACGACGAGAAAGACCCGATTTCAGCCCAGACTGCGAGCGTCCATGACGCGCTTCGGCTGGGCTGCGTGGCCATCGGCTACACGATTTATCCCGGCTCCTCGATGGCTCGAGAGATGTATCAGCAATTGCGCGAGTTGTCCGAAGACGCCAAGCACCACGGTCTGGCGGTGGTGGTGTGGTCTTATCCGCGCGGATCATCGCTCTCAAAGGACGGCGAAACCGCCATCGACGTGGTAGCTTATGCCGCGCATATCGCGGCTGAACTGGGCGCACACGTGATCAAGGTAAAGCTCCCGACCGAGCACATCGAACAGGCCGAAGCCGGGAAGGCTTACACCAAGGCTGCCGTACCAATCTCGACGCTGGCCGATCGCGTGCGCCACGTGGTGCAGAGCACTTTCGACGGCCGCCGCATCGTGATCTTCTCCGGCGGGGCCATGAAGAGTGACGACGCGGCCGTTTTCGACGAGGCGCGAGCCATCCGTGATGGCGGCGGCTTCGGCTCCATCATCGGACGCAATTCGTTCCAGCGTCCGCGCGAGCACGCCGTAAAGTTCCTGCAGAAGATTATGGAAATCTATGCGGAACGATGAACGGCGATCTCGTTCCACGCTTTCTTGGATGGGCCGTTCATGCTTCAGAAACCATCGTCTGCTTCTCAGCCGACGTCGGCAAAGGGCGCTCCGCCGCGAGGGGAGTACCGGGTCAGGATGTCGTCAAGGGACTTTGCGGTCGCCGGAGGGTTTTCGGTTGCACGAATCAGCACATCCTTGGCGGTCACCGCATGGCCGTATAAGCGCTCGTTGCCGTCCTCGTCCTGCCGGAGTACGGAGCCTGCCAGCGAAATGCCTGCGAAGAGCCCGCGCGAGCGCGAATAGGTAAGAATCTCGGCGTGCAATTGAATGTCGGTTTCCGCGTCGGCCCTGCGGCCCACGGGTCCGGCGGCGGCTGAGACATCCGCCCCTACTTTCACCCCGCTCTGCAGCAGTTTGCGTACGCCGCCTGAGTTCATCACGATGAAGACGATGTCAGTGGACTGGCCGCCGATCTGCAGTCCATAACTTCCGCCATAGATGGTAAACATCGACGGCGCTCCCCAGCCGCCTGTGCCGTGACTGCGGCAAACGAGCGCGCCGCGCCCGAAGGAAGCGCCCACCACCAGCGCGCCCTTCTTCTCGCTCGGCACAATTCCCACGCAGACTGCGCGGTCCAGAAGGTCCTGCGGGATCCCGTTCTCGGGCGTCTGCATGATCTCGTTGATGACGTAGGTGGCGTTTTCGAGACGTTCCGCTTCCTTCGTCTTGTGCTGCGCGAAGCCAGGTACGACTGACGTGCAGAACACAAGCGCGGCTGCCAGCATTCGCTTCATCGGAGCTCCTTTTTTGACCCGGGGGATTTATTGAAGGCGGGGGATTCGCGAGGGGCACTCTGTCCCGCCCCACCCTCCTTCCTCAAGATTCCTATTGCCGCCGGGGAGTTGCATCAGTCCCGAAAAGGCTGACCACCGTGCGGCGAATGCCGAGTAAGCGTCTGATCGACGCGGCGACCGGCTGCGGGGCGGCGTACGGCCGAAGTGAAAAGGATCTCCCGGGCCGAAATCTCGCGTCCGTAAAGGTGGAGATTCGATTCTTTGTCCTGCTTGAGCACGGCGCCATTCAGGGAGATGCCGGCAAAAAGTCCGCGGGCGCGCGAGTAACTCAGGATTTCAGCGTGCATTTGTAGATCGGTGGCGCCCGAGCTGGCGCGGCCAACCGGTCCTCCGGCGACGGAGGCGTCACCGCCCAGCTTTACGCTGTCCTGGACCAGCTTGTGGGCTCCGTCACCGTTCATGACGATGAAGATCACATCGGTGGATTCGCCGCCGATCTGAAAGCCGAAGCTTCCCCCGCCGAGAGTGAACATTGAGGGCGGACCCCAGGCGCCCGTGCCGCCGCGCCTGCAAACCAGCGCGCCGCGCCCATAGCTGCCTCCCACTCCGAAGGCGAACGTTTTTTCCGCCGGCACCACGCCCACACAGACGGCCTTGTCGAGCAGGTCCTGAGGGAGTCCTTTGTCGGGGGCGCCCATGATCTCGTCGATCACAATCGCGCACTGATTCAGCCGCTCGGCCACTTTGTTCGAGGCCGGGGCCGCGAGCATGCACCCGGCTGCCAGGATAAGCGCCAGCGGCGTTGCGATTTTTCGCATGATCTCTCTCCACGCAGAAAGTGAATCCCATTGTTTCGCTCACCCCGCTCGGCGAACTCAGGGAGGGCACCGGTGATCGAGCCTATTCCGAGCTGCGATGGGGATTCTTGCTCTCTTTGCTGCTTCGCCGCCGCGCAGGCGACTTTCGTTGCCCCGTCCCGGCAGCCTTGCGAGTTCTTCCTTTACGCGCCGCTCCAGTACGCGCCGCTCCAGCTTCCGCGGAGGGCTCGGTGGCGGTGCGCGGTACCGTCTCCGCGGCGCCGGTCGACGCCAAGGCAGGCTCGTCCAGGATTTCCCCCAAAGGAAGACTCGTTTGAGTTTCCGACGCTGCCGTGGCCGGAAAGGCAAGGGTCTCGCTGGACTCCCAGAAGTCGGTGCTGGCCGCTGCTTCGGCTTGCACCGGAGCGCTCTCCATCGCGCCTTCCGGAATTGCCTCCACCGGCTGCCCCTCGGCCTGGTTGAGCGGGACGCCCTGGCCCACCTCCTGAGGACGGTAAAACATGCGCAGGACTCCGTTGCGATCGCGCTGCATCGAAAGCCATCCTTCGCGTTGCGCCCGGTAAAGCAGATCATTCACGCCCTGGAAACCGGCACGGCGCTCATCGAAGTCCTTGTCGATGGCGCGCAGCCCGTGGCGGATATGACGCAGGTAGAGCGGGCGGTTGGGGCTCTTCTCGGTTTCGAACTCCACGGCCTTCCGCAAAATCTCCAGGGCGCGCTCGGCGGTGATAACGGACTCGGCGGCGGCTGAAACTTCCGCCATTTCGGCGGGCGCCTCGTCGGAGGCAGCCGTCGGGGCGGTAGCCAGGACGCCAACCGCAGGAGCCGCAGCGCCGGTGAGGTCAGGAATCTCCACCCGGTAGCCCCTCTCCAGCTTGCGCAAATACACCAGGCCCGCCTCTTCCATCTTCTGCATGAACTCCAGGAACGATCCCGCGCCGTAGTCGCGCTCGGTGAAAGTGGAATCGAGCTGAAGCAAGGTACTCTTCAGGAGTCCGAGCTGCGGCGACACCTCACGCTCCGTCAGCACGCCCAGCGCCCGCCTGATGTTGGGCAAAGCGTCGGCGAGCGGCCGCCCTTCCAGTGTGCGCGCCGGGTCTCCGCGCCGGGGAGACCTTTGCTTGCCCCCATCTCCGCCGCCGCGCAGCAGGTTCTCGTAAGCGATAAATTCCGTGCAATTTCGTTGCAGAATATTGCTCGTAAAGCCGCGTCCACCGACGACGTACACCCGTTTATCGTACTGCTTGAGTTTTTCGACCAGGGCTATGAAATCGCTGTCGCCGCCTACGATGGCGAAGGCATTGATGTGATGCCGCGTGAATGCCATCTCCAAAGCGTCCAGAGCGAGGTTGATGTCCGCGCCGTTCTTGTCCCCGCGCGGCGTCACGTTGCGCTGCACCATCTGTATGGCATGTTGGGTCATCTGCCGGCTGAATTCGTTAGCGCGTGACCAGTCGCTGTAGGCTACCTTGGTGATGACCTCGCCGCGCTCCTTGAGCTCTTCGAGCACCACGGAAACATCGAAATCCTTACCCAGGGTGTCTTTAACTCCGATTTGGATGTTATCGAAGTCGATAAAGACCGCAAGCTTCAGTCTTTCTTCGGCCACGGTCTACCTCCAGAAAAGGCCGGGTTGCACCCCATAGCACCCGCAACAGACCTTTACAGTCCCATAATAACACGGTACTCCGGGGCTGCCGATAGACAAGTATCGGGTGCGAGGTCGGGCAGGGAGAGAGAAGCCCGTTTGGCGGTTGTTGAAAACGATTCGCCAGACCTCCGAGAACCGGCTGGACGCGGGAGGTCCGATGGCGGTAAGGCTTACCGGGGCAGTTATCCTGGCTTCGTTTCGGGGGGCAGGATGCCATCCACTTCAATTCGCCGATGCTTGCAGTTCCATGCCATCCCCGAGCAGCATCGACACCGCCTGCGCAGTACTGAGGTGACCGGGAACGCGTTTGAAGGACCGATGCGTCTCCTTCATCTGCACGTCAAGATTCTTCACCATCATGATCTTGCCCTTGAGACTCACGGACAGCAGCGTCAACTCCCAGATCCCCGCGCTGACCTCTGCCTGCTGCCAGACGAAATGACCGCCGCGATGCAGCCGGACCACAACTCCCCAGCCCAAAGTGACGTCGCGGGTGAGCGTGCCGTCAAGCTTCACAAGGCGCTCACTCGAAGCATCAATCCACAGGGTCCCCTGCATGCCCCGTAAGGCAAGCGCATTGCGCGACTCGGGCCTGTAGCCTGGATCCGGCTGGAACTTCAGGCGAACGACGCCGTTCGTCTCAGGCCCGTCGGGCTCAAATCGAAAGGCGTTTGGAAACTCCTTCAGCAGCTCCATCCGCCTCTTGACATCCTCTTCCTCGCCCCGAACCATGGACCTGCGCGCTGCCGGATCTCTGACGAATTTTTGAAGCTGCTGCTCTTCCTTCCGGGCGCGCTTGGGGCTCGGCGGTTCTCCGTTCACCGTGATGAGGCGCCCGAAGACTCCTTCCGGGGTCTCGATCTCTCTGCTGACGCTCGATTCTTCGGGAGACCAGTCCACTTCTTCGTACTCGTAGTAAGCGGAAGGGGATTTCCAGGCCCGCTCTTCGTTGCGAACGGTGTTGCGTACCAGAAGTTGAAGGTTGGATGTGGGCGCCGCCGATGGCGATTCGGCCCTCACCCCGGTGGCACAGCACACCAGGAGCAGCGAGGATGAGATACCGAAGCCTGCCTTCAAGATCATCGTGTGCAGCCTCGCCATAAGCGCGCCCACACCTATCGGATGACCGGAAGCTGCTGGCAGCGTCAGATTTGAGATATGGAGAGTGACGGCGGAGCAGAGATCTATGCCGGAGTCAGGCGCTGGCGATAAAGGGCAGGATCGACTTGACGGGCCATCGCCTCGACATTGAGCGGCCGACCGAGAAACCCGGCCATCGACTGGGCGATACGCCGCGGATCAGCGATGAGATCGTGATAATTCACCCTCAAGACAGGAAACCCGCCGGCTCCCTGCCGTCCGGCGATGCCGGCGTTCACCTGCGCCAGGTGAGCTTTGAGCGCAGCTTGCATGGCTTCGGCCGGCAAGGCCGGAGCCTGCGTGCCGAGGGTGCGAATCATCGCCGCTTGCGAGGCCTGCACTTCCTCGATGGGCCGCAGCATGAAGATCACACGATACTCGCGGTCGGGGGGCACAGCGAAGAGCAGCGATGAGATCACCTTCACCGCTTTGTCTTCCGCCTCAACGATCAGATTCGGCTCCTGCGGCAGTTGCTTGATTCGCTCCCACTCCGAGTAGCCGCGCGGGTTGTTGGAGTCCGATTGTCGCAGCCCGTCGCTGAGAATCGGCAGTCCGCCGGCCGCCAGCATCTGCATGGCGAGCGAGGTACCGGAGCGGGGAAGACCGGACACGACGTAGATCATAGTGACGAGTGACAAGTGATGAGAGCCAAGAGACGAGAGCCAAGCCTCGTCACCTTACTCTATCGGCGGCGGTGCGCCCGGAGGTCTGTACTCAGGCTCCGTACCGATTCCTGTTACGCATTTCACAATCGTGTAGACCGACTGAACCAACAGGAACAAGCCCACAGCCCCAAGAAATCCGCCCGTCAAAGAATGTCGATCCCTCACGAAGTCCAGCAGGCATACTGCGCTTCCAAACAGCTCCAGCCAGACCTTACGGCGTTGCCGGGTTGCGCGCGGAATGCCTAGCCGATGTGACCTCTCGACCCAGAGCCAGGTGAGAAGAAAGATGAGGACGACGCTAGCGAGAACAATGAGCAATAGCATCGGTCAGGAGCCCTCGATATTTGAGATTAGTGATTTGTAAATGGCGGCAAGCTCTTACCAGCGTCAATCGCAAATCAACAATTGCGTCACTCGTCACTGTGCATACCTGGCCCTTTTTCGCTTCAGATGTCCAGTTCACATTTCGATGACAAGCCTCGCGCCCGTTAGGCCCAGGTGACGGTCGGTTGACCAGCACGTTGAGATTCGATGCTGACTAATCATAACCAGCCCGTGGGCGTCCGTCAGCGTGAGCGGTTGGTCATGGAACTTCTTCACCAAACGCGTGACTTCAGTCAACTCTTCTCCGTCAAACGCTTGGATCGCCATCATTGGCAGTTCGCTGACCAGATTCAGAAACTGGACCGCTCGCCCCTGATCATAGCGGCGAAGGAACCAGCCGTGCCCTTCTGCGATCACCAGGGCCGACGTCACC
>DASYYZ010000215.1:0-94421 GCA_035946735.1 Terriglobia bacterium
GAAGAAGCGGATGGAACAGGCGGACAATTTTGACGCTGTGAACCAAGGCGCGCTTCAGCGCGACGCCTAAACCGGAAGGGCGACCGCCTTTGAGGCGGCCCCACTCATCAAGCCACCCGCCTCGCGGGTGGTGTCTGACTAATAGAATAGCTTAGAGCCCCGCATCTGGCGCTGCCGCCTCGCCGCGCAGGTTGCACTCCGATCACCACCGCGCATCCGCAAGTCCTTTATTTTCTGCGCCGCTGTTCCGCCAAAAATGTAACCTTGACGCACGCCGCGCCACGATCTATGAGGAGAACTAAAACTCCCACCATTTTTTAGAATGAAAGACTTAAAACCTCCTCCAACTCGGTCCAAGTGACACGATCTGTGATCCGTCATAAATGATGGTGCCGAAGGGGGGAGTCGAACCCCCACGCTGTTGAACAGCGGCAGATTTTGAGTCTGCTGCGTCTGCCAGTTCCGCCACTTCGGCCTTCTTTCTTTTCTATCAGTTGGCTGCGCCAGTTGCAACTGCCGTCGCAAGTTGGGAGGAATTGGGAAAGATAAGCTTTCCCAATTCCTCCAGCGCCTGACGCTTTGAAGCTTCTTCGGTCTCGGCATATTCGAGGGTCATATTTGGATTGCTGTGACCAGGACCGCCTGCTGCGCCTTCAGCGGCACCTTGTTGTTGTGCATGGCTTCCGCCGAACGGCGGAAGCTGCAACGGGTGAAATGCGGGATGCCAAGCACTTTGGCCACTCTCGTAAACTCATCCGCGTCTGGTGCTCAAACGAGGATTCTCCCGGACCGTCGGGTTCCAGGAACAAAAATGAACCCTCACGCTTCAGGTTACGCACCGCTTCCACTACTTCAGGCCGGAGTGGTAGCCCCCGCTCGCTCTTCTTCGTCTTGACGGCACCCAGCTTGCCCGGTAAAGGCGGCGCTGAATAGTCAGGATGCCACTCCCTAAGTCAAAATCTTCGTTTTTTTAGGGCAAACAACTCCGACTCTCTGATAGCCGTCGTAGCTGAAATCATGACCATCGTGCGGCAGGGGTCTGAAAGCTGACCAATGACCATGTTCATCTGCGTGGGACTGAGGACCTTGGCCTTTTATTGCCGCCAAGCCTTCCGGCAGCCCGAAGTTTGCTGACGGGATTCTCCTTGATGTAGTGCCAGTCAACTGCCGTCTAAACACGCAGTTGAGAGTTGCCCTGACGTGTTTCAGCACCGAGATGCTGTACTTTCCGCCGAAGAGATTTGCGAACCGCTGAACATCTGCGGGAGTAATATCAGCCACCCGGAAGTCCTTGAAGTATGGGAGTACGCACCGACACGCAGTGCGCTGGTAGAATTCTCTTGTGGACTCCCGATAAGTGGGGAGCAAATCCCTCTCCCATTTGTCACAATTATTCCTGAAAACTGGTTGACTCAACAGGAGCGTGAAATCCCTCGTTCATGGGTCTCAGCCAGCCTTGCAGGATTTGGCGTGCGGCACTCTTGGACATCTCGGAGCACGGACCAACGACTTTTGAGCGGAGGCACGCTGCGAATTTTGCCATTGTTAATGATGGGTTCCAAGTATCGCGCCACCCAGACCCGTGGCCGCTTGCCACGGGCAACAATGTGACGTCTCTGGAATCTCCTTCTCAATCGCCCTCCGTTCCAGATTCGGAGGACTTTCCCGCATTCAGTGTAGCAAGGTCCAGTCTCATCGACAAAGCTCGGTAGAAGTGGGGAGAATGAACTCGGTCGAGCGATAGACCGAGGTCCTGCTACCAGGGGGGTGAACATATGAGGCAACCTGCGCCCATTCGCCGCGAGGCTAGAGAGGAGGCTACACGACAAAAGATTCGTGCTCTGCCCCTACAGCGCCTGTGGGCTTCGATAAAGCGCGGAAAATCCTCTTTCGTCTCAGTCTCAGCACGACTCTAGCGCTCTTGTTGGTGCCAAAAAATGGACCCCCGCTCACTCCTGTTACTAACATTCCGTACCTGCCTAGGGGCTCAATAGGATGCTACGGTGAGATTTTTCAGATGTGGTTATGACGACCGTGGCTGCTCATGCCCATTGCTGAGCACGCCCCTAGCGGCTTAAACAGAGATGTCATCTGAACCTCGAGACCGGTCGCCAATCAGGGATGAACAAACACCCAGAACCTGGCAATTTACGAAGTGGTGGCTGTTCGATAATGACGGTCTGGAGTCCCTTCGCAAAAACGACTTTCTGTACCTATTGCCAGATAACTGGGACCCATCCAAACCCCCGAACCTTGGTCTGTTCCTGGCGAGGATGGTCGCTTGTGGCATCCCCATGGGCACGCGGCTCGAACGACACTCCGCAAGGAAAAGGAAAAGGAGGAAACCCAACGCCATGGGCAATCTGACGAAAACATCACAGACCCGAACGCCGCAAGAGAAGATTCTCAAATCTGGTGGCGAGGTGATCAAGCTTCGGAAGCGGCCGAGAGTGAGCACGCGGGAGATATTGGCCGCGCTTGACGACCAGAAAATTCTCCTGCCGTGGCCCGACCTCCGAGAAGAGCGAACTCTGGGCGTTTTGGGCGAATGAGCCGCGAGTGAAGATGGCGATCAGCCGTGCGCGACATGCAGTGAGGCCGCCGCCCAAAGAAGACCAATGGGTCAACCTTGCTAAGACCGTGCTCCAACAGATTGATGGCAAAGCAAGCCGTAAGCCAAAGGCAGCTTCTGGCCAGGATATTCCTTTCTGCCGTAAATCACCTTCTTCCGGGACTGTAACCCGGCAGGCGTGCAACCCGCAGTAGGCCTCTTTTTCGCACGCCCATATCCCAACAGGTCGATTTCCTCTAGACATCTGTCATTCGTTCCATCAGCCTCCCATCAAAATGTCATTGCTGCTTGCGCAGTGCTCCGGGCCGGTAGCAAGTTTGTGGGTACCTCGGCACAGCAGAAGCGACCAGGCTCCGCAACGACGCGGAGTCAAGGGGAAAAGCCCCAATAACGCAGGCTGAATAAGCGGCCGAATGGCCAAATGAAGCGTGACCAATCACGCGCAAAGAAAGCTTTTGTCTCCAAAAGGAGTCCGAGGCCGACACGCTCATTGTGAGTGGAAATATGGACAGCCCGGAGCCAGGGCGCCAGCGCATACGGAGCGAGTCCATGAAAAAGCAGTCACTGTGGAACCTCCTGAACATGGGGCCTTGGGCAGACGAGTGGTCCGCGCTGGCGGCCAACGGGGCATCATCCCGGCCCGAACTGATGAACTACCCGTGCCCCCAAACTCGCGCAGAAATTGCACGAGTTGAGCGCAAGTACGACTCTCTGGACGCGCAAGACAGCAAAGAGGCTTTCGATCAACTGAACTGGGGACCTCGACAAGCTCGTCGACACCGTGGTCCATGTGCTCGATGACTTGGTGACGCACATGGCCGATATGGGCGGAATGCTTCAACCTGAAGAAGCCAGCCCTGAAAACGTATCTTGGGAGTATTTCTTCGCTTTGTTTCCAGCGCCAAGAGGCTAGACGGCCGCCGAAATGGCCCATCTGACCGCGATTCCGCCCAGTGTCCATCGCATTTCAAGTTCCCTGAGTTGGCCGCTAATCCCCTTTATCTGCCTCTCCATGTAGCCTCGAAACGAGGCTATCGGGGCAGCGTTTTTATAATGGCCTTGGGAGGCGAGATGATGGCATGGAGCAAACGCTGAGGTTTCTGCGGAATGCCCAGCCTTCAACGCCGTCGCTAATGTATATCAAGGATGGAGGAGAAGGACATGAAACGGGATTTGTGGGTACAGGTGGACCGGACGGGCTCCGGGAGAAGCTAAAGCGGCGGGGCATCGGCTTCGGCGTGTACGAGCCCATCCAGAATGCGCTCGACGAGGATGTGACGCGGGTGGATGTGACGCTCCGCCGCCCGGAACGGAAACGAACGACCTTGACCATCGCGCACGACAGCACCATCGTGTAGCGCGTGCACACTCGTCATCGGTGGGGCCGTCTCTGCGACTGCCGGCGAGGCGAAAGAGGAAGCAGCGGTTCGCGCGCTCGGAGATACCTTTGCCAAGCCTTTCGTCGAGAAGAATGCCGAACTGCGAGCATCCATCTTCACCGAAGATGGAACGTTCGTCACGCCGCAGGGTGACTTTCTGCAAGGGCGGGTCGCCATGGTGAAGGACTTCGGTCCCGAGGCACAGCAAGCCGTCAACGGAACCACGCAGGCGGCGTTCTCTAACTACCGGGTTCGCTTCATCAATCCCGATGTTGCGGACGTCGATGCGCTCCTTACCGTGCACAATGTGAACGGTCCGGATGGTGCGGTCATCCCCACGATACCGATCAATGTTTTCTACGTGGCCGTCCGCCACGGTGATCGATGGCTGATCGAGGATGGACGCACGCACTTCGCGCCCGCGCCGCCCAATGGCATGACCAGGTCCGCGGCGTCACAAAACTAGCGTGGAGAAATGCGTGTGACCCATTCCATCCAACTCGACGAGGTGATCGCTACACGCATGCCGGAGCATCAAGCCGGCGTGCGTGTAGTCCGCGGGCACCACCTGCTGGTGCGGTGCAGCCACTGGCTGAACGTGTCAATCCTTCTGGGCCTCATCCTCAGTGGCGTGTCCATTTATTGGGCATCTCCGGTTTATCAGCACAAACCAGAGCCGCAGACCGGGAACTTCGATCCCCTTGCAGACGCCGGTATCTGGATATGCGCGCATGCACCGGGGCTGCACCAGTACAGCAGTCCGCCGGACTGGGTCTACAACCACATAAGCCTCGGTCCCGGCATGCTTGCCTCGGCTCTGCGATTTCATTGGCTCTTTGCTTATCTGTTCATGCTGAACGGCTTTGTCTTCGTAATAGGCTTGGCCATGGGAGGCGGCTGGCGCTCTCTGTTGCCCCACCGGACCGACCTGCGCGATGCGCTGAAGATGTTTCGGTACTATGCCGGCTTCCCTCTCGCCCAAACTAGCACATCGTACCTGGCTTCATCCGCGCTACAACACAAAATACAACGCACTTCAACGCGTCGCTTACTTTTCAGTTGCGGCAACGGGACTGCTGTCCGTCGTCACGGGCTGGACGATTCACAAACCCATGCAGCTTCATTGGCTGACTGGGGTCTTGGGTGGTTATGACAAAGCGCGTGTCTGGCACTCTTGGCTGATGTGGGTTTTCTTCCTTTTTGTTGTCCGCCATGTGATCCTCGTTCTCGCTGATGGATGGGACACACTTCGGAGCATGATCGTGGGCTGGTCGACGACGACGGAGAGAGCCAAAGAGAGGAGCTTAAACCATGAAAATCCGTGATTCAGTGGCATTCATCACAGGCGCAAATCGCGGCATTGGCCTGGCGTTTGCCGAAGGGTTGCTCGCGGAAGGTGCGAAAAAGGTGTACGCGGCTGCCCGAAACCCTGAAACCGTGAGGCTCGCCGGTGTGTATCCGGTTGGCCTGGACGTAACGAAGCCAGACGAGGTCGCTGCGGCTGCTCGGAATTGCGGTGAGGTCAGCCTGCTTATCAATAACGCGGGGATTTCGCTCCGGTCGAGTTTTCTCGGCGCAAATGGCATGAGCGCCGCTCGATCCGAGATGGAGACCAACTATATCGGACCACTCGCGGTCAGCCGCGCGTTCGTTCCGGTACTGGTAAGAAACGGTCGCCTTGCATGAAATGACGGAGGAACCGCGCCGCCGGACGATGGCCTGACTCCTGCGACTGCATTGAAGACTGCGGACTCCCGGTTCGCCAGTCTGCGGGAATTAATGTCCTCACCAGTTTCTTGCCGGTGGATCAGCCGTAACCGGCTGCCTTCATTGGGGTTCGACTGTTCGGCGACCGCAGCAGTCCCCTGTCCCGGCTGACAACCCACAATAAACTCGAAATCAAGTTAAGTCCCTGTGCTGCCGATAATTGCAGGGCACAAAACGAAATAGGGCATATCGATGCCAAACGGCAAAATTATGCCTTAAGTCGCATCACGCCCTGTCACTTTGAGGATAACTTTGCAGAAAAAACCATATCCTTGCCGCGCCGGTGGCCGGAAGTCCTCTGTTTCCACACGGCGGAGGTTCCAGGGGATGGAGACCGTTAAAGCATAACCCTGCCGCGAGTCCATTTTCTAACCATATCCTTGCCATGAGTCCTGGGCTTGGTCGACCGCTACCCTCAGGCACAGAAGAATTGAGTTGCCTCGAATATGGACTCAGCGGCGCGAACACGCCTGGGACGATTGCTCCGAGTTTCGGCAAGGTTCCATTTACACATACTCCTGCACCGTCGGGAAATGCCGGCAAGACTGGTGCAGCCACGAGCCACTGAATTCGGCCATAAGAGGGTGTTTGAATTCCTTTCGGTCGGGGCACTTCCGATACAGACCTACCGTCATTCGGCCACAATTTGAACCGCGGTCTGATGTGTCGCATTTTTTGCTATTCCCACGTTCAGGGTAGGACCAGCATCTGTATCTGCCTCCACGAAGCCGTGAAGAGAAGGAAAAGCTCGCCTATGGCGACGACATCATTTCAGATCTCAACGAACGTGCGGGAGAAGGCGGTGGTCGAGTGTTGGTTCTTTACAGGTTTCGTGCTAGCGGCTCAACGCGTCATACCGGAAGCATGGTATTTCGCCAGAAATGCCCTAGTAGGAAGGGGACGCCGCCGGTTCAGGACCTTCCCGACAGCGCTCGATCCGGTTTAGGCTGTAAGGAGATGGTGCGGAGAATACCATGGCATCCAGGAAGATCGCGCATTCGGCCTCAACCACTACCGGCAGTCCCAGGGAGTTGATGAGCCGAGCCGACGGGCACTCGGCAGACCGGCTATCGTTGAGTACGAGCTTCACTTTGGCGCTCGGCTTCGGCGGCCTTCTGGCAATTATGGCCCTGGCAGGCGTCGACGGAATGCGCATGCTGCGCCAGATCAGGCGCGGTGACAATCAGATCCGTCGCCAGTTCCTCTCGGAAAACCACGCCCTGAACAACATCCGATCCGAGCTCTACCTTTCCGGAACCTACGTCCGCGATTATCTGCTTGAGCCCGATCCCGGACGGGCGGAGACTTATCGGGCAAGCCTGGAACAGGTGCACAGGGAGATGGACTCGGCCGTGGAATCCTACGGCCAGCAGCCCGAGGCGACCCAAGCCACGCACTACGCCGAACTCGCCGCGGAGCTTTCGCGGTACTGGAGCGCTCTCGCTCCGATTCTCCAATGGGACGCCGCCCAGCGCCGGGCTGAAGGCTACGCCTTTCTGCGCGACCAGGTTTTTCCCCGGCGGACGGCCATGCTCGATCTTGCCGGCCGCATCGAAAAGATCAACGAACAGCAACTCGATGCAGGCAATCAACGCGTGGAGCGCCTGATGTCAGCGTTTCAAAACCGGCTGGCGGTCACACTGCTGGCAGCGCTGCTGCTCGGCTTGGGAACGGCGGCTTTCAGCACCCACAAGATTCTGGGCCTGGCAGCTCAGGCGCAGGCTCAATACCAGGAGGTCGTCGAAGCCCGGGGACAACTGAAAGATCTCTCCGCTCGTCTCGTGCAAGCGCAGGAGTCCGAGCGACGCGCACTCTCCCGTGAGTTACACGATGAAGTGGGACAGGCCCTTTCGGCGGTACTCGTTGAGTTACGGAATCTGTCCTCGGAAATGGGCACACCCTTGACGGAACAATCCAGCGGTCACCTCGCGGCCATGAAGAACCTGGTGGAGAACTCGGTGCGTGTGGTGCGCAACATGGCACTTCTTCTGCGTCCCTCCATGCTGGACGACCTCGGTCTGGTGCCCGCCTTGCGCTGGCAGGCCCGCGAGATATCCAAGCGCACCTCGATGGACGTGAACGTGGCGACGGAGCTTGGACACGATGAGCTTCCCGACGCCTACAAGACCTGCATCTACCGTGTAGTTCAGGAAGCGTTGAACAATTGTGCTCACCACTCCCGCGCTAAGGCGGTCAGCATCAGGATCCGCCAGGAAGCGAGTCGGCTGGCGTTGTCCGTCCAGGACGACGGTCAAGGTTTTGAGGTGGCGCAGACGAAGGGTCTCGGTTTGCTCGGAATCCAGGAACGGGTTGCAAGCCTGGGAGGCGAGTGCAAGATACATTCCGAGCCCGGAAATGGAACGATCCTGGCCATCGAACTGCCTTGGGAAGACGGCCGGACGAATTGAGGTGGACGCCCAAATGAAGCCGATTCGGATTTTGCTTGCTGACGATCACAACATCATGCGCGGAGGCCTGCGGGTGCTGCTCGAAAAGCAGCCGGGTTTCAGCGTGGTCAGCGAGGCTTCCGACGGACGGCAGGCAGTGGAGCAGGCAGAGGCGACGAGGCCGGACGTGGTTGTTCTGGATATTGCCATGCCCAACCTGAGCGGCATCGAGGCAGCAGGACGAATCAGTGAAATGCTGCCCCACACGGCCATTGTTATCCTGAGTATGCACGCTGACGAAAGCTACGTCTTGAGGGCGCTCAAGGCAGGAGCCAAGGGCTACCTGCTGAAGGATTCGGCGGAGAGCGACCTGATCCAGGCGATCAAGGCTGCAAGTGATGGGAAGGCGTTTTTCAGTCCCGAGATCAGCAAGATATTGGTCGAAGATTATGTCCGGGAGATGAGAAAGCGAGGAGCCGAAGATAGCTACCAGTTATTGACCCCGCGCGAGCGAGAGATACTGCAATTACTCGCAGAAGGCAAGTCCAACAAGGACATCGCCACCTTATTGAACCTCAGCCTCTACACGGTGGAGACTCACCGCCGGAATATCCAAGAAAAACTCAATCTCCACAGCCTCGCCGAGTTGATTCTGTATGCGGTCCGCAAGGGCATCATCTCCTGAGGCCCTGTTTGCCGCAGCGTTTGGTATGAATTCCGGCACGCCCAAGTTCGCGAAGAGTGGGCGCTGGGCAGGCCAACATTCTATAAGACGCTTTTCCAGCTAGGATCAGGATTGTACACGGTCATGGCGGCAGCAATTTTCGTGGTTGCGGGTCCGAGATCCTTTTCGTAGATGATGCCGTCTTGATTGACAATCAAGGTTTTTACGCCGGAGGATCGATACTCCGCGGGGAAGGCGACGAACGCGAATCCGCCGGTAATCCTTCCGTCCACCCGATACTTGTGCGCACCCCCTCGGGCATCCCGGCCTTGCCCCGTTAACATCCGTATGTAATAGCCGTGGAACGGCTTGCGGTCAGAGCGATTGTAGCTGGCCTGGGCCACGTACGGACCCACAGGGCTTGTCCCGGTTTCGTTGCTCTCCGGCCAGTACAGGCCGTCGTGCTCCCCTTGATCGCTGTTCAAGCGACCCGCGTATTGTGGCGTGCCACCCGGAGCGGCCGACTGGTCGTAGTACTCCTGTTCCGCATCGACGAGCGCACGGAGCACGTCGAGGGTACTCGTCTCGTTTTCGCCAATGCGCCGATACAGGATTTCCTTCCGGCCAAGAGAGTTATCAAAAGACCAGACGCCGTCCTGCTCCACCAGTGGGATCGGCAGCGGCCAGTTTTCGGCGCCTACGTAGAGGGTGGTCTCGTCGTCGGGCTCCTGCACCAGGCGGTGCATCTGCTCGTACTTTTTGACGAACTGATCGATGTCCGCCGTCCGATCCCCGACGTCGTTGGTCCAAAAGATGAGGTCTCGACTTTCGGGGCCCAAGATGACGACTATCCCATTCTCGTCATGTTTGCGCGCCGCTTCGTAAAGTGCGGCAGCCGCTTGTTGAGCCGAAGAAAACGTTTTACCCTTCCGCGGGCCTGGTGCAGATCGCGCCCTGGGCTTTGACGGCGCTTGCGGGGAAGCCTTCCAAGATGATGACGACGACGCCTGCGAGGATGCCGTGCTCTGCCCCTTCGCTGGTACCGCCATTGCGATCAACATCGCGGACAGAATTGCCGTCATCACACAAAACGGAAGCAGCGAAACGCGCTCGGCTTCCCGTGACATCGTTAACCTCTTTTGTCCCCTAATGGCTTCCTGCCTTGTTGAGCATTTTTGCGATCTTCATTAAGCTCGCGATCCGACAGAAAACCGATGCGAACGCCGCGGCATCGGTCAGCGACGTCCGCCGCCGCGGAAGCCACCTCCGCCCCGGAACCCTCCGCGGAACCCACCCCCTCGAAAGCCGCCGGCGTGAAAGGCTCCTCCGAAACTTTCCTGGCCGCGGGCGGAGAAGCCTCTGGTTGCGCCGCCCGGATGCAAGTGGCTAAAGATACCGGATCGAACCCCGTTGCCGCGTTCCGGGCGTGCGAATCCGTGAGAATAGCCCATAGCCTGATGGAACGGATGGGCAAAGCCACGCTCGCCGCGATAGTAGTGGCCTCGGTTGAAAAACGCCGGGCCTCCTTCGAAGTAAGGGGCGCGGTGAAAGAACAAACCCCGATTAAACCAATCGATACCCCACCAATTGCCCGCCCAGCCGTACGGCATGAACGGACCGAGGCCGAACCCTAAACCGAAGTAGAGACCGGGACCGTTCCACCAGATTCCAGGTATCCCGACCCACCCTGGCCATGGATCGATGTCGTAACCGTACACATCCCAGGGGTCGTAAGCCGGGACGTAAACGTCCTCGGGTTGCACCGGATCGATGGTGATGTACCCGTGTTTGTCCGCCACGTGCATTCGATCGTTGCTCTTCAGTCTACCCGCCTTCTTGGCCTGTCGGCGCATCACCTGAATGGCATTCATGACGTCGGTTGGCTGGTTGTAATAGGCGTCGCCGAGTTCCGACGTCCAGGAAAGATTCGATGCCAGGTTTTGAAGTACCGGGGGAAACGGCAGCAGGGCTTTGACGCTGGGATCCCAGCTCTGTTGGTCAGCCTCGGAAGCGATCTGATCCGGCGACATGTTACCGCGCGGCGCCAGCCAATTGTTGGCTTCGGAGATTTGTGGGGGAAAGCTCGACGCCGCCAGAATCGTGGCCACCAGCGAATCCGGATACAGCGCGATCGGCGCCACCAGTTGCTGCAACCGTTCCGGCGATTCCATTTGATAGGTTTGCGCGGGCGGAGGACCTTGCGGCGGCCCCTCCGGCTCTGGCCCTGCGGCCCTGAAGTCCGGGCCCCTTGTCAAGGAGGCGGCCATGGTCAGTAGTAGGACGCAACGCTGAAAGGAGCTCATACCCAAATTTAACCATTTAGAGCGATTTGGGGAAGAGGCGGGCGCCCTTGTAGCCGGCGTGCTCAGCGGCGTCTTCACTGGCATGTCCGGTCACAGTGTATGCCTGCCCGGTGCCGTCCTCCGTCTCGACGAGCACGGTCCGGGCAGGGCCCGTCCGTTTTCTCCACCCGTGCCTTGCATAACCTGAATCGCGAAAGCGCTTAAGAACAAGCAGCGACAGAATAACCAGTAGCGAATTACGCGTGCCGACCTCTAAGTCCGACCGACCCTTTGGGCCGTCGTCTTGTCCGGCGCAGCTCCCGCCCTACACGGGAGATCGAGGCAGAGCCCTCTAGGTTGGCTCGGCCAGTCCCGGTTTCTGAATCACGGCTGGGGCACGTTCCCCAACAGGATGCGCTGGCTGGAGCCGTAGAAGTCGATTTCTGTGATCACGTGCCTGTTCCCGGCAGGGCGTACTGAACCTCGGTTTCACTGTTCTTGGTTGGGCTGGAAACGAGTTTCACCGGGGCCTGCGCCACCTCTTTACGATTCTGATAGAAGTCCAACGTCGGAGATTGCGAGGCCCTGTCGAGCCCCACTTGGTATATCCCTGGTTTCAGCATCGTGGCACCGACAATCTGGGCCGGGTACAGGATCTGAATCGTCTTCGTTCTCATTTTCGCTACGCCCAAGCTGGCCGCGAACAAGATCGCGATGCTCGCACCGAGCCAAGCCTTTACAAAAGTGGTCTCCATAGGAATCTTTTCAAGAATAGGAATCTCAAGCCTTTTGTGCTTTTGGGTCTCGCCTAGTTCTAAGCACGGTGTATCGAGGCGGCGCCAGGCAGGACAGAAAAGCAGAAGTCGGCCGCGAGCCGCTCATCATTGCGCCCTGCAGCACGTAATTGATGTCGGCGTCTCGAAAGGGCGGTACGATGAACTCCGTGGCCCCGCCTTCAAGGGCATCGAGATAAAGAGAGAGATCCACCGCATTTGACACCACAATAACCGGCACGGGCGAGCGAGCCTGGCTTGCCAAGGCTACGATTTCGGTCCAGCTTCCATCCGGCAGATCCGTGTCGGTGAAAACGACAGTCGGAGGTTCCGGCCAGGCGAGCGCGAAGTTTGCCTCGGCGCAACTTCGTGCTCGCCGTGTGTCGAAGCCGAGCCGGTCAAGCAGGGGCCTTAGATCGCGCAATGGATACTCGTAGTCGTGCACCAACAAAGCGCTGGCCTTATCCTTCATGACCTTCCTCCCTTGACAGGCTGTGGTGATTCTTCCAAGAATAGCCCGGTCCTGGCGGGACTGTTCCAGTATGACCGCGCCAGGCGGACGGCACGGGTCACGCCGTCTTCCCGGAGAGGTTTGGGCAACACGTCGTATCCACCTCCGCGGATCACCTCGTTCCACAAATACGTATCGACCGCTTCGGAGAGCAATATCACGCAGGCCCGTTGCGGAGGGGCCGATAGTCTTTCGACCGCGCTCCGCCACCCCATCCCCAGCAGCTCGCGGTCACACAGGACGACGGGCACGTTGCCTTGACCAAGCGCAGCCGCGGCGTCGGCGCAGGTATTCACGAATAGCACCTGCCATCCGCTGCGGGCCCCGACGTCTGCCAGCAACAGGCCATCCTTATCATCGCCGCTCATAAGCCCGACGATGGTCACCCGCGCCACCGACGACTGCTGGCCAGTGAACGCCTGCCGCGCTGGCCGGCCGCGCCTTCGAGGCCGCAAATCAGTGAGTGCAGTAATGAATGAGTTCAGGGCCGTGCGTATCATAGTTGCTGCCCTACGTCTACTTTCCTGCTGCCGCTCTGTAACCGCCTCTTAGAGCCCGGCGCAGCCCGAATGAAGCTACCTATGTAAGCTTGCCTCAGCGCAATACACTTGGGAATACCCGGCGGGCGGTATTCACCGAGGGCAAACCCGGGTACTACCCCGATGACGCAAGCGGCCCTGACCTTGCAGGCACGATGAGCCGCACTCAAAGGCCGCCGGCACTCTAGCCGGCCTTGGGATAAGGGACCGTTGAATTTAGAGCTCAGCAAAGGGGAAATGCTCATTTACCGCCAGCAACAGGCCGCACCTACCCAAGGTTTCTGAGCAAAATTAGCAGGACGATGCGATACCCAGTCCGATAGGGGTGCATTTAACCTGGAACAGGAATGGGGAATCAGAGTCGGTCTGATGAACTGGCGAAGGGTCGTGAGCGCAACCGGACATCTACGGCGGCTCGGATTGCGCTGGACCAAACGCCGCCTCCTAATCGGCTTTCACGGTGGTGCATATGACCCGAAGAAATATTGAACGCTACAGACTGGCCCTCGAACGGGAGCGATCGAGACTGATGCGGGGCCAAAGCGATAGGGAAATCATCCAAATCGAGCGAGTTGCGGACTCGATCGACGGCTCGATCCTCGAAAATGAGCGGCATGTGGCGCTAGATGCGCGCAGCCGCAATGCGGTCCTCCTCAGACAGATCAGCGAGGCCTTGAAACGAATCGTGTCCGACGCTTATGGCCTCTGCCTGGAGTGTGGCGAGCCGATCCGTGAGAGCCGGCTCAGCGCGTTGCCTTGGGCGCGCCTGTGCCTTCGATGTCAAGAAGAAGACGAGACGAGATACCGGGCAGGCGGGCCTGTTATGGGTCCCGAATTGAGCGACGCGGCCTGAAGGGCGGCCAAAACCGTCACCGTGGCAACGTGTCGACAGAATGGCGGGGTGAATCGCTGCGGCGGGTCGAAGCCGCCTGCGCACCGATGACACGGCATCCCGCCTCCACTTTGCATGGCGTCGCTGGTCGTTCAGGCGACCGAGACGTTCTTTTGGCCGGTCGTAACGGGTTTCGCGCCGCGCGCGACGGTTGCCAAGACGTTTTGAAGTCAATCCCGGGCCTGAACGGAGGGGACATGCGTCGGCAGGCTCCCGCCCGGCGCCCCCTACTACCCTATGAGCATGACCAGATATGATGTCTTCAAGAGGACGCCTGATGGGTCGCCCTACTGGATCGGTACGGCAGACGACCTGCAGCAGGCCGGGAAGATCGTTCAAAGCCTCGACGACGCCTCACGTAGAATGGGCTGCTTTGTTCGTGACGCCCACAGCGGCCAGACCATAGCGCTTTCCGATCCGCCGTACACGCCCTGCCGGTCTACTCGGGGTTTATCGCCAAGTCCGCAGGTGGTCAGCAGTGAAAGCAATCGCCGAAGATTGGCTCACAGGCTCGTAGGCTCAGAGATTGGGAACACCCACGAACCTCAAGGTTCCGAACGAGATGCTTGACAGGAGGAAAGAATAGCTTCTTGAAAGCCAGGTTTGACCGATCTTTGGCGACACCAGACCGCAATCCCTCCGCGTCCGCGGACGGGCCAGTTCACACGGTCGTGACTGATCCATGTGAGGCTGACTGAATAGCGCGGCCTAAGCCAAACGAATCTAGTCTAGAAGCAATAAAAAAGGGGGTATATGAGACATAACTGTGTGCCGCGGCATTTCCTGGCAGCATGTCTTGCTTTCGGCTCCTTGTTCGCTTTCGGCAGCGTTCTGGAAGCTGTAGAACCAGTCACCGCGACCGAAGGTACGGTTGAGAAAGTGGATAGGACGGCCAAGACAGTGCTGGTCAAGGCCGTGGATGGAAGCGAGCACACGTTTCATCTTGTCGGTCGGACCGTCGTGCACGGAGCCCATGCCACCCACGGAGGCGCTGCTGCCGCCGCACGTGATCTTCGCAAAGACGCCGAAGTCGTAGTTCACTCTACCAAGGTAGGCACCGAAGAGACTGCAGAGGAGATCGATCATGTTGGCAAGGACGGCCTCAAGGCCAGCGACGGTACCATCACGAGCTTCGACCGCGCCGCCAAGACGATGACCATCAAGACCGCCGACGGAACCCGAGAGACTTACCGGCTGACCGAACACGCCGCACAAGATGCGGGCAAAGACGTGGCTGAAGGGGCTAAGAAGTCCGACAAGGTCACCGTCTATTACTCGGAGCAGGCCGGTCACAAGGTTGCGCATTTTTTTAAGACAACACTTTAGCCCCAATACGTTCGCCGGCCTCCTTTCCGGCCACGGAGATCCGTTCCGAAATGTCGGTGGAGTTCCGTGAGAAGACGCTGAACGGGCACTTGCGCGAGGGAACCCTGAAATCCCCTCTTTACACCTCCCTATCAGAGGTCCCCCGAGGGACTCGTGGGGGGCCTACTTCCAGAAGCAGCTTCCCGGATTTATTCGAGAAAACCAAGGCTTGGACGCGGAGCGATTTGTCGATCCCTTGCTAAAGGAAGTGCTTGTATGGTCGCGTGAGGGGACCCGAAGGCAGAAGGAAGACGATATCACAATGTAATGATTGACATTTACGCTGCTTCCGGAATGCAAATACCGCCCTAAACCGCATCCCTCACCTCCCGCTCAACATATCAGGCTGTCTGAGTCGGCGAATAGGTATGGATCGGACCCATGGCTCCGCATGGCCGATAGCCGTACTACTGAAGAATACAAAATATCGTGTCGTCATTCTCTGTAGCGCCGCTCTATGAGCGGCGAAAGACGCCGGTCGGAGACCGGCGCTACAGCAGCGGTCGTCACTATATGTTGCAATCCCGCAGCAAGACCCTTTTGATTGGAAGCTAACGACTGATGCGACGGTGCCGGTCCGTGTGCCTGCCTAGATGGAAGCGGTTATGCACCCTACTATATTAAGTAAGCTACGGAAGAAATTCGTGTCCCCTATCGCGTCGTGCGACAGAACTGCATCCAATAGAGTGTAAGTGGAGAGATAAGCCATGATAGAAAGATGGAAACGAATTATTCAGTCTACTGTGGTCATCCTCGTCGCGGCGGCGGCGGGCGTGGCGGACACGTCGAACAACACGCCCCCACCCGGGACATTGAATTACGTCGAGGGCCAGGTTTCGATACAGGGCCAAAAACAATCACCGAAGTCAGTGGGTTCAACGTACCTCGAAGCCAACCAGGTGTTGGACACCCGTAACGGCAATGCTGAGATGCTGCTGACGCCGGGCGTGTTCATGCGGGTCGGCCACAACAGCGAAGTGAAGATGATCTCGCCGGGGCTGGCGGATACCCAGGTGCAACTGACTCACGGTTCCGCCATGGTGGAAGTGGATGAACTGTTCAAGGAAAACGACGTCAGCGTGGTGGTGGACGGCGCCACGACCCGGATCTATAAAACGGGATTATACGATTTCAGCGCCAGCCATCCGTCGGTGAAAGTCCTGGATGGCAAGGCTGTAACGTTCGAAGGAAATCGGCAGGTCAAGCTTACGAAGGGGCACGAGGCGCTTGTGGCGGAGGCACAACCCCTTAGCCGCCAGAAGTACAACAAGGACCAGGTCGAAGAAGACCCCCTGTACCGCTGGAGCAAGTTGAGAAGCGAATACGCGACTGAATCGAATGTTGATGCCGGCAACGCGCTCATGGCGGAAGGCGGATGGTCGGGACCTGGCTGGTATTGGGATCCGTTCTTGTGGGATTTTGCTTTCATGCCGGGATTCGGAATGGGGTGGGGTCCCTTCGGCTATCCATTTTTCTCACCGTGGGCTGTGGGTTATGCGCCCTACTATGGCTTTGGCTACGGGGGTGGGTATGGCGGGTTCTACCATTATCCGGCCGCCGGAGGCCGCGGCCGTGGGATCTTGCCGCCGCTCGCACATCGGGCCACGCCGGGATCAGCCGGATTCCGCACCCTGCCGCGAACCATGGCGGGCGGTCACGTGGGAATGCCGATGGGCGGCTTCCGTGGCGCCGGGTATGGTGGCGGATTCCACGGTGGCGGTTTCCACGGTGGCTCCGGCGGCGGTTTTGCGGGCCGGCGCTGAATTAGCGTTCGCGCCCACAAGGCCGCGTGCGTGCAGCGAATTTACGCCTTTATCTGTGGGAAGGTTGACCTGGCGACGCGTCTCCTCCCGCTGGCTGGTACCCGCGAATCTTGCATGCAGGAGCGGCGGTGGCCTCGCAGAACGCTGCTACGGTCGGCAATAACACACATGGCGGCTTTTGCCCCTATGAACAGGCTGTCATTCCTTCTGAGCCATATTTGACATAGAGGCTGTACAGGGAATCATATGAGCCCAAGTAATTAACTCTGCCACCGTTCCTTTGGAAACCAGTTCCTCCGGGCCGCCCATCCTTTCTCTATGCGATCCCGAGGCGCTTGAACACCGGGACTTTGGCAAAATCCACGGCGAATGCAAAAACCGCCGCCGCCGCGAGTGTTCCTCCCACAATGAATAGAGGTAGGGAAGTCATGGCGAACCCGCGCGTGACCAACATCGAAATGATCAAAACATCGCAGACAGTCGACACGACGACCCAAACACTTGGGCGAGAACTCCACAGGCGCCGGCGTTCGCGGATGGAGTAGAGCGTCGCCTCGCTGCCGAACACGAGCGCGACCAGGGCCAACGTTCTCAGCGCCTCGATTCCGAGTCCCATCCGAAATTTGCCGACAGCCAGCACGAGGGTGCAAAAAGCCAGAAGACAGCCTCCCATAACGACGCCTGCGATCGTCAATTTGGCGATTCGCCAGGCATTGGGCATCGGGGACGGCCGCACGTTGTCCGTCGTCAAGGACATACTCAGAAAGTCGCCGGTGATCATCAGGATGACCATCAGCATGGGGGTTAGGATCGCCTGTCCGGTCATGATCAGTCCGACCGCCAGAAAGAGCCCCTGCACAATCTTCTTGATCACGGAGTTCAGCGTATAAGTCAGGATGCGCTGGAAAGTCACACGGCCTTCTTTCACCGCAGCGACAATACCGACGAGTCCGGGCTTTGTCAGCACGATGCCGGCCGCCGACTTGGCTACGTCCGTGGCCGTTGACACCGCGATTCCCATCTGCGCCTGGCGCAGCGCTGGCGCATCGTTGGCCCCGTCGCCGCACATACCGACAGTGTGACCCCTTTTCTGGAACGCCTTGACGAGGTTGTACTTTCCCTCCGGCAGAATGCCGGCGAAAACCGCAAACTCTTCGGGGCGAACATCGGCGGGGACGGTCCCCGTTGGACAGAGCTTTCCGTCCATGCCAACCTGGTGAGCAACGATGTTTGCCGTCGCGGGTGCATCGCCGGTCACCATGACCGCGCGCACTCCCAGCGTGTGCAGTTCCGTAATCAACGCGGCGGAATCCGGCCGGGGCGGATCGCTGAGGGCAATGATCCCGGCCAGTTTCATCGCCGCAGGCGGACCGATTGCGACGGCCAGCACCCGGAAACCCTGCGCCTCAAGTTCGTTGGCCGTTTTGGATTCATCGGGAGCCGATTGGGTAAGGCCGGCAACTACCGCAAAGGCTCCCTTCACGGCACGCACCGTGGCGCCGCTGGGATCGGTGGCAGTCGCCTCCGACATCTTCGTCCCAGGATCGAAAGGAACGAACTTGACCAGTTTCGGCAGGTCGGAGGCCGCTTTTTTTGCGGCGACGGCCCGGATGGCGCGATCTACCGGATCTTGCCCGCCGTCCGAACTCGCCAGGGCAGCCACTCCCAAGACACGCGATTCGTCGAAGCCGGGCATGGCATGGACGGCAGTTACCGTCAGTGCGTTTTGGGTGAGCGTGCCGGTCTTATCCGCGCACAGCACGTCGATGCTGGCCGCTTCATCCACGGCGGAGAGCCGCGTCGGAAGGACGCCCAGCTTTGCCAGAGCCTTTGCGCCGAGCGCGGCCGCAAGGGTAAACGTCGCCGGCAGCGCCACTGGGATCGATGCCAGGACCGCGGTGAGCACCAGGGGAACGATCTCGCTACCTGGCATCTTGAGAGCGTAGGCATACCCCACCAGCATCACGATGATGACGCCATTGACCATGGCGAGGTTGCGTACTACGCGCAGAACGGCCTTCTGTTGCGAACTTTCGACGTGCGCGGTGCGGACCAGTTCCGCGGTGCGTCCAAACTTTGTGCGCATTCCGGTGGCCGTGACCTCCGCCACCGCTTCGCCGCGGCGCACCAGCGCTCCCGCATACGTTTCGAATCCGGCGCCCGCTTCGATCGGAACGGATTCGCCGGTGAGCATGGACTGGTCAAGCAGCACCGACCCCTCAGTCAGGCGCACGTCGGCGGCAACCACGGCTCCGAGCGATAGCTTCACTACATCTCCAACCACCAATCCGGCGGCGGGCACTGTAGTCCAGGCATTATCCCGCTTGACCGCTGCGTTCAATGCGAGCCGTGACTTCAGCGCTGCAAGCGTCGCTTGAGCGCGCCCCTCCTGGAAAAACCCGAGAGCAGCGTTGAAGGCTAGGAGACCGGCGATGATCCCTGCCTCGACATACTTGCCGAGGACAATCTCGAGCACGATCGCCGCCTCGAGCATCCAGGGAACCGGAGCCCAGAACTTGGCGAGCGCCCTGCGTAGCGGATGCAGGCCCGTGTCGGGCACTGCGTTTGGACCGGACTTCTCCAACCGGCTTCGGGCTTGTTCGCTGGTGAGCCCGGTCGAGGGCGGGCTATGTATGGCAGAAGATGGTGGGGCCATTAGTTATGCATATCACTTCGTTAGCAGCTTGCGGATAGACTTTAGTTCCCGCCCACGTTTCGCTGTGGTCTTGGGATATGCCATCTTCAGTCCATTGAGTGCATCCAGGACAATTTGGGAAACAATCAACCGGGCATTCTCCTTGTCGTCGGCGGGAACGACGTACCAGGGCGCGTGATGCGTGCTTGTCGCGTTCAGGCAAGCCTCATAAGCCCGCATGTAGTCCTTCCAGTATTTCCTCTCGTGAATGTCCGCGAGACTGAATTTCCAATTCTTGTCCGGCTCGTCGATACGCTCTAGGAATCGCTTTCGCTGTTCTTCCTGCGAAAGGTGCAGGAATACTTTGATGGTCCGCGTTCCGTTGCGATAAAGGTGGCTCTCCAGGTCCACGATTGAGCGATAGCGCTCCTCCCAGACGGTTTTATCGTCGCGCAACTCTTCCGAAAGCCTCTGGCCGCGGAGAATCTCCGGATGCACGCGAACCACCAGCACTTCCTCGTAGTAAGAACGATTGAAGATGCCGATCTGCCCGCGTTCGGGAAGCCGGGCTGTCGTGCGCCACAGGAAATCATGTTCCAGCTCGTCGGCGCTCGGCCGTTTGAAGCTCCAAACCTGACAGCCTGCCGGATTTACGCCGGACATCACGTGCCGGACAGCGCCGTCCTTGCCGGCAGCGTCCATCCCCTGAAAAATCAGCAGCAACGCATAGCGGTTGGACGCGTAGTGAAGCTGTTGCAGCGCGCTCAACTCCGCAACGTGTTCATCCAGGAGCTTTTGATACCGCTTCTTCGACTCGCAGAAGGGCTCCACATTTGTCGGCCACTCACTGAGTTCGACTTTTTCCTTGGGCCGCACGCGGAAATCCTTGGAATCGATTTTCATCTTAGTGCCCACTCCCTTAATTGCATCGGACTGATGCTTATTCATTAATATTCAGCATCGCGCAAAAGCTCTCGAGTCAAAATGTCCTTCACCGTCTTCCTTCGTTCATATCCATAGGGTGCGAGCGGCGGGCCGTCCACGCCGTAGGCATACAACTGGCCCGGTCGAATCCCCTCAATCCAGAGGTGCCACACGTCACCAATGCGGTTGCGCGCGGGATCCACATCAATCACTCTTGCGGCCTTGGCATCCTGGGGACGGTCAAATAACTCCAGCCGAACCCGGCTGGCGTGGCGGTCGAAAAAGCAAAGTTGACTCCTTCTCCATTTCTGATGGGTTCTCATGGGTAACGTAACGCCCATCCGAACTTCCGTGCGTTCGGATGAAGTCAGGTCTGTGGCCGCGAGCACCTTTTTGCGGTCTGGGCTGACACGGACCGCATCCGGGCCCATGGGCTGTCGCTTTCCTCTCCGTTTTTTGAGTCTTTCATGGATTGTCTTCTGCCGTCTTTCTCCCGTTCGAGGTTGATTCACCGCTGCCAGAGAATGGGATCGACTTCCAGGGGCACCGCAACGCCGGCGCAGTTCGGTGTGATGCGCGCTGTATAGTCCGTTGCGAGACGGGTCGCCGGGACCGATGCGCAGTAGATCCCCCCACGCTTCGCCAGCCGGCCGAACGCGCATCATCTCCTGTTGGATCGGACTGCTGCCGTTGCCCCCATTGGCATACAGTTCGACTCGCACGAAGCTGGGATCGAGGTCCTTGAGGAACACCCCTGCCTCAAAGATGTGCTGGGCAGCATTGGTCTGTACCTTCACGTCGTCAATGCGGAGCGCGATCCATTTCTCTTTCAGAGTATTGCCAATTGGCGATGTTCTTCCCAACTGCGCCTTTATCGGCAGCGCGTTCACGGAAGGTTGCCGCAGCCGGGAAGTAGTGCTGTTCGGTGTATTCGCGTACGGCGCAGTTGGCGGAGAAGCGTGGTGTCAAGCTCGCCATGCTGTTCTGCATCCGTGCCACCCAAGCCGTAGGGCACCCTCCACCTTCCGGGTGCTCTACTGCTTTTTTTGATCAACCACAGCTGGCGGAAAAACCTGCATTTCAATGCCACGGAAACATCCCACCGCTACGAAACCTCGGAGGTTTGCCTTCCCAGTGATGGCTATTGTGCTAAATCGCTCATTTCTGCGAGCGGATGAGGTTTTGGCGACCAACAGCCACGTCTTCGGTGCCAAGCCGCAGAAGAAGGGCTTTGCGGCGGGACAACGCGAATCTGGATTCACTGTTCCTGGGCAACGTATAGTAGATTACCATCGCGTTCCACCTGCAACACCATTGGAGTATTCGGGTCAAGCTCTTTGAGAGTTGCGCGGAGATCGTCGAGCCCGGTCACCGGTTGCTCATTCACGGCGTGGATGACATCGCCGACCTCAAGCGGCAGGTCAAGGCCTGAGGTTCGCGCGGCCTTCGCCGCCACAATGACGCCCGACGATATGCGAAGATCGCCCACCATGCCGGCGACCTGGGGGCTCACATCGATGCCCACGATGCCGATATTCGGCACCAAGTTTTTGGCGGCATCGGCAAGCTGAGCCAGCTGGTCAACGGAGTGGGTTGCGACGACTACTGGAACCTCGAACTCCACTTTTTGTCCCGCGCGGAGCACCTGAAGGCGAACTTTGTCGCCTCCAACATAGGGCTGGAGGGCGCGCTCAAAAACCGGCAGGCTGCCGACATCCTTGCCATCGACGCCGCTGACGACGTCATCGATCTTAACGCCTGCGGCCGCGGCGGGTCCTTGAGGCAAGACGTCGGAGATCACCAAACCCCAGTCCTGGGGCAGCTTGAGGCCCTGCGCCAGTGCGGGCGTAATGGTCTGCAGATTCACCCCGATCATTGCGCGATGCACATGCCCATACTTGCGAAGCTGCTGGTAGGCGAAACGCGCTGTGCCGCTCGGAATGGCGAAACCTAACCCTTGATTACCCCCCGACGACGTCACGATAAACGTGTTGAGGCCCACCACGTTGCCTTCGATATCCACCAGTGGACCGCCGCTATTCCCGGGATTGATGGGCGCATCCGTCTGGACGTAAACGCTGGCGCTGTCCGGGTCAGGCTGGCGAGCCACGGCGCTTACCACGCCAAAGCTCATGGAGTTTCGTCAGGCCCTCGGGGCTGCCAAAGGCAAAGACCACCCGGCCTTGGCGCAGCTTGCCGTGTTCGGCAAAGTTCAGTGCGGGTAGGCCTGTGGCGTTGACTTTAAGAAGGGCCACATCCGTATCTCTGTCGTCACCCACCAGCGTCGCGTCCATGATGTGGCTGTGGTGCCTCTCGCTCGGATGCAACACCTGCAGCCCCGTACCCGTCCACCAGAATTTGGACCACGGACGGCGCGACCTTCTCCGCCAGCGTCACGAACGAAATATCGAGTTGCTGGAACGATTCCGCCCTCGAATCCTGCGCCCAGGCAGTCGCGGTGGAAACGAGCATCCATGCAAGCGCGGCCATACCGGCCCAGGGCCGTCGGTACCGGAATCGAAACGGCGCCGAGCCATGCCCGATATTCTCTCGTCGCTGAATGTATTTCATACTAAACCCCACAAGGCTCGGCTCCAAGTCGTCCGTCACCGGGCCAGTCTCTAAAGGACGCGACGTCCCTTTGGAACACGGTTACGTAGCGAGCACGAACATTTGGTTTCGTAAGCTGCCCGTTGCAAAGGCGAGCCCGCAAAGCTACGCGCCCAGTGATTGCAATCTCTCGGAAGGGGATTCCGCGAAAGCCTTGAACTGGATGTGCCGACATCGTTAACTAGCGCAGGCGAGCGCGGGGGGTGCTGTCGCAGCACGAACAGCAGACTCGGCAGCCGGTTTAGGAGGCGAAACGCCTTGAAGCACTGATGCATGTCCGGCCTCCTTGATCCAGAACAATGGCGGGATCTTCCCGTCATGGTGGGTTCGAGGTCCTGCACCTTGGATTATCGCAGTCCACGAGGTACGCGGCTCATACCAGCCGTCCGGTATTTCGCCAGGAAATCGCTGGTAGGCGGCCAACAGCCGGTGATTGGCCTTCCCAAAAATCTTGGGTCCGGTTTAGTCTGTAGAGGGTCAATCCCGAGACTGACGATGGCTTTCGATGAGACGACCACTGAGTTTTCTTCCACTGAGTTTCTTCGGCCTCCGCCGAGCATCGCGAGAGGTCGCTGGGCGGCGCCGGCGGGCGCCAGTCCGACCGCCCCTTGTTGAGCACCCGTTTTGCCCTGGCGCTCGGATTCGGCGGCCTTCTGGCAATTATGGCCCTGGCAGGCGTCGACGGAATGCGCATGCTGCGCCAGATCAGGGGCGGTGACAACCAGATCCGGAAGCAGTTTCCTTTTGCGAAATCACGCAGCGAGAAGCCGCCGACCGGTGGCTGCCGCGAGTTGCTAAGGGTTAGCGGAAGGAGCGGAACGCGACTGCTCCTTCCGCCATCGCGTCGGCAAATTGGCTGCGGCGGTCCTATTTAGCGGGTTGCGAGTCTTCCAGAACAACACGTTGATTGGAGCCGCGGAAATCAACTTCAGTCATCACCTGAGGGTTGCTCGCTGTGTTGTACTGAACCTCGGTCTGGGTATTCGTAGTCTGGCTGGGGACCAGTTTGACTGGAGTCTCGGCCACCTGCTTCCGATTTTGATAGAAGCCTAGCTCCGGTGATTGGGAGTTCGTCAGCAACTCCACCCGGTAAGTGCCGGGCTTCAGAATCGTACCTTCGCCGATTTGTGCCGCATCCACAATGTCGACTGTCGCCGTGTTCATTCTTGCCTGACCGAGGCTTGCGACGAGCAAAATTGCGATGCCCGATCCTAGTAAAGTTGTCATAAAGTTTTTCTTCATTGAGTTCTCCTTAGAAAGCTATCAACCCCGTGGTTCCTCTTGTCCCAGCGTGATTCGGAGCGTCCGGTGGTGCCAGATCCGGACGCGCATGGCAAAGCAGAAAGGCAGAGGCGGCGCGTGCCCCGCCCAGTAGTACGCCCTGTACTACGTAAGTGACGTCGGCGTCCCGAAAAGGCGGCACAATGAACTCTGTGGCCCCGGCGTCAAGAGAGTCCAGGTAAAGAGACAAGTCCACAGCACGCGACACTACGATAACCGGGACCGGCCGACGAACTCCGGCTGCGAAGCTGACTGTTTCCGCCCAGCCACCGTCCGGCAGATCCGTATCGGTAAAGGCCAGATGGGGAGGTGTCGGTGAGGCGAGAAGCAGCCTTGCCTCCGCGCAGCTCCGCGCTCGCAAGCTTTCGAGGCCGAGCCGGTCCAGCAGAAGCTGCAGGTCGCTCAACGGATACTCCTGGTCGTATACGAGCAAAGCAGAAGTCCGGTTCCTCATTGTCTTACTCCTTCAAAGCTGCGAAGACTCCTCGGAAAGCAAGCCCGTCCTGGCACGGCTGTTCCAGTACGCCCGCGCCGACCGGACCACACGGATGACATCGTCCTCACGCAGTGGCCTGGGTAGCACATCATATCCGCCCCCGCGAACCACCTCACTCCACAAGTAAGTGTCAACCGCTTCCGAGAGCAGGATCACGCAGGCCAGATGAGGACGAGACACGAGGTTTTCGACCGCTTCGCGCCAACCCGTCTCCGCCAGGTCCCGGTCACAGAGGACAACAGAGGCCTTCACCCGGTCGAGCGCGGCCTTCGCATCGCCGCAGTTATCCGCGAAAACGACCTCCCATCCGCTTCGAGCGCAGATGCCCGCCAGTAAATGACGGTCCTCGACGCTGCGGATAAGGCCGATAATTGTGATCTGTAAAGTCGATGATCGCCCGCCGGTCGGTGCCGGCTGCGGCGCCGGGCCACGGCCCTTCCAAGGGCGCAAATCGGCCAGAGTCGTGGCAAACGATTGCAGGGTTCTGCGTATCATACGCGCGTTTGCGGCTGCCTTCCTGCTGCCCGCTCCACAGCCCACTTCTTAAAGCTGGGCAGCCCGAATGAATGTTGCACACTGAGTTTGGCTGAGCGCAATAACGGAAGAAATACCTAGAGGACGGTATTCGCGGAAGGAACCTCGGGTATTGCCCCCGACCGAGGCGCCGGGTCCAATGGACTAAATCAGGGCTTGGGATGCGGAGCCGGTGAATTGAAAGCTCGGTATCACTGAAGGGTTCGCAATACCGCCAGGATCAAGAAGGACCTACTCAGAATCCCGACCGAAATTAGCGGGGCAGCGGTATTCCCAGTCCGGTAGGCGTACATTTAACGTCGACAGGAAGGGAAATCAGACTCGTCTGATGAGGCGGTGACGGCTGCGTGCGGCTAAATGCTTCCTGGGCCCAAAGCGTGGATTTAACCTCAACAGGAAATCTACCGCTGCACTGAGACCGCTGGCGCCGCCTCATTCTGATGCCTTTAGGAGAGGTAAGTGCTTATGACCAGAGGAACCATGGAAGGCTACAGACTGGCGCTCGAATGCGAGCGATCGAAACTGATGCGGGGCCAGAGCGATAGGGAAGCCATCCAAATCGAGCGCGTTGCGGACTCGATCGACGGCTCGAGCCTTGAGATTGAGCGACACGTGTCGCTCGATGCGCTTAGCCGCGGAGCGGTCATGATCTCAGAAGTCATCGGGGCTCTTGGGCGAATTGCCGCTGGTGATTACCGCCTGTGCCTGGAGTGCCAGGAACCGATCTCGGTCAGGCGGCTCCGAGCGCTGCCCTGGGCGCGCCTGTGCCTTCTATGCCAGGAAGAAGAAGAGAGCCTGGCAGGCGAGCCTGATATGGGTCATGAACTGACCGACGCTGCCTGAAGGACGGGTAAAACGGTTACTTCAGGCAGGAGTATCGCCAGAATGGCGGGGTGAATTCTCTGCGGCCGGCCCAAGCCGTCTGAGCGCACCGGTGATCCGGTACCCCGCCGCCAGTTTTCATTGTGCTGCCCGCGTTCAGGCAGCACAGGCAGCTCGTTCGCAGACGTCCCGCGTCCAGTTGCACGGACCTGGATGCCAAAGCGAGGCGCTTGAGGCCAAATCACTCTGACTTGAAGGAGAGGACGGCGCCTAGGCAAGTTCCGTCGGCCCCTTAGCGCCTTGTGGACATGAGCAGATATGATTTCTTTAAGAGGACGCCTGACGGATCTACCTAGTCGATCGGCACGGCAGACAACCTGCCACAGGCCAGGAAGATGGTTGAAGGCATCGGCGATGTTTCACGGGGAACGAGAGGGTCGGTTGACACATTCGAGACGAGCGCGTTATTCACGGATCGGGGATCTCACTTGCATCCGCAACCAGCTGGCTCACTTGCCATAGCTGCGTGCTTGTCAACTTGTCTTTGAACGCTGGCATCCCCGACAATCGAATGCCATTGGCAGCTTTCCAATCTTGAAACAGACAAACCGGCGACGGTTTCTGGCCCGCAGCGGCAATGCGAATGCAGTCTAGGATTGCTCCGGGTTGGGGGCTTCAACATCAAACAGATGGGCCAGCGCGAGGCCCCGGCGAGCCTGGGGCCCGCGACATCCCGGATATCCCGCTGAAGGCGACCCGACCGCCGATCTCAAATTTGTGCGAAATCGCAGTTCGGGGGAAGGGCAACTGGCATGGCTTTTGCGCCTGCCTTGAGCGAGCGGCAACTCGATGCTTTGCGGCGCCTCGACACCTGCAGCGTCTCGAATGCAATCGAAACCTTCGGAATTCGCCTGCGCAACACGGGCTTTGCCGACGCCAGCATTCGCTGCATTTTCGACGATCTGCCTCCCATGGTCGGCTACGCGGCCACCGCGCGCCTGCGCAGCGGCAGCCCGCCAATGCAAGGCGGAAGCTATCACGACCGGACTGAGTGGTGGCGCTACGTCCTTCAGGTGCCGCCGCCGCGCATCATCGTCCTGGAAGACGTGGACAAGCCGCCCGGTATCGGCGCTTTTCTCGGCGATGTTCATGCCGCCATTCTCCGCGCCCTGGGGTGCGTGGGACTCGTGACCAGCGGCGCGGTTCGGGAACTGCCGGCAGTTCGCAAGATGGGATTCAGTGTGTTCGCCGCGAAAGTGGCGGTGTCACACGCCTATGCCCACATCTTTGATGTCGGTTCGCCGGTCGAGATCGGCGGTCTTCAGATTCATACGGGTGACTTGCTTCACGGGGACCGCCATGGTCTGCTCACCGTCCCAAAGCTTATCGCCGCTGATATACCGGCCGCTGCGGACAAACTGCGGAAGGCGGAGGAAAGGATCATCACTTTCTGCGAATCTGCCGACTTCTCACTGGAAAAGCTGCGAGAAGTTCTGAAGGGCTCCATGTAGTGTTGGGAACCGAAAGGTTGGTCGAGGATTTTAGACTAGCAGGCCGCCTATCGGCGGCCTGGCTCTTGAGGCCGGCGTACCCGGCTGAGAAACAGAGGAGGAGGAAGGCAAACATGCTCCGAATCACCCCACGATCCGATATTACTTGGCGGCAGGCCTGGAGCTCGATTTTTTCGGTCCTGAGCGAGGATTTGACGAAAGGCGCATTTTAGGCTGCTTTCTTGATGGTGATGAATTCCGTTTGAAGGGAGGTATTCCGGCCGTCGCGAGTATGGAAGCGCTGACCCCAGGCTCCAGGCGACCTTCGACCGCATCAGTCTGCTGAGGGCCATGGATCTCCTTCCAGAGGGCTACCGCACCGCGATTCACTTGCACGACGTCGAAGGATATCAGCATTGCGAGATCGCCCGGCTGGCCCAGTGGTCGGTCGGCACCTCCAAGTCCCAGCTTTATAAGGCGCGACGAAGGCTCCGTCAGCTCCTCGTTGGAGAAGAGGAAGTCTGGGTCTGGGGAGGATTGCTCCCGGAACTCAATGCGGCAACAGCTGTAGACTCCCCCACGCCCGTGCGGTTGAAGCTGCTGTTGAAAGCTGACGGGCCACGGCCGGGCCCGAGTCCTCATGGATCCCAACCCTCAACTCGTTACCATAGCTTGGACGACCGACGGGCACGTCACCTACAAGCTGTGACCGGGAGTTTGCGCGGCCTGACAACCACGATGGCGTGGAAGCGTCGGAAGAACTCCTCGCGGTCTTTCACAGCCACGTGCTGATGAAGCACTCCACCGGCGTGCCGACCCGCAAGACCGTTGAAGGTTCGTTGCTCAAGGCTTGTGAAGTTCCCTACGCGGTATCATAGCTGCGTCTGCCTGGCGAGGGGCGTATGAAGGCAATCCCAGCCGGTCTGCTGGTCGTAGCTCTTCTGCCCTACCGGTCCCTGCAGCAGTCCCAAGGATGATGGGGCTGCTCGTTCGCTTAGGTTCGCTGCCTGATCTGGGAGATTCCGGGCGTCGAGTATGTCTACTCGATCACGCGGCCGGCCCTGAGCATGGTCATCGTCCGCTACAAGGTGGGCGAGAAGCAGGAAGGCTCGGTCGTCAAGCTCTACAACAAACTTTATTCCCATTTGGATTTGATACCGCCCGGAGCCTCGAAGCCCCTCATCAAGCCGCGCTCCATCGATGACGTTCCCATCCTGGCACTGACGCTGTGGAGCTCGCGCTACGACGGTTACGCTCCTGCGCCGCATCGCGGGTGAGATCGAGGGCGAGATCAAGAACGTCGACGACGTGTCGGTCACCCAGCTCATTGGCGGCCAGCGGCGCCAGCTTCGGACTCTGCTGGATCCGGCGAAGATGGCCGCCTTCGGCGTAGCGCCTGCGTCTATCGTGCCGGCGGTGCAAGGCTCCAACCAGCGCCTGCAGGCCGACGCGTTTGCCGCCTCCAACCAAAAATACGCCGTCGAAACCGGCGACTTCTTACGCAGCGCGGACGACGTGGGTGCGGTGGTGGTAGGGGTATCCGCCGGGCACCCCGTCTACCTACGTGACGTGGCTTCGATTCTCGACGGGCCGGAGGAACCGGCGGATTATGTGCTGTTCGGCTTCGGTGATGGCGCCCGGCCGCGCACGACGAGCGCTACCGGCGATTTTCCGGCCGTCACCCTCGCTGTCTCCAAGCGCCAGGGCACCAACGCCGTGGTAGTGGCGCATCGCGTGCTCGAAAAGGTGGAAAGACTCAGATGCAGCGTGATTCCTGCTGACGTTCAGGTGACCGTCACCCGCAACTATGGACACACAGCGCAGGAGAAATCGAACGAGGTGCTGAAGCACCTGCTACTGGCCACCCTTTCGGTCACACTGTTGGTGGCACTGGCGCTCGGCTGGCGGTCGTCGATCGTGGTGCTGGCGGCGGTGCCCGTCACTCTGGCCGTGACGCTGTTCATCTACTTCATCTACGGCTACACACTCAACCGCGTCACCCTGTTTGCCCTCATCTTCTCCATCGGAATTCTGGTGGACGACGCCATCGTGGTGGTCGAAAACATCACCCGTCACTTCCACCTGCCCCAGAACAAGGGGAGGTCGCTCGCCGAGGTCGCGGTGGAGGCCGTGGAGCAGGTCGGGAATCCCACCGCGCTCGCCACCTGGACCGTGATCGCCGCCGTTCTGCCCATGGCTTTCGTGGGCGGGCTGATGGGGCCTTATATGTGCTCCATCCGGTGGGCGCGTCGATGGCGATGCTCTTCTCGCTGCTGGTGGCTTTCATCATCTCGCCCTGGGCGGCGCTTCGCACGCGCAGCCGCTCTGAACACGCCTCCGCAGCCAACTACGAGCAGGAAGGCTGGGCGGGCCGCCTCTACCGGCGCATGATGAATCCTCTCATTCGCAATCCCCGGAAGCGACGCGCGTTCCTAGCGGCAGTCGTGCTGCTACTGCTGGCCGTGATGGCACCGGCTCTGCTCAAGATCGTCAAGGTGAAGATGCTGCCCTTCGACAACAAGAGCGAGTTGCAGGTGATTTTGGACATGCCGGACGGGACCACCCTGGAGCAGACTGCGCGCGTCACATGCGAGATCGCCCGCCGCATCGCCCGCGAGCCCGAGGTGATGAACTACCAGGCTTATGCGGGCACGCGGCGCCTTACAACTTCAGCGGCCTGGCGCGGCACTATTTCCTGCGCCGGGGACCAACCAAGCCGATATTCAGGTGAACCTCTTACCGAAGGACGAGCGCTCCGATCAGAGCCACGAGATCGCCAAGCGCGTTCGCATGGCGATCGACCCGATCGGGGACCGCTACGGCGCGCGCTTGAAGGTGGCGGAGATTCCACCCGGCCCGCCGGTGCTCCAGACGCTGGTGGCGGAGGTGTACGGACCCGACTACAACCAGCAGATCGAAACGGCGCGCCAGATCCGTGACGACTTCGAGCAGACGCCCGGCGTGGTGGACGTTGACTGCTACGTCGACGACCCGCAAACCGAGTATCGCTTTGTTGTGGACAAGGAGCAGGCGGCCCTCAACGGCATTGACGCCGACCAGATCGCCCAGACCCTGCGCATGGGCGGCTCGGTGGTGGGCTTGGCTCATCAGCCCAAAGAGAAGGAAGACGTTGACATCATGTTGGAGCTGCCGCGCGCAGACCGCACGAGCGTGGCCAATCTCGGAGAACTCCGCTTGATCTCGCGCAGCGGATCTCTGGTGCCGCTCAGCGAGCTGGTTCACGTGGATCAGGGAACGATCGTGCAGACCATTTACCACAAGAACCTGAAGCGCGTGGTGTATGTTACGGGCGACGTGGCGGGCAATTGGAGGGCCCGGTGTACGCCATGATCGGCCTCGCGAAGAAGCTTGACTCAGTCAAAACTCCGGAAGGCACCACCATGGAGCGCGATCTCACCGGGCAGCCCTTCCTGACGAATCAGATTTCGATGGAGTGGGACGGCGAGTGGCAGATCACTTACGAGGTCTTCAGCGACCTGGGGCTTGCGTTCGGCGTGGCGCTGGTGCTGATTTACGTCATCGTGGTGGCCTGGTTCGAGTCCTTCCGCGTGCCGCTCGTCATCATGGCGCCCATTCCCCTCACCCTGGTCGGCATTCTGCCCGCGCACGCGTTGATGGGGGCGTTCTTCACGGCCACCTCGATTATCGGCGTCATCGCGCTCGCCGGCATTATAGTGCGCAATTCCATCCTCGTGGTCGACTTTGCGGACCTGCGGCGCCGACAGGGCATGCCGCTGGATGATCCGGACCGCCTCTTGCCCAGTCTTCTCGCTGATCGGGGGTGCTGTCCTCCGGGAGAAGCGCACGCTCGCCCGCTTGGGCTGTACTACCGAGTCCGCTCCTCGAACGAGATCAACTGGGTGGTGCAGCGGAACCTCCAGTTCTTGGAGGACTACCTTTGCACGGATTTCAACCGCGCTGATCGTAACGGCCGCCAGTGGGGACGGGCGATGGTGTCGGCCGAGCCGGGTATCAGCTTGTCCGAGCTCTTCCACCGAACCGCGGAGGGCATCAATTGGAAAGGTTAAACTCCGCCTTCACCACTATGGTGTCTGCGCTTCGCCTTCGGGTCGAAGACAGGCTGTGGGATGGCTCAGTCGATAGTCTGGCTGGACGTCAGATGAAGGGGTCTAACCTGCCAGTGCGGATGACGACGAGTTTCTGAAGAGAGCCAGTCTCGCCTCAACGCTTTTCCTGGATGGCTTAAAGGCTGCGGCGCTGCGTCACTTGCTCAGGGCAGTAGGGCTGAACCTACACAAGAGCTTCGAAGAACAGGCTCAATCTCTTGGCTCACGGAACTTGCTGCAGCGAATCGCGCTCATGGCTTTCGTGATTGCGCGTCTCCAGCCGGATTCGTCGGAACTCTCAACGTTGTTAGAGCGTGCGGAGGATAAGCGATCCGTCCGGGAAGTTTATAGACGTCCAGATCGGCTGAGTGGAATGACTGATATACGCAACAGCACAGAACGAGAATGGCTCGGTTTGCGTGAGCTTACCCGATACGCGGCTGTTTCTGAGCGCACCCTTCGCACCTGGATTCGTGATCCGATTGATCCACTGCCCGCGGTCCGCGTAGCTCGGAAGACTCTCGTGCGGCGCTCGGAATTTGATCGCTGGCTAGAGCGGCATCGCATCAAGCGGCTTGACCTCGATGGTATGGTAGTTGCGGTTGTGCAAGAAATTGCGGGGAGGGCACGTTGAGCGTAAGGATTCGTCGAAAGCACGGGAAGTGGTTTGTCTTTATCAATCACAACGGGGAGCGAAAATCGCGTCTTGTCGGCACGAGCCGTGAGGCCGCCGAGCGCGTGCGGCGCGAGATCGAATCCCGTCTGGCGCTCGGCACATTCGGTCTTGACGATAAGCCGAGCTCGCCGGCTTTCGCCGACTACGCGGAGCGTTGGCTGGCTTCACACGTGCGCCCGCATCTGAAGCGCTCCACGATCGAGAGCTACGAAGTCATCTTGGATCGTCACCTGCTGCCTCGTCTCGGCTCGCTGAGGCTGGACGCCGTCACGCGGCGAACGGTGAAGGATCATCTTGCGCAACTGGTCTCCGAAGGAAAGCTTGCTCGCAACACCATCAAGAACATCTTCGCAATCCTGCGGGCGCTGTTTTCACAGGCGATGGAAGACGGGCTCGTGCAAAGCAATACCGCGCTGCGCCTCGGTCGCTTCAATCGTCCTCAGGCGGAGGACCGGAAGGCGGAGTTTCTGACGCGGGAAGAATCCGAGGGTTTCCTTGCGGCGGCAATGGCACTGAGGCCGGATCGTTATCCGCTGTTCCTGGCGGCCCTGCGGACAGGCCTCCGTTTGGGAGAGTTGCTCGCGCTGCGGTGGGATGACATTCAGTTTGGCGAGAGCGAGGGCGACAGCAATCGCTACATCCTGGTGCGGAACAACTTCACGCGCGGCGAGTTCACGAGCCCGAAGAACCGGAAGACCCGGCGCGTGGATTTGAATCGCGAGCTGCGCCAAAAACTGATCGAGTTGCGCGACGCCCGCATGATGGATGGATTTGCTCGGGGAGATGAAAACATCGGTGAGCTGGTGTTACCCTTCGCAGACGGGCGGCCCGCTCGATTCACGCAATGTGTACCATCGCGATTTTCTGCCGTGCCTCAAGGCGGCCGGCTTGCGGCGGGTCACTTTCCATGCTTTTCGGCACACCTTCGCGAGTCTGCTGATTCAGGGCGGAGCGAGTCTGGCCTACGTCAAAGAGCAAATGGGGCACAGCTCAATTCAGGTGACGGCGGATGTGTACGGTCATCTGATTCCGGGCGGCAATATCGAGTGGGTTGACCGGCTCAGTGTCGAAACAACTCCGGGCGAAAACGCGCCTCCCGCGCACCTCGAACGAGCGGGCAAAATCTTAGAGATGGTGCAAGCCATTGAAAACAGTGGCAGGCGTGGAGGGACTCGAACCCCCGACCCTCGGATTAGAAATCCGATGCTCTATCCGGCTGAGCTACACGCCCTGACCGTCAAGCTAGTTTAGCTTACGAAGCGGGCAAAAGTCGCGATGTGGTCAGCGGGGCGCGAAAATCGCTTTGCACAGCCGCCACTCTCGCCTAGAATTCAGTATCGCGTTCGCCGCGCATGTGTAAGTGACCACCGGTTCGCTATGAGCCAAATTAATTCCCCCCAAACCCCAACCGCTAGCCGGGCCGCTCAACCCCACCTGCGCCGCGTCCTCACCTTGTGGGACCTCATCTTTTACGGCATCGTGCTCATTCAGCCCATCGCACCGGTGCCGCTTTTTGGCGTAGCGCAGAAGCTTTCCGACGGTCATTTCGTTACGACCATTTTCATCGCCATGTTGGCGATGATGATCACCGCCGTCAGCTACGGGCGGATGGCGTCGCTTTATCCGGCAGCAGGGTCCGCCTACACCTATGTGGGGCGCGGGTTGAATCCTCATCTGGGCTTCCTCGCCGGCTGGGCGATGATCCTGGACTACGTCCTTCAACCGGTCATCAACACCGTCTGGATCTCCACAGCGCTCCACGAGCGATATCGCGATTACCACATTCCTCAGATTCCGTTCGTGGTCTGGGCCGCGGCTGTTGTGGGGATCATTACTTTCCTGAACCTGCGCGGCGTAAGGGCGGGCGCGGTAGCCAACAAGGTCCTGCTGTTTTTTATGTTTATCGTGGTGGCGCTGTTCATCTATCTTTCGATTCGGTACCTGTTCCATGCGGAAGGCTGGCCGGGCATACTCTCCACGCAGCCTTTCTACAATCCTGCAACCTTCCGCTGGCCCACCGTCATGACCGCTACCTCATTCGCAGCCTTAACCTACATCGGCTTTGATGGGGTCACGACGCTCTCCGAGGAGGTCGTGAACCCTAAGCGCAACGTGCTGCTGGCGACGGTTCTCACCTGCCTGTTCGCCGGCGTATTCAGCGCGCTGGAGGTTTATCTGGGCGCGCGCGTCTGGCCCAACTGGCACACTTTTCCGAATCTGGAGACCGCTTTCATGGACGTTTGCCGGCAAGTCGGAGGGCTTCTGCTTTTTCACGGCATGGGCGCGATCTTAATCCTCGCAGCTTTTGGAAGCGCCCTCACCGGAGGCATGGGAGCCGCTCGCCTCCTGTTCGGGATGGGACGAGACAATGTGCTGCCGCAAAAAATTTTCGGCCACGTCGACGCCAAATCGGGCACTCCAAACTACAGCATCCTGCTGATTGGAGTCGCGGCCTTCGGCGGCGCCGTGGCGCTCAACTACTTTGGCAACGCGTACGAGCATGCCGGTGAGACTCTTAATTTCGGAGCCTTTCTCGCATTCATGGGCGTCAACTTTGCGACTTTCTGGCAATTCGCGATCCTAAGGCAACACGGGCGGGCGCCGAGGGCATTCGCCGATGCGATTCTGCCCCTGTTCGGCTTTGCCTTTTGCGCGTTCATTTGGTGGAATCTCAACCCTATTGCCAAAGAGGTGGGAGCGCTCTGGTTCGTCATTGGACTCGTGCTCGTCGTCGTCAAGACGCGTGGCTTCCGCGAGAAGCCCGTCATGATTGATTTCAGCGAGTGATTGAGAAAGCACCGAGATGCCTGTTGACCTCAATCCCTCAGCCTCCGAGCGCGCTGGCGCAATCCCGTCGTCCGCGCGCTCCGTTTCACTTCCGCGAGCCGTTGGATTCCTAGGTTCGTCCGCGATCGTGGTGGGCACGATCATCGGCTCCGGAGTCTTCCTAGTGCCGCATAATGTCGCGCTCCACGTCGGCAGCGTCCCCATTTTCTTCCTGGTTTGGATCGTGGGTGGGGCCCTGTCGCTGGCCGGCGCATTGTCTTTGGCTGAGTTGGGCGCTGCTATCCCAGAGGCCGGAGGGGTCTACGTCTACCTGCGCGAAGCCTACGGCAAGCCTTTCGCCTTTCTTTATGGCTGGGGGATGTTGCTGGTGATCCATTCGGGTTCGGCTGCCACTCTTGCGGTGGCGTTCGGCATTTACCTTTCCTCTTTCGTGCCGCTGACGGCGCTGGATCAGAAAATAGCCGCCTCCAGCGTAATCGCAGTGGTCACGCTCGTGAATATGCTCGGTGTGCGGGGCGGAACCGCGGTTCAGACCCTATTCACGTTTGCCAAGCTGGCAGGGCTCGCGATTATCGTGGGCTTTGCCCTCTTCGTGCGAGGGGCTGCGCGGGCCGCTGCGGCGCCTTTGCCCACGCCCCATACCACGCTGGCCTCATTTGGAGTGGCGCTGATCGGAGTCCTCTGGGCGTACGAAGGCTGGCACATGCTTTCCTACACAGCCGGCGAGGTGAGGAATCCGTCACGAGTCCTGCCTCGCAGTTATCTGCTGGGAACGCTTACGGTTGTGGTGGCCTACCTGCTTGCCAACGTAGCCTACATGCGCGTGCTGCCGCTCGGCGCGCTCGCAACGTACCAAAAGGTGGCAGCTGAAGCCATGCAGCGGCTCGGAGGAAATTGGGGTTCCGCGTTCGTTTCGGCGCTGATCCTTTGCTCCATTTTCGGCGCCTTGAACGGCACCATTATGACCGGGCCTCGAGCCTACTTTGCGATGGCCCGCGATGGCGTGTTCTTTGACTTTGCCGGCCGCGTTCATCCCCGCTACATGACGCCGGCCCTCGCCATCCTGCTGCAGGGCGCATGGTCGATTGTGCTTGCGACGAGCGGCACCTACGAACAGCTTTACACCTACGTGATTTTCACCGGCTGGCTCTTCTACGCAGCCGCCGTCGCCGCTGTGATTGTCCTGCGCCGCCGTATGCCCGCGCTTGAACGGCCGTACAAGGTGTGGGGTTATCCGGCACTGCCGATTGCATTTGCCCTGGCGGCGTTGCTCATCGTCGCCAACACGCTCGCGACGAAGCCGCGCGAATCGGTGTTTGGAATCGTCTTGGTGCTCACCGGGATCCCGGTGTTTCTATTGTGGAGAAGAGCAGCGCGGCCGCGATAGCGATTTGCCGCTGTGGCTGCCTTGAGCCGCAGTCGGATCTGTGCCGCGAAGGGTGACGCGCATTAAGCAATCGGCAGGACTACCACCAATCCTTCGCGGACCAGCCTGCGAATCAGAGTCAGCTTGCCGGCCTCGTCGAGCTCGCCCGGAAGGTCACGAACCACAAATTCAGATCGGCTGAGCGCGAATTGTACCGGCTCGCATGCCTGAGGCGGAAAGGTGATGGTGCGCCCGTAACACTCTACCGACGTCGAGTCGAGACCGGTTCGAATCCGGGTGATGACGCCGGGTCTGGCGCCCGCGATGGTAATGCTTCCCACGCGATCCAGGTTCGTCACCTGGGCCATTTGTCCTCTCAGGAGCGGTGGACAGCTCGACATGAACTCGCCGGCGAATCGATCGAGGATGGTCTCGACATTCGATGCCGACGGAAGCTGCTTCAAGAGGCCTTCGAGGATCTGTTGTGCCTGCGCCCGGTCGAAGTCCTGCCGGGCGAATCCCGGCGGAAGCGCTTTGCGAAAAGCCGGATCGTTCAGACTTGCATCGGCGACGAATTCCAGAAGCAGATCGGACCATGTGTAGCTTAGCACGCCTACGGTCACGTGCAGCGACACATCATTACCCGATCGCGCGTCATGAACGAGGCCACGCGGGATGTAGGCAACGTCGCCGGCCTGCAATTCGAATTCGAGGGTGGGAGCGCCCTGCTCCTGACAAGAAGGGTCGAACTCCTGCCGCCTGAGAGGCAACTCCACCGGCGTCCCGTAGGTTTTCCAAGCCTTTGAGCCGGCAACCTGCAGCACGAAAACATCGTGGCTGTCGAAGTGCGGCTTGGCGCCTTGCGCTCCGGGCGGCGTCAGGTAGACATTGCTCTGAAATGGTGAGCTGAACTCGGCTTCCAGGCTGCGGCAAAGAGCGGTAAGGGCCGGTATCACATTATCTAGAAAAGCCAGTGTGATGGTAGCGCCCTCCTGGAACAGCTGATAAACCCTGGCGATATCCAAGGCATTGCCGCGCACGGTGTAGTCGTCGGCCGTCAGGTTCCGGTCCGCGTTTTTCAACGTGACGTTCGGATATCGAAGGTCAAGCGTGGTTAGAACCCGGTCGACTTCATCCGAGGACAGCAGTGAGCTGAAAAAAACCGGCTGCTGGCGCTTAATAACCAGCGCCTGTTTCTCCCAATAGTCTCTGAAGAAGGCTTCCGGGCGGGTCGGATTGATGAGCCATTCGAGGGACGTTGCCGTTCGTTGGAAGGACACGGACTCCTTGTGCGGCCCGCAAGGGATGAGTGGATCAGGTGTGGAACCCCGCGTGGGGCGCACGCGGGGTTCTTAGCGGCTTCAAGCTTATCGAGGGGGCGCCGGATCTGTTGACTTCGGTTTGTCAGGATCCTTCGCCATATCGGGATCCTTCGCTTTGTCAGGATCGGCTTGCTGAGCGGCCGCGTCCTGCGCCAGAGCTCGCCCACCCCCCACAACAGCGATAGCGCCGCCGGCGAGCAGCACACCTGTGCCGCTCAAAAAGGCCCGCCTGGCAACTTTACGCTCCGTCGTAATTTGGTCGTCGGTGAGGGTCTGGGGCGATTTGGTCTCGGGGTTTCCGTCAGCCATGCTTGCTCCTTTTGATTCCTTAAGCTCACCGCGGACTAGCCGTCCCACCCAATGCGGCGTCTCACCGGGAAGTCGTCAACGCTTGGAATCTACCACGGCACCTGAGACAGAATCAAGCGCAATCCAGACTCGGCGGCCGACGACTCATAAGGCGCCGCATCCGAACCGACCCTGCGACGCTCCAATATATAATTGCAACTTGGTCGTTGCGAGGCGGCGCTTTCGTGTGGCAGCACCTGCAGCCGCCTGTTCAAGATCGTCAGGATTTCCAAAATGCTTCGTCGTCTCAGCCCGCTGTTCCCGTACCTCCGCCGCTACAAGGGACGATTTGTTCTTGGCTTCCTGACTCTGGCCATCGCCCAACTGGTGGGCGTGATCATTCCGCTCTTGATCAAGGCGGGAATCGACGGTCTGACCGCGCACGCACCGGTTCGGACTCTGCTTCACTATGCTGGCCTGATGCTCGGCGTAGCCTTGGTGAAGGCGGTCTTCCAGTTCTGGATGCGCTGGATTCTGATCGGTATCTCGCGCGACGTGGAGTACGATCTGCGCAACGAACTATTTGCCCATCTGGAGCGCCTGTCGCAGCGCTACTACAACAACACTCGCACCGGCGACCTGATGTCGAAGCTGACGAACGATTTGAACGCGGTGCGCAATCTGCTGGGTCCCGGGATCATGTATTCCGCCACTACCGTCGTGATCGGCATGGCCACCGTTGCGCTGATGGTGCATCTTGACTGGCGCCTGACGCTGTTGGCGCTGATTCCTTTGCCGGTGGTGTCTGTGCTGGTGAAGATCTTCGGCCAGAAAATCCACGATCGCTTCGAGCAGATCCAGGGACTCTACTCCGAACTGACGGAGCGCGTGCGCGAGAACCTGTCCGGCGTGCGGGTAGTGCGCGCCTTCTGCCAGGAAGAGCCCGAAATGGCGCTGTTTGACGCCATGAACCAGGAATTTGTGGAGAAGAACAAAGGCCTCATCTGGATCTCCAGCTTTCTGTGGCCCGTTCTCGCCTTGATGTTCTCCATCGCCTTCATGCTGATCCTTGTGGTCGGTGGACGCCACGTGTTGGCCGGGAAAATCTCAGTGGGCACGCTGGCCGCGTTCAATGTCTACCTGATGTACCTCATCTGGCCGATTATCGCGCTCGGCTGGGTCACGAACCTGGTGCAACGCGGCCTGGCCTCGCTTGGGCGCCTCTGGATGATCTTCCAAGCCCAGCCGGATATCGATGACCGCGCGGTTCCAGCCGAGTTGACCGCGCCCGTTGCGCCCCGAGTTGCCATGGCAAGGGCGACCGCCATCCTGGGCGAGATTGAGTTTCGCGATCTCAGCTTTGCCTATGATGGCCGCCCGATTCTGAAGAACATCAGGCTGCACATCCCGGCCGGACGCACGGTGGCGATCGTGGGGGAGACGGGCTCGGGCAAAACCACGTTGGTAAACTTGATTCCCCGGCTTTGGGAGGCGCCGGAAGGAACACTGCTGATCGACGGAGTGCCAATCCGGCGGATTCCGCTCGCCGCGCTGCGCCGTCATATCGGGTTCGTTCCTCAGGAGACTTTTCTCTTCAGCGACACCGTCCGCGAGAATGTGAGGTTCGGCGCGCCGGAGGCCACCGAGGCCGACGTGGAGCGAGCCACCGAAATCGCCAACATTCTGCCAGAGGTTCGTGAGTTTCCCAAAGGATTCGCCACCCTCGTCGGAGAGCGCGGTCTCACCCTCTCCGGGGGCCAGAAGCAGCGCACAGCGATCGCCCGCGCACTGATCCGGGATCCCAGAATCCTGATTCTGGATGACGCACTCTCCAGCGTCGACACCGGCACCGAAGAGAAGATCCTGCAGGAGCTGGGCGGGGTGCTCGCCGGGCGCACCACCCTGCTGATTTCGCATCGCGTCTCCACCGTTCGGAACGCGGATGAGATCGTGGTCCTGCACGATGGAAAAATCGTCGAACGCGGAGCGCATGCGGAATTGCTGGCTCTAAATGGCTACTATGCGGAATTGTATCGAAGGCAGTTGATTGAGGAGGAGTTGGAACTGGAAGCCTAAAGGCAGAACACAGGATTCAGAAGTCAGAAGTCAGGAGTCTCGAGCAGGCATTCATTCTGACGTCTGACTCCTATTACGAGGATGGCGGATTCATTCCACGAAGAAGAAGTGCTCGGTAAGGCGTATGACTCCCGCCTGATGCGGCGGCTGCTCGTCTACCTGCGCCCGTACAAGCGTGTGGTGGTGCTGGCGCTGATTGCAATCTTCTTTTATGGCCTGCTGCAAGCCATCCCGCCATACCTCATGAAGGTGGAGATCGACCGCTATCTTGACCCTACCCATCACGCCCAGCTCCCGGGCTTTCTGGCCCGCTTCCTGAGCCCGAATCCGATGACGGGCATCATGCAGATCGCCTTTGCCCTCTTTCTGCCGAGCGTCCTGCTGACGTTCTTTCTCGAATTCGGGCAGGATTTCGCCATGCAATTCGTGGGGCAGAAAGTGATGTACGATCTGCGCAAGCAGATCTTCGCTCACCTGCAGCGGCTGGACCTCAGCTTCTATGACCGGAACCCGGTGGGGCGCCTCGTAACCCGCGTGACCACCGACGTTGATGTGATGAACGACCTCTTCGCCTCGGGAGTGGTGGCGATCTTTGGGGACTTGTTTACGCTGCTGAGCATTGTGGCGATCATGCTGCGCCTGAACTGGCGCCTGGCGCTGCTCACTTTCTCGGTGCTTCCCGTCATCATTCTGATCACCATGTGGTTCCGCAAGGCGGTGCGCGAGAGTTATCGCCGCATTCGCCTGGCGATTGCCCGCATCAACGCGTATCTGCAAGAGCATTTGAGCGGCATTGCCGTGCTCCAATTGTTTAACCGCGAAGAACGAAGCTACCAGGAGTTCGAGCGCATCAACCGCGCGCACATGGAGGCTTACAAAGACTCGATTCTGGCCTACGGCCTGTTTTACCCCGCTGTCGAGTTCCTTGGGGTGATGGCTGTCGCCATCATTCTGTATGACGGCGGCTTGATGAGCCTGCACAGCGCCGTCACGGTGGGCACCGCCATCGCCTTCATTCAGTATTCGCAGCGCTTCTTCCGGCCCATTCAGGACCTGAGCGACAAATACAACATCCTGCAGGCCGCGATGGCGAGCGCGGAGCGGATCTTCAAGCTGCTGGATGCTCCGGTGGTCATCGCCGATCCCGAGGGCTCTTTCGCTCTGGTCGGAACAAAGCCCGTCCCTGCGGTGGTGGGACCGCGCAGCGATGGGCGCGGAGATGGCCCCTTGAAGCCGGATGTCAGCGAACCCGAGACCGGCGCGCGCATTGAGTTTCGCAACGTGGGCTTCGCCTATGACGGCGTTCACAAGGTGATTGACAATGTGAGCTTCACGATCGACCCTGGCGAGACCGTCGCGGTGGTGGGCCACACCGGCGCCGGCAAGACCACGCTCACCAGCCTGCTGCTGCGCTACTACGACGTGCAGGAGGGTGAGATTCTGCTGGACGGAGTTGACATTCGCCAGTTGCGCCTCGCTGACTTGCGCCATAATTTCGGGTTGGTGCTGCAGGACTCGTTTCTGTTCTCCGGCACGGTGGCCTCAAACATCCGGTTGGGCAGCGGACACATCAGCGACGACGAAATCCGCGAAGCCGCCCGCGAGGTCAATGCCGGCTTTATCGAAGCTCTGCCGCTAGGCTTTGATGAGCCGGTCAAAGAGCGCGGCGTCACGCTCTCAGTGGGCCAGAAGCAGCTCATCTGTTTCGCGCGAGCTTTGGCTCATCAGCCGCGCGTGTTGATCCTTGATGAAGCTACCTCCAGCATCGATCCGCAGACCGAATACCTCATTCGCGAAGCGCTGCGGCGCATGCTCGAGAATCACACCGCGCTCGTGATCGCGCACCGGCTCTCGACCATTCAAAATGCTTCCAAGATCATCGTCATGCACAAAGGGCGGGTACGCGAGATCGGCACGCATCAGGAGTTGCTCGACCGGCGCGGCCTCTATTTCAAGCTCTACCAGTTGCAGTATAAAGATCAGGATCTCAAGCTGGGAGTCGGGAATCGAGGGAGGTAGTTGTGAATCGGCAGTCAGGAGCGTGAAATGCGGCGGCGCGACTTTGTGAAGGCTTCACTCGCTGGAATCACGGGAGCCTTACTGGAATGGTGCAACAAAAATAAAGTTGTAGTTTCGCCCACCGGCTTCTCCGCCTCCTACAACGTCCCAACGAGTTTGCCGCCGGGTAAACTGAGAGTCCAATACATCCGCGAGAATATTCCCTCGTTCCATGTGCCGTCTCTTCATGGCAAGCGCTATGACGATGTGGTGCCCGACACGCTGGACATTGCCGAACGGGGCAAATTATGCATCAACGCCCTCACTTCCATCACCGACAGCAATGCGGACCAGGAGGTTTATTGGCTTGCTACCTTCTATCGCAACCCGCCCGCCATGGTGCACAACTTCAATGACTGGGTTCAGAACGTGGAAGGGATGATGGAATCGCTGCCCTTGCTTCGCGTGGCCACGGGAAGCACGCAGAACCACCACGTGGACCCTGTCTGGATGGCAGCGCAGCTGAAAACCATAGGGCCCGACGGGCTTGTGTATGTTCCCTTGAGGGGACGGCCGTGGAGCCTGATGAGCGTTGCGGTCTCTTATGCGCAACCGGTCTGGAAGCCGGACGGCGCGTCAACCGCCATCAACGATCTCCAGGTGAGCCAGATCGGGACTCCTGTGGCGTGCCAGCGGGCCCTCGCCACCATGACGGTCTACTACCTGGGCGACCGTAACCCGATGTGGAAAGCAGCCATCGAACGGATGGTGCAGCGCCTGAGCGCGCTGGCAGTCGACCGCGGCGATTACGCCTATTTTCCGAGCGGCGGCCTGGTGCCCAATGGCAAGTTCGGATCAAACGCGCCCATGCCTTCGGGCATCATGGCGGAAGAGAACAGCGGCCGCATGATTCAGGGACTTAGCCAGTACTACGCGGCCACCGGTTACGAACCCGCTCTGCAGCTGGCAGGCAAGCTCGCGAACTACATTCGGTATCATGCCCAGTACTACGATTCTGACGGCCCCTGGATTTTCAGTCCGCTGGAGAAGCAATGGGTTAAGAACGGCTGGAACGTGGCCGGGCTTGCGCACGGCGGTCACGGTCACGGCCACGGCATTGGACTGGTCAGCGTGCTGGAATACGCCATCGCGGCGAACGACAAGGGAATGATCGAGTTCGTGCGGTCCGCCTACGATTGGGCCAAATCGAATCAGAGCTCCTCGCTTGTGGGATTCTTCCCGGAATGGTACATACCGCAGTACGACCGCTGCGAGACCGACACCGTCGCCGACATGCTGGCCATGGCCTTGAAGATGAGCGCCGCCGGGGTGGCGGACTATTGGGACGACGTGGATCGTTGGACGCGCAATCACTTCACTGAATCGCAGCTCACCAGCACGGATTGGGTGTACCGTCTGGCCGAGCGCTCGCCCCGCATGCCCGTGGCTTGGAACGAAACCGGCGATCGGGTGCCGGAGCGCAACGTGGGCGCATTCGCAGGCTGGTCCACCGGCAACGATTTTGGCGTGGAGTCGCCGGCGCACCCGCATTCGATTCAGCACTGTTGCACTGGTAACTCGCCGCGGACGGTCTACTACATCTGGGAGCACATCTTGCACTACGACAAGGGACAGCTCCGGGTTAATCTGCTACTCAACCGGGCGTCTCGGTGGGTGGACATCTACAGCCGGATTCCCTATCAGGGCAAGGTGGAGCTTAAGGTTAAGGCGCCTCTGGACGATGTGCTGTTCCGAGTGCCCGAATGGGTGCCGTCAAATAGTCCAGCAGTGGCCGCCAGGACTCAAGCGGGAAGCAGACACTTCAGTTGGAACGGGCGCTACCTGAGACTGGGCAGCGCGAGGCCGGGCGACGTGGTATCGGTAACTTTTCCGATTCCGCAGCGGCGAACCACGGAAACGATCGGAAACGTGTCGTATACCTTGCACATCAAAGGCAACACGGTCGTGAGCATCGATCCACCCGGAAAGAACGGCCCTCTTTATCAGCGCGAATACTATCTCGCCGAACGTGCGCCCGCTCGAACCGTGGCGCGCTTCGTTCCCGACGAGACCCTCGTATGGTAACGGTGAGGCAGGGATGTCCCGATTATGGCTTTTGTTTCTTCTTGATCCCCGCCGCTTCTTCTATCGTCAGAATCTGATTAGCTTCGATGCCCGTAAACTTCTCGGCCTTGTGGGTGATGGGCCACCTAACTTCAACCGTGTCCACGACCTTAGCCGGACCGAGACCGAAATGAAGCCTGAGATCGCTCTGGGACATGATGCTTCCGCCGCTATGGACCTCGTCCATCTGGGTGTGATTCCCGACCGTGACGAGAACCCGCGCGCCAATGGCCGTCCGGTTGCACTTCGTCCCGATCAATTTAAGTTTGATCCAATTATTTCTGTTGCCGCCGTCGTTCCGCAGCAATGATGGGACATCGTTCATGTTGAAAACCAGAACATCGATGTCGCCGTCGTTATCAAAGTCGCCGAAGGCACAGCCCCGGCTTGAGAATGGGTGCGAAATGCCCGGTCCTGTCAGCGCCGATGTGTCCTGAAACTTCCCGTTGCCCAGATTCCTGTAGACCTTGCGCGGCGATTTGTACACGGAACCGATTTTCGCATCGTCTACCTCAGGGTAGGCATGACCGGTGACGTAGAAAATGTCGGGCCACCCGTCATTGTCATAGTCGATGAAGCCAGCGCCCCAATTCACGTATGGGCACAGAGCGCCCACTCCGGCAGCGTAAGCAGCGTCCGTGAAAGTGCCATCTCGATTGCAGCGATACAGGTTGCAAGCGTCGCCCTCGAAGTTCGTCTTGAAGATGTCAAACCAGCCGTCGCAATCGTAGTCGCCCACACCGAGGCCCATTCCGGCCTGCTGATGGCCGTCATCACTGCACGCGACCCCCGCCTGTAGGCCGATCTCGTCAAAGGTGCCATCGTGCTTGTTCTTAAACAGCAGGCTACCGTTGGAGTCCACGGCGACATAAATATCGGGCCAGCCGTCGTTGTCAAAATCGTAGGACACCGCGGAAAGGGATGGCCGCGGGCCCGGCTTGAGAATACCCGCCTTCGCCGAAACGTCCGTAAAGGTTCCGTCCCCGTTGTTGTGATAAAGAATGTTCAATCCGCCCGGGAGCCCCTGCGGGCCGCAGGCCACAGCCACGCTTTTCCATTGGCAGTAGCCCTTCTGGCCGGGCAAGGCAACGCGATCGATATCCAGCTCGACGTAGTTGCAAACGAAAAGGTCGAGGAAGCCGTCGAGATCATAGTCTAGCCAGGTGCACCCCGCGCCCCAGCGCACGCGATCCTGGTGCAGGCGGGCTTTGACTGTGACATCGGTGAAAGTCCCGTCGTGATTGTTATGGAACAGGACGTTTTGTCCCCAGTACGTGCAGAAAAGATCGTCCCAGCCGTCGTTGTCGTAGTCGCCCACCGAGACGCCGGTGCCCCAGCCGGTTCGTCCAAGACCAGAGCGAGCCGTGACGTCGGTGAAAGTCCCGTCCCGGTTGTTCCTGTAGAGGTGGGAACTGGGGGCGTTCTGGGGTGTGTAGGTTTCGCCGAAACGGATGCCGTTCGTCAGGTAGATGTCGAGCCAACCGTCGTTGTCATAGTCAAAGAAAGCCAAGCCGCTGCCCTTCACCTCGACCAGATACCTTTTAGTCTTCACTCCGCCCCAGACATTGGGTGTCGTGAGGCCCGCTTCCTGGGCCACGTCCACAAAAGTGACCGGGGGACCTGGATCCGGGTCCGGACGAGTCGCGGCTTTGAGGATCGGCGTCGCCCGCCATTTCCAAAGCGGGGCGGTGAGGTATTCCAGGAGCCCGGAGCCGAGCGCGAGGGCAGCGGAACCCAAGAGCCCGCGGCGGGAATGTGTCATTGCAAGGTCCGATCAGTGTGGCGAAGCCTGAACGTCTTCCGCGGGGATGGCGTGTGTCTTTCGCTGCACGCGCTCGTAATCTGCGGTCGCGGCATTCGCTTCCTCGGTGCGGCCCAGTTGGCGATAGGCTCGGGCCAATTGGAAATAGTTTGCGGCATTATTCTGATCCAATTCTGAGGACTTTTTGAGATCGCGAATCGCTTCGGAGGGTTTTCCCAAAGCCAGCAGCGCCCGGCCGCGAATCGTGAGGGCCTCGGCGGTGTCCGGCTTTACCTCCAGTGACTGAGTAGCGAGCCGAAGAGCTTCCTGGGGGTTATCGAGCAGGGCGATGCGCGCCGCCTCCCAGCTTGCGCGATAATCGTCGGGGTTGAGTTCCAGCACATGCCGGTATTGCTGCATGGCCGCAGGAAAATCGCCACTCGCCCACAGCGCGTGGGCATAATCGTAACAAAGGTCCGGCTGGTTGGGGGACTTTGCGAGGGCGCTTTTGTAGTGCTCGGCGGCTTCCGGGTAAGCCTGCTTGACCTCGGCGTACTTCCCCTGAAGCACATCGATGAGATATGAGCCGGGATCGACTTGTTGAATGGCGCCGAGCGTGGAAACGGAGAGGTCCGCGTACGCCCAGCCCAAGGAGAAGAGAACTTCAACATTAGCGGGATCCGCTTCGCGAAGCTGGTCTAAGAGCTTGACCGCGCCCTTAACGTCACGGAGTTCAAGCAGGCTGCGCGCCAGAAAGAGCTTGGCAACGGCGTCATTCGGGCTCAGCTTCAGCGCGCTTTCAAACTCCCGCCGGGAGCTCGCAAAATCACCCAGTTGAAAAAAGCAGAACCCCAGTTGGGCGTGGGGCGCTTCCAGGTTGGGGTCGAGCTCCGCCGCCCGCTTCAAAGGTTCAATGGCGTTGTGGAAACGGCCCTGCTGATAGAAAAGCCGTCCAAGATTGTTATAAGCGGCTGGCAGTCTCGGATACAGATTTACGATCGCCTGATATTTCTGAATGGCGACCTCGAGCTGACCCTGCGATTCCGCGGCCCGGGCCTCCGCGTCCAGAGCCTTGATGCGATCGCCGGGGTTCTGTGCCCCTGATCGCGCCGCCGCTCCTGTGAGCGCCAGAGCCAGGAGGGCGGCGATGCTGCGGTCTAACTTCATTAGTCGTTTCTCCCCTGGCCGAGCTGAAATCTTAAGCCAATTGGGTTTCCGCGGCAATTATGATTCCGTCAGGGGCCGGTGCCTCTGTACTCCCCGGGTGTCTGCGGGAGTTGCGTGCATGGCAGAAGTCATCTACCATCGACCCGGGCAGCATCATGCCGCTGGCGGGCTAATCTGGCTAGAGAGCCGCTCATGCCGGATCTGCCTGTGCCGTTGACGGCATGTCCATGTTGGCTATGCAGGCCGGTGCCGACTTAAAGGATATTTATGGCAATCCCAGGTCCTAGGGCCTACCGTTTTGACAGTCGTTTTCCGGGCGTCCTGGGCGTAGCTCTGGCTTTCTTCTCGTGCTGCGGCTGGGCTCAAGGGCAAAGGGCTTCTCAAACCGTGGATGACTACTTTCTTCAAGCAAGACAGCTCGAGAAGCGCGGCGACTATGCGGCAGCAGAGAGGACCTACCAGCGGGCAGCCCAGGACTTTCCCAATCAACCCGAAGTTCTAAAGAGGCTGGGCATCGTCTACCAGACTGAGCTGAAATTCCCTGAGTCAATCCAGACTTTCCAACGAGTGTTGCAGGACGCCCCGCAGTATCCCGAGGTTAACTTCTATCTGGGGCTTTCCGAGTTCGGTCTGAACCAGTTCGACCAAGCGGTCGGCGCCTTCAACAAAGAACTCGACGCCAACCCCAAGTACCGGCGCGCCCGGTACTACGAAGCGCTGGCTCTTCAATCGCTGAACCGCAATGCGGATGCCATGCGGCAGTACGAGCTTCTTCTTCAGGATGACCCGAACGATGCCGCGGTGCTTTATCAGATGATCCGATTCCTCAAGGCGGCGACGATCCAGTCGATCAACCACCTCGGTAATCTGGATCCCAATTCGGACTACATGTTGATTCTAAAAGCAGAGGGGTATACGGAAGAAGGGCGCTACGCGGAAGCTGTTGAAAAGTACACCCAGCTCCTGAAGAAGAATCCGGGGTTTCCGGGTGCGCACTACGGTTTGGGCTTGACCTATTGGAAGAAGGTCGACTATTCGGCGGCTGAACCTGAGCTGCGGCTGGCCTTGCGCCAGGACCCGAATCATCCCATGGCGAACTACTACCTGGCGGACATCCTGGTGAAGAGCCAGCGGACCTCCGAGGCGGTCCCCCTGCTGGAAATTGCCGTGGCAGGCGCTCCCGACTTGTCAATGGCCTATTATGAATTGGGAAAGTGTTACGTCGAGCAGAACCGGCTTCAAGACGCCCTCAAGGTCCTATTAAAGGCCGTAGCGTTGGACGCAGACGAAAAGTCCACGCATTACCAATTGGCGCAGCTTTACGCCCGTCTCAAACAGCCGGATAAATCGCGGGAGGAAATGGCTGTCTTTCAGAAGCTGTACGCCCAGGAGAGAGAAAAAAAAGGGCGCGAAAAGGTTGCTGAAGACTCTCTGCAGACCGGAAGAGCGGAACCTAACAGCGAGAATTAATTGAGCGCAGATTGAGGAGTTAAGATAGATGGCTTTGTGCGGGAAAGGAAGGTGGCGCGATCGAAAGCCACTCACGTCTCGCCTCGTCTTCGCCCTGACATTTGTTACCGCGCTCGAAAGCGTGCTCCTCTCGTCCGCCGCGACCAGCGCCTTTTCGACCCAGGATCTGAACTCGATCTTGGACCAGGCGCGCACTTACGAGAAGGCGGAAGACTACGGAAGCGCCGAACGAGCCTATCGGCAGGCACTGACCATGGCCCCTGCCGATCCGGAGGTGCTCAAGCGACTCGGCATTTTATATCAGACTGAATTGAAATTCGCCGACTCGATCGAACTCTTCCAGCAGGCGCTTGCGGCCTCCCATCGATACCCAGGAGTCAATTTCTTTAGCGGCGTTTCGTACCTGGGTCTCAATCAATTCGCAAAGGCGGCCGAGAGTTTCGAGGCGGAGCTCGCGATTGCCCAGCCACACCCGCGCACCCACTACTACTATGCCATCGCGCTCGAATCACTGGGGCGTGCTGACGATGCCGTGGCCCAGTTCAATGAATCGTTGCTCGTGAATCCCAAGGACCTTGACGCGCTTTACCAGTTGGCACGGCTTCACATGAACGCCTCGCTCGATGACATCCAGAAGCTTACCGATCTGGATCCTGACTCTTTTCAGTTACATGCTCTGATGGGCGAGGTCTACTCGAATAATCAGCGGTACGAAGATGCCTTGAAGGAATTCCAGGCGGCCGTGGCGAAACGTCCCGATGCCCCCGGCATTCACTACCAGTTAGGCGCTGCCCTGCGTAATTTGAAGCGGATTGACGCGGCCGAGAAGGAGTTTTTGCTCGCCCGGCGCGAGGATCCCAATGACATTCGGGTGAATCTGTACTTGGGCGAATTCGCGGTGGGCCGCAGGGATTATGCCGCAGCTCTCGATTACCTGCGGGTGGTCGCGGCCGCCCAGCCTGCCATGGCCCGTCCTCACCTGCTGCTCGGCCAGTGCTATGACGCGCTCAAGGACTTCGACAAGGCCAGGACCGAGCTGCTCGCCGCCGTTCAAGCCGACCCGACCGATCCGCAGCCTCACTACCTGCTGGCAAAGGTGTACCGGGAGCTCGGCGACAGCCAATCCACGGGTCAGGAGATGAACGCGTTTCAGGCGCTCTCAATGGCCCAAAAAGCAAAGACTTACGAGCGCGCAAAGACGACCCCTCAGTGACCAGGAGCGCCTCAGTTGCAGGTCGTTTCTTGAGCCCCTCTCCGAGTGTCTAGCTCGCACAACGCTGATTAATATAAGGTTGCCCGGTGACGGACTCGGCCCCGATCCCCTGCGTACAACACTGATTGAGGTTGCGGGGTGTTCGAAATTGCCTCCGTCACTTTAGCCTGCTGTCTCCCCCTCAGATACTTTGCTGGTGCCAGATAAATTTTTTCATTACCCCTAAGAAAAAAACCTATTGACAAACCACCTGAGGGGGGATTATAACTCCGTCGTGTTTGCTTTACAGCTTGTCAGACCAATTTACAAGGTTGGCGCTCGAGGTAACCTCGCCCACAAGCAGCGAGCCTGGCACTGGACAAAATTTAACTATTGATTAATTATAGCAGTGTAAAAGCGTCGGGAAGGGATCTACTAACGGGAACGGATCTCACTAAGGAGCAGCCAATGCTTCATTTCAAGCGTACCCTCGCTGTACTTGTTGGCCTGTGGCTCATCCTCGGAAGTCTCGGGTTGCTGTGGGCTCAGAGTGATCGCGCCACGATCACGGGCACGGTGACTGATCAGACCGGAGCCGTCATTGTGGGTGCTGCGGTCACCGCCACGAACGTAGCAACAGGGATCAGCATTAGAGCCACCACTTCTTCCGCCGGAGACTACGAGGTTCCTCTTCTTCCCGCTGGAAGTTATCAGCTTACGGTCGAGCAGACCGGTCTCAAGAAATCGGTTCAGTCCGGGATCGATCTGGAGGTGGGGCAGACGGTGCGCGTCGACGTCAAGATGCAGGTGGGTCAGGCCACGCAGACCGTTCAGGTGACCGCACAAGCCGAGCTTCTCCAGAGGGACACGTCAGACCGCGGAACCGTAGTGACAGCTCGTGACGTTGAAGAATTGCCCATCGTGGCGCAACAGGAGCAGCGCAACGCCGGTTTTTACATGACGCTGGCTCCGGGGGTGACAGGCCGTGGAACTGCGACGCCCACCGCCAGCGGTTCGGGCCGCGAGTTGAACACCACCGTGAACGGCAGTCCGAGCGGCAGTACTGAGTTCCATCTCGACGGCGCGGTGCTCGGCAACGGCTATATGTTGGCAGGCGACTTTCGGGACCTCCCGTTTCCTCCTGACGCCGTCGGTGAGTTCAATGTGATGACGCTCAACCCGCCCGCGCAATATGGCCAAACCGGCTTAGGGATCACTAGTTTCTCAATCAAGTCGGGCACTAACCGGCTCCATGGCGACGCTTACGAGTATTTTCGCAACGACGCCTTGGACACCCGAGGGTTCTTTTCGCCGACCGTACCCGTCCTTAAGCAGAATGAATTCGGAATTACGGCGGGCGGGCCGGTGTACATTCCCAAAGTGTACGACGGCAGAGACAAGACCTTTTTCTTCGGGTGGTACGATGGGTTTCGCCTTAAACAGCAGGCGACCAACTCGCTTGACACTGTACCTACCGCCTCGATGCGAGCCGGAGATTTCAGCAATGTCTTGGGTGGTCAAATCGGCACGGATGCCCTCGGCCGGCCGGTGTATTCGAGTGAGATTTATGACCCTTCGACCCAGCGCACCGTCGCGCCGGGCGGCGTCGACCCCATGACGGGCCTCGTTAACAAGAGCGGAGCCAGCGCGATTCTGCGTAACGGGCTCGGCTTCAACAACATCACGGGACTGCCGATCGCCGGACAAGCGAACGTGATTCCTTCAGGCCGGATCGATCCGGTAGCGGCGAAGATATTCTCTTATTTCCCCAATCCGAATCCGTGTCCCACCTGCGCATTTGGCTACAAGCTGAATTGGCTGTCCAGTTACCTCAACCAGGCGACCATCAATCAGCAAGGAGCAAAGGTCGATCACGTGCTCTCTGATCGCAATCGGATTATGGGAGAATTCATCTGGTCCCACAATCTCGCTCCCACCGGTTCGAAGTGGCCGGGAGCGATCAGTGAGGGCGCCAATTCCACGATTCAGCAGGACGTAGCGCGCTTCAGCGACGATTACAGCTTGCGGCCCGATCTGATCAACCATTGGGTTGTCGGCTTTAATCGGCTTCGCAACGATAGCTATCCCCAGGCAGGTACTGGCTGGCCTGCAAAGCTCGGATACAGCGGCGTGCCCCAGACAGGTCCAGGATCAACCTTCATCGAAATGGATATCGGAGGCCTGGGTAATACTTACGCGAGAGCCGGGCAGAGTTTTACGGCCAACAACAACTGGACCTTTGACGACAATTTGAGCTGGATCAAGGGCCGGCATTCGATCAAGATGGGCTTCAGTTACGTCAGGCTGGGTGACAACGCCCTCAGCACTGACTACCAGTCGAGCTATCTGACCTTCAATGCCGGAACCACCTCGCTTCCGGGTACATGGTACAACGATTCCTGCGCGCCGGGCGGCACGTGTCCCGGCATGGGTGCGGCCGGGTTTCTGCTGGGCCAGGTCAGCCACGGGCTGGAAGGTATTGTAGCCTCCGAAATAGCGGATCGCATGGGGCGCTACGCGGGCTACGTTCAGGACAATTTCAAGGCTTCGCCGCGCCTCACTCTAAATCTCGGTCTTCGTTATGACCTGATCCTGCCCACGGTGAGCGCGCACAACGATTTCTCCTGGATGGACCCGACAGTGGTCAATCCTGCCATCGGGATCAGGGGCGCGGAAGTCTTTGCCACTCCTGGTGAGCGCTCCCCGGTGCATACTGACACGAAAGCCTTCGGCCCGCGCCTTGGCCTTGCTTACGCCATCAACGACAAGACCATCCTGAGAAGCGGGTATGGGATCTTGTACACCGCCGGGGGTGGGGAACGTTCCATCGGGAATTCATATGAGCAGCAAGGATTCAGCGTCTCGAATTCAGTTAACGAGGACTCCAGCACAGGCTATACAGGGCTGCTTGCTGGCACCGTCCCGGGAAATCCCAACTATCACATGACCCTCGCTAACGGCTGGCCGGCTTCGCTCTTGCCGGTACCGCCCTTCATCAGCCCTTCGACGGACATCGGAGAGGGGCCGCCCGCCTTTGGCAGCTTCCCCGGAGACGGCAATCTCCCCTATATCCAGACGTGGGACCTCGACCTCCAGCGGGAAATTCCGGGCCATATTCTCCTTGACGCGGCCTACGTGGGCACCAAGGGAACTCATCTGCCCAGCCGCCTTATGAATACCAATGCGACGCCGACGACCGCCCTGCAGTACGGGCCGCTGCTGTTCAGTAAGATTTCGGATCCGAGCGTGCAGGCTCTCGCTGTGGTTCAAGGAATGCCTGTAGATCCCACGACGGGACTGCACGCGCCATTCAAAGGATTCCAGACGCTCTGGGGCGGATCAGCCACGCTCGGCCAAGCATTGCGCCCGTACCCGCAATATACGTCCGACACCGTGGAGGGCCTATCCCAACTAAGGGACTTTGGTGAAGACGTCGGGTCGTCGAGCTACAATGCGCTCCAGATTCAGGCGCGAAAACACTTCTCACAGGGCCTGAGTTTCCTCGTGTCCTATACCTGGTCCAAGACACTGACGGACGCGGGAAGCATCTTTAACGAGTTCTCGGGCTTCACTCAGGACTTCTACAATGTGAAGCCGGAGAAGGCTCTGAGCCTTAACGACTACCCGAATAACCTGGTGATTTCGTACGAGTACCAGTTGCCTTTCGGCCCGGGAAAGAAATTCGGGAACGTCGGCGGTCTGGCGGGAAGGACGATTGGCGGCTGGAGTATCGCCGGCGTCCAGCAGTATCAGTCCGGAGCCCCACAGGAGGTCGTCACCGGAGACAATGCTCTTACTCCCTATATGGGCCCGAACAGCTTCCTGATGCGTCCCAATATCGTGCCGGGAGTGCCCAAAAAGTCGATCGCGATCCTAACCGGCAAGTGGAATCCCAACGGGGGGCCTGTTCATTTCGATGGCAGCCCCTGCACCAAGACTGCCCCCTGTACGACGTCCAATGCCTATGACAGCGGCGCCGTACTCAACGTGGCAGCCTGGTGTGATCCCCAAAAGAGTCCCACCTCCGGAGGCTGCACAGGCGGGCCATTCACCTTCAATCAGGTTGGCGGCACTGCCCCTCCGACGGATGGCTCGATTCGCCGGTTCCCGTACTACAACGAGGACATTTCTATTCTCAAACGGACCTCGATTAATGAGCGGGTGGGCGTCGAATTTAGAGCGGACTTCCTCAACATTTTCAACCGCACCCTATTCGGTTTCGACCAGGGCGGCGATCAGTACGGGTCTGTTCTGCAAGGGAACAATCTTGGCAGTGGGCTCGGCGGGTTCGGGCACATCACCTCACAGAGCAACTTCCCGCGCGAGATCCAGTTCGGTCTCAAGTTAACTTACTAGCGCGCTTGCGCGTCCGGGGGAGGCCATGGTAGCCTCCCCGGTTTTTTCCCGCCAGTCAATCCTTTCTCGCAGACACCTCTGGCATCTCCGCGCCATTGCCGTCATTCCCTCGCCCCTTTGTCTCACGATCGCACCGGACTCCAAAATCGTTTTCCGCACTTTCAGGGACCGCCCGTGGGCCAGCCCCCGGGAACGTTTTTCGACAACATGGTAACTTGAGAGGCGCTTGCTGTCCTACATTGACTCCATCACGATTTTTGCCAGCCTGGCGCTGGTGGTGTTCGCGGTAACGCGGGCTGCGCACAAGAGTGGCTCCGGCAGCGAGTATTTCCTGGCGGGCCGCGACTTGCGCTGGCCGTTCATCGGCATGTCGCTCTTCGCTTCGAACATCTCGGCGGAGCATGTTCTGGGTCTCGCCGGCGACGGCTACCGCATCGGCATGGTGGCAGGCGGATACGAGTGGGTGGGCGCCTGGGACCTTATCATTCTGGCCATGCTCTTCGCTCCACTCTACCTGCGCGAGCGGATCTATACCATTCCGGAGTTCCTGGAGCGGCGGTTCGGCTGGAGCCTGCGCGCCTTTCTGTCCATCAATCTGCTGGTCATCAACGTCTTTACGAAAAACGCCATCGACCTCTGGGCCGGATCGCTGCTGTTCGTGGTGTTGTTCGGCTGGAACCAACTGGCAGTGATGATCGTCATGTCGGCCTTCACGGCTCTTTACACGATGAAGGGCGGCCTGCGCGCGGTGGTCTATGCCGATATGGTGCAGGGAACATGGCTCATTCTGAGCAGCACTCTGCTGGCGGTGCTGGGACTCAAGGCCGTCGGATGGTGGCCGGGCCTCGTGAGCCACGTGCCTCATGCCGCGATCCAGATGGTGAAGCCGCTCAATGACGATTTTCCGATTACCGGCTTCCTGATGGCGAATTTGCTGGCGGGAATGTTCTATTGGTGCATGGACCAGACCAACGTGCAGCGCGTGCTGGGCGCGCGCAGCCAGCAGGACGGCCAGCGCGGAGCGATCCTTGCGGGATTCCTCAAACTCGGTGTTCCCTTCATCCTGGTGCTTCCCGGAGTGATCGCTCGCGTGCTGTACCCTGGACTCGCGCGCTACGACGAGGCTTATCCCCGGATGGTGCGGGAGCTGCTGCCGGTGGGATTGCGTGGACTCGTGCTGGCCGGGCTCATCGCCATCCTGATGTCCTCCATGAGCGCCTGTTATAACTCCAGCGCCACGCTGGTGGTGAGGGATTTTGTGCTGCGCTACCGGCCTGCGACCGGCGAGCGCCGCCAGGTGGCGATCGGGCGCTGGGTTACGGGGCTGATGGCAGTGCTGGGCGTGCTCGCGGCCCCGCTGGTAGGCCTTTCGGTCACCATCTGGTACTACCTGCAGTTCATCTCGGCTTATCTTTCCGTGCCCATGTCGGCAGTCATCTTCACGGGCTTGATCTGGAAGCGGGGCAACACCAAGGGAGCGATCGGCGGCGTGATTGTCGGCTTCTCGACTGGGTTGGTCTTCTTTCTTGACCAGACACTCGGCTGGCGGCTGCCGGTGCTATCGCGTCCCTTGATGCACTCCTTCATGCACCGGACGCTGCTAGTGTGGTTCATTGCCGCGGCGGCGATGCTGGTGATCAGCCTCGCCACCGCGACTCCCGATCCCGGCAAGGAAACACGGAACGTGTTCGGGGAATTCAAAGCGCCCTGGCGCGGCTGGACGGACTACCGGAACTTCGCCGCGTTGCTCTTTCTCGCCACCGTCGTATTGTGGCTTTCGTTTCGCTAGTGGGACGAAAATGCCTTCTCAGTTCCAAAGCGAACGCGCTGGTTAGACTATATCCTCTGCTTCACTGGCACATCTTCTGTTCCCAACCCAGATCGAACATGTTGAGCTTGGCGTCCGGATCGCCAGGGTGTGCCGCGACCGCGGATTCATCAACTTGAACTCCCCAGCCGGGCCCGGTGGGCACGTCGTAGTAGCCGTTCTGCACGCGCGGCGCGTTCGGCGTGAGGTCGTAGCGCCAGGGCACGTCGTAGTCTTCAAACGTCTCCAAGATCACGAAGTTCGGAATATTGGCGCAGAGGTGGACGCCGATCATGGTCTTGAGCGGCCCGTCGCAGTTGTGCGGCGCCACGCTCACGTAGTAGGTCTCGGCCAGAGCCGCGATTTTCTTGGTCTCGAGAAAACCGCCGCAGTAGGTGATATCCGGCTGCACCACGTGAGCGGCCTTGCGTTCGAGCAGGTCCAGAAAGCCGAAGCGCGAATAAATATGCTCGCCGGTGGCGACGCGGAGCGGAGAGCCGCCTACGACCTGGGCCATGGATTCGTTGTTGTGGGCGGGGATCGGCTCCTCGCACCAACCTGGATTGAGCGGCACCATGGCGCGAATGGCTTCGAGGGCCATTATCGGGCTGAACCGTCCGTGGAACTCGAGCAGAATATCGACGTCGTCACCCACTGCAATTCGCACCGCTTCAACCTGGCGCACTGCCTCTCTTAATTGCGCACGCGGCAGTTCGCGTCCCCCGGGGCCAAAGGGATCGAATTTCAGGGCCTGGTAGCCTCGATCCACAACCGCGGCCGCCCGATCCGACAGCTCTTTCAAATCGCCGCCGTGGTGATACCAGCCATTGGCGTAGACCTTGACTCTCGGCCGCACCTTGCCGCCCACCAGGTTGTAGACGGGCTGGCCGCTGGCCTTGCCCACAACGTCCCACATGGCGGTCTCGATGGCGGCCATGGCGGCGTACATCACGGGACCAGTGTTGTGCTCGATCTGGTAGAGCTTGAACCAGAGGTCCTCGATGTCGAAGGGATTGTGGCCAATCACGTAACGGCGGCCATAGTCGAGGATCAGCTCGCGCACGGAAAATTCTTTCCAACCGAGCGTGCCCTCGCCCCAGCCTACCAGACCGTCGTTGGTGGTGAGCTTGACCATGGTGAAGTTCCGCCACTGCGCGCCCACCAGGAACACTTGAAGCTTTTCAATTTTCATGTCGCGTCCTTGGAAGGGCGGCCGCGCCCGCGGCATCGGCTTTCGCAGTCTATTGCGCCAGATAGCCGCCGTCAATCACCCAGTTCGCGCCGGTGACGCTGGCGCACGCCGGGCTGCAGAGAAACATCACTACTTCCGCGATCTCCTCGGCAGCGGTATAGCGCTTGATCAGATACTTGTCGAAGCGCGTTTGAGCATCGAGTTTGCCTTCGGCCAGCACCCTTTTGTTCATGGGCGTGTCGATGGCTCCGGGACTGATCGAGTTCACCCGGACTCCGGCGTCTGCCATTTCCACGGCCATGGCCCGCGTCATCGCCACAAGCGCTCCCTTGGTGCCGGCATAAGCGATCAGATTGCGATTTCCTGCCAGGGCATTCACGGAGGCGACGTTGACGATCGCAGGGTCGGTAACTTTGTCCGGCGATTGGGTGACGTACTGAAAGAACTGCTGGGCCAGAAAATACGGCGCGCGCTGGTTGACGGCTACGACGCCATCGAATCCCTCGGTTGTCATCTCCAGAATCGGCTTGTGGAGGCTCCAGGCGGCATTGTTGATCAGCGTATCGACGCGCCTCATCGATTTCAAAGCGTGAGCGAACACCACCCGTCCAGCATCCTTTTCGCGAAGATCGTGAACCAGCGCGAAGCACCGCTCGGATGAAAAGCCTCCCTCGCCGATCCGCGCCTCGACCACGGGATCACGATCCACCAGCAGCACGCGGCCGGCGCCGGCTGCGAACCGACGGGCAATCGCCAGGCCGAGTCCATTTCCCGCACCCGTAACAATCGTAGCCTCCCGCTCCGGACGTTTCCCGACAAGATCCATTCTCCAGCCTCATGATGCGCTGCTCAATTAAATTATGGCAGTTTCCCGAGTGGTTGGTGAAGTGGAGTCTTCGGGCAGGGTGGCCAGGCCATGCGGCACGGGCTCTGGTCTTTAGACTTTGTGCGAGCCAGCGCTAAAAACACCGGCCCGCTCTTGTGATTTCGAGTGGCCCTTTGTAAACTGCCTGAACAATGCGAAATGCGCTGATCCCTGCAGCAATCATGATGACTATGGTAGCTTTGCCCGCGTACTCTCAGAGCGCTCGCGATTTGCTGGACCGCTCTCAAGCCCGCTCGATGGTGATCACGCGGCGCGGCATCGCCGCCACCAGCCAGACGCTCGCGTCGCAGGCTGCTGCTCAGATCCTGTCCCGCGGCGGCTCCGCGACCGACGCCGCCATCGCCGCCAATGCCACACTGGGCGTGGTGGAATGCATGATGAACGGTATGGGCGGCGACCTGTTCGCCATCGAGTGGGACGCGAAGACCGGCAAGCTCACGGGGCTGAACGCGAGCGGCTGGGCGCCGGAAAAACTCACGCCCGCGCTTCTGAGGCAAAAAGGTTTCGCCAGCATGCCCCATCAGGGTATTTATTCCGTGACGGTGCCAGGCGCTGTGCGTGGCTGGGAGGTGCTGCACCAAAAGTTTGGGCGGCTGCCCTGGTCCGAGATTTTTCAACCCGCGATCTATTATGCGAAGAACGGATTTCCCGTCACCGAGTTCATCAGTGCGTACTGGAGGGGCAGCGAGCAAGTTTTCGCCCACGACCCAAACGGAGCCAAGGTCCTGCTGATCGACGGCAAGGCGCCCGCAGTGGGCCAGGTCTTCCATAATCCTGGCTACGCAAGGGCGCTCGAACTCGTGGCGAGCCAGGGCGCTGATGCCTTCTACGACGGCGACATTGCCAAGGCGATTCTGAGGACCTCGGACCGGCTGGGCGGGGTGATGACGGCGGCCGATCTCGGTGACTTCAAGCCGGAGTGGGTTGAGCCTATCTCGACGGGCTATCGCGGCTGGACCGTCTATGAGCTGCCTCCCAACGGGCAGGGCATGGCGGCGCTCGCCATGCTCAACATCTTCGAGAAGTTTCCGCTTCCGGAGTGGGGATTCGCCAGCGCCGATGCCTTCCACGTCAAGATCGAGGCTCAGAAACTAGCCTACGCCGACCTCTACCGCTACAACGCAGACCCTCGTTTCGTCAAAGTGCCGGCAGCGGGCCTGATTTCGAAGGACTACGCAGCCGAGCGGGCTGGCAGCATCGACCTGAAACGCGCCCGCTGCGAGGTGCGCCCCGGCGACCCGTCCAGGTTCGGGCCCGGCAAGGACACAATCTACCTTTCGGTAGTGGATCGCGACGGCAACATCGTTTCGCTGATCCAAAGCCTCTACTCGGCCTGGGGATCTGGCGTGGTGGTGGATGACTATGGTTTTGCCTTGCAGAATCGTGGCGCCCTGTTCACTCTTGACCCGCGCCACCCCGACGTTCTGGCTCCGCACAAGCGGCCTTTTCACACGATCATTCCCGCCTTCATGGAGCGTGGCGACCTCCACATCGGTTTCGGCATTATGGGCGGGGCGAATCAGGCGCAAGCCCACGCCCAGTTCGTATCCGACGTGGTCGATTACGGCATGAACATTCAGGCGGCGCTCGAGGCTCCGCGATTCACGAAGCCTCAACCCGAAGGCTGCGGCCTTTTGATCGAGGACCGCGTGCCGGCCGCGGTCATGGCGAGCCTTCGCGATCGCGGTCACCAACTTGACGTGCGTGGCGACTTTTCGAGCGAGATGGGCGGCGGACAAGCCGTGCTGCACGACTCGTCATCCGGCGTGAATTACGGCGCTTCGGACCCGCGCAAGGATGGCGCCGCCGTGCCGGAGCCCGACCCTTACTTTACCGCGCCATCGCCGTAAGGGACCTGGCGTCAGGCATCAATCGGCGGCCATCATTGGGGCGCCCGGGAAAGCAAATCTCATTCACACCGCAGTGCGACCATCGGATCCACTTTGGCGGCGCGACGGGCTGGCAGGTAACTCGCGATCCCGGCAACGATGGTCAGCAGCACCGAAACGGCGCCGAGCACGACGGGATCAGCCGGGCGGACTCCATAGAGCAAGTCGCGCAAGAGGCGTGTAAGGCCAAGCGAGCCCGCGATGCCGATCGCAATTCCGGTCAGCACCCAGCCCATGCTCCCTCTCACCACCATGTTTAACACATCGAACGCACATGCGCCGAGAGCCATTCGAATGCCGATTTCATGCGTGCGCTGCGCCACCGAGTAGCTCACCACGCCCACAATGCCAACCGCTGCCAGCATCAAGGCCAGCACGGCAAAGGTGCTGAGGAGCAGCATGGGAAAGCGCCTCGAGCCCGTCGAGTCGTGGACGATGTTTTCCATGGTCTCGACGCCGGAAACCGGCCGGTCCGTCAGGAACTCCGCCAGTGCCTTTTTCACCAAGGGCGTGTAGGTGGCCGGCGCCGAAGTGGTCCGCACCACCACGTTCATGATAGGCCAGCCACCCTGCGTGTAGGGCCGAAAGAATTGAGGATGCATGGGTTCGTCGAGGCCCAAGTAATGCACGTCTCCAACCACCCCCACTACGGTGAGGCGCGGGCCGTCTGAGCCGCCAAGCCTGATCGCTCTACCGACGGAATCTTCCTTGGGCCAGAACTTTCGCGCCATGGTCTCATTGATAACGATAACTCCAGGCGCGCTCAGCGAATCCTGATGGGTGAATTCGCGTCCCTTCAGGATTGGAATGCCCATCGTCCGGAAGTAATTCGGGCAAGCCACGCTGTAGCCCGCGCCCGGCATGTCGCCAGGTTTAGCAGCGGGCTGGCCCTCAATCTGGAAGCCTCGGCCGGCACCTCCTCCTGCAAGGGGCATATGAGCAACGGCGCCCACAGACACCACGCCGGGGATCGCGCTGAGATGCTCATCGAGGTCCTGGCAGAATCTTGGCAGTCCTGGAGGACCGTTATAGATTTCATCCTGCGGAACTGACATCTGCATGGTGAGCACGTTCTTGGGATTGAGACCTGGATCGACGCCGAGCAGGCGCGTGATGCTCTTGATCATCAACCCGGCGCCACAGAGCACCACCAGCGCCAAGGCCACTTCCGAGGTCACCAGGACGTTGCGCAAGCGGCCGCCGGCGGCCTGACTCGAACCCCGTCCGCCTTCCTTCAAGGGATCATTGATGCTGGCGTGCAAAGCGCTGAAGGCCGGCGCCAGGCCAAACAGAGCGCCCGTGAAGAGGGAGACGACAAGAGCAAATCCGAGCACGCGGCCATCGAGTGCGATTGAATCGATCGCGCGCATCGGCAGGCCCAGGTTATCGAGGCGAAAAACGCGAAACAGTACGGTACTGCTCCACGCGGCCAGAACCATCCCTGCCGCGCCGCCCGATGCTGCCAGCAGGAGGCTCTCAGTCAACAACTGGCGCGCGATTCGCGAGCCCGCAGCGCCGAGCGCCCGCCGGATCGCGAATTCTTTCTGGCGCGCCGCGCCGCGCGCGAGCAACAGGTTGGCAACATTGACGCAGGCGATTAGCAGCACAAATCCGACGGCGGCGAGCAACGCCAAGGTGGTGGTCCTGATCCCTTCCATTCCGAAGTCCGCCAGGGGCTGCACGGTGGCGCCCATGTTGACGTCTTCCGCCGGGTACTGTCGCGCCAAATGGCCGGCGATCGTGTTCATTTCCGCATCCGCCTGAGCTACGGTTACGCCAGGTTTGAGGCGCCCGATAGCGATAAAGCTATTCTCGTCGCGTCCGTAGTCTGTCTTGGTGTAGCCGACAGGCACCCAAAGCTGGCGCGGGTTGCTCCAAAACTGCCACTGGAACTCGCGGGGCATCACGCCGACCACCGTGAAGTCCGCGCCCTCAACCTCGATTGTCTGGCCCACGAGCGCCGGGTCGCCCGCGTAGCGCCGCTTCCAGAGACCATAACTCAGAACCACTTCATGATCCCGGCCGGCAAGTTCTTCTTCAGGCAGGAACGTGCCTCCAATAAAAGGCTTCACGCCCAGCACCGGAAAGAATCCCGCTGTGACCCGAAGGCCCGACACCTGCTCCGGCTCCCCTTTGGTTCCCGTCGCGGAGAGATTGTAGCCTCGGCCCGCAGAGTCAAAGATGGCCACGCTCTCGAAAGAGTGGCTCTGGCGCTGGAAGTCCCAGAAATTGGGCGCGGAAACGATATTCTGGTTGTCGGGGCCCTTGCCGAATGTCTCCCATACCAGCACAAGTCGTTCAGAATCTGGGAACGGAAGCGGTTTGAGCAGCGTCGTATTGATCACGCTGAAGATTGTGGTGTTGGCTCCGATGCCGAGGGCGAGCGTGATCACGGCTACAATGGTGAATCCTGGACTCCGGCCTAGCGTGCGGAGGCCGTAGCGCAGATCGTTCAAGAGCGTTCTCATGAGTACCCCTTTCGGGCAGAAATCGACTGACTCATTGTGCCACCGGATCAACGAACCAATTCAGGTGCTTCTTGCAAGTTCCTGGCCAGTCGGTGCCGGCGCTAAATCGCCTATAAACCCGGTAGCGTCCCGGTTAGTGGGCGATGGCTGGCCGTATCGCCTGACCGCTTCCAGAGTATCGCGTCCGGAATTGAACATGGTGGGAAGCAGCGAATAGCGAAGAGTGAGGGGGAAAGATGAAGACAGCATGCACTGTGCTTCGGATTCTGGTCCGGCTCATATGGCTGATCCTGCTCGTTCTCGGAGCAGTCCTATGGACTGGCCGCGATCAGTCGCTGATCGCTGCTCACGAGTTTCTGGGAGTGGCCTTCGTACTTGTTCTTTGGGCCCTCGCATACCTTGGTGTGCGCTGCGGCGTACGCCGAATCTACGCAGGCAGCATGAGTGTTCGGGACTGGAGGCCATCGCTCGTGGTTCTGTTGAGCGCGGTGGCTCCGGGCCTGGTTGGCACCGTCTTCTTCTGGGGCTTGGTTCTGCTGGTCTTCGGAATGACTCAAACCAGGATTCTGACCGGCAGTTCGCATTGGATCATCCAGGTGCTGCACCTGCTGGCGGGCGTCGTCGCCATCGGCTTTGCCGAAGCACTCGGCGCCCGGATCAAACGCCGATTAGCCGGTCTCGTATAGAGGAGAGCAAACTGCGCTCGGTCCGCCGGGTAACTCTCGTGGGCGAAAGAGCCAAACTCGCAAGGAACAATCGAATGAAAGCCGCTGTCCTGCACGAATTCAAGCATCCCCTTGTGATCGAAGAAATCGAGCGGCCGGAGCCAGGGCCCGGAGACGTTCTGATACAAGTTGAGGCGTGCGGCGTCTGCCACTCAGACGTGCATGTGGCCGACGGAGACTGGCGCCAGTTTGCCGGCATCGTCAAGAAGCCGCTTGTACCCGGTCACGAGATCGCCGGCTGCGTCGTAGAAAAGGGCGCGGCGGTCGACGGTCTAAGCGTGGGAGATCACGTGGGCGTACCGTGGCTCCACTGGACCTGCGGCGAATGTGATTTCTGCCGGGCAGGTTTTGAGAACCTGTGTGCAGCCCAAAAGATCACCGGTGTCACCGTCGACGGGGGCTACGCGGAGTTCGTACGGGCTCCGGCCAGCCACACTGAGAGAATTCCGGAGGGTCTGAGTTCGACTGAGGCTGCGCCCTTGTTTTGTGCCGGCGTCACGGTCTATCGGGCGCTCAAGCAGGCGCAAATCGCTCCCGGCCAGCGTCTCGCTGTCTTCGGTATCGGAGGCTTGGGGCACCTCGCGGTCCAGATCGGGATTGTGTTCGGCGCCGAGGTCATCGCGCTCGATCTCTATGAAGACAAGCTCGCCCTGGCCAAGTCACTGGGGGCTTCCGCGACTTTGAATGCCGCCGCGCCCGGAGCCGCCAAAGTGGTCCGCGGTCAGGGGGGCGTCCACGTTGCAATAGTCACCTCGCCGTCCCGCGCGGCTTATGATTTAGCATTCAATTGCCTGCGGCCCACAGGAACCCTGCTCGCCGTGGGCCTGCCCGCGGAGAATGTCTGCTTTCCGCCCATCATGATGGCGGCCAAGGAAGCCCACATCCGGGCGATCGCGGTGGGAACGCGGCAGGACCTGCGCGACGTGCTGGCGATAGCGGCGGCAGGCAAGGTTCGCTGCAAGGTTTTGGCTCGCCCTCTCGATGCCGTCAACGACGTATTGGAAGAGTTGCGTCGCGGACAGGTCACGGGACGGATCGTGCTGGTCCCGTGATGAGCGGATTCGAGGCGGCACGCAGCGGCACGTTCGCATACACAGGTGCGTTAGGATTGAAGGCGTGATCTCTAGTGGCTGGAAGAAAACATGGTCTCGTCTGGCCGCAATGAGCTGGGACGAATTCCAGACGCGTGCGGCGCAGGAGGCCGCCAAACATCTGGACCTGCAGCGGTACCGGCTCGGCCTCGGACCTGGGACGAACGGGGTTCGCGCTGATGCCGGCCCTCCTGGGAAGTTCTTCTTCTCGCCCGACGACTTGCCCGGCCGCACGAAGATCCTCCGGGAGCGCCTGCCCCGGGCAGTGGAAGAGATTATTCGTGAGGCGGACGACGTCTGCGATCACCGCTTCCGGCTGCTCGGTTACACCGGCCTCGACTATAGCCGGGAAATTGATTGGCATCTGGATGCTGTGAGTGGCAAGCGGGCGCCGCTCGAACCCTGGTTCAAGATTCGCTTCCTCGACTTTGACCATGTCGGCGATCACAAGGTCACTTGGGAGCTGAATCGGCATCAGCATCTCGTCACCCTGGCAAAGGCCTGGCAAGTAACAGGCGACTCGCGCTACGCGACCGAGATTGCCTCGCAGTGGACATCGTGGCAGCGCACGAACCCCTACCCGCTGGGCATCAACTGGGCTAGCAGCCTGGAGGTCGCATTTCGCAGCCTCTCCTGGCTGTGGGTGCGCGAGCTGCTGGCAGGCTGTGACGCGATTCCATCAGTGTTATCGCAGCGCCTTGTGGAAGGATTGGCGCTGAATGGCCGCCACATCGAACGCTATCTCTCCACGTATTTCTCGCCGAACACTCACTTGATCGGAGAAGCAGTGGCGTTGTTCTTTATCGGCACGCTATGCCCGGGCCTTTTCGCCGCCCGTGGCTGGCAGCGGCGTGGCTGGCACATTCTGCTGGCGGAAGCGGCGCGTCAGGTGCGTCTCGACGGGGTCTACTTCGAGCAGTCCCTCTACTACCTCGTTTATGCGCTTGACTTTTTTCTGCACGCGCGCCAGCTCGCTGTTTGCAACGGAATCGAGGTTCCAGCTAGCTTCGATCAAACACTGGTCAAGATGCTTGAGGTCCTTCAGGCGCTCTCGCAGGGTGGGACCGCGGAGGGATTCGGCGACGACGATGGCGGCCGGGTGTTCAATCCACGGCGCAATCGCACCGAGCATATGCAGGATCCGCTGGCGCTGGGCGCGGGCATTTTCGGTGGTTTCACGAATCCAGGACTGACCGAAGAGGCGGTTTGGCTGCTGGGCTTGGAGGACATTTCTGGCGGCCCGCACTGCCCCCCTCCCCACATCGGAAGCAAGGCATTCGATGCGGGCGGAATCTACGTTATGTCCTCGGCTGACACTCTCCGTCAGTGCCTCATGATGGACGCTGGGCCGCAAGGCACCGGGCGCAGCGGTCACGGTCACGCGGATGCGCTCAGCGTGCGGCTCACGTTCGGAGGACAGCGCTGGCTGGTGGATTCGGGCACCTTCACGTACCGCAGCAACGACAACGAGCGCGATCATTTTCGTGGCACCGGCGCGCACAATACGCTCCGGCTTGACGGCGAGGATCAGGCGGTGGCGCAGGGGCCCTTCGCCTGGAACTCAATTCCCACTGTAATCTCAGAGCGATGGTTGCAAGGCGTCACTTTCACGCTCTTCACCGGCAGCCACACGGGCTATAAGCGCCTTGAAGACCCGGTCCGCCATCGCCGATTCGTTTTGCATCTGCACAGCGGAATCGATGGTCGGCATGGGCTGTGGGTGGTGCGCGACGTTGCCGAAGGTCACGGTGTTCATATGCTTGAGATCTTCTGGCATTTCGCTCCCGACCTCGTGGTGATAGAGGAGGGCAGCGGCTTCGTTGCCAAGCCGGACGGGAAAGGCACAACTGATTCTGGAACCGTGCCGATGGGCCTGTATCTGCTGCCGGCATCGAGTGCAGGCTGGGTTCACGAAGTGACCTCAGCCCACGTATCACCGGTCTACGGAGTCAAGGAGCAGGCACCGCTCATGCGCAGCAGCACCCGACTAGAACTGCCGGCGGAGTGCGCCACTCTTTTACTGCCGCAGACCGGCTCCAGCTCCGGCTGCGGAAAGTTTACAAAAGTGAGTGCCGGTGGCGGGGAGGGGCAACCCACGGTCAACGTCTACAGTTACGCTGCGCCTGAGGGAACGCATCGGTTCTTCTTCCCCGCCACCGGGGGCAAGTGGAGCTTCGGACCCTGTTCGAGCGACGGGGGTCTTCTCTACTGCTACCTCGAAGGCCGTCGCCTGGCACATATGGTTTTTTGCGCAGGCAGCTTCGTGTCGTTTCGCGGCAAGCCGGTTGTAATCCACAATCGGGCCATGGAGCGATTCGAATACGTCCGGCGAGACGGAGCAGGGAGGACATTTCCGTCAGACCTGGCGGTCCTCGATGAGCTCGCGGCAGAAGCGATCGATTTCGATTAGCACTGGCAGACGATGTGTGGAATCGCGGGGATCGTACAACTCGGAGATGATCGGCCCGCCGACGCTGCGGCCCTGCTGCAAATGTGCAGGACGCTTGTTCATCGCGGGCCGGATGACGAGGGATTTTTCATCGACGGCGCGGTCGGTCTCGGCATGCGCCGCCTCAGCATCATCGATCTGAAGACCGGCCACCAACCTATTGCTAACGAGGACGAGTCGATATGGCTCGTGTACAACGGCGAGATCTACAACCATCTGGCGTTGCGCGAGGAGTTGCTCCACCGGGGCCACGTTTTTCGTACGCAGTGCGACACCGAGACGATCGTGCACGCCTACGAAGAGTACGGGCGCGATTGCGTCCGCCAGTTGCGGGGCATGTTCGCCTTCGTTCTTTGGGATGCTCGCCATGGTCGCCTCTTTGCAGCGCGCGACCGCCTCGGCATCAAGCCCTTCTATTACCGGCATACGGAGAGCAGCTTCCTGTTCGGTTCGGAAGTTAAGGCGATTCTAGCCCATCCCAGCGTGCGCGCAGAGTTCAATCGAGGCGTCCTGCCCGAATATCTGGCCTTCGGGTATCTTTCCGGACCCGATACGTTCTTTGCCGGCATTCACAAACTGTTTCCGGGTCACACCTTGGAACTGGATGATACCGGCGCGCTCAGAATCCAGCCTTACTGGGACCTCGTGCCGTCCGGCGATGAGCCGCCTCGACCCGAGAGCTACTACGTCCAGGGCTACAGGGACCGGATCGAGCAGGCCGTCCGCAGTCATCTGATGAGTGATGTCCCGCTCGGCGTATTCCTAAGCGGAGGCGTGGACTCGAGTGCAGTCGCCGCGCTGGCTACGAGCATCCGGCGGACGCCGGTGGAGACTTTCTCGGTAGGCTACGCCGAGGATATTTACAGCGAGCTGCCATATGCCCGGCAAGTGGCGGAGCACCTCAACTCGGTTCATCACGAAATTCGAGTGAGCCGCCAGGATTTCTTCGACGCTCTCCCCCACTTGATCTGGCACGAGGATGAGCCTATTGTCTGGCCCTCCAGCGTTGCCCTGTACTTCGTGGCCCGGCTGGCGCGTGAGCGCGTTACCGTGGTCCTTACCGGGGAGGGCGCAGATGAAACGCTGGCGGGATATACTCGATACGCTTTCACGCTCAAGAATGCGATGCTCGATCGAGCTTACCGAGGCGTGACTCCCCGGCCCTTGCGCAACGCGATTCGCCGGCTCATCTCGGAGTCCCCAGCCCTCAGCGCCGCGCTGCGCCGCAAGCTGGAACACACTTTTTTGGCTCGCGATGGCGAGTCTTGGCCCTCGTTCTACTTTGACAACTTCTTCTCGGCTTTCAGTGCTCGCGAACAGTCGGAGTTCCTGACCGACGATCATGCCGATGAGCTTGGCAAAGCAGCTTACGGGCACGTGCTCGATTACTGGGAGCGATCCGCAGGATCGCTGCTGCAGCGCCTGCTCTACACCGACATCAAGACCTATCTCGTCGAACTGCTCATGAAGCAAGACAGCATGAGCATGGCTGCTTCCATCGAAAGCCGGGTCCCATTTCTCGACCACGAGCTGGTGGAGTTCGCGACCGGTATTCCGGCCGCGCTTCAGGTGAACTGGCTAAGCGGCAAACGTGTCCTGAAGAAGGCGGTGGAAGATCTGCTGCCGCATTCCATCCTTTACCGGCCCAAGCTCGGGTTCCCGACGCCCTGGAACCATTGGATCAGCGGGCCTCAGCTCGATGCCATTCAGAGCCTACTTACCGAGCCTCGATCCACCGGGCGCGGGCTGTTTCGCCAGGACGCCGTACCGAAGCTGTTTCGAGAGCACCGCGCGCGCCATCGCGATCATGGCGACCGCATCTGGCGGCTGCTGAATCTGGAACTATGGTTTCGGGTTATGCTCGAGGGGGACCCACACAACGCCGGATGGAACCCGGTCGCAGCCGGTACGGTCAAACCGTGCGCCGGGGCAACCGGCTGATAGGTGCCTCACCGGCTTCGATGCCGAGAGTTGCACTCCAAGCTAACCTATTGAGCATTGCAAAATACAATGACGACCGCTGCTGTAGCGCCGGTCTGCGACCGGCGTCTTTCGCCGCTCCCTTACAGGGCGGGCTCCGAGCGGCGCCACAGAGAGTGACGTCACTGTATTTTGCAATCTTCATTGAGCTAAAGTGACTCAAAATGCCTCCGCAATGAGCTTGGTGACTTCATAAAACCAGGTCTTCGCCCAAAGACGCTTGCGCCACCACCCGCGCGGCTGAAATTCGGGATCGTCTACGCCGTAGACCCACATTTTGACCGGAGGCTGCATACCTTTCAGTACGGATCGCCAGATGCGGCCGGCCCGGCGAGTGTGATAGTCGGATGTCACAATGATGATCTCGCGCCAGCCACGCTCGTGGATGCATTCGCGCAATGATTCCGCTTCCTGCTGTGTTGAATCCACCTCGGGTCCAGTCTCGCAGAACACAACCTGATTGCTGATGGCGCCTCCGTAGCGACGCTCGACATAAGCACGGGCGGCATCGGGCACTGACTCTCCCCAGTACGACTGTTTTGGGACACTTAACAGCGCCTGGCCGGCGATCCCCTCGCGCAGCAGTTGCGCCGCACCTGCCACTCGGGCGATTTCTCCGAGGACCGAACCTTGCAGGACAATCGCGACGTCGGCGTGAGGCGGGAGGGGATCGCTCGAGACCAGGAGATAACCCCCCCATCGCAGCAGGCCGAGTGCTCCGAAGGGGAGCAAGAGGGGCAGCCAGAGAATCCAGCGCCGTCTGGGCCTCACCACCAGGCTCCCTAGAAGAACAGGCCGCGCACTGCTGGGGCTCGGAATCCGACCAAGTCCACCGGAACGGACCCGACCGCCGTGAAATCCATCGACATGTGAAAAAGGTATTTCAGCAGTGCACGATCTTATCGCGGTGCCGCCGCAATCCACTCGTCGCGTTGCGGGTGTCGATCACCAACTGCGCGTGACGCGCGATGAACTCGTAGTCGTAACTCGAGTGATCGGTAACGATCACCACCGCCGCGTAGCTCGCTAACGTTGCCGCCGTCAGCTCGATGCACGACAGTTTCAAGTCATAGCGGCGCATCTTGTGGAGACGGGGAAAGTACGGATCGTGATAGTCCACTTGCGCGCCGCGCTCCTGCAACAGTTCGATTACACGCAGCGCCGGCGACTCCCGCAAGTCATCGATATCCTTCTTGTAGGCGATACCGAGAACGAGAACCTTGGAATCCTGAAGGCACTGCCGGCGCCGGTTGAGTGCCTCCGCGGCGGCTTCCACAACGTGCCCCGGCATGGAAGAGTTGATCTCGCCGGCAAGTTCGATGAATCGGGTCGGAAGCTCGTATTCGCGCGCCTTCCATGTGAGATAAAAAGGATCGATGGGGATGCAGTGTCCGCCCAGTCCAGGGCCCGGATAGAAAGGCGTGAAGCCGAAGGGCTTGGTCTTGGCAGCCTCGATCACTTCCCACACATCAATGCCCATCCGCAGGCAAAGCAGCTTCAGTTCGTTAATGAGCGCAATATTCACACAGCGATAAATGTTCTCAAGCAGCTTCGTCATCTCCGCGACGCGCGACGAACTCACCAGCACGGTGCGCTCAAAGATCGCGCTGTACAACGCCTGCGCAGCGAGAGCGCTGGGACCGTTGACTCCGCCCACGACTTTCGGCACCTGCTGCGTCTGGAACTGCTTGTTTCCGGGGTCCTCGCGTTCCGGCGAGAAGGCCAGCAAGAAATCACTCTCGAGATCGTCAGAGGATTCGGAGGAAACGGTGGCGGCATCGTAGGGCCTCACGGGGCATCGCAGGCCGGAGCGCTCAAGGATCGACAAAACCAGCTCATCGGTGGTACCAGGGTAGGTCGTGCTCTCCAACACCACAAGTTGATTGGGGCGCAGATGAACGCTGATGGATTCCGCCGTCTGTCTGACGTAAGAAAGGTCGGGTTCCCGATATTCGTTGAGCGGCGTAGGAACGCACATGATGATGGCATCCAACGATACGATCTCAGCGAATTCCGTGGTGGCGGAAAGATGCTTTTGTTCGATCTGTTCGCGGATGGCGGCCGCGGGAATGTGATGAATGTAGCTCTGGCCGCGGCGAAGGGAATCGACCTTGGCCCGGTCGATGTCAAGGCCCACCGTGGCCAGACCGCGCCGCGAGAAGAGCAACGCTAAAGGGAGCCCGACATAACCGAGCCCGATCACTCCAATTCTGGCGGTCTTATCATCAAGCCGTTGTTTGAACCGAGCCACGGCCTCCCTAGCGCTCAGTATTTCCTTCTCCACAACTACAAGCACCTCCGATTCCGACATCTTCTCCTGTCCTTTGTGGCCCCGCGATGGGACACTATGATCCGCAGACGCCGGGCAGCGGGACTCGGATTCATAACCGCCGCGAGCCGGCGATGCTCTCCTGGCGATCGTTGCTGACTGTGCCTGCCGCAGGCCCTGAAATCTCATTGTCGACCAGCGGGCGGCCGTCATGCACCTGCACCTTGGCGGGGACGAGCGACCGATAAACTTCCACCCACTGCTCGCGGACCGACCCCCACTGGTAGCGCTTCGATTGGCGGTGGGCGTTGATCGCGAGGCGCAATGCGAGCTCCGGGTCACTCAGCAGCCGTGTCACGTTTGCGGCCAGGGCGCGCCAGTCTCCCGGATCCGAGAGCAGGCCGGTACAATCGTGCTCGACCATAAAGCGGATGCCTTCGGGAGCGGTGCTGACCACCGGCGTTCCGCAGGCAAAGGCTTCCAGAATCGAAATCGGCATATTGTCCAGCCACGATGCGTTGATAAAAATGTCAGCCTCGTCGTATACGTGGCCAATCTCCTGCCGGGACAGGACTCCGGCGAATTTGACGCCCTCAAGACCGAGCTCACGAACCAGACGTCGAATCTCTTCTTCCGAGGGCCCCTTCCCGGCGAGGCAAAGAGTAGCGTCAGGGGAGGCCCGCTTGACCTCCGCAAAGGCTCGTACCACAACGTCCACGGCGTAGTACGGGTGAAATCCTCGAGTGCACACGAGGCGCGGGCGAAGGGGCTCGCGCAGCCTGAAGGGAAACTGGTCAAGGTCCACAATGTTAGGTACAACCCGGGTTTCGAGATTGAACTCCCGAAACACGTTGACTAGGTACTCGGAAGGGACCAGCACCTGATCGGCGCGGCGGAGGATTGGAAGGGCCGTTCGAAAACGCCGCAAATGATCCCGGGCCTCGCCGCTATGGTAGTTGATCAGAGTCTTCCGGCCGCGCAGGCGGGCCACCACCAAGGCCGGCGCGGGCGCCACCAGAAATGACCAATAGGAGGCGGAAAAAATATGGACAATGTCGCAATCGCGCAGCCCCCGCCACAGGGCCGTCAGGTAAATGGGTTCGCGCACGAGAGTGCGAAGAAAAGGGATACGTTCCATCCACCGCAGGCCTCGCGGCAAGGGCGGATCGACGTAGATCGGCCAGGCCTCCACTGCCGTATCCTGCTGCCAGCATCGGACCATCAGGTCGGCCTGAACAGACTGTCCCCCCACGTACCGCAGCGACGGAGCCACGATGGCTACCTTGAGGCGTTGCTCGTCCGCTCGAGCGGCCGGCGTCGGCCGCGGCCTGGGCCGCCAGCCTTTCAGTTCGAGCAGATCCCGGTACAAATCCTCATGGCGCTGGCACATGTAATCGAGGGTGAAGTTGTCGAGCGCGAAACGACGAGCGTTCTGGCCTAAGCGCTGGCGCAGCGCGTGGTCGGAAAGGAGATCGCCGAGCGCGGCAGCCAGCGCTTCATCATCGTTCGGAGCTACCAGGAGCCCTGTGCCATCGACCACGAGCTCGGGAGTTCCGCCGGCCCGCGCCGCCACCACTGGGACGCCGGCGGCCATGGACTCAAGGATGGCGTTCGACATGCCCTCCGAAACCGAAGGCAGCGCGGTGACATCCATGGAAGCAAGCAGGGACGGAATATCGCGACGTTCGCCGAGAAAACGGACCTGACCGCTTAGCCCGAGGTTCGCAGCGTTGCGCTCCAGTTCCGCCCGCAAGGGGCCGTCGCCCACCAGCACGAACTCCAGATTCTGAATCCGGTTGCTCAACATCGCGGCCGCGCGCAGCAACCCGGCGTGGTTCTTGGAGCGGGACCGCATGCCTGCGATCATGCCCACTCTGAGCACGCCGGGGCAGCGCGGCAAGGCGGCTGTCGCTGCCGTAAAGGCTTCGGGCGGCAGACCGTTTCCAATCACGGCCAGCTTGCGCTCCGAAATACCGCGCTCGATGAGGCGCTCGGCCGCTGCGCGCGAGTTGCAAACGATCGAGTCGCACCACCGGAACGCCAGGGCTTGCACCCGTGCCTGAGCCGGAGTGAGAAGATCACCGAGCTGACGCTGGCTCCCGATCACCACAGAAACTCCCGCGAATCTCGCGGCCGGGATCAGGGTCAAATTGGTATAAAAATCGAAAGCGTGGGCGATGGCGATGCCGTGGCGGCGCAAATGTCGCGCCAGCCGACAGCGGGTCACTAAAGATCGAAACCCATACAGGCTGCCACCGAGCCGAAACTGAGGAATCTCACCCAGGCCCTCGCCCAGTTCACCGGATCGCCGGATGCAACCGAGGTGTAACCGCAAGGCGGTGCGATCGAGCACACGGGCCAGCGCGGCAAACTGACGCTCGCTGCCTCCCACCTCGAGACTGTCGGTCATCAGGAAGAGGCCAGGCGCGGCCTTCCGTCCTGTCTCAGATCCCGAACTAGGGTCTACGGGAGCTGGTCCGGCCCGCATCATCCGACCTCCTGCGGCAAAAGAGCAGCTCCAGACGCGGTTCCGATATCCGACGAGGTCGCCCCCGAGAGACGGTGGCTAGCCGACTCGAGAAAGCTCCGGTGCCACAGTTCGAGCATTAACAGCCGCCAGATGCGGCTCGATTGATCGCGGCGGCCGGAGAAATGCTCGTCCAAGAGATGGCGTACACCCTCAGGAATAAAGTACCCGCGCTCGAGGCTTCGCGGTTCGAGTAGAACCGTCATCACCAGATCTTTTAATTCGTTTCGCAGCCAGTGCGGCAAGGGCAGAGCGAAACCCTGCTTGGGCCGGTTAAGGACCTCGTTGGGAACGCCGACTCTCTCTGCCAGCTTCCTCAAGATGTACTTCTGCTGGCCGCCGGGCATCTTCCATTTCGACCCGAGTCCCGTCACCCACTCCACAAACAGATGATCCAGGATCGGAACGCGCACCTCGAGGGATGTCGCCATGCTCATGCGATCGACTTTGGTGAGAATGTCGCCGGCGAGGTAAGTCTTGGTGTCGACGTACAGCATCTGGCTCACGGGATCGCCGGCCGGAGATCGACCGAAGTAGTCGCGGAGGATGTCCCGGGGGTCGGGGCCACCCCGCAGACGCTCCCGAAAATCGTCAGAAAGCAGCGGAGTATCCCTTTCGTACGAGGGCAGGAATGAGACGCCGTCCACGTAGCGCTCGCGCCAAGACAGCGAAACATTGTAGGAAAACTTGCGTCCGTGCAGCCCGCGAGGTAGCCGGGGGTGCAGCCGCTCGCGGTAGAGACGGCGCGCCCACTCCGGCACGTGCTCGAAGATACGGCGCTGGTAGTGAATCCGATAGCGGTCGTAGCCGGCGAAAAGCTCGTCTCCGCCATCGCCCGAAAGGGCCACGGTGACATGCTGCCGGGCAAGGCAGGAAACATAATAGGTCGGCAGCATGGAAGAGTCCCCAAAAGGCTCCTCGAGAGAACGCGCCAGAGTCTCCACGGTCTCCACCACGTTAGGCTCCAGAATCAGTTCGTGATGGTCGGTGCCGAAGCGCTCCGCCACGAGCCTCGCGTAATGGGCCTCGTTGAAGTCGTCATGCTTGAAGCCGATCGAGAACGTCTTGACTGGCGCCGAACTCTCCCGCGCCATCAACGCCACCACCGTCGAAGAATCCGTCCCGCCACTGAGCATGGCGCCGAGCGGAACATCCGCAATCAAGCGGATGCGCACAGCCTCGGCCAGACGCCGCTCGATCTCATTGAGGCACTCCTCTTCGCTCTGAGGCGCATGAGTCCCGGCTTCCGGCAGGTCCCAGTACTGCCGAAGACTTGCTTTGCCTCGCTCGAATTCGAGCAGATGACCGGGCGGCAGCTTGCGGATGGCTGCGAAGGCAGTCGAGGGATCGGGGATGTAACCGAAGTAGAGATACTGCAGCAGGCTTTGCGGATCAATCACCGCGAGATCGGGCCGGGCGGCCAAAATCGCCTTGATTTCCGATCCAAACAGGAGGGAGCCCTGAACCAGCGCGTAATGGAGAGGCTTGATGCCCAGCCTGTCACGCGCCAGCAACAGCGAGGGGCGCTTCTCGTCATAGAGAGCCAAGGCGAACATGCCCCGAAGTTTGTGAACGCAATCCGCTCCGAAATCCTCGTAGAGGTGAACGATTACCTCGGTGTCGCTGTGGGTGGAGAAGCGGTGACCGCGGCCCTCAAGCTCCGGGCGAAGGTCCCGGAAGTTGTAGATCTCACCGTTGTAGACAACTGCGACTGTTCGATCCTCGTTGAAGATAGGCTGATGGCCGCCGGCCACGTCGATTATGCTCAGCCGGCGCATGCCGAGACCGAAGCCGCCCGCCACGAAAATGCCCTCGTCGTCCGGCCCGCGGTGGACGAGGGTTTGGCACATGTTGTGAATCAAGGCCGGGTCCACTCGTTGCGATCCGTCCAGCCCGGAGCTGGCGATACCGGCGATTCCGCACATGCACGATCCTTACACACAAGAATCGGCACTCGACCTTCGAATGCCGAGACCCGAACATCGTTGAGAGTTGCTCAGCGCAACTGTAGTCCTTCGTAACTTTCCGATATCGGTTCGTGGATCAACTCCGGCGCACGCGCCGATTCCGGAGATGAACTGCGGGTGCGCCGCTCAAAAAGTCACAAGCGAAACCAGGAGATCCCGTACCTCCTCAAATTGCCGGCGGGAGTTCGGCCGACGCTTCGAAACGACGTACCTTCCAGTCTACACTCTTCAAGGTAGCCTGGCAGCCTGCGTCGTCGCCTCCTGGTCAAGGGTGAAGATCGCGGGCTCTGTACTGTATCTGATCGGATATCCGCGACCGCCCCCCGGACGGTTCAGATACAGGCGAACCGAGTGCCGGATTGGTTCCAGTCTCAAGATGCCCGTCTTGCTTGTGCCTCATTTTCCCTCTGACTCAGTTAGTTCCAGAGTCAACGGCGGCGGGCAATGCCTTTGTCCCCTGGATTGGCAGTGCGGCTGCAGATAGGGGAGCGACCCGAAGGCAAGGCCCTTAAAAGGCCCAAGCTTTCGAGTCCGAGTGTCGGGTGTTTTGGTCCGCATCTGGTTCGCACCGTTCGGGAGACTCGTAGCTCGGCTGGTGTCGGCCGGGGGAACGAAGGTAAAAGGAGGCAACATGAAGGGAAGAACTTTGTCAATCGTGGCCGGGCTGGCTTTGGCGGTCGCTGCGTCGGTTCCCACCTACGCGCAGGACGCCAGCGTGAAGGCGCACGTTCCGTTCGGGTTTTCAGTGAGGAATTCCGCGTTTCCGGCCGGCGACTACACGCTGTCGCAGCTTTCACAAAGCTCGTGGATCGTGCGGAATGACGCTACCAATAAGGCGATCACCGCGGCCGCGAGGGCTAACGGGACTAACCCCGACGAGAGCGTAGCGAAGCTCGTCTTCACCAAGTATGGCGAGCACTACTTCCTTTCTCGCCTCTGGTGCGAGGGTCTCACAACTGAGATCGCTGAGCCTAAGCCTGAGCGGGCTATTCAAATTCAGATGACGAGCAGCAATCAGAAGCCGGAGACGGTTTACGTTCTGGCCAGCGCCCGCTGACCCACGACGTCGGTTCCGTCCGAAGCGCGATCACCTTGCTGCGCCCCACGAGAACGCTGACAAGACCACGGCAGCCCGGAAGGGGATTGAATCCTACGGGCTGCCGTTTCCGTTTTAGGCAGCATCTTTTGGAAGGTTCAGAGCACGAGTTTGCCCTCCCCGCAGGACTAACCTAAAATTGAAGTGCAATAATCCGTTGTGTGCGAGGCCCGGTCCCGGAAACCTATCAGGCCGTTGCTTCGTACAAGTGTTATGGCCCCAAGACTTGTTTCTGTCGCCGGCCCCTTACGTGGGAGCGAGTTCGATCTGGCAGGCGGCGCAGTCCGGCTCGGCAGTGATCCTGCCAACGACATCTCGATCCATGATCAGGGCATTTCGAAGTGGCAGTGCGAAATCGTTCCCTCCGGGTCCCATTTCGACCTCATCAACCTCGATAGCCGAAACGGTACTCTCCTCAACGGCGCCCCCGTGAAACGGAGTGTGCTCGGGCATGGCGACGAAATCAAGATCGGCCAGTCTGTCTTTCGAGCCCGCCTTCGAGAAGACGCTTTCCTTCGGGAGCCGACTCGCGTCCAATTTGACGAAAATGATTCCCGGGTGACGCGCTCCAGCGCGCTTGGCGTGGAAGACTCTATGCCTGATTCCGCACGCGCATCCCGTGAGCTGGAAGCCCTGCTCAGTATCACTTCCGTGTTGGGTTCCGTGAAGCGCCTCGAAGAACTCGAGCAGAAATTGCTGGAGACCATCACCGGTGTGATTCCTGCCGACCGCGGCGCAATCATCCTGGTGGGCGATAGCGTCGAGCAATTCACTTCGATTTTCGGCTGGGACCGGGTGCCGGACGATCATCATCCTGTGGACGTGAGCCGGGCCGTGATTGAGCGTGCGCTGCGTGATCGGGTGGCCGTGCTCAGCGGGGACGTGGCGGGCTCGCCGGACGGCCCGGACGGCAAAGGCCAACAAGCGCCGGGCGGCAGACGGAGCCTGCTGGCGGTGCCGCTGGTGGTGTTCGATCGCACGGTGGGCGTGATCTATCTTGATGCCGAGGATGCCCGGGTGCGCCTCGACGAGGGACATCTGGAGTGGTTGAAAGCCTTCGGCCGGGTGGCGGCGGTCGCCCTCGAAAACGCGCGGCGTGCGCAATGGCTCGAGAATGAGAATCGCCGCTTGCGCGATGAGCTCGACCTCGACCACAGCATGATCGGCCAGAGCCTTGCCATGCAGGAAGTCTACCAGTTCATCGCCAAGGCTGCGCCGTCGCCCGCCACAGTGCTGATCCGCGGCGAGAGCGGAACCGGCAAAGAGCTGGTGGCTCGCGCCATTCATCGCAACAGCCCGCGCGCCGAGGGCCCTTTTGTAGCGGTCAACTGCGCCGCCGTGACCGAGACGCTGCTGGAAAGCGAGATGTTCGGACACGAGAAGGGCGCCTTCACCGGAGCCGTCTCGCAAAAGAAGGGAAGGATCGAGCTTGCCGACCGCGGCACCTTGTTTCTCGATGAGATCAGTGAGCTGGCTCCCAATCTTCAAGCCAAGCTCTTGCGCGTGCTGCAGGAGCGCGAGTTCGAGCGCGTGGGCGGCACTCAAACGGTCCGCGTGAATATCCGCGTGCTGGCGGCGACGAATCAGGACCTGGAGAAGGCCATGAACGAGGGCCGCTTTCGTCCTGACCTGTATTACCGCCTGAATGTGGTTTCGGTCACGTTGCCGTCACTGCGGGAGCGCCGCGAGGACATCCCGCTGCTCGCGAGCCACTTCGCTGCCCGCTACTCGGAACGCGCGAACCGCCCGGCGATCACGGTCTCGCCCGAGGCCATGACCTACCTCACTCATTACGAGTGGCCGGGGAACGTTCGCGAACTCGAACACGCCGTGGAGCGCGCGGTCGTGCTCGGCGAGGGGGCCGTCATCCGGCCGGAGAACCTGCCCGAGGACATTCTGGAGATCGATTTGCCGCAGCGCGACCTCTTGCCATACTTCCACGAAGTGGTGAAGCGTACCAAACGCGACTTGATTCTTAAGGCGATAAAGCAGGCCGGCGGCAACTACACGGAAGCGGCTAAGACGCTTGGGTTGCAGCCTACCTACCTGCATCGACTGATCCGCAATCTCAACCTGCGCGCCACCATCCGGGAGCAAATCCCCTGAGATCCAAAGGCTGCGATCGTTCCTTTGATTTGGCGCATTGCAGAGTCCGGCCTGGCGAGCTTGTCTCGGTTCAAAAAGCCGCTTGATCACCCGTTGCTGTTCACCCTGTCACGCCGTGCCGCCCCAAGAGTACTGGCTGGGAACCGCCTCGTTTGGTATATACTCCCATGGCGCAGCGCGACATCAAAATCATTGCAGGGCGGCCCGTCTTTTCGGAATCCGAGCGTCCAAATCGGGAGACAGAAGGGCATTGTGAATCTCAGCGGGTGGAAAGCAAACTTTGTCCTGTGCATACTCTGTGCCGCGACAACCATTGCCGCGCACGCGCAAACGCTCACGACATTGGCAAGCTTCAACGGTACGGACGGCTCGCAGCCTTCGGTACCTCTTATCCAGGGACTTGACGGGAATCTTTACGGTGAAACTTTCGGCGGCGGCATTGTCAGTCAGTTGTGTTCTTCCACCCTGTCCGGCGCCGGCTGCGGAACGTTTTTCAAGATCACCGCAGCAGGTGCCCTGACCACTCTTTATGCCTTTTGCTCGCAAGCCAATTGCGCGGACGGATTCAATCCTGACGGACTTGCCCTGGGCACTGACGGAAATTTCTACGGGACCACGGCGTCCGGCGGCAGCAACCGGGATGGCACCGTTTTCAGGATTACGGCGGCGGGCGCGCTCACCACCCTGCACAGCTTCAAAGGAACTGACGGCTCCGCGCCCACCGGCACGCTCGTCCAGGGCACGGATGGCAATTTTTACGGAGCAACCGCGAGCGGCGGAACCAGCTCCTGGGGCACCGTCTTCAAAATCGCCACAGCGGGCACGCTCACCACTCTGCACGATTTCAGCCTCACCGGCGGGGGCTCCCCCTCTGGCGGGCTCGTGCAGGGCAGCGACGGGAATTTCTACGGAACCACCTATTACGGCGGAACGGGAAGCGCCTGCGGCCCAAACGCCTGTGGCACGGTGTTCAAGATGACGCCCGCGGGCGCGCTGACCACGCTCCACAGCTTTGACTCCACCGACGGCCAGTCTCCAGTGGGTAAGCTGGTGCAGGGAACCGATGGCAATTTCTACGGAACAACCGGCCAGGGCGGCCTCGGCGATTGCAACGGCCTGGCGGGGTGCGGCACCGTCTTCAAAATCACCTCGGCCGGCGCGTTAACCACGCTCCATAGCTTCGACTCCGCCGATGGCGGAGAGCCCTCCGGCCTCACCCAAGCCACGGACGGGAACTTCTACGGCGCAACCGAAATCGGCGGGTCCGGCAACGCCTGCGGCGGGAACTGCGGCACGGCCTTCAAGATGACATCCGCGGGGACGCTCACCACCCTCCACGACTTCGACCTCACGGACGGCGCGGGCCCGGCGAGCGCGCCCTTCGAGGCTACCAGCGGCACACTCTACGGGACAACACAGTCGGGCGGCAGCGCCTGCGGCCCTGCCGGCTGTGGCACTGTTTTCAGCCTGGCCCTCGGCCTGGGCCCGTTCGTGGAGACCTTGCCCGCCTCCGGCAAGACCGGGACCAGCGTCATCATCCTGGGAAATAATCTGACGGGCGCCGCCAGCGTCACTTTCAACGGCACGGCGGCTACATTCAGCGTGGTCTCGAGCACCGAAATCAAGACCACCGTACCGAGCGGCGCCACCACCGGCAAGGTGAAGGTGAAAACGCCGAGCCGGACGTTGGCCAGCAACCTTAATTTCCGAGTAATCCCCTAACACTTTCCGGCCGAAGGTCAATTCCAACCCGTGACGCCATTTCCAGCGGGAACCGCAAGCCGCCACTGGGCTGGCCGGTCTCGTGCGAGTGGCCTCGGAGTAGCGCGCATTTAGTACCTCTTGAGTAACTAGCAGCGCGAAAATTCACTTGACTTTCGCGGCAGGTAGGGTACGATTCACAAGGCCGGTAGTCCAGGTGATCACGCCAGGCGTCCGCTACGGGGGAAAACATGCAAAGATCAAGGTTTCTATCCGGAATCGCGGGCGGGTTTCTACTCCTGCTTCTGACTGCTCCGGGCATCACGTCACGACCACAGACCAGCGCGCTCGGACCGGGTAACCGTGCCCACCCGGCTGCTTCGGCCGTCTTGTCCAAGCCTGATCCGGCGGCGCGGCACCGATTCCTGGCAAATTACGGCAAGCTCCCGCTGAGCTTTGAGGCCAACGACGGGCAGACAGATTCGCAGGTGAAGTTTCTGGCGCGCGGAAGCGGGTATACGCTCTTTCTCACCGGAACGGAGGCCGTGCTGTCTACGGACCACGGACGCCGTGCTCGGATGGCACTCGTGGGCGCGAACCCGAAGGCGCCCGCAAGCGGAGTCGATGAGTTGCCAGGCAAGAGCAGCTATTTTATCGGCAACGACCCCAAGAAATGGCGCACGCACGTGCCCAGCTACGCCAAAGTCAAGTATGAGGATGTTTATCCGGGCGTGGACTTGGTGTATCACGGTAATCAGGGCGAACTCGAATACGATTTTGTGGTTGCCCCTGGCGCCGACTCGGGCGCGGTTAGGCTTCGTTTTGCAGGCGGGCGCCGCGTCCAAATCGACAGGAAAACAGGCGACCTGCTCCTTCGGACAGGGAACGATCTCGTCCGTTTCAAGAAACCAGTGGTCTACCAGGGGGTAGCTGGGCCACGGGCAGCCGATAGCACGCTTGTTGAGGGCCGCTACAAACTGACCCGCCGCAATCAAGTCACATTCGAACTCGGAGCGTACGACCGTACGAAGCCCCTGGTGATCGACCCGACGCTCGGCTACTCCACATACCTGGGCGGCAGCGGTCAGGATGAGGCAACTGCGATCGCGGTGGATTCTCTGGGCGATGCCTACGTTACGGGCCAGACTCTTTCGGTCAACTTCCCCAGCACGGCCGGCGCTTTACAGCCCACCAACAAGGGCCTCGCCAACGTTTTCATCACCGAGCTCGATCCCAGCGGGTCAGCGCTAGTCTATTCCACCTACCTGGGCGGGATCGGTTCTGATGCCGGGGAAAGCATCGCTTTGGATGCCGCCGGCGACGCCTATGTGACGGGCCAAACTTCGTCCGCCGATTTCCCGATCACTCCGGGGGCTTTTCAGTCGAAGTGCGCCGGCACGTGCAGTACGGCGGATCCCGACGCTTTCGTGACCGAATTGAATGCTGCCGGCTCCGCGCTGATCTACTCCACTTACCTCGGCGGGACCGGTTTTGACCAGGGCAATGGCATCACCCTGGACCCCTCAGGCGATGCCTTTGTGGTCGGGTGGACGGGTTCCAAGAACTTTCCCACCACCCCCGGAAGCGCTAAAACCAAGTTCGGCGGCGGAAGGTATGACGCCTTCGTGGTTGAGCTGAACCCGAGCGGCTCGGCCCTGTCGTATTCCACGTACCTGGGCGGCACCGGGCTGGATGTTGGATACGCTATCGCGCTCGACTCCTCGGGAAATGCCTATGTGACCGGGTATACCGAGTCGACGAACTTTCCGACCGTACCGGGAGCCTTCCAGACCGCGCTGAACGCGCCGGAAGCCGCTTTCGTGACCAAGCTGATTGCCGGCGGTTCCGCGTTTGCTTATTCCACCTACTTGGGTGGTAGCGGTACGGGTAAAACCCCTTGTGCGACGTGCGGGGCCAGCATCGCGGTGGACAGCGGCGGCAATGCGTACGTGTCGGGTCTCACTTGGGAAGTGAACTTCCCCACAACCGCGGGGGCCTTCCAGACCAAGTTCGCCGGTGGTGGTGGACACGATGCCTTCCTGACCAAGGTCAATCCCAGTGGTTCCGCCCTCGTTTACTCGACTTATGTCGGGGGAACCAACGATGACGGGGCCGTTGCGATCAAGGTTGACTCCGCCGGCATTCTGTACGTGCGAGGGAATACGTTCTCGAAGAACTTTCCGGTGACGCCGGGTGCCTTCCAGCCCAGCTTTGGCGGCGCGACGGACGCCTTCTTCCTGGAGCTGAATCCGACGGGCTCCGCGCTTGACTACTCCACCTACCTTGGCGGCGCCGGCAAAGAGTTCGGCGGGGCCACCTCCAGCCTTGCGCTCGATAGCTCCGCCAGCCCAAGCGTCTATCTGACCGGCTACACGAACTCGACCAATTATCCAACCACTGCCGGGACATTCCAAACTACGTTCGCCGGCGTGGAAGACGCGTTTATAGCCAAATTCGCACCTGAGAGAGCCCCATAGGGGGCGAAATACCGTAACCCAGGGCGCGAGCCCTGGGACGGGCCGGCCCTCACCCTGCCTTTGGCACTCCTCTCCCGCCGCCTGCGGCCCCGAGCCTGTCGGCGCCGGGCCAGGGGGGAGAGGCCCTTCGAGGCCGCGCCGGGTCTCGACCTGCGGAGAGGGAGGGCTCGTAACCCCACGGCTCACGCCCGTGGGCTATGGTCTGACGCCCGCTTTGCGGGCTGAGCGCGCACCATTTTGGTGTATAGTGGTGCTATGACTGATTCCCGGAGAACAGTTCGGCAAAGCGTCACTCTTCCCTCAGAGACGGCCCGTCAGGTGCGCGGCCTTGCCAGGAAGCGCCGCCTCAGCGCGAACCGCGTGCTTGTGGAGCTCGTGGAAGAAGGCATTAAGGCGCAGAAGCAAAAGCAAGAGCAGTTCTTCGAGCTCACCCAACAATTCCGTGCGGCAACAGATCCCAAAGATGTTGAGCGCCTTGGAAACGAGTTGGGCCGCATGGTCTTTGGCGAATAATGCCGCACCTCAAGACGTGGTCTGACCTCCCGCCCGCCATTCGCCAACACTTGATCGACAGGATGCGGGATCGAAACATCAGCATCGCCGACCTGAATGAGCTTCGAATCTGGTTTGAAACGCATCCGACAGTACCCGAGGGCGAATGGTACAAGGATTTCGGGTCCTTCAAGCTCTGCGGCGAAGGGCCGTATCCAAAAGCCTTCCTGCTCCGAGGCCGGCACGCGACGGGGCAGAAAGCGTAGGCGGGGCCCAGCGGCGTCCCCTCTTGGCAGGGGCCAGTGGACGAGGATGGCCGCTAGGGCGAAACCAAACCCATTGGAGTTAACCTCTTCTTTTTCAGAGAGATCCAGTCAAAACTCGCCAATCAAACCCATCAACCCTAACTTTAGTTGTTTCAATCGCTTGCAGCCTAACTGATACCATTTTTCGCAGAATTTGGATGCGCTAACCGGCCAAGTAAGGGCTCGTCAAATCTAACGGCAACCGGCAAGCGGCAGAACCGGCATCAAACTAACTTCGGGCCACGCTCGTGGGCTTACGGAGGAAGCTTGCGGGACTTCACAAAGCGGATGAAAGGTACGGCATGAAACGAACCACAGTTACGATCAAAACGGGTCTGGCATTTGGATTATCTTTTTTTCTCCTGGGCTGTGGAAACAGCCATAACAACGGCGGAAGCGGCAACTCGTCCTCCGAGGTCAGCGTTACAATTTCTCCAGCTTCGGCGAACGTGCCGGCCGGTAACTCGCTGCAATTCATGGCGTCAGTAGCCAACACGACGAACACGGCGGTTACTTGGCAGGTGAACGGCACGGCGGGCGGAAGCGCCGCGGTTGGCACCATCTCATCAACGGGCGTATACACTGCGCCGTCCACGGTGCCGAACCCAGCCACAACCATGGTAACAGCGGTTTCGCAAGCGGACACCACCGCTTCCGCGTCGGCTTCGGTTACGGTCACCATGCCTTCGGCCTTCAGCGTGTCGCCGAGCTCGGTCACAGTGCTGGCAGGGGCGACGCAGCAATTCACTGTGACTACCCTCGGCGCCATGCCGGTTCCCAAGGCGAATTGGCAGGTGAACGGCGTTACCGGCGGCAGCGCGACCACCGGCACCGTCTCCACGACCGGGCTCTACACGGCTCCGGCAAATCCGCCTTCTGGCCAGAAGGTGACCGTCACCGCGGTCTCGCAATCTAATTCTTCCCAGACCGCCTCCTCCACCGTCACGGTGGCCCCTTCGCTCGCGACCCTGAACGGCCAGTATGCGTTCGTTTTCAGCGGCACCAACACGCAGGGCACCCTACAGGAGGCTGGAACTTTCCAGGCGGACGGCAAGGGCAACCTGGCGAACGGCATTGAGGACGTGAACAGCGGCGCCGGCGTTTTCCCTAACGTGCCCTGTACCGGAACCTACACGGTAGGCTCCGACGGCCGCGGCAGCCTGGTGATCACGCCCACGGCCGCTTCGGGGCTCAATCCCGAGACGTTCGACATCGTTCTGGCCTCGAACCAGCGCCTTCGCCTGATCCGGTTCGATCTCACCACGGGCTCGGGCACCGCCGAATTGCAAAACTCTGCGGCTTTCGCAAACTCGGCGCTGAGCGGGAATTACATCGTCAACCTGGACGGCATCGACAGCGTGGGTGCTCCGTTATCTTCGATCGGAATTCTGTACCTCGGGGGCAACGGCGGAATCTCGAGCGGTCAATTGGACCAGAATGACAACGGCGCAGTGAATACGCAGGTGGCCGCCAGCGGCACCTACAGCGTAGCCTCGACCGGCCGGGGCATCATGACGCTGAAAGGCAATCTGGGCACCTTTGACTTCGCGTTTTACGTGGTCTCAAAGCAGGAGATCAAGATGGTGTCCACGGACCCGTTTCCGGTCTGGATAGGGTCCGCTAATTTCCAGCAGGGTTCCGCATTCAGCAACTCTACGCTGACGGGCAGGGTGGTGTTCGAGGCCGGGGGCAACAATGCATCCGGCGGAGTGGATGTCGCCGGCACTTTTGCCACCGGTGGGTCCGGCGGAACCGTTACAAACGGGATCGGCGATGAGAACAGCAACGGCACCGTAACTCAGGGGTACACGTTCACGGGAAGTTACACCATCAACAACAACGGTTACGGAACGCTGCAGGTTGTGAACACGACGTTCGGCAATGCCAACTACTCCCTCTATCTGCAGTCGACTACTCAGGGGGTCTTGCTGCGCACGGACTCGATTGCGATAACCATTGGCAATTTCTATACCCAAAGCCAGTCCTCCTTTGCCGCCTCCGACGTTAAGGGAGCCTACGCGTTCTCGGTGGCTGGTCTTTCCAGCAACGGCACTATCGACAAGCTGGGCCAATTCACGGCCAACGCTTCGGGCTCCGCCACCGGCACCGAGGACGTAAACGATTCGGGCACGCTCTCGCCCAAGCTGGCGGCTACGGCAACCTACACGCTGGCGTCGGATGGGCGCGGGTCCCTGAATATCACTGCCGCCGGCGGCACCCGGGTTCTGAATTTCTACCTCATTTCGCCAGGCCAGATGCTTCTGATCGGAATGGACAGCGATCAAGTGACCTCCGGCGGTGCCGACCAGCAATTCCCTTAAGTGTTGGCGCCAGGCAAGAAGTGTGGCGCGAGGCAGGCGATTCGTAGTAAGTTGGCTTCACGCGCCCGTAGCTCAGTTGGATAGAGCGGCAGACTTCGAATCTGTAGGTCGGGGGTTCGAATCCCTCCGGGCGCGCCATCATTCCAAAGGATTTGCTGAAACTAAACAAGTTAATGGTATCGCTCTTCTCCACCGCATCGGCTGTATCGGCACCCATCAACACCAGCCGTGGGGACTTTCTGGGGACTTTTTGGGGACCGGAAATTCGGCTGAACAGAGAGCGGTGCGCGACCTCTTTTTCCCTCCAAAAAAAGTGCTGGAAAAAGACCGGATACCATCTGTTACGCCGCTTTCACAGAAAAAACCCACCCGCGCGCGTATAGAAGATTTCTGCGAAAATGGCGTATCCAGATGGTAGCTGGTATCCCAGCGCCGCAGATAGCCTGGTTTGCACGTGAGCTGGAGGTGGGTGAGCGGGTGCGCTAGCGATGCTGACCGAACCGCTACTCTTCCGTACCGGAACTCGAGGCGAAATGAACCGCTGGGCGCCCCGAAAAGTGGGGACTTTGCCGGGGACAAAAGCCAGATGTTTGGGCTTTTTTGAGGATTAAGGGCCCTCAAAAGTCTGTCGCTCTGAAAAAGAGCTCAGTTGACCACCTCGGGAGGCTTCGGCTCATCAGCCGGATTGTCGGCCGCGGGGCCGTCATCCTGGGGCTTGGGCAGGCGCGCCTGCTGTTCGTGGGCCTGGAAACGCGCGAAGGACTCCGGACGTCGCGGTCCTGGACGTGGATGTAGTACCGATCGGTGATGCTGGGCGAAGAGTGGCCCATGAGGTAGGCCAGGGCGTGCCGGTTCATGCCGGCCTGGGCGCAGCGGGTGCCGAAGGTGTGGCGCAGGGAGTAGAGCGGGAAGATTTCGAGCTTGGCGGCCTTGCAAGCGGCATAGTGGCGTTTGTTGAAGGTGACGGCGTGGCCGGTGACGCTCTCAGGTGAGGGGAACACGAATTCGCTGCCAGCGGTGCGCGTGCGGCGCATCTCGAGGACGGCCTGGACGCGCTGGCTCAGTGGCACGAGGCGGGTAGCCTTCTTGGTCTTGCCGCTGGCGACCGCAATCCCGTTGACTCTGACGTTCTCCCACCGCAGGCCGTAGAGTTCCGAATCCGGCCGCAATCCGACGTCCAGCAAGATCAAAAAAGCATCGCGGATGTCTCCGCGGGCCACCTTCAGATAAGCTTCCTCTTCCACCCTCGTGATCACGCGATCGCGGCCCTCGGCCGGCAGACAGTGAATGGAGGGGCACTTGTCCAGAACATCCGTCTCAACCGCATAGCGAAGGATGCGGCGAAGGCAGCGGAGCTCGCCATTGCTGGCGTGAGGCGTGTTGCCTTTTTCCGCTGCGAGGCGGATGGAGACATAGGCGTCGAGAGTCCGCTTCGTGATCGTGTCCAGCTTGGCTCCGGCGAGGGGCGCGAAGCGGCCGATCCGCTTCATACACTCTTGGTAGAACTCGAGGGTGCGCGGTTTCAGGCGGGGCCCGATGTTGGCGAATACCACTTCAGCATATTCGGCCAGGGTCAGAACCGTAGGCGTCGGGGGCAGCTCTTTCGGCCACTTCTCGCCCGGCTGGATCTCGCCGCGCTTGAGCGCCATCAGGTGTTCCTCGGCCAGGTCGCGCGCCTTCTGCTTGTTTTGAAAAGGCGTCGTGACCTCGACCCCATGACCCTTGTATGTGAATCTGTACCCGTAGACCCCCGCCGGCCGCGAAGCGCCTGCCTTGTCTTTGTAAATTCGACGTGAGATCTTGATCGCTTTTTCTCCTTTCGATTTTTGGCTACTCTTGATTTCGATCGTGATCTCTTCTTAAGTCGCTTCTTGCCGACTCGGTTCCACCATTCCAACTTGTAGGCCCGCTGTAGCGCGTCTGTGCACTCGCGGCGGCCGCAGCCTCGTTCCGAAGTCTTTTTGGTGATAAAGAACGGTTCTGGGCAACCTTCGGGGTTTTGACACAGCTTCAGATGCCGGGCCTCCTCGATCGCGCGCAGTACTACCTCCGCAAATGCTTCGTTCTTCGGTTCCGTGTCGCTCAGGACGTAGGCTTGGTAGATCTTCATCAGTTGCAACCGCTTTTTGGCCACGCTGGGTTCGGCCCACGCCTGTCTCAGGCTCTGGCGAGCTTCCAGGAGAAACCACGTTGGCTTTGATCGTGGCAAGTTGAAGAGCGGTCTGACGCCCTGAACGCGCAGCAACACGTCTGTCAACGGCGCCGGCTCTGCGCTGGGCTCAGCGCTGAATTCTGCGTCGTGCTGTGGGATTACATCCGAGAAGTTTTGAACGAAGCGCAGCAATCGCTCCGCGCGCTTCGTGAAGAACTGAGACACCTCACGGGCAGTCTCCTCCACCGCCTTGTTGTTGGGATCGAGGCCCGGGTAACCGCGAATGTCGATGTCCTTGTTGGCCCAGTGCTTGAGAAAAAGGTCGATTCTTGCGGGTTTCATCTAAACTCCGTCACAGCCCCTCTAGAGTTCAGTAAAAGTTACTTTCTAGATTTACATCAACACCAACTTATGAGATAAACAAATCTACGCCGCTGCTGGAACGCTGTCAACACTTTTCGAAGGCATCGGCAAGGAGGTAAAACGGTGAGACCCGGGAATGAGGAGGCGAAGAGGCCACGCCCTGTTGTTAAGCGCGATGTCTTCAAGGTCAGTGAGGTCGCAGCGCGAACTGGCTTCTCCAGTGACTTCTACTGGAAGAAAATTCGCGAAGGCAAAATCAAGGTCCTTCCGATGGGAAGCTCAGTCGCGATCTCGGCTGAAAAATATCAGCGGATCATCACCGAGGGCGTGGCGTGAACGCTGCCGTCGAATTCGATCTGCGTGAGCTGCTGACAGCAGCAGGGGCCGAGTTTGGGCGCGGAAAACGGCCCCGCTGCCCTCGCTGCAAGAAGCTCGGCACTCTTTCGGTTGACCTCGCCAACGGGGTCTTTTGCTGCCATAACTCGGAATGCGACTTCCGCGGGAATGCGGTCATCCTGGCGAAGGCACAGGGGCGCCTCGCCCATGTGTCGCCGGCCGAGCGTCGCGCCCAGGCTGAAGCTCATCGGCGGGCCCGGGAAGCTGCCGAGATCACAGCCTCAAGAGCATCAGCCGAGCGTCAGCAGCTCTACGCCACTCACCGCGAGCTGCTGAGCATTCAGGAAAAGGCTGACGAGTGGCTTCGTACTAACCCTGACGACCAGACGGCCTGGTCCGGCCTGCGATTTACCGACATCCAGATCCCCCGCGTCCGCGCGGCGCTCGGCATCCTCGAGGACGCACCCATTGAGACAAGACTGAAATTTCTTGAGGCCGGCGCCGAAGAGCGCGAGGCCATGATCGATGTGGTCATTGAACGAGGCGGGATCCTCGACGACTCGGGCCGGTTTGTGGAGGTCGCCTATTGATGGCACCCGCAGCAGGCGTGCGTCTCGATCCATCGAAGCCCTCCCGCGAGCAGCAGGAATACGCGGCATACTTCACACAGCACCCTGAGGCGGTCCCGAGAGTTCGGCCGGACGATGATGCACGCGACCCTAACCTTCTCTCCGCGATGCAGAACGATACCGGGAACGCCGAGCGCTTTGCCTGCCTCTACGATTCGACGAGCCGCTACTGCCATACCCTCAACGCTTGGCTGAATTTCGACGGCCGCCGATGGTCCGTCGACGATGATGGTCAAGCCGAGCTGAAAGCGGAGCTGACCACGACGGCCTACATGAACCAGGCCGTCAAAGCGAAAAACGAGGACGCGAAGAAATTCGCGCGCCAGTGCCTCGAGCATCACGGCATCGTTTCCTGTCTCGCGAGCGCCAGGCGTCACCTTTCGATCAAGCCGGCCGAGCTCGATCGCCAGCGGTTTCTGCTGAACTGCCAGAACGGAACGGTTGACCTCACCACGGGCATCCTCGAGCCGCACCAGCCTGGGCACTTCATCACCAAAGTGGTGCATCACGACTACCGGCCCGACACTCCTCCGCCCGACCGCTTTCTCGCCTTCCTCGATCGGATCTTCGCTTGCAACGACGACCTGATTCTCTACATGCAAAAAGTCTTCGGTTATGCGCTCACCGGCGACGTTTCGGAGCGATCGGTCTGGTGTCTTTTTGGCAGGGGCTCGAACGGGAAAACGACGTTGCTCGAGACCATCAGGAGCCTAATCGCCGAGTACTCTGCCCAATTGATGATCGATTCGCTGATGCTCCACAGCTCCCGCGAATCGAGCGCTTCGCTTTCTGACCTCTCGGCATTGCGTGGCGCCCGGTTCGTCACCACGTCTGAAGTCGAGAGCGGCCAGACCCTCGCGGTGGCCAAATTGAAATACCTCACGGCCGGCGCGGGCATGATCAAGACCGTCCGGAAGTACGAGAACCCGCTCGAATTTGAAACCACTCACAAATTGTTTCTGGACGCCAATCATCGACCGCGAATCCGTGCGGTTTGACGATCGCACACTCGAGGCCTTCGCGAAAGCCCGGGTACGGCTCGGCTCGAGCACCTCCGCGGCCCTGGAGCTTGGCGAGTACACAAGCAAGGGCGCCGCCAAGGTTGCCGGCTTTTAGCTGGCCCGCAAGCTGAAGAAGCATCCACTGCGGAAGCAATGGGAACGGGAAGCGCACCGCGAGCTGCGGTCTCGTCCCGTGGTGGTGGCGGATCGCAGCCAAAATCCGCTCGAAGCCGCACGCGCTGAAGCAGCCGCGGCCGATTACGCCGCGCGAAACCTTGCGAAAGCCGAATGCCACGAACCCGAGTTCTGGCGCCGGCTCGAGCTCGCGAAGAAGCTCGGGCTTCCACTTCACGAGGTTCCTGAGCTCCCACCTGGTCCGCCTCAACGGTGGGATATGTGCGGCGAACGGCTGGACCCGTATCGCCCCGATGCTCGCCGCCAAATCCCGAGTCAGAGAACAGTGGACCGCATCATGGCAGGGGCCAGCGGCCGTTCTGTGATGTCAACCTATGCGAGCAAGCCGGCGAGGCACGTTCAGCCCGGGCCCTGGATTTTTTGAGGGAGGCACCATGACTGACGACCAGAAAAAACTCGTGAAGTCTAACGTCGCCGCTGACATCGCCATGTGGACCCAGAAATTGAAAACGGCGCGCGATCTGGTGGTCAGTCTCACGCTCGACCAGACGTCTTTGTCCGATGCCCACCAGAAGGCTGATGGCGCCCTGGCCGCCACGCGCGACCTCGACAAGCGGGTCTCGGCCCAGGAGGGAACGACCGGCAGACACGCCGGGTTGATTCGTGAGCTGGGGAGCGAGAAGGCGGACCAGGCCGCACACGACGCTTTGAGGGGCCGCTTTGCTGCTCTCGAGGCTGAGCTGAGCAATCGCCCGATGAAGGCGGACCTGGAAGCCCTCGACCAGAAACTGAGCGAGAGGATCCGTTTGGCTTTGAACCTGGGCGAGCTGCTGCCGAAGTAGGCGCGATCATGGCCGAGCCTACCCTGGAACGCATCCGCCAGGCGATCGGTGGCTTTCGCCTCATCGGAGGCGAGGTCCATCTGCAGGTCGTCTACCCTTGCGAGAACCCAGGTTACTTCACACGCAGCCTGGGCGAGCTCATCGAGCAGCATGCCGACCTTGCGGCTCAAGTCCTCGCGGAGGAATCCCGCTGGTTCGAAGCTCACATACCGGCCGCACCATGATCTTCTGTGCGAACCCGGAGTGCCGAAAGCAATTCGAGCCGCGGAAGGCGAATCAGAGATTCCACTCTCCGAGCTGCCGTGAGCAGGTTCGGAATCTCCGTCAGCCGGTGGTGAGGCTTAAGGAACCCCTAGTAACCACGGCTGGCAGGGCCAGGCGTAAGCGATCACGGGGCAGGGCAGGCCATCACCCTACCGCGTGGTCGATCGTCGCAGGATGGCTCCAGGAACGCGAAAACGTGCTGTACGGATTTCGATGAAAGGAGAACCTTCGTGGAGTTATCAGAGAGCGACCGCCAGATCTTGCAAGCCTTCAGCGACCAGCTCAGGCCTCCTGACGACTGTGATGGAACACATCTTGCTAACGGAACTGGCTGCAGTCGGATTTGGGCTGCCTCAGCGACTGACCGACGCACTAAAAAGTAAGTTCAATTGCTATCACGAGATTGTTTCTTTGCTTGCGATTTGGGTCGCCTGGCCGGACATGGATCTAGAGCAGATGGAGGGGATCGTGCAAGCAGAGTTCGACAGCGAAGAGCGAGAAGGCGGCGCGGAGTCCATATTCTTCTTGGAGCAAGGCAGAGAGCCCAGTCCACGAGAACTCTGGAATCACCTCCGCAAAGAGGACGAATGGCTGGAATCGCTCAACCGAGAGTTCCCACCAACTGGCGCTTCTCCGCACTGAGGCGAAAGGCACGATTCTGAGGTCAAAAGGCAGGGAGCAATTCCCTCTCAGTTTGCCGGGCCGGCCTTGCCCGGCCGCTGCTTCGAGCCGCTCGATCCGTTGCTCCAACCCGCTGAGCCTTTTATGAAATTCCGGGCACTTGACCGCGCGTACGTACACATGTACTCTGAACTGTGGCGATCATCTGGGACACAGCCGAAAGAAAAAGCGAATCTGAGGAAGCACGGTATCCGCTTCGCCCCGGCTGCGCTGGCCCTGGACGATCCGTATGCCGTGACCATCGCGGATCGTGAGTCGAACCCGGCCGAAGAGCGTTTCGTAACGCTGGGCGCGGACCCTCAAGGCCGGATTCTGGTGATCGTCTACGCCTATCGCGGCGATGACATTCGCATGATCTCCGCGCGGGCGGCGACCCGTCGCGAGCGCGAAGCCTACGAGAGGAAACGATGAAAAAAGAATACGACTTCAGCAAGGGCAAACGCGGTCCGGTCCTGCCGGTTGATCCCGGAAAAGACCGCATCACGATTCGTCTCGACAAAGACATCCTGGAGTTTTTCTACGAGCAGGTCGAGCTGGCCGGCGGCGGTAATTACCAAACCCTGATCAACAGCGCATTGCGCTCGTTCATCGAAGATCGACGCGTCCCGTCGCTCGAAAAGAGGTTGCGGGCGATCATCCGCGAAGAGTTGCGGAAAGCAGGTTAACGGTTCCGGGCATTGGGGGCCCTGGGCATTTTCCTCGCCGTCATTGTCCTGATGAGCCTTCGGAGCTAGTCCGCGAAAAGAACGCGCGCTGCGCCGCCAGATCGTTGCGCTGGGTGTAACGCCGGGTCATCGCCGGATCCGCATGGCCCAGCATGTCCTGCAGCACTCCGAGCGGCATTCCCTGGCGGGTGGCCATCGTGGCGAACGTATGGCGAAGGTCATACAGCCGGACGCGATCGGGGATCCCCGCGGCTTTGAGCGCCTTCTGATGCGGCTTGTCCAAGGACCCGGGCCGCAGGGGCCGGTCGAGCTGATAGCGTCTGCGCCGGTTCCGCATGGGAAAGAGGAACTCCGTGCCGATCTCCTTCGCCGCTGAGACGCGCGCTGACAAAACCTCTGACATTCGTGGCGACACGTCGAGCTGCCGGCTTGAATTCTCTGTCTTTCCCGCGGTGGCCACCGACGACACACGCCGCGCAATCATCGGCTGGGGCTTCGGCCACAATTCCACCGTCTGCCGTTCGAAGTCACATTGTCCGCACTTCAACGAGCAGGCGTCCTGCGGCCGCAGGCCTCTTTCGCGCATCAGAATCGCCACGTCTTTGAGCGGCTGGCGCGCGTTGGCCAGGTAGCGCGCCCATTCCTCGTCGGTCAGGATGCGTTGCACCGCCGATTCGGGCAGCAGCTCCACGCTCCGAGCAGGATTGTCGAGCCTGGGATAGGCGCCCTGGGCTTTCCGGAAAAGCAGCTTCAAAGTCGTCACCGCTCGATTGACGGTCGCATTCGAGACTGTGCCCTCGATGATCCTGACCTTGCCCCTTGTGACGTTGCGCCGGCTTTCCTGGGCCCGGGCCACCATGAAGCCTTCCACGTCCGCCCGCGTGATCTCATCCAGGCGCTTGCGGCCGAGCAAGCGCACCAGGACCGCGCAATTGTCCTCGTGCAGCTTGTGTGTGCTTCCCCGGTGCAGCGCCTTCGACCAGGCGAGAAACACGGGCACGTATTCATCGAGGTGCGGTACCAGCGAACTACGGCCGCGGAGCTCGCCTCGAGTGCGGCCAGCAGCGCCGGCGCCTCCGGCAGCCCGGCCGCTACCATCGCCAGCAGCTCCCTGTGCTTCGACTCCGCGGGTCAAGCGGCAACTTGTGTGTAAACGGTCGACCATTGGGAGAGGGGATGAAAGCTCCAACGATACTCCATAGTCTGCGAAACATACACTAAACAACGATAGGTCGAAATCTCGCCTCCGGTGACTTCCATGGCTCGGG
>DASYYZ010000216.1:0-12173 GCA_035946735.1 Terriglobia bacterium
GAGCAGCGCGAGTCACGATGTGGTAAGTTTTCTTCACGGCGGTAGGCTCCTTTCGGTGTTCTGCGTTTGGCAACCGGATTCTATCGAATCGGCGCCAACCGCCGCCTACCAACCTTCAACTAAACTCGGGACGCCTTCTTGCACGGCAGCACTGTGCTTCTGATCAAGCCGAGCAGTGGGGTCGTGTTCTCCAGCAGGTCCAGAAGCATGGTGTCGCAGTAGCCGATGCTGGGAAGATTTGGACGAAGGCAGACTTGGAACAGCGGAAGCTGACGCAGGCCACGGAGGAATGGCACCCACAACTTTCAACGTCTGTGGATGCTCCCAAACAACAGGTTTCTGTGCTTAACGCTGGGCTGCACGCCTGGCGATGCTATCGACACGCTGACAAAGAAAACCAAGGACATCCTCGAATCCCTTGCCGGCCGCTAGAAGAAGTTCTGGGAAGAGTTCGACGCCGGGCTCACGAATGGCTCGCCGAAGCTGGCAACGTTCACAACCAACATGCAGGCCCTGGCGAAGTCGATGGACGATATCACTAAGGCCGATATCGAGCGGAGCCTCGATACCTTCGCGAAGATGGGCGAGGGCGGAGGCGGTATTCTTGGCGGCATCTTGGGCGCTTCCGGCCTCCATCCTTCGGCGATGGCGCAGTCGTTGAAGAATGCGCTCCCACCACTCCACGAATTCGATCTGACCGCCAAGCAGATGGTCACCTACTTCGCGCCGGACGGCACGGTCATGCAGGGTTTCCGTGGGTTCGCGACCACCATGGATTTGCTGGCTAAGACCGCACCGCAGTTCAACACCCAAATGACCAGCGTGGGGTCAACGCTCCTTCGCGTTTTCGATTCTTCAAGTCCGGAAAGACTGATGTGCAGGACCTCACCAAGATTGTGCCGCAGCTCGGCAACACCTGGGTCCAAAACTTCCAAAAGATGAGCCAGAGCTATCAGCCCTTCGAGCCTACATTTTTGGCCGGGCAGCAGAAGGTGATCAGCGCCCTCTACCAGGAACTTGCGGCGCACAACTCGATCCGTGCCGCCCTCAGCGCTCTTTACAAAGCCCTGGCGAAGGAGTTGCTCGATTACCTGGCTAAGAAGGCTGGAGCGGAAGTCTGCCCAAGCTGGCGCAGAGGTCCTGGAGGCTCACGCCGGATACGCCGCAAGCCAATACACGGACACGGCACTACTCAATGCTGCCGGGCTGTACGTCGCCGAAGCGGCTGGTTGGGCGGCGCTTGGTGGTGGTCTGGCCGCCGCCGGTGGCGTGGTTGGCGGTGGCGGCGGCGGCGCGGGGCCAGCTCCCAGCAAGGGCGTTCCGTTTCAAGGCTCCAGCACCATCACTCCGCGCGGTCCTGGCGGCGTAGGCGCTGGTGGCGGAACTCAGGTGATTGTCAATATCGATGGCGTGATCTCGCCCGACACGATGGAGATCATCGCGCCGTCAATCGCCGATGCTGTAGCTGGCGCGGTGCAGAGCGGATCGAGCCCGGCATTCTCCGGCATGATGAATGGCTGGCGGCCCAACGTCACGCGAGGCAGCTAAATCCAGGTCTGTTTGTAAGGGAGGTTTCGTTTCCTTCCATCTTTTCCCGACCAGAGGTGTATCTAATTAACTCGCGCGCCACGAACCCTGAGCGTGCGCCACGATCTGTGATCGGTCACAAGGCTTGGTGCGAAAGGGGGGACTCGAACCCCCACCCCTTGCGGGACCAGATCCTAAGTCTGGCGCGTCTGCCAGTTCCGCCACCTTCGCATTTGACTGTAAATCATTATTGCCCAATCGTTTGGCTCTGGGCAACTGAGGTGCCCTGCGGTGTTTGGAATGCCGTGGTGCTAGTTCTGGTGTCAGTTTCGTCCAACTTCCTCACCGCATCCAGCCGGTGCTCAGGTGCAAGGTGAGCATAACGGCACGTCATGGCTATAGTCTTGTGCCCCATCTTCTGAACGGTTCGCAAGCCAACACAGGCCATAACCAACCGGCTGGCGAACGAGTGCCGGAGACTGTGCCAAGTGAAACTCGCGATTTCAGCTCTGCGGCAGCCCGGCGAACCATTCCAGGTTATGAGGTGATGCACATGATCCGGAAAGGACAAGTGCGATGGCTGCTGAAAGGGGATGTGGGCGCGCAGGTTCTGTGCATCAACTTAACCCTCGGGCTGAAGACCGTCTGAGCCACTCAACCTCACAGGCGCACAGATGGTGCCTCCTCGCTCGTGTTTGCAATCACTTCCGTCGATTTACCGCTACAAGTCGCCGCCGTTGGGCTTCGATTTTTCACTCGGGCTATCATCTGCCTTAAGATCGCCGAGTGCATACTGAATTCCCGCGAGCATATGCGCCACGAATGGCCGCAAAAAGTAAACACTCTCATCGTGGCCGTGCGCTTCGTAAAACACACGGCCATTGCCAACGTGCTGAATGTAGCTTATTGCGTAATCGCCGTCCGTGCGCCGCGTTGCGGGCGGTTCCTTAGCCTTATCTTCCGTGCTCATTTTTTGGTAGTTGATGCTGGTCAATACGTGAACACGCTTGCGGCTAAATGAGTCTTGCGCGAAGGTGTAGGTCTCGTCCACAATCACGTAACCACGAGCCGGGTACATGGAAGTGAGCGGGCTGTTCGGATCGTCAATCTTGACGTGAATCAGCGTCGGGTAAGGCCAATGAAACTTGAAAAAGCCACCGATCATTTCATTGAATTCCGGCCACGTGCCCGTCGGGGCGGTTGTTGGTTCTTCACCGCGTGATGCCGGACGTGGACTTGTGTGGTATGAATCGGTCGCGGCGTGAATGCCTGCGAGCCCCTTTCCACTTTTCACGAAGTCAAGCAGCGCTTGCCTGCGCGCCTGGGTTGTCGCTTCATCATGCGGTTCGTCCAGAAACGCTCCGGTCGTGCTGTCCAGGAAGATCGCATCATATTGCTTGAGATTGTCGGCAGTGATCGAGGCGGGGTCGTAAGTGATTGTCGTCATCCACGCGCCCGTCTTGTCTCCCAGATACTCCACCATCTTCGCTGCCAACGGGATGGAAGTATGGACCCAACCAGTGGCCGTGCACAATACAAGTACACGACGAAGACTCTGAGGTGTTGCCAGCGGCTTATCCGGTAACGCCGCTATCATCGCCGAGACGTCAGACGGGTTAGCGAACTGCTTTTGGGGGCAGCCGTGGCTAAATCCTCCGGCAAATCCTTCCGGCGGACAAGGCTTTGCTGATTGGGTCTCCTGCGCGGACAGAAGACTACAGAACAATGCAATACTGCAGCATGCGATAACGCTGAATTTCTTCATGATTTAGGAACTCCGTTTCTGGATACCGTCAAGCGGAATTGTCAGTGTACGCGATCAACAGGCAACTGTGATTACCGTGAATGCTATCTGCGTCCAGCACGCAGCCATCGCCGAGGGCTTCGCAAAATCTCCTCTTGCGGAATGGCCACCACCCTTTCCGGCTTCCGGCCCTTGCACCGGCCTCGCTTCAGGCGCCTCCTTGCCCACCGACAGATGCGTTCGGCTTTGATGATAGTATTCCACGAACAATTTCAGATGCCGATGCAAGGAGGCCTCGTTGAAGACAATCACATGATCCCGACATTCGCGTCAAATCGTCCCAATCACTCTCTCCCTCCACGTAAGCTCGTGGCCACGGCGAGCTCGGAGTCGACAGCACCTGTCCTCCGCAAGTATTCCGTTGCACTTGGTCTCCAGTATTTCTAATGACTTAGCAACTGACTCTTAACAATGTTAAGAGTCCGTTGTTAGAGCTCTGCTGTACCTTTTGCGGAGCAAAACACGCAGGAAGTTGAACAGGTCTAGCTCGTCACTCATTCAGCAGAACTGAAGGATGGCTGCAGTCCGGATTCGCTTTTCGGTAGCCGTTGGCCCTATGCAGCAAGTGCCGAGTGTACCGCCTGCTGCATTTTGGCTAGTCCGGTCCGGGCGGTTTCGAGGGGGTCTGCCTTCCAATATGCGGGATTGAATAGTTCGAGCGACAGCACGGTCGACGGGTTGATGCGGTGCAGATCCCCCAGGATCTGTTTCATGGGCGCCATACCGTCGCCCGGATAGACTCGGTCACGGTCGGTAATCGTCTCCCGCGGCGGGCGACGCGGGATAGTCGTTCAAGTGGACAACCTGGACCGCCTGACTGCTGAGCAATGGCAGACCGAGGAAGCCGGATTGCCCTTTGTAAAGGTGAAACACATCCGCCAGCACACACGCCTTTGGGTGACCGGCCTCGATGGCGACAAACACCGCCTGGGCCAATTGCCGCAGGTTCGCCGAGGCTCCCCAGAACTCCAATTCCGGGATCACCCCCATCTGGTCGCCGAGTTCGAGAAGCGCGCGGTATCGGTTGGTGACTTCCAGCAAGCCAATCTCAGCTCCATTGTTGGCCCCTGCCGGGGGCGCTGCGATGCGTTTGCCGCCAATCCGGGCCACCGCATCCATATCCCGCTTGGCCTGCTCCATGCCCAGGGCCCGCTTGCCCGGATCGTCCACAATCCATTGAGGGAAGGCAATGGCGCTTTCCACCGTCAGGCCGAGATCCGCAATGCGTCTCCGCAAATCCGGCAACGACCCGGCTTGGTCTTGGTAGGCATGCAGCCCGTTGACCCATGGCTCAATGGCTTGGTACCCGGCCTGGGCAGCTACCTCGACCATTTCCACCAGGCCGGACCTGTATCCCTGTAGGGTGGCAAGATTCAGGCAATACCGGAATCCGGGGGAGCTTTCGGGAGAGGCGGCGCTGGCGACCTCCAGCATCGATCCGCTTACACCCGCTCCAGCAAGGGTTCCCCCGGCCGCTAAGAAATCCCGCCGCGATGGTTTTGGTTGCATGGACCCAGCTTCTCATGGGCCGCTGCTTCTGATCCAGCGGAATTAGACGACCCAAACGCGAGACGACGGAGGAATAATTCCCGGCCCTTGGGATCGCGGGACTTGGCGTTCTGTCCGGACCTCATGGGGCCGCGACCCACTTGGGAATCAATCGCTCCACGCTGCCGTTCCGCATGAGGAAACTGGGCATCGTCCGGCGCCCGGACGCGATGTGGCTGGGAACCTGAGGATACGCTTGAGCTGCCACGAGCTTGAGCGAGTCTCGCGAATCGCCTCGAAGCCACCGCTAGTTTTCCTTGAGCCGCGATCGGAATCTGCGTTGTTCCCTGGCTTCGCTTTCGAGGACCACCCGATAACGCCCAAAAGGCAGCATCTCTTGTACTTTGAAATACTTGCGAGGATCAGGGTCTCGGATCCATACAGCTGGTGATCGTCGAGCTGTCACCTCTCGACCTTGCCAGAGGAGCCCTGACCTGAGGCGGACTTTTAGTGCAGCAAGCTATTTTCAGACGACTTTTCGCACAGTCGAGCCTAGATATAGGCTAGATATGGAGCCTCTGAATAAGACGTATCTAATTGTGTTGCAATGTCTTAGCTGGCGGGGATGACGGGACTTGAACCCGCGGCCTCATGCGTGACAGGCATGTCAGAGTTGTGGTGCCCGGTTTTGATTCTTAAGGGCGACGTAGCTGGCTGCTGATGGCCCGTTTTACCCCTCAGGCTGGTATTATTCGTTAGTAGTGGCATTCCAGGCCGACACCTGTCCACCAAACCGTTTGCTTTCATTTCCACACGTGGACGCTTCCTGATTCCTGGCCCATGTCCAAGGCGGAAGAACAGCAGCGCTTTTTTTCAAGGGTGCATACTTGGTTTGCGTGCTGTCCATGTTCCTGTTGGTCCGCCCGAGTTTCGTTCCCTTAAAGACCAAGCACAACTCGGCTTGATTCGGATCATGATTGCCGTTCGGAGTGTGTGTCCCCGGCAGCACCTTCTCACGTAGCGTAACGACAGGCAGCGAACAGTAGCGGCACATCAGCATCGCCCTTCCCAGCTCAACCGATCAATGCCTCTCAATCTCATGGAGTTTAGGCAACGGACAGCGTGCCGGCGCGCGCTGATTGAAAACCCGGGGGGCGGGACTATGCAATACCGGCAAGACACATCCGAGGCGAACTTGTTGCGCCCGGAATGCACTCATGAGGTTGCTTGCAGAGCTTCGGGGATATCGGGTGCGGGAACAATCGTCTTGCTGGCGTCGATTTTCAGCCACAAGAGGCCGGCGAGAAAATAAACAACCCCGGCGCTCATCAACATCATGTCAAACGAATGGAACTTGGAATAGACCCAAGCTGCCGCCAGAGGGGAGATAAAGGCCGTGGCGCACGATCCCGTGTTCATATAAGCCGAAACCGTGCCGCCGAAATCTCTACCCACTTCCAGGCAGACAGCCCAGGCGACAGGCATGGCAAGGTCCAAACCCATTTCCGCCAGCATCAGGCAGAGAATGGCGGCTCCCCCCTTCACCATCAATCCCGCCGCCACGAAGCCGATGGCGGCGATGAGAAACCCTCCCAAACCCACGATACGTCTGCCCCACATCAAGCTCCCGAGGCGCCGCACCAGCAAGTCCGAGAGCGCCCCTCCCGATACACTGCTGATTGCGCCCACACCAAGGGGCAGTGCGGCATATATCCCGGCCCTGTGCAGGGAGACTCCGTGTTGCTGGATAAGGTAGGTGGGGAGCCAAGTCAGCAAGAACCAGAAGCCATAGGACGTGGCTGAATACATCCCAAAGATCGACCACATGTTTCCACTCCGAAGCATGGCCTTCCACGGAGTGGGACCGCCATTTTTGGTGGTGCCCGGCGAGTTGAGGTTCAGCCGGACATACTCTAGGTCCGCGGTGGTGGCGTCAGGATGTTGGGCGGGGTCATCCCGATAGGTTTTCCCAAAAAGTACACACCAGGCCCCGCCTATCAATCCAAAGACCAAGAATGGAACACGCCAGCCAAACCATCCGAGCAACAAGGCGGCGGGCAGGGGAGCGATCGCTCCTCCGAGCCGCGCGCCCATCCACATAACGCCGTTAGCTCGACCCCGATCCATGGGGTGAAACCAGCGCCCAATGGCACGCGCCATACAAGGGAACGCGCCAGCCTCCGCAAAGCCGAAAAGGCAGCGGACGATGAGGAGCCCCGAAAATTCCCACACCAAGCCCGTCATCGCCGTGAAAATCGACCACAGCGCCACAATCCAGGTGAGCATCCGGCGTTGTCCCAGGCGGTCGGTGAGCCACCCCGTGGGCATTTCCGCAATCCCATAGGCCACAGCAAATACTGCGAAGGCATACCCCATTTGCATCTTGGATAGCTTCAACGCGCTCATGATGTCGGGAGCGGCGACAGAAATGCAGACCCTGTCCAGGTAGGTGATTCCCGCTGCCAGGGCAACAAGAGCCAGGATGCGACTGCGAAGCGGAATGTCAATTCCTTGCGGCATCTTGGGGTGTCGAAATTTCAAATGTTTTGCGGTTGATGGCGCGCCAGCTTTTCCTTCATTCCCGGATGGTCCAGCACCTTGCGGTTGACGATGTAGGGTGGCGTGCTTCCCTGGGAAACTGCCACGACGCTACGGCACGCCGAAAGGCTCGTGTCGCGAATGCACTCGCGGGTTCGGGCAATCACATGCGGCGTGAGAATTGCGTTGTCAAGCTCCAGCAGGGCGTGGCCGGCCGGGACGGGTTCCGTTTCAAACACGTCGAGTCCTGCGCCGGCAATCCTGTGCTCTCGCAGCGCCGCGATCAATGCCTGCTCGTCCACAATCGCACCTCGGGCGGTGTTAATCAGGTAGCCAGTAGATTTCATCAGTGCTAGTTGACAGGCCCCAATCATCCCCCGGGTCTGCTCGTTTAAGGGGCAATGGATCGAAATAAAATCGCTTTCCCGCATCACGGTGTCGAGGTCGGTATACTCAACACCCGCTGCGGTCTCTTCGGCAATCGGTGCACTCGGCACGTAGGCCATCAGGCGGCGGAATCCCACTCCACGGGCCAGACGGAACAATTCCCGGCCGATGTTGCCAAGCCCCACGGCCCCGAGGGTTTTGCCGGCGATGTTAAAGCCCACCGGGGCCTGTTCCCGCCAACGACCTGCCCGGCAATTCCGGTCATGGGCGCGAAAGTTCTTGGCCAGCGCGAAAATTAGCCCCAAGGCGCCCTCTGCAACCGGGCGTCGCACGGAGTCAGTGGTGACCGCCAATATCACCGAAGCCTCCGTGCAAGCGGGCACGTCGATGCGGTCATAGCCCACCCCCCAGCGCGCGATGATTGCCAGCCGTTCTAGTCCACGAAAGCTCTCGGCTGGAAAGCGATAATCCAGGACGATGGCGGCGTCGTAGCGATTGAGAATTTCCGGCACAGCCACGCCCGACGTATCCGGCATGTGTTCCCACTCGACCCCGGGGGCCAGTTTCAGGACTTCGTCAATTCCTGGGTCCAGCATCCCGGTCGCCTGCGTCGCGAAATCGGGGCTGATACCTATCCGAAATGGCTTTTTGACGCTCATGTTTTCATCGCCTCGCATTATTGCAACAGTGGAATGCAACTGGCGGTAGCGGCGTTGCGCGCTACGAGTCCCAACATCAATTGATCCATTGCGGACTGGGGGTAGCGTCGATTTGAATCTACACCCCCTTTGGGGGAGAGGGTGATCCGCTGTCAGCATTTACATCAGCCGGGGCGGGAAGGGGGCCCACACTTTGCGGTTCGTGGGGGTTAGGCGGTGACCCACATTCCCAGTGAGTACTACCCCTCAAGTGAAAAGCAATTGGTTTTCAGAGGTGATTATCGACGCGCTTTCCCCGATCGTAATTCTTAAACACTTTCACCAGCTCGAGGAAGGCCGTAACTACCGCTTCAAAAACCTTCGCGCCCTTTTCCTTGGTGGCCACGGTGGGGTCACCGGAAACGCCGGTCTTGCTGAAGCGTGTCCAATGATCCATCACCAGAACTGGGGCCCCCTCCATGAGGTCCATCCACGTAAACTTTGTCTGCGGTAACGCAATCTCTTTCTCCGCCAGGTTCATCTGAACCCGCGACGAATCCAGGTAAAGATAGACGGAAGTTTCTAGTTCGCAGGCATGCGCCATTCCCCCCACGCCGGTTTCCCGGATGCTTCTGATCTCGTCTCGCGCTAAACTTGGCCAAATAAAAGCCCCGCAAAGCGCCTCGGTATCGAGGATAGTGCGGCGTGCCACCAGATCCAGAATCGGCATATTCGATCCATGCCCATCGGCGAGAAGAATACGGTTGAATCCATGGTGTGCGACGCTGCGGGTGATATCCAAAACAAAATGCAACATATGCTCCATCGCAATATCGATGGTCCCCGGCATGTCCATGTGATGTTCCTCAAATCCGTAGGAGACCGGGGGTAGGAGGAGTATTTCGCCGTCCGCGCGCCGCGCCGCCTCTTCACAAATGGAGGTAATCAGGAAATTGTCGACATCCAGAGGTAGATGTTTGCCATGGTCTTCGACTGACCCCACGGGTAGAACCACTACGGGCTGCCGCTTGACCACTTCTTTTATCTCAAGCCAAGTGTAATGCTGATAATAGTAACTCTTCTCGGTGGACATCCTTCGCTTCTCCTTGGGCAAAATCCACCCCATTAGGGTGGGGGCGCGCCGTGCTTCCCCCTTGTTCCGACTTTCCACCATCTTCATCGGTTATGACGTACATTGGATGAGGACCCGAGGCGCAATGGGAGATGCGAGTTGAGCACACCTGGATCCGAGCAATGCTACGTCGCACGCGTTTCAGGCCACTCTTTGTCCTCTCGCAAGCTCTGGCAACATATCCTAATGGTCGATTCGAGGATTTCCAAGAGCGCCTGTCGCAGGGAATGCCGGTACCAATGTTATACTAGAAATCTGTCGCGCAGCCTCGTCTTCTTCATTTGATGAATCTCGACCGCGATAGGCGAGACCTGGTCAGGCCCATCGCCGTGTATCCAATTCCAATGTGCGATCATGAGGTTCTCGCGAGCGTCGCGAGTTTGCTGAACGCGCGAAGCAACACTCAGAGCTAGCAACTTCGCACGTCGGCTGGGAACCGTGGCCCTGGGGGTTTTAGCATCGCGCATTGCAGTGATGGGAGAGTCCCTCCCCCATCCCCTTCTCGATCCGGTCGGCCAGCCGGTACCCCCCACCTTATCGCGCCCTGCGGCCCATCAGCCCGCAAGAGAGCGGTCTGTTCGCCGCGATCTTGCGCGGGGAATTCCACCTGCAGGGCGTGCGCAACCGCGCTCTGCGTGAGGCGCTGTCCCATTCGCCTCCCAACGACTCCGCCCACCGCCGTCGCGCCGCCGCTCGCACCACTCGACAGTTGCGCTTGCTCTTCGCTCACGGACTGATCCATCGCGTCGGACGAACGAATTATCACCGCCCTACGCACAAAGGCCAACAGGTGATGAATACCGCCTTGAAGTCTCGTCAAACCGATTTCGCTCTGCTGGCAGCCTGAAAATGCTTGCTAAGAAACAAGAATTTACGGGCTTGGAATGCAGAGTCATCATTTTCTCCGAGAACGATTGCTCTGCGGTACGCTGCTCGGGCCAGCACCGGGCGACCGGATACTTGGCGAATCGGTGTATACTGGCCAAACCGAAAAGCCGAAGGACGACCACAATCACGAGGAGGCAGTGCTGATGGAAGCTGTTAGCCGAAGATCCTTTCTCGGATCGATACCCGCCGGGGCCGCGCTTGTCGCGGCGGCGCAGCCGTCCCCGGACGACGTGATACCCAACCGCCCGAAAGTGCCCGGGACGCTGAGTCTTCGGGCGCGTCGGCGAACCCAAGAAGCGGGGGCCTCGGAGCAGGTCCTGCAATGGCCCGTGGCAAGCACAGCGATCATCATCTGCGACATGTGGAACACGCACACCTACGGCATGTCCGCGCAACGTGTGGCCTTGATGGCGCCACGGATGAACCAGGTCGTCAGCGCCGCCCGCAGTCTGGGCGTGATGGTCATCCACGCGCCAAGCGACACGATGAAATACTACGAGGGAACCCCCTGGCGTAACCGGATGTGCAATGCTCCCGCGGCGGCGTCTCCTTTCCCCATCATTAAGCGCTGCGCACGTATCCCTGAGGAGGAACGGAATTTCCCGATCGATGACTCCCAGGCGTGCGACGACCCGGTGGTGAACCCGTTCGAAGGGCCGCCTTACCCTTGGACCCGCGAGCATCCCGCCCTCGACATCGTAGGCTTCGATGGTGTCAGCGATAGCGGCCAGGAGATTTACAACTTCTGCAAGCAGGAAGGTATCGGCAAGGTTGTGCTGATGGGAGTCCACGCCAATATCTGCATCCTGAATCGCGGTTTCGGGGCGCGGCAGATGACGCGGCTCGGCTTCGGGGTGGTGGTGGCGCGAGATCTTGTCGACGCCATGTATGATCCGCGATCCCGGCCATTCGTAAGTCACGCGCGCGGTACAGAGTTGGTCATAGAGCACATCGAAACCATGTGGTGTCCTACCATCCTCGGCGAGAATTTGACCCGGGTCGCACCCGGCTCCGACGATCCGCCAGCGGGGCGAATGTGAAGAAAACCGCGGGGTAGGTTGCAGCCGGATAACACCGGGCGAGCGGGCGGGCATTCCAGCACGACTCGGATCGTAACGTGTGCGGGTTATTGCAGGCGCGCTCGACGTGGGACATGAGTGATGACGCGGTGAAGATGGGCAACATCAATCCGCCCGGCAACAACATACTTGTTCAAGAGCTCGATCTAAGCTACGCCGTCGTTCCTTACAGCCGCGCTCTGAAACGGGGAGCGGCCCTCACGCAGGCTTACGGCGACCGCGTGGGCTATCGGTATTACCAGGACGAGGAATGTGGAATCTTCTGGTCAAACGACCCACACACCACCATTCACAAGATGTTGGACAAGCTGGGGCTGGACGAAATTCAGGACGAATACCGGCGGGCCGCGGAGTTTTACCATAAAGCCGGCGTCACGGGTTATTAGGCTGGCGCTACTCTCGCTGCTGGCCATGCGCTCCCTCGACAAATGATAGCACCGCCCGCAAGACGCTATAACCCCACGCACGTACACCTTAGCTCCGTAACGCAATCGGGCAGAAAGGGGGACCCCGTTTTGCTGCTTGTAGGGGTTACGGGGTCATTACCACGAAGGTGGACCCCAAAATCAAGTCCATTTTTCGTCGGCAATAACTTAGTGTCGACGAAGTCTGGTTTTGTATTTCCATCCAGCGGAGGATGGGGGTGTGGGGGACGGGGGCTGGCGTTTGAAGCCCTCTTCCCCCACTCAGCG
>DASYYZ010000217.1:0-20999 GCA_035946735.1 Terriglobia bacterium
AGATGGGTTCTCACTTTTGACGACCGTAAATACTTGCAGCTCCGAGAGCATTACACCAAAAGAGCCGGCCTCATGCTTAGCCAGCGGTCTCTTCACGCCTTTCATTACGGGGACATAGTAGCTGAAGACGCAGATGGTCTGCCTATCCCACGGGCGGACGACCATGTTGACATAAGAATAGATAACAGCGACCACAATAGAGCTCACCTACATTACGGGGCACCGCTGCCCCACCATCAACAGGAAAGCGTGAAAGACTTGGACTTGGAAAACGTAGAAATGTTTACGTTCGTAAAAGCTATTTTCAGGCACCGCCAATCCAAGCGACCGATTGACGAGGTCTTACATTTCCGCCTCAGGCCCGTAGAATAATGGAAAAGTCGTTTACAACCTCGACGGTCCACTTTCTTCAGGAGGGGAGGGATAACCTTCGCGCAACGCTTGGGGTTGCGTTTCGGGCAGCCGTGGTGCACAACGTCAAAAGGATTGTGATCTTTACGGCGATGGGGGAGGGCGTTCGCGCTGCACTCGATGAGTTCACGCTCCGTCCAGAGTACGAGAATATTAAGTTGATTGCCGTAACTTTTCCAACTGGAAAGGTATTTACGGACAGCGCAAGTCAGAGCATCAAGGTCGAAATTCCAGGCACCGACGAGGCGCACTTCCAAGAGAAGGGCGTACCAATTGTCAGAGCCCATTTGCCGTTCGACACGATTCCTTCTCCTCACAACGACAGAGGACCTTTGGCCCAAAGTCTAAGTTTGGTCGGCGACGCGCTGAATATGTTCGGCGGCAGCATGAGCCTTTGTGTCCAAGCTGTGACTCTGGCATGCGATGCCGGAAAGGTGGATTTAGGAGAGCACGTAATCTCACTTACGTCAGACACGGCCATCCTCGTCCAGGCAACTTGTACCAGAAGAATGCTACAGGAGCTTGTCATCAGAGAGGTACTCTGCAAGCCTGCAATCCTCACCATTTCCAGGAAAGAAACATCCGAAGAAATCCTGCCCGGGTTAGAAACCCCGCCACGAGCCCCTGCAAAGCGGTTGGCTCCTGCGACTGAGTAGAACGGGACAGCCATAGAAATCAAGCAGAGCGCAAAAATATTTTGGAGACCTTTTCATTTTTCTTGACACTACTTCTCACGCTCAAGCATAATGAATGTATGAAAACACTGAGCCGAGAGAAGCAGATTCAAATTATCGCCGCGCTGGTCGAGGGAAACTCGCTCCGAGCAACGGCGCGTATGTGCGACGTTGCATTCAACAGCGTCTTGAACTTCCTGCCCCGTGTCGGCATGGCGTGTGCTGAGTATCAGGATAAGACCCTTCGCGGCCTCAAGTGCAAGCGGATTCAGTGCGACGAGTGCTGGTCGTTCTGCTACGGGAAGGACAAGAATCTTCCTGCTGATAAGCAAGGGCGGTTCGGTTTCGGTAGCGTTTGGACGTGGGTTGCGATTGATGCCGACACGAAGCTGGTGCCCTCGTTCCTGGTGGGCAATCGGGACGCTCAAAGCGCGAAGATGTTCATCGACGATCTAGCCTCGCGTCTAGCCTCTCGCGTTCAACTCACCACGGACGGACTGCGGGTCTATTTGGAAGCGGTTGAAGGCGCGTTCGGTTGTGACGTGGACTACGCGATGCTGGTTAAAACCTACGAATCGAGCCAAGAGGAAACGCGCTACAGCCCCGCCGTTTGCACGTCCTGCGAGCGCAAGCCGGTCACTGGCAATCCTGACCCCGAGCACATTTCTACGAGCTATGTCGAGAGACAAAATTTATCCATGCGAATGGGAATGCGCCGATTCACGCGGCTAACGAACGCTTTCAGTAAGAAGATCGAGAACCACGCCTATATGACGGCCCTGTACTTCATGCACTACAATTTCGTTCGTCGGCATCAGACGTTGCGGGTGAGTCCCGCGATGGAAGCTGGCGTTACGGATCATCTCTGGACAATCGAGGACATCCTGAATCTCGTGCCTAAGCCGAAGGCAGGCCCACGCGGGCCATACAAAAAGAGAGCCTAGCCGGAATTGTTGTTTGTGATACCATCCCCCCTGTAGTCGTTTTAAAATTCACAACACAGGGGAAACCGATGGCTTCCAATTCGGAATTACTCCGTTTTGCTATCACGAACAAAAAGCAAATCAGAGCCTACTATGACGGGTTCCATCGAGAGATGTGTCCGCACGCGATGGGATGGAAGAATGAAGTTCATCATGTCTTGTCATTCCAATTTGCAGGCCAGAGCAGCAGGCCGCTGCCTCCGGAAGGACAATGGAAATGCATGGACGTGGACGGCCTCACGGCCCTTGCTGTGGTTGATGGCCCTTGGATCACGGGAAGCAACCACAGCAAGCCACAAACGTGCATCGATCAAATCGAAGTCGAGGTCGCTTATTGACCGCTTTTGAACTGGGCGTATTCCTTGGCCCTTTCCTGAGCCAAGGCTCCGGGAAAGATTGCAACGAACACATCGCCAGACTTTGAGTCGATGCCTTCAACTCTCCAGTCTGGCGGTGAGTTCTTATCCTGAAACGCCTCGTATTGGAGTGACTTTTGGGGTTCTGCGGCACTCTGTGATTGCATATGTCACACTCCTATGCTACTCTGTATGTGGCCTATACAGAGTTTGGAAGATGCCCGCCTGCGAAGCGGGCGTTTTCGTTTTAAGCCTGCATGACGGCAACGATCTGGGCCGCTAACCATTCTCGCATTGTTAGGTCATCCATCTCAATGCCTGAACTACGCTCGCGGCGTTCTCGGCCCTGGCCTTGGAAAGAATCTCGCCACTACCTTGGAGGCACTGAAATCTAAAATGAAGAACTCAACACCCTCCTGAACGGCTAGTTGCTGAGCCTTCACTTTGGCCACCTCAAGGTTTGGATAAGCCCCTCTCCATAGCGGGCCATTTTCTACTTGAGCGAACACGTCAAATTTGTTTTCTGCCGTCACTGAACTACCCCCCCCACCATTTCTTGGAAACGATTATACGCTCAAGAGCGGATCGGGATATCTTGTTATGGGAGATAATACTAAATGATTTTTTGAGGGGCCGAAAACGGCTCCGAATTTCAGACTGAGTCACCACCAGAGCAAAGCGAAAAACTGTTGACCTATGTCAGTTATGTTAGGTTCAGCGATGAACCCGAACCGGCTTTTATTGAGGGACGACTGGTGGAACTAAAATTGATCTACAGCGGACAGTTAAAAGCCTCAAACGGCTCTCGTGTCAAGGAAAAGCACGAGATTCGCCAGCAGTTCCACAAACAATTGAAGCGGCTTTGGGAGGTCAAGAGACAACCACTGCGCGGGTCCGTCATAGAGCTAGGTGGAGGGTCTCTTACCGGTCCACAAGCCTTGGCTGAAAGGTTCCAGATATGCGGTTATCGTTTCGTGCCACTGGTCACGGATGAGTATCCGCTTTGTGTGTCGCTGGACGTTCTATTCTTGAGACGCGACAAGATTAACGCGATAAGGATCGCTGGCGGCGACATTGACAACAGGATCGGCACGCTATTCGACGCTCTGAGGATGCCGAGGGATTGTAGCGAGCTTCCAGCGGGCGCGGCTCCGACTGAGGGGGAAAATCCGTTTTACGTTCTGCTGCAAAATGACTCCCTCGTTGTGGATTTGAGGGTCTCGACAAGTCTCTTACTTGCGCCATTGGGATCGCCGCCGACAGAATACGAGAACGATGTTCATCTCGTGATCGGAGTTCAGATCAAGCCAAGTGGGGAGTGGACTGCATGATAGAGGTTAGGGGATGGGTGGTACTTCCGATCTGCGTGGCCGCGCTGGTTGCGGCGTGGCGCCTGCAATCGCGCGTGAGTGACTTTGTTACCGACGCAAAGCATTTGGCTGAACGTGTCGATGCTCACCCTAAAGAAGAACTCCCAGGATGGCCGCAACGGATCGAGAAGGAAGGCCAGAGCGCTAAAGTTCTGGCCTTGGCCCTTGTGATTATAACCGCGTTTCTCTCGCTCGCCTTCCTCATGTCGGTGTTACCAGGAAGCTACGGAGACGGCCCAACTTTCTGACTTTCAATCATCATCACCGGGGAAGACCTCCGAGGCTAGGATCTGATCCTTAATGATCCCGTAGAAGTCGTTGAACTCGTCCTTGTGGGCGAGATGCTTGCCGATGAAGTACGCGCAGATGTCCGCAAGCTGAATCCCGATGGAGTATTTCGAGTCCCCGAAGTAGATGTCATCGAAAATGGAAATCGCCATCCCAGAACTGGGGGAGCCGCCGCGAGGCCGTTTCCTATTGCGGCGGAATACTCGTTGAATGATTCCCCGGCAGCTTTCCTCTGTCTCCTTGCGTCCTGGTGGTAGCGGATCGTCACAGATCAGGAGTGCTGTAGCAGGCTCCTGTTTCTGCATGATGTCTAGGACGTAGCGCTTGGTAAACCAGTTGTCCAGGCACCTCAGATAGATCGCGAACGCGACACCCAACGGATGCGCATCGTTGTAAATCTTGGTCTCCAGCTCCGCCTTATCGACCGCCCCGTAGACTATCGGGATGTTGAATTTCTTCACCCACCGCAGGGCCTGCTCGATGATCTCCAGCCCGGCCTTCGCCCCGAAATGGCTGAAAACCCCGGTGCCGTGCAATAGGTGGCTGGTGTGGAACTCGAAGCAATCCCAGTTCTCTTCCGGCACAAACTGCGCTACAACGCCAGAGAGCACGTATTCCAAGCTCATATAAGCACTGTCCTTGATGATCGGGCCACCGACGATCTGGAATGGCGCGCTCGCGTCATCCAACTTCCGGCCTGTCGATCCAGAGTCGTCAAGGTAAGCGATGTACATGAACAGCCGCTCTGCCGCTGGCGCGTTCGCCTTCTCTGCCTGCCCTATCAGGGTGCCTGTTGAAGTGCTCATTCTACACCACCTTCCCGCTGAAATTCAGCCAAGTATATTCTTGCCCAAATGAAGCCCAAGTGTGCAATTGTTGCACACTTTTTTGGAGCTGGAATTGGGGCTCGGCGAGGCCGAAAAAAACTGCCCTGACGGGGCTCGACGAATCGTTTTTCACAAAACGGTCAGGTCTGTTGTGGGCACTTCGGGCGCGTGTTAATGTTGGGTCATGAAGAAACGAATCCACGACAGAACCCAGATTGACGGCGACGTGGCCGCCCGGCAGGAGGGGTTCGGTCCGGCCAGCGACCGTCGTGACCGCGCCGCTACCTCGGGACAATCCGGCGACTTGCAAGGAATATCCGGCGTGGCGGACGCGGATTCCGAAAGCGTCCAGGAGCTTATCGAAGAGGGCCAGTATTACGAAGCCGCGGTGGTCAGCGGGGTGGAAGATGCTCCCGACGCTGACGAAGGCCCGGTGAAGACCCACGAGGTTCCGGAAGACGACGTCCCCGCGGAATACACCGATCAGGATAGGGACGAGCCCAAGGAATAGCGCGTCGCTGCCGCTGCGCCGGGAGATCGCGCCCTCGCTGTTTCGGTAAGTAAAGAGGGCCCCATGACTGAGGGCGGCTCAATCAGGATCGCGAGGTGCATATGATCCGAATACTGTCGAGAAACTGGTTACTGGTGTTAGCTGGCGTTCTTCAAGCCACCTTTGCGGCCGTGAACCTTGTCCTGCAGAATCCGGATGGATCCGTCGCTTTGCGTAAACTCGCGGTGGAGAGCACGATTCTGTTTCAGGCCAAGTTTGCGCTGGCGGCAGGAGCGTGCACCGTCGCAGCCGGCGTTTGGAGCGCCACGAGGGGCAGGAAGGGCGAATCGCGGTTTCTCGAATCCGGGCTTCTGATGCTGAACGGTCTTGCGCTCAGCGCCTACGCACTGATCCCGATTTTCTGGACCGGGCCGCTTCATTTCCGTCCTTTCTTCGCCCTTCTGCTGGTAGCAATGGCGATGAGCGCCGGCGCTCTCGCCCTGGCAAACGCCAGAACCCGGAGGCGTCATTCTGCGGAGGAATGGCTTCTGGGCCTGGGCGGAGCCGGATTGGTCGGTTTTGCTTTGGCTTTTTTTGCGATGGACTTTCGCTGGATCAAACTGGACCAACCTGGATCATACTTTGTTTGGCTGAGCTGCTTCTTTGCTTTGAGCGCGGTGTGTATGCTGGGGCTGGCTTCGGGCCTGAACGGTCCGCGATCCGCCCGGCATGGCATGGCCGGCAGCGCACTGCCCACCGGCTGAGTTCGGAGTCGCAACAACCGCGCAGCTTCCTTCGATCTTGAGATTGTCTTATTTTCCCTGAAATGTTGGCGAGTTTGCCCATCGGGCTACACGGCCACGACAATGGGGCGTTCCGCATCTTCAGGTTTGAGTGCTGAGACAGCCTTCTGGTCTTCGGCCCAGAGCCACGCCGTAATGGCTTCCTTGATGTTGTCCAGCGCTTCCTTCTCGTCTTTGCCCTGCGACACGCACCCTGGCAGCGCCGGGCACTCAGCTACAACCCACCCGTCTTCGGCTTGCGCGAGAGTGACATGGAAGATCATCGCTGCCCTTCTTACAACGCCAATAGTGCCTGATAATCACTTATAATTGCAACTCATGCGCTACAACAACATCCTTGAGGCCATCGGACGCACGCCGCTCATCCGGCTCAACAAGATCACACGCGGCTGCAAGGGCGAATTCTGGGCCAAGTGCGACCATTTGAACCCGGGCGGCAGCGTCAAGGACCGGATCGGGATCGCCATGATCGACGACGCCGAGCGCCGGGGCCTGTTGAAGCCGGGAGGCACAATCGTTGAGGGCACATCCGGCAACACCGGAATGGGTCTGGCGCTGGTGGCCGTGATGAGGGGCTACAAGTGCATTTTTACGATGGCGGACAAGCAGTCCCAGGAGAAGCGCGACCTGCTGAAGGCGCTGGGCGCGGAGGTGATCGTTTGTCCGACTGCGGTCGAGCACGAAGACCCGCGCAGCTATCACTCTGTCGCCGAGAAGCTGGCCCACGATATTCCCAACGCCTATCATCCCGACCAGTACTCGAATCCGGCCAACCCGGAGATACACTTCCGCACCACCGGACCTGAGATCTGGGAAGACAGCGAGGGCAAGATCACACACTTTGTGTGCGCCGTGGGCACGGGCGGGACCATCACGGGAGTGGGCCGTTATCTCAAAAGTAAGAATCCCGGTATCAAGATCATTGGAGCCGATCCGGTAGGATCCGTTCTCACCGAGTTTTTTCACACCGGCAAACTCGGCAGAGGAGAGCCCTACAAGGTGGAAGGCATTGGCCAGGACTACCTTCCGGTGACCCTCGACTTCAGCGTGCTCGACGACATGATTCAGGTGAGCGACAAGGATTCCTTCCTGTGGACGCGGCGCCTCGCCCGTAGCGAAGGCATTTTTGCCGGAGGTTCGGTCGGGACCGCCGTGGGCGCCGCGCTGGCGATTGGGTCTACGCTGCACGACAATGATTTTGTGGTGGTCCTGATTCCCGATACGGGCGCCCGCTATTTGAGCAAAGTCTACAATAACGACTGGATGAAGGAGAATCGGTACCTGGAGTCTTCTTTGCCTCTTACCGCTGGCGAGATCGTTCATGCCAAGGCTGCAGATGGCGTTGCCCGCCACCTGATTGCCATGACCCCGTCCGATACCGTGTCAGGCGCGCTCGCGGCCATGCAAGCCAATGATTTCTCACAGCTTCCCGTGCTTGAAGAAGGACGGCCGGTGGGCGCGATCTACGAGGATGCCATCCTTACCCTGGCCCTCGAAGGCAAGGATCTCAAGAAGTTGGTGGTCCGTGAGGCCATGAGCGAGAGCTTCCCGGTGGTGGCGGCCCCGGCGCCGGTCGATCAGATTATGTCCTGCATTACTCGCGACTGCCCGGCCGTATTTGTCGACCTAGGAGATGGGTCCTACGAGATCCTTACGAAGTACGACCTTCTGCACGCGATCGCACGACGGATGGGTCCACACTCGTAGCGGCACTCGTCATGATCAGGCTTTACTTTGTGAGACTTGGCTGGCCACGTCGGCTTCGGTGAGGACGCCCACCAGGTAACAAGCAGGAACCAGTCGAAGCCCTTAGAAACTCACGAGCCACCTATTTACCCCTCGGATGACGCGCCCGCATACCTAGTTTGATACTTGCGTGCGGGTTGCGAAGGTGTTACTTCTACCAGGGTTGATAAGGGTTTAGCGCCTCGACCAAGCCGGAGCTCAATCTCAATCATTTAACCGCCGAAGAGATACTAAGAGTACTATTGGAGGATCAGCGATGAGGGGACCACGAAGAATCCTAATGTGCGCCGTCGCGACTCTGCTGTTGTCGGCGTTTGCCTGGACTTCCGCTGAGGCCGTGGAATTTGGAACCCCGATTCCTTACCCGGCCGACAAAGCGCCACATGATGTTGCCGCCGGAGACTTCAATGGCGACGGTATACCTGATCTCGCCGTAGCGAACAACCTCAGTAGCGATGTCAGTATCCTGATTGGAAACGGCGATGGCACTTTCAAGACGGCCGTGAACTACACGGCGGGTCCTTACCCGACCTCGTTGGCGGTAGCCGACTTCAATCAAGACGGCCATCTCGATATCGTGGTGACCAACTCGAATAACTTTACGTCTGGCGCCAACATCAGCATCCTCCTTGGTAACGGAGATGGCACCTTCCAGGCGCCTGTCAATTACGCCGCTACGCTCGGAGCCCCTTATTTCGTGGCGGTGGCGGACCTTAGGAGTGATGGCCTGCTGGACCTGGCAGTGGCGAATCACGGCGGCGACGTTTCCATCTATCTTGGTAATGGTGATGGTACCTTCGGGTCGGCCGTGAACTACGTTGCAGGAGGCAATCCGCAAGCGGTGTCCATCGGCGATTTCAATAACGATCACATTCCGGATCTTGCCGTCGCCAACAAGACCTCCAACAACGTGAGCATCCTGCTAGGGAATGGCGATGGGACCTTCAAGAAAGCTGTGAACTACCAGGTAGGAACCACACCGAGCGACCTGGCCACAGGCGATTTCAACGCCGACGGTAATCTGGACCTTGCCATCTCAAATTATGGGAGCAACAACGTCGCCATCATGCTCGGCACGGGTACCGGCACGTTCGGGACGCCCTCTTTCACTACGGTGGGCAATGGTCCCGCCGGAATTGTGGTGGCCGATTTCAACGGGGATGGCAAGGCGGATTTCGCCGAGGCAAACAATTTTCGCTCAGCGGACAGCGTCTGGGTTTTCCTCGGTAACGGCGACGGCACGTTCCAGGCCCCGGCTACTTATTCTGCCGGCGGAGGAGCGGGCCTCCTGGCCGCGGCTGACCTGAACCTTGATGGCGCCCCCGATCTTGAAATTGCTGACACCGGCGCCGATGTGGACGTGCTGTTGAACAACGGCGGCACCTTCGTCACAACAACCAGCTCATCCAATCCGTCTTTCGTCGGCTCTGCGGTGACGTTCACCGCCACGGTGGCCGCCAGCATCGCGGGCAACCCGACTCCCACCGGCACCGTGACTTTTGAGAACGGGTCGAGCCTTCTCGGCACCGCGAATCTCGCGAACGGCCAGGGCAGCTTCACCACTTCGACGCTTGCCGCTGGAACGTTTACGATTAACACCCTCTACTCGGGGGACTCGAATTTCAATCCGAATACCGCGCCGCCGTTGATCCAAACCGTCAATTATCCTCCCGCAGTTACGATCACGCCTACCACCCTGACTTTTGGAGCGCAATTGCTGCATACCACTAGTATGGTGATGACGTCGACTCTAACCGACTCTGGTCAGGGTCCGTTGACAATCACCAGCATCATCCTCAGCGGCGGCAGTTTCGCGCAGACCAACAATTGCGGAACCGGTCTGGCGGCGGGAGCGAGTTGCACCATCAGCGTTACCTTTACGCCTAGCGGCATCAACAAGTCGGTGGGGACTGTAACGATCTCCGACAACGCCCCTGGCAGTCCACAGACCATTTCACTTGCTGGGACGGGAACCGAAGTTCAACTGGTTCCGACCTCCCTCAGTTTCGGCACACAGAAGGTCGGGACCACGAGCCCTGCTCAAACGGTGACCTTGACCAATGTTGGCAAAGCGTCGCTGAGCATCACGCAGTTCCGTATGGGCGGCGCGAACGCCGGCGATTTTGCGCAGACGAACACCTGCGGTTCGTCCGTCAGCGGTGGTGGAAGCTGCAGCATCAGCGTAACCTTCACTCCCAAGGCCACCGGATCGCGAGTCGGCGCAGTGGGAGTTGTGGATAACGGCGGAGGCAGCCCGCAGGTGATTGGCCTCTCAGGCACGGGAGATTGAATTTAGCACGGCCCGATCGGCATCGAGGGCCTAGACTTGGGGCGGGGCGAGATGGTCAGAAGCTGTCTTGCTCCGCCCCCACGCTTTGCTGCGATTGTGGAATCTTGATTCCGAAATTGCGACGCGCCCGCCTTGACGTAAAGAGTCTTTTGTCATGATTTCCAGTTCTCCCAGCCAACGGTTCGCCAAGCGACCGATAGACTCGGTGCGGTTGACTCCTGCCTAAGGAAGGTGGACAATTCACAGAGGAAGCAAGTTTGATTCCGGTACAAACCGTGGACACCGCGAATAGCTCGCGCTGCTGGTTCCCCCCTTGATCTGGCTGGCTTCCCCTTGACGGAGAGTGATTTCCGATGGATAGAAGGATAATCAAGTTCGGTGCCGGTATCGGCGTGATCCTCGCGATCGTCGCTTGGCTGGCTGTGTCGGGTTTTCAGCAAAACAAGACCTATTACTATACGGTTAGCGAGCTTATTGGCGGCAAAGGGGGTCATCAACACGTCCGGGTGGGCGGTATGGTGGCGCAAGGATCGGTCGAGCGACGGGGCGGTCAAGTGACTTTCCGTCTTGTTCAGGATGCTGCTTCCGTCCCGGTGACCTATGTCGGCTCGGATACTCTTCCCGATACTTTTGTAGGAGGGGCACAGGCCATCATCGAGGGCAACTACGACTCGGGCGGGGTCTTTCAGGCTGACAAGGTGCAGGCCAAATGCGCCTCCAAGTACCAGTCCGCGCCGCCCGGAGTCTCCCAAAAGGTGGCCCAGAACGCGAGTTGACTCGTCGTCGCCTGCGCGAACGCTATGCCAAGCTCTCAAACAAACGGGCTTGAGCGTCGCCCCGTAAGCTCCCAAGGCCTGGAGAGATACTATGAACCAAGTCGGTAGCGTCGGTCTGATCGCAGCCGTGGCTTTCGCGCTCTACGCGCTTGTGGCGGGCGCCCTGGGCGGCAGGCTTCGTAGCCTGAGGGTCACTCGTAGCGCAGAGCGGGCTGCGCTCGCCTTCTTCGCCATGGTGACCCTGGCGGTGCTGGCCCTGGAGTACCAGATTCTGACCGACAGCTTCGGTAGCGCGTATGTCGCCGCCCATTCCAACCGCGCGCTTCCCATCTACTACAAGATCCCGGTGCTCTGGTCGGGGCAGGAAGGCTCCCTGCTTTTTTGGACCTGGCTGCTGTCCATCTATAGTGCGCTGGTGGTGCTGATGAACCGCCGTCGCAACCGCCAACTGATGCCTTATGTGGTCTCGATCCTGATGGGCACCGGCGTATTCTTCTCCACCCTGATCCTTTTTTTTGCCAATCCTTTCTCCGAGCTTTCTGCTGCCGGCGCCGGTGGCGCCCTGCGGGCATTTGTTCCTCCGGACGGCAACGGGTTGACCCCGGCGCTGCAGTACCCGTCCATGGTGATTCATCCGCCGATGCTTTACCTGGGCTATGTCGGCATGGTGGTGCCGTTTGCCTTTGCCATGGCGGCGCTCATCAGCCGTCAGCTTGGCGACAATTGGATTCGCACCACACGGCGCTGGACGATGGTTCCCTGGATGTTCCTGGGCGTCGGGATCGTACTCGGCGGCAATTGGGCCTACGAAGTGTTGGGTTGGGGGGGGTATTGGGCGTGGGATCCGGTGGAGAATGCGTCACTGCTTCCGTGGCTGGCGGGCACGGCTTTCCTGCACTCCGTGATGATCCAGGAAAAGCGGGGGATGCTGAAGGTGTGGAACATGGTCCTGGTGATCGCCACCTTCTTCCTCTCCATCTTTGGCACCTTCCTCACCCGCAGCGGCATTGTGAGCTCGGTTCACGCTTTCGCGCAGTCCAACATCGGGCCTTTCTTCGCCGCATTTCTGGGCGTGATCGTCGTGTTTTCGCTGACGCTGCTTTTTCTGCGGCTGGACTTCCTCAAAAGCGAAAACCAACTCGACTCGGTGGTCTCGCGCGAAAGCGGATTCCTCTTTAACAACTGGGTTCTGCTGGCGGCCGTCTTCGCTGTGCTGTGGGGAACCATATTCCCCATCGTCTCAAAAGCGGTTCAGAACCAGACGGTCACCGTGGGGGCGCCGTTTTTCAATCGCTTTATGGTCCCGATCGGGCTCATCCTGCTGTTTCTCACTGGAGCGGGCCCGCTGCTGGCCTGGCGCAAGACCAGCTTCCAGAGCATCAAGCAGAATTTCACCATTCCGATGGCGATCGCCGTCGTCTTCACGATCGCGGCGTACGTGTACGGCGTGCGCGGATTCTACGTATCGATGACGGTGCTTCTCACCAGCTTCGTGGCCGTGGCCACCGTGGCCGAGTTCTACAAGGGGGCGCGGACCCGCCAGCGCACGCTGCACGAGAACCTCCTGCAGGCGCTCTACCATCTCACCATGCGCAATACGCGGCGCTATGGCGGCTACGTGATCCACCTGGGCATCGTGATCCTGTTCGTAGGTTTCCTCGGGCAAGCCTTTAAGAGCGAAACCAAGACTCTCATGGCGGAAGGCGACTTGATGCACGTCAAGGACTACACCTTGCGACTGCAGAGCTTTTCGACCGGCGACAACCCCAATTACGAATCCGAGCGCGCCACGCTTTCGGTGATCCGTGACGGCCAGGCGCTTGGAAGCGTGGAGCCCGAGCAGCGCTTCTACAAGGCGAGCCAGGAAGCGGTCGGCCACGTGTCGATTCGCAGTTCTTCGCGGGAGGATCTCTACGTGGTGCTGGCCGGGCAGGACCCCGACACCAAGAAGGCGATCGTGCAGGTATTCATCAATCCGCTGGTGATGTGGGTGTGGGTTGGCGGAGCTGTCGTGTTCCTCGGAACTCTGCTGGCGCTCGTCCCGAGCCGTGTGGAGCGCGAGATGGCCGAAATGCGCCGGGAACAGGAAGCCGCCGTCGGCATGTCGGACCTGGGAGCCCTCGAATAAAAAGGGGGAGGCGGCAGATGACATACGAGGAGATGGAACGAGCGCTTGAGTTCATGAAGGAGCTTCAGATTAAGCTCGAGCAGTTTCAGGTGGAGTCGGAGGAACGGCACGTACAGTGGCATGTTAATTTTCAACATTCACTTGACGCACTTCTGGAGCAGCAGGCAAAAGCCTCGGCCGGGATGGCGGAGCTTAGAGATTGGGGAAAGGAATTAGCCAAGAGCCAGGTGCGAGTGCAGAATTCCGTTGCCGATCTCAACGAGTTGCACAAGCAGCTTGTCGAGGCCCAGAAGAAGGCGGACGACAGATTCAGCTCATTCCTGGCAGCCTTGGAGCGCCGATTTGGCAAGAACGGCCATTTCTGAGGTTCGAATAAGGCTGGCTTTCTCCTCGGAAAAAACGGGCGAAGCTCACACGTCTCGGAGGCCTCACCAAGTGAAAGCGATTCGGATCCACCAATTCGGCGGACCGGAGGTGATGAAACTGGAAGAGGTCCCCGACCCGCGCCCGGGCGCCGGTCAAGTATTGGTCGGGATCAAGGCCGCGGGCGTTAATCCCGTCGACGCTTATATCCGCGCCGGCACTTATGCGGTCAAGCCCGCTCTTCCCTATACTCCGGGAGCCGACGGCGCCGGCATCGTCGAGGCGGTGGGGGAGGGCGTCACCGGGATCTCCGAGGGCGATCGAATCTATGTGGGCGGAACGGTTACAACCGGCACGTACGCAGGACGGGCTGTCTGCAAGGATTCGCAGGTACACAGGCTGCCGGAGAAAATGAGCTTTGCGCAGGGCGCTGCGGTGAACGTCGCCTATGCTACTGCCTATCGCGCATTATTCAACGTCGCTCATGCGCAACCAGGCGAAACGGTTCTGGTTCACGGCGCGAGTGGCGGTGTGGGCGTGGCTTGTGTCCAACTGGCCCGTAGGGCGGGCCTGACCGTTATCGGTAGCGCAGGCACGGAGCGCGGTCTGGCGCTCGTTACCGAGCAGGGTGCGCACCATGCCGTAGATCACCGCTCATCCGCCTATCTTGACCAGGTACGGTCTCTTACGGGCGGGCGCGGCGTGAACCTGATCCTGGAGATGCTCGCCAACGTCAACCTCGGCAGAGACCTGACCATTCTCGCTCCTCGCGGACGCGTGGTGGTGGTAGGCAGCCGGGGAACTGTGGAGATCAATCCGCGCGATGCCATGGTTCGCGATGCCAGCATTCTGGGAATGTCTCTGCTAAACACATCCGAGCCGGAGCTTGCCGCGATTCATGCGGCGTTGGTGGCGGGTCTCGAAAGTGGCACGTTGCGTCCTGTGGTAGGCCAGGAGATACCGCTCGCGGAGGCGGAACGCGCGCACCGGGCTGTCATGGAGCCGGGAGCGCATGGGAAGATCGTGCTGGTGCCTTAGCTGCAGGCGTCCAGGACTTGGGGGTAAAGGGGCCGGGGGTTACGAAATTGAAAGAGGTAAATTGTTGACGGGTGCGCAAGCTATGAAATTCCGCGGGAATTTTGAATGCGTCATGGCGATCGTTGTGGTGACTGCTTGCCTCGCGAGCGGTGCCAGTCTTCGCGCCCAGCAGGGGTCGCCCAAGACGAGGGCTCAGCAGATCGAGGGTGGCCTTACCTGCCAGTGCGGCTGTCAGCAGACGGTGAGCGCCTGTAACCATGAAGGCTGCGCCTCGAAGGCCGAGATGCAGGCCATGGCAGAGAAGGAAGTGGCCTCGGGTAGGGACGGCGCCACCATCCTGCAGGACTTTGTATTGAAATACGGCACCCAGGTACTGGCCACGCCGCCGCCCAATGGCTTCAATCTGATGGTGTGGATCCTGCCGATTTTCGGCGGAATTGTCGGGCTGAGCGCGGTAGTGATGGCGGTGCGCCGCTGGCGCCACGTTCCCGCCGCATCCGCTGCGGCGGCCGCGATTAGCGCGCCGATCGAGCCCGAGGCCATGGCGGAAATGGAAGAAGAGATGAAGCGGCTGGGCTGAGGCAGATTGGCGGATACCTGCCTTGCTCACGCCGGATCGTCCGGGAGGTCTGAAATCCATGCTGGTTGGACTTGCGTTCATTATGGCGATCGGTCTCGCATGCTTCGTTGTGACTCCTCTGCTGGCCACGGAGAAGGAAGGCGGCTCGCTGCCGGTTGACGTGACGCCGCTGGCCGATCTTAAGCGCCGCCGGTTGGTGCTGTACGAGAACATCCAGGACCTCGAGTTCGAGTATCGCTCTCACAAGATCGCAACCAACGACTACACCTCCTTGCGCGAGGCATACACCAGCGAGGCCGCTCAACTTATGACTGCTTCGCACGACATCGAGCGCGGCAGCACCGAAGAGACTTTCATCGAGCGCGAAGTGGCGGCGCGACGCGTCCGGCGCAAGACCCAGGCGGTACCAGACTACACGTGCCCGAAGTGCGGCTTTGAGAACCCCTTGCCTGTGAAGTTCTGCGGCGACTGCGGAGCCAGAATCGAGGATTCGAAGAGGCCGGTGAAAGGACGAGGGATCGATCGTTTGTGACTGGCGATTTGGGATTTGGCGATTGGGATTGATGATGCGATTTGTGATCCCGGTTTGTGATCGCGACTTGTGATTCTGATCTTGGGATCTGCGGTCCGTAATCTGAGATCTGCAATTTTGAATTGTTGACTGTTCTACCGCTCGCATGAAGCGCTCCTCCAAACCTTGTCCCTCCGTAGTTCTGCTGGCCGTTCTCTTGCCGGCCCTTGGCTTTGCGCAGGGCCGGGTCCAGGGAACCATCTCTAACGCCACCAGCAGCAAGCCAGTGGCGCGCCAGGAAATTCGCTTGCTGATGCCCCGCAACGGCACACAGGTAGCGACCGCCACTTCAGACGCTTCCGGTCATTTTGCGTTTACGGACGCAGACGTTGATCCAAAATCCTTCTACCTGGCTTCGACTGAGTTCGAAGGAGCCTCTTACAACGCTGCTGTGGCCTTCGATCCGTCCGGCTCCGCCAACGTCGTTCTCACGGTGTATGACTCAACCCGGTCGCCCGCGGGTCTGGGCATTCCCGCCGCGCGGGTGCTGGTGGGCGCCGAAGGCTCCGTGCTGAGGGTACAGGAAGAGTACGCGGTGCAGAACTCCAGCACTCCCCTGCGGACCTATGCCACGCCGGGCGGAACTTTTACTTTTCGTGTTCCATCCGACGCCGGCACACCGACCGTCGCGGTGACCGGGCTGATGAACATGCAGTTGCCGCAGACACCGGTTGCCGGCAGGATCCCGGGGCAGTTTTCGATTAGCTACGCGCTGAAGCCTGGCGTCACCACCGTGACGATCCAATATACGCGTCCGTATCAGGCTTCCGGCATCCTCTTGAAGGACGGAGCTTCCCTCCCCATCGACCAGGCCGAGCTCTATGTTTACCCGTCGAGCCTACAGGTCGAGGCTCCGGGTTTCCAACCTGCAGGGATCGACCAGAAGCACATGCTGGAGAAGTACGAGGCGCAGCAATTGGCGCGCGGCACCACCGCCTTCTCCATTCGCTTCAGCGGTCCCGCCGCGTCCGGTCCACCGCCGGGCGTGGAGCAGCAAGGTCAGGGACAGCAAGGCCAGGAACAGGGCGGTGGGGAAGTCAAGGTGGTGCCCAATTCGATTTCACAACTCACTGCTCCCGTGCTGGCAGGATTTCTGCTTCTGCTGTTGTGGGCGCTGGGCGTGCGCGTAGTGAAAGAGTGGCCAAAACTCAGGGCGCAGATGGCTGAGGAGGCCGAAAGCGCGAAGCTCGATCCCAAAGCTGAGAAGCTCTTGAACTCCATTGCCGATCTCGACGAGCTCTTCGCCGCCTCCAAGATCGCCGAACAGGCGTACTGGAAGGAACGACTCGAGTTGAAGGCCCGCCTGGTGGCGCTGCTCAAGAAGAATCCGCCCGCGCGGCTTGGTGCTTATGCCACCCGTCAAAGCCCCCGCTGAGATCCTCGAAGCCCGAGGCGTCTCCAAGTTCTTCGGCGATCTCCCCGCGTTACGCAAGGTTTCGCTCTCGGTTAAGCCGGGTGACGCCGTGCTGCTTTACGGCGCGAACGGAGCCGGCAAAACCACGCTGCTGCGCACGCTGGCCGGGCTTGCGCGCCCGAGTGAGGGCGAGGTGCTGTTTGCGGGCCGCAGCATCGCGAAAGCCGGCTGGACCGCCCGCGCCCGGATCGGGTTTGTCTCGCACGCCACGTTCCTCTATGGCGAGCTAACGGGTCGTGAGAATGCGCGCTTGTTCGGTACCCTCTTTGGCGTGGACGATCTCGAACATCGAATCGACCGGGCCCTCGATCTTTTCTCGGTTCGCGAACGTGCTGATGAACCGGCGCGTTATCTCTCCCGCGGTTTGCAGCAACGGATGTCACTGGCGCGTGCGATCCTGCACGATCCCGCATTTTTGCTTCTTGACGAGCCCTTTACCGGGCTTGACGCTGTTTCCGCGCGGAACCTGGAGCGGCTCCTCACCCGCTTGCCTGAGGAAGGCAAGGCCCTCGTCTTCTCCACACACAGCTATGATCAGGGTACGTCGATCGCCCGCCGGGTCGTGATGCTCGAACAGGGCCAGGTGAAGTATGATGGTCTGGTTGAGCTGGTACCAGCCGAAACCGTCGCCGTGGCGCGCAACTCTCGCGTGTGAGGCATTGGCTCTTTGTCCGGCGGGGAGAGGCGACGCTGCAAGGGAGGTTCGCAATGCTGACGATGATTACGATAATGATGGTCATAGTCCCACTTGTGTCCGCGCACTCGCCGGCTCCGGCGCCTGATACTGGCGGCCTCGTGGTGGTAGCGAATAAGGGTGAGCACACCACAGGCCTGATCGACTCTGAGGCTGGCCGCCAGATCGCTACTGTTCCCGAAACCGGCGTCACGGGGCACGAGGTGATCGCGTCGCCCGACGGCCGCCTCGCATATGTTCCCATTTACGGCAATTCAGGGGTCGGCGCGCCGGGAACAGATGGCAGTACGCTGGACGTCATCGACATCGCCAGCCGCAAGGTGATCCACACCCTCGACTTCGGACACGGAGTGCGCCCCCACTGTCCTCTGTTCGGTCCCAAAGACGGGATGCTCTACGTCACCACTGAGCTTGATCAGGCCATTACCGTTATCGACCCGCTAAGCCTGAAGATTGTCGCCAAAATTCCTACGGGCGCCGCGGAGTCGCACATGCTGGCGATCACCCGGGATGGTACGCGAGGCTACACGGCTAACGTCGGACCCGGAACCGTGTCAGCGCTCGACCTGGTGGCGCGAAAGACGATCGCTGTGATTCCTGTCGCCGGGCACGTGCAGCGCATTTCCGTGTCGAATGACGGCCGTTGGGTGTTCACGTCCGACACCGAGAAGCCGCGCCTCGCCGTGATCGATACCACCAGCAACAAAGTGGATCGTTGGATCCCCATGCCCAGCGAGGGCTACGGGAGCGCGGTTACGCCCGATGGAAAGTGGCTGTTGATCGCGCTGCCGGCGACGCCGGGTATGGCGGTGGTGGATCTCAACACGATGCAGGTGGCGGCGACCGTCAAGCTGCCCCCGGCGCCGCAGGAAGTGATCGTGCGGCCGGACGGCCAGGCGGCTTATGTCTCCTGCGACCGGAGCCACCAGGTGGCCGTGGTTTCAATCGGCGACTGGAAGGTGGAGAAGTTGATTGATGCCGGTAAGGGCGCGGACGGGCTGGCCTGGGCGCCGGCGCACTGAAGCCACGGGCCTGCGCGGAGCCCGCCACATGAGCGTAGGCCGGCCCACCGATCTCCGGGCAGACCCCTGAGCGGCAAGGCACGATCCGCAATGGCGAGGAAATTCTCCAGGCAGTATCCGTCGGTATCCGTGAGCCTCAACACTGTCGAAGTTGCGGTCTCAGGCCATAATTGCCGCGCCTCAAGTCGATAACCCGTAACCCTACGCAAACTGAAGGGAATTGAGCCATGACTAAAACCGGAGCACAGATCCTTTGGGAATGTCTGGAGCGCGAAGGCGTGGAGCACGTCTTTGGATATCCCGGCGGCGCCATCCTCCCAGCCTACGACGCTTTGAAGGGCAGCAGCATCCACCATGTGCTGGTGCGGCATGAGCAGGGAGCCACCCACATGGCGGACGGATATGCGCGCGCCAGCGGAAAAGTAGGCGTGGCCGTTGCCACCTCGGGGCCGGGCGCCACCAATATGGTCACCGGCATCGCAACCGCCATGCTCGATTCTTCTCCCATCGTCTGTATTACGGGCCAAGTGGGCAGCAAGCTGATCGGGTCCGACGCGTTTCAGGAGACCGACATCACCGGCGTCACCCTGCCCATCACCAAGCACAACTATCTCGTGACGCGCCCCGACGAATTGGCGCGAACTTTGCGCGAAGCCTTCTATGTAGCCAGATCGGGCCGCCCCGGACCGGTGCTGGTGGACATCACCAAGGACGCGCAGCAGTCCTCATGTGAGTTCGACTGGGAGGCGGCCAAGCCGCAACTGCCGGGATATCGCCCGGACCTGTCGCCCACCGCCAAGGAGTCCGCGCAGGCGATCGATCTCATTCACAACGCGCGCCGGCCCGTGATCCTGGCCGGTCACGGCATCCTGGTGTCGGGCGCGATGCACGAGGCTCGCGAACTCGCCGAGCGCACCGGCATTCCGGTGGCGATGACCCTGCTCGGTCTCGGAGCGCTTCCGGCTTCGCACCCGCTGAATCTGGGCATGATGGGCATGCACGGCGAAGCCTGGGTGAACCACACCATTCAGGAGGCCGATCTGCTGATCGCGGTGGGCATGCGCTTTGACGATCGGGTCACCGGCAGCCTGAAGACGTATGCGCCCAAGGCCCGGAAAATCCACATCGACATCGATCCCGCGGAAATCAACAAGAACGTCAAGGTGGATGTGGCCCTGATCGGCGATGTGCGCGCCGTGCTGCGTGAATTGCTGCCGCGGATCACGGCCACGGACTGCGGCGAGTGGCGCGATTACATCGACCGGCTGAAGGGCGATGCCGCCGTGCGCGACATCCAGAACCTGCCTGACAACGGCCATCTCTACGCCGCCCACGTGATCAGTGACTTGTGGCACGAGACGCGCGGCAGCAAGACCGTGGTGGTTACCGACGTGGGCCAGCACCAGATGTGGGAGGCGCAGTATTACAAGCACGAAGAGCCCTACTCGCTGATCACTTCCGGGGGGCTCGGAACCATGGGATTCGCGCTGCCCGCCGCCATTGGCGCCAAGGTGGCGCGACCGGAAACCGATGTGTGGGTGGTGGTGGGTGACGGCGGCTTCCAGATGACCATGGCCGAAATGGCGACGCTGGTTCAGGAAGAATTGAAGGTGAACATCGCCATCATCAACAACGGCTATCTGGGAATGGTCCGCCAATGGCAGGAGTTTTTCTACGAGCGCAATTATCAGGCCACGCCGCTGCTGAATCCGGAGTTCGCGAAGCTGGCGGAGGCGTACGGCATCCGCAGTTCGGTGGTCACACGGCGCTCGCAGGTGGTGCCTGCAGTCCAGGACGCACGCCAGCACCCGCGTTCGGTCCTGATCGACTTCAAGGTGGAGCAGGAGGATTCGGTGTATCCCATGGTCGCGGCCGGCGCCGCTTTGCACGAGATGATCCGGCGGCCGAACCCGATCGTCGAGGCCGGCGACGACGAATAGCAGGCCGCGCCCTTCTAACATCCGCAGCGCACCGTGAACTGGCTGACGCAGACCCTGGGGTCTCTGCGATATTGTCTCGTTTGTCGTTCACTCCAAATCTTCATTCGCTAGGGCGTGACGGCGCCACCCCTTTGTGCTAACCTTTCCTGTGCTAAGATGTCTATATATTAAGAGGTCTTGGTATGCGGAAGCCCGACTCTCTGCAAGGATCGCTCGACCTGCTGGTGCTCAAGAT
>DASYYZ010000218.1:0-25332 GCA_035946735.1 Terriglobia bacterium
ACTGAAGTCATGCGATGATGTCCGTCAGACAATCGGCGATCGGCGAATCGCGAGGTTAAGTGATGCAGAGAAGGATCGCAAAAGCTTGGCTGTTGCTGCTGGCTGCTTCTCTCGTACCCGCCCTGGGACTGGGCCAGGGGCAGGCGGTAAGCTTCACCCGCCAGGGAAGCACCATTCAAGTATCCATTGGCGGGCAGCCTTTCACCACTTACTATTTTGATCCGGCAATCGCCAAGGCCTATTTGCAGCCCCTGCGCGACGCCCACGGCACCGTGGTGACCAGAGGGTTCCCCGAGGGCGATGCCATTCCCGCCGGGCATGAGCGCGACTCCAGCCTGGAGCCGCACCAGCGTCCGCTCTATTTTGCGCATGGAGACATCGACGGATACGACTTCTGGGGCGAAGAGGTGTTCGAAAAGTACTACGGCCGGGAAGCCGGAAAGTCAAAGTATGGACGCATGGCGATTCGCAAAGTAGAGGAGATGCGCGGCGGCCCCCAATCCGGCGTGATTAAGGCCACCTTCGATCTCGTGGGCCCGGACCGGAAGCCTTTTGCCGAAGAAACCCAGCAGTATACGTTTCAGGGCGATCAGGATTCGCGCGTGATCGACTGCGAGTTTGTGATTCGCGCGAGTCATGACCCGGTGAAGATGGGCGATACCAAGGAAGGAACCTTCGCCATTCGGGTAGCTCCGGAATTGACGGCGCCGAGCGGGCACATGGTGAATTCCGAGGGCGGTAAGGGCGAACCGCAGATTTGGGGGAAGCGCGCCAATTGGGTGAACTACGACGGCACGATCGACGGCCGGGCTCTTGGAATTGCCATCTTCGACAGTCCGCAGAGCTTCCGTCATCCCACTTACTGGCACGCGCGCGGATACGGACTGTTCGCGGCCAATCCGTTCGGACTTTCCTTTTTTGCGCATGATCCCAAGCAGGACGGCAGCTACACGATTCCTGCCGGCCAATCCATAACCTTTCGCTACCGGGTGCTGATTCACGAAGGCGACTACAAGAACGCGCGGGTCGCGGATAGATATCAGGAGTACGCGGCGGGACGCTAGCGGAAATGAGATGTAGCGCAAGGCTAGATTTCAGCCTTGCGGCTTTTTCGAGGAAAACGCCAACCCAAGCTGAACGACTCATCGCAACGAGCGAACGTGAGGTGTCGTGGAAATGGACGAAAGCCGCAGAAGATTCCTCAAAACTGGCGCCGGTGGCGCGGCCGGCCTGGCGGTTGCAGAGCGCCTGGGCGCATGGACTGCTTCGTCGCGGGCGCTCGGAGCCAATGACCGGGTGCGGGTAGCGATTTGCGGCCTGCACGGGCGCGGCCAGGATCACATCAAGGGCTACTCGTCACTTAAGAATGTCGAGATCGCAGCCCTGTGCGACGTGGACGAAAGTGTACTCAGGCAGCGGCTGGCCGAGCTCGGAAAGAGCGGCGGCCAGCCTAAAGCTTACGTCGATATTCGGAAGCTGCTGGACGACAAATCGATCGACGCCGTGTCGATTGCGACACCCAACCACTGGCATTCCCTGATGGCGATCTGGGCGTGCCAGGCGGGCAAGGACGTCTACGTCGAAAAGCCTTGTTCGCACAACCTGTGGGAGGGCCGCCAACTGGTTCGCGCCGCGGACCGGTACAACCGGATGGTTCAACATGGCACGCAGAGCCGCTCGGAGCCGTCGGTGATGGAGGCGGTCGCTAAGATGCGCGAGGGACTTTTGGGTGACGTCTACCTGTCGCGAGGCCTTTGCTACAAGTGGCGCGACACCATCGGCCGCACCGCCGTCGAGCCTGTGCCCGCCGGCGTGGACTACGATCTCTGGACCGGGCCTGGGCCGCTGCAGCCCTTTACCCGAAATCATTTTCACTACAACTGGCACTGGTTCTGGAACTACGGCAACGGCGACGTGGGAAATCAGGGCGTTCATCAGATGGATATCGCGCGCTGGGGACTGGGCCTGCGCTTTCCGAACAAGATCTCGGCCATCGGCGGCCACTTTATGTTCGACGACGACCAGCAGACTCCCAACACGCTGAACTGCGCCTTCGAGTACGATCTCCCCAACGGAAAGAGGGCCATGTTGGAATTTGAGGTCCGTCACTGGATTTCGAATCACGAGGCCATGATCGGAGCCGCTGCCGAAACGAACGAGTCCGGCGAGCCCCGTCCTCAACTCGGCCCAAGCGCCGGAACCCACAACACGGTCGGCAATCTCTTCTATGGATCGAAAGGTTATCTTTCTATTAGCAATGACACGGGGTACCGGACTTGGCTCGGGAAAGAGCAGCAGCCTGGACCGAGCGCTGGAGAAAGCGAAGAGGATCATTTCGCCAATTTCGTTGGCTGCGTCATCAGCCGGAAAAAGGATGACCTCAGGGCGCCGGTCGAAGAAGGCCACATCTCGGCCGGATTAATCCACCTGGCGAATGCGTCCTATCGGCTGGGCCGGACGCTGATGTTTGATCCCGAGACGGAGCAAGTGAAGGGCGACGACGAGGCGAATCACTTGTTGCGCGATGGGAAGCGTGGCTATCGGCCGCCGTTCATCGTTCCCGAGCAAGTGTGAGGCGCCGTCATGGAGGCGGAGTGCAACCATGCCGGCGCTTGAGGGGAGTAACGGTTGCTCCCGGAGGTTGCATGACTGTACAACGATGCCTCGCGGCGGTTGTGTGGTTCGCGATTTCGTTCGCGACAGCCTTCGCACAGACGGCGACTCCGCATATCATCGACGGCCACGTTCACTACAACGGTGACCCGGCCTTCCTGCAAAAATTGCTCGACAAATTGGAGTCGGTAGACGGCATGGCCTTTCTGCTGGTCGCGCCCGCCGATTTGAAATCTGCCAAGCCTTTCATTGATCAGCATTCCAACCGGCTTGTCGGCTTCGGCAGCATCGATCCCGACGATCCGCATGCCGTGGAACAGATTGACCAGTTCCATTCCCTTGGTTTCCGGGGCTTGGGCGAGTTGGAGAATCCGCGCAGGGACTACAACGATCCTGCCTACTGGCCGCTCTACGCGCGGGCGGAACAATACGGCATGATCATCCTGTTTCACACCGGCATCTCGGCGCGCAACACCCCCCATGTGGCGGCCGACGTCAGCGTGGACCGGCAGCGCGTGACCTCTCTGGACGGCATTGCCCGCCATTTTCCCGGCCTCACCCTGATCGGCGCGCACATGGGCAACCCCGAGTATGCCTTTGCCGCTGAGATCGGCCGCTGGAATCCGAATATCTACTTTGATCTTTCCGGGTCTTCGCTGATCAAGCTCCAGGACAACTACGCCATCTTCAAATCGATTTTCTGGTGGTCGGGGGTTGAGAGTCTCCATACACCGAAGTCAGGAGCCAATGCCTTTGAGAAACTGGTGTTTGGATCTGACGTCTTCGACGGCGATTTGCCCGAATTTGACCGGTCGCTTGAGCGCTACCACAAAATGCTGGACACCTGCGAGGTCCCGTCCAAAGCTCAGGAGAACATCTTCAGCGGGACACTCTGGCGGGTGCTGCACTCCAAATCGTAGGGGCTGATAGCTGAGACCCGGCTCGCCAAGCAACTCGATGTTTCCGGGGACTGTCGCCCCACCGCTCTGACCGAACAGGCCTGTGCCCCTACCGCCGTTGATGGGAGGTGTCGCTGAATCCACCCGGATCCGTGGTGGTCAGGGCGGAGATAAGTGCAAAACCACAGGCGGGTTAAGCCGCCAAAGGTTGGCCCGGCGGCGGAATCTGAGAAGCCCAAACTCTCAGGAGGAAAAACTTGAAACTGCGCGTTCAGAAGCAACTCCTCGCTTCTTTGTTCTTGCTGGTCTCTGCTTTGGCGTCAAGCGGCCAAGACCCCGCAGCCAAGAAAGTGTTCATGATTACGGACCTCGAAGGGGTGGACGGAATCTTTGACAGCGAGCTCCAGTGCATTCCCTTTCAGAGCCCGCGCTGGGAAGAATCGCACAAGCTGCTGACCGGCGAGGTGAATGCGGCAGTGGACGGCTTGTTTGAGGGCGGGGCCACTGATGTTGTGGTCTGGGACGGTCACGACAGCAGCCGGTCACTTTCCACCTTGGATCTGAATCCGCGCGCCCGCCTGCTCGGAGGAACACCTGTTTCGCCGACGCTCGAGCTCGACTCCTCGTACGCGGCGGTCCTTTTCATCGGCCAGCACGCCATGGCCGGGGCCGAAAAGGGCATCCTGAGCCATTCCTACAGCTCGGCTGGAATCCAGAACATCTGGGTGAACGACAAGGCGGTGGGCGAGATCGGAGGTCGCGTAATGCTGGCGGGAGCGTTTGGGGTCCCGGTCATCATGCTTTCAGGAGACACTGCAGCTTGCCGCGAAATTCATGACCTGGTCCCGAATGCGGAATGTGCCGAGGTAAAGTCTGGTGTGAGCCGGACCGCCGGCTTTTCGATGTCGCATCCAGCGGCCTGCGCACTGATTCGCGAGAAGGCGCGCCTGGCTATGGAGCACCTGCCGCAGTTCAAACCCTACAAGGCAGTGGGGCCGATCGAGGTCAAGGTCGAATTCACACCCACAGCTCAGCATACGTTCCGAACCGGCGACGGGATCGAGCGGCTTAACGACCGCACCTGGGTTTTCCAGGGCAAGAACATCATCGAGGCGTGGCTGAAGTATTCGTCATTCTGAAGAGGAAGGAAGGTACACCGTTGACCAAGCTCTGCCTCCCCCTGGTTCTCATTTCACTCTGTCTGCTCGGTGGAACAAGCCCCACACTTTTGGCGCAAACCCCCGAGGACATCAATTTCCTCACAGACCTTCCTGACTTCGAACACATCAAGAACCTGCTGCCCGATTATCTCAATAGGATCGGCATCGAGTTTCTCGATGAGCGGCAGCGCACGGTCGCGCAAATTTCCACCGCCACCCAGGTTGCCGGGCGCAAAGCATACGTGCGCGAGCGCATGCTCTCGTCTCTCGGTGGCCTGCCGGACCGCTCGCCTCTCAACGCGCGCGTCGTGGGCGGGTTTGAGCGGGAGGGCTACCGCATTGAGAAAGTAATCTTCGAGAGCCAGCCGCGTTTTTATGTTACCGGCAACCTATACGTCCCCACCACCGGGCAGCCGCCCTACCCGGGCGTGCTCCTCCCCTTGGGCCACGAGAGGGGAGGGAAATCGAACGCCGACTGGCAGCACGTACTGGTGTCACTGGCGCGGCGAGGCTTCGTGGTCTTCACGTGGGATCCGCTCGGCCAGGGCGAGCGTTCGCAGTTCTACGCCGCGGATTTCGAGACGTCGGAACTGGGCGAGACCGCCTATACGACGGAACATACGATGATCGGCGCGCAGTGCCTGCTGGCCGGCGATAATCTCGCCCGCTATACGATCTGGGACGGCATGCGCGCGTTGGATTACCTCGTGTCACGCCCGGAAGTAGATCCCAACCGCATCGCCTGTACAGGCAATTCGGGCGGCGGCACGCACACGGCGTATCTTTCCGTGCTGGACGATCGCATCAAAGTGGGGGCGCCCTCCTGTTACGTCACGTCCTGGCGACGGCTGCTGGAAAGCATCGGTCCGCAAGATGCCGAGCAGTGTCTTCCGCCGTTTCTCAAGGACGGCTTGGATCACGCCGACTTCATCTATGCGTTCGCGCCGAAACCTTTCCTGATGCTTTCTGCGATTCGAGACTTCTTCTCGATTTCGGGCGCTCGTGAGAGTTTTCAGGACGCGAGCCGAATCTACGCCCTGATGGGCTCACCGGACAAGCTCCAAATGTCGGAGTCTGACAATACGCATGGCTACCGCCTGCCGCGCCGACTGGCTGCCTACAACTGGCTCAGCCTCTGGCTGAAGGGCCGGGAGGACCGCACTCCCGAGCAGGAGGTTCAACTGGAGCCGGACTCTGAACTGAACGCCACAGAATCAGGACAGGTGAGCACTTCTTTGGGAGGTGAAACGGTCTTCTCCTTGAACCTGAAACGTGTTGAGAAGAGCAAATCTGAGCGCGAGACTGCGACTCCTAACCGGGCCGAGATCGAACGGAAGGTCCGCCAGTTAACCGCCTTCGAGCAGCGCAGCGGAGAGCTGGTGGTGAAACCATTTGGAAAAGTTCAGGCGAAAGGCTACACGCTCGAAAAGATGGTCTACGAGAGCGTACCGGGAGTCATCGTCCCCGCCTTGCTTTTTGTGCCCGATCATGGCGAAACGGCAAAGCCCGCCGTGGTCTATGTCAATGACAAGGGAAAGTCAGCCGGATGGGGCCCGGATGGTGATGTCGAGCGACTTGTCAACCGCGGCTTCATCGTGTTGGCAATCGATCCACGAGGATGGGGCGAGACGCGAGCGGTGCAGAATCCTGACGAAGACACTGAGACCTACCGGTTGTTTGGAGACTACCCGAACGCCATGAGGGCTTTTCTGATTGGCAAGACCTTGGTGGGGATGCGCGCCGAGGACATCTCTTGCGGTGTGGATTTGCTTGCGGCCAGGCCGGAAGTGAACAAACAGAGGATCTATGGCTACGGCGTGGGCGCCGGAGCGCTGATGCTCCTTCACGAGGCTGTGCTCGACGGACGCATCCGTGGAGCAGCCTTCGACCACATGCTTGTGTCCTACCACTCTGTTGTTACACATCGAGTCCACCGGGACATTTACGAGAGCGTGGTTCCGGGCGTGCTTAAGGCGTACGACCTCCCGGATCTCGTCGCCGCCCTGGCACCGCGACCGGTTTGGCTGGTGGATGCGGTGGACCCATTGGGGATGCCCGTTCCGCTCGAGGAAACGAGAAAGCAATACTCCAGCTCGATCGAAGCCTTCAAGGTAGCTCGCGCCGAGACGGCGCTCCACATTTTGACCGAGAAGCCGGAGCAACACGCCCAAGCTTTTTGACGGCGACGTTAAGGCTTGCTAAAACGGCTTAGAACGCCGGCGCCTCTTGCCGCGCCGACGCCGTCCCCGTATCTTTCCAATTGATCTGTTCCTCGCGAAGAGGCAGGTCGTGCGCTTTTGCGTATTCGTTTCGTGCGGCCTGTGCTTTCCCGGCCCAATCGCCAAGCGGATAGAGAATCTCCCGGTACACCAGATAGCTCATGTCCACGGTTCGAACGGGCCGGTGATCCTTCACATCGTCGACCTCGTCCAGGTATCGGCGGCCGTTAGCCTCCGCAACGCGTGGGAGCCAACTCTTATACCAGGTTGCGGCGGCGTTCTGCAGCGCCACGTTGCGCTCCTCGCGCATACCCTCGGCCAAATCAAGCGCCTGATCGATTGAGCCCACCGCCTCGCTGGCCTGCGCCCTGCCCGCCGCCTGCGCCGCGCTTTTCAACAGGTCACTGATCCGTCCCAGATCGAGAATCATCAGCAGGTTCTGGCGGCAGAGTTGGGCAACCGAGAGGAACACCTCGAGGTTATAACGGTTAAAGTCGGCGCGCTCGAGATTGCCGTGCAGGAGATCGAAAAGCTCATCATTGTCGGTGAGGAGTTTCGAGGCCAGTTCGAGGCGCTTGGAGTTTTCCACGCTCCAATCGTGCCCTGGTTGGAGCAGGGGAGTGGACGGGATTGGCAGCTCGGGCAGAGTCTGGTCGTACGCAGGCCGCGGAGGCTGAAAGACCCGATTCGAGTCGCCCCAGATCGGCGGCCGGACGCCTGAAGCGGCCCGGTCCCAACTGTTGTCCCAAAATTCGGCCTGCTCGCTCATGAGCTGATAGAGGCGGCCCATGCGGCTCGCATTCGGTCCATAGAACAGACTGTAAAACGAATTCATCAGCTCCAGCGGTTCCGCGGCCTGAGGATTCCAGGCGGCCGCCGGAGCGGTGGCATAGCCTAGCCAGAAGGTCTCGGGATGCAGCCCCTCATCCGCCCACCCGGCAATAAACACGCCCATCAGGTCCGCCTGGTCGCGCAAAGGGTGAGCGGACTGCATAGACGACAGGCGGTCCAGTGAAGTCCGGGTGATACTCTCGGTCATCTCTTGCACTCTGCCGGTTTGTTCACGCCGCGGATGGACGAGCTCGGAATCGGGCAGCAGGTAGTAGTTCGGGAACAGCGGCTCCTCGCCTTCGGTGGACGTGTACACCATCTGACGGATGCCGTGAGCCTTGAACAAGGGATCGAACTCAGGCCCATACAGCTCCCCGTTCACCAGGTATGAGGGCAAAGACGCAATATCGCCCGGCACCATCGGGTATTCGCCCCAGAAGATCACAGTGCGCCCGCGGTCATGCAGATATCCGGCCGCTTTGTTGAGGAACTCTGCGAGCATCTTGCCCACACTTCCCAGTTCATGGGCGCGATCCGCCTCGCTACATTGGCTGTTTTTGGCGAGGCCCACGTAGTAGGGTTCATCGCTGGAGAGCACAAAATACTTGCTGCCGCGATTCGCGTCGAGGAGGTCCTGATACATACCGAACAGAAGTTTGTAGGTATCCGGGTTGGTGGCGCAGAACTCGTAGTTGCTATCCGGAAACTCACGCAATGAGGCGTATTCCGGGTGCTTGAGAATGAAAGCAACGTGGGCAGGAGCGTCGAGATAAGGAATCAGCTGAATGTGGTACCGCAAAGCGTAATCGGTGAGATCCTGCAGTTCCGACGGGGTGAGCGCATAGGGGTCCACGATCGGCGCGGCGTCCTTGTACTGAAAGTGGCCCTCCAGTTTGATGGAAAACCCGTTGATCTTGTAGAACGCGGCCTGCCGCAACGCGGACTTCAGAACGTCCAGACGCTCGAGGTGATGGGCGTCATCCCAATAGATCACGCGCAGCCCAAGGTCAGGCCAGTCCTCGATCTCGCCTTCGGGCAGCCAAAGACTTCCGCTTTGAGGCTTCAGCATCTGAACCAGGGTTTCGACGCCGTAGAAAAGGCCGGTCAAGGTATTTGCGGCGATGTGTATCCTGTCGGGCGACAATTCCATCTTGTACGCCTGTTCCGCCACTGTGTTTTGGTCGCGATCGGTGGTGTCGCTCGCCACCACCGAGCGAGATTGGACGGAGAGCTCCAAAACGCCTCCCACCGTACCCCCCTCCTGATTAGCAAGAGCGATGTGATAGCGCGATTCAAGCTGGTCCTTGAGGCTTTCCACCGCAACGTCACTTGACGGCACGCCGGTCCCTAGCCGCAGGCGCCAATTTTGCCCGAAACGAAAGTCGCGCTCGCCCAGCTTCGCGCGCTGCGGGACGGGAAGAACCGTGTAGCCCCGGGCAGACAGCGGCGACACCGTGTCTGCCAAAGCGCCGGCCTGCGGCCCTAGTACGAAGGTCAACAGCATGATGACGGCAAGATTCCAACTCGTAGCCCAGCGGTTCATTCTTCACTCTCCCCAGATCCCGCACGGTTGGTTCGCACCATGCGCCCGTTGGGACCAGCGCCTAATCCTTCGGTTCGGGCACGAAAATATTCGCGTTCAGTTCGCTCTAACAGTAAACGCAATCTCCTGTTCGTGAGGACGCACAAAGTGGCCTTGCCTTGACTTCAGTCGCAACGGCACGGAAAGGGCCCCCACGGCGTGGTCAAGCGTAGTCTCCGGCACTGCCGAATACGGATTGTAAGGGTAGACGGGCCACACGAGGCTGGCGGCAGGGTCAACGTTCAGTGTCCAGCCGTGATGTCGAATCCATCCTCCGAGCGCGCCGGGCGCAAGTTCCACCCGATCGCTCCCAAGCCTGATCTTCACTCCCCTGGCCGTTTCGAGCTCCTCGCCCGGCTTCAGGCACAACTGCAGAGTCAGGCGCGCTTCATCCGGTGGCGTGCCCTCACCCGTGATGACGAAGCGCAAATCGACCTGGTCCGCGGCCGGTGCAGGCACGTACAGATCGCTGAAGAAGGTGTTGTAAGCAAGAGAGAGCCGGTCTTGCTTGTCGCTCATCTGAAGCCGGCTGCTTACCGGCGTGCGGTAGGTCTCGCCGCCGAATTTCTCCGAAAATGTGGCCAGCTCCGGCTGATGCTTGGAGTTGGCGCCGCTGATGATGAGTCCGAGCTTCTGGTGGAACACGCTCAAGCTGCTCTGGCGGTCCAGGTAGTATTGATTGTTCACCGCGGGAGTGTCCACAATTCCCGAGAGACAAATCACCCACGGCCCGCTCTTCCGGACTCCTGCCGGGATGCTCATCTGGTAGACAGAGCGCGGCCGATCCTGAGGAATGGGCTGGGCGGGACCGTCGTGATAGTAAAGAGCATCCTGCGACAGCCGTCCCAGCCAATCCATGTGCAACTTCCCGGGCGGGAAAAAGCTCGTCAGGAACTCAGCGTAACGGCGGCCGTCGGCGAAGTTTGAAAACCCGAACTGACCCCAGGAATCAACGTCCCAGTAACGATTGCGGTCGTTAATCACTTCAACCGGTGTGCCGTCGAGGTAAGTAAAGTTCTCGTGAAAATCGGTCGAGCGCCGCAAGGCGCGCAGCGCTGCAGGGTCTTTGGTCAACTCGTAGTAGAGCGCCACCTGGGTCATGGTGATGTGATCGTAACCGGTAGTTGGGCCGGAGCGGCTATGCTCACCCCAGTACCCGTCCGGAGCCTGCTCCACGGCGGCGAATCGGTGCAGGATTCGGCTGCCGAGCTCCACCCACTCTTTGCGGCCGAAGACGCGTCCAGCCAGCAGCAGCAGCGACGCGTACTGGGCGTAGTGATTGGGCGAGGTGCCGGTGTAGGGTGAATTGAACCACGGGAAATCCACGCGCTCTGCCGCATCGTCGTGAACCAGGGCTACGTTGCGGAGGATGTGCTGCTGCCAGCGGGCACGTCGCGACTCGCCCAGATCCCGTTCCAGCAGCCGGTAAGCCTCGAGCCACATGTAAGTGTCCCAGTCGCTGTCGAGGCGCGGCTCGAACTTACCCTTGTCATCCTGACCGGCCAGAAGGTCGCCAATTCTGATGGCCAGACTCAGCATTCTTGGATCGCGGTACCGAGTGTTGTCAGGATGATGCTTCGTATAAAGGACCGCCGGGGCCAAAATGGCGTAAGGGAAATGCTTCCAGCCGGGCTCGCACTCAAGGGCCGCCAGGTCCGCCGAAGGCTCAGCGTCCAGCCGCTGTTCAACCTGGCCGATTCCGGACCTCATAAGGCTAAAATAGGCAGCCGGTAGACGGTCCCTGTTCGCAGATGTGGCCGAATTAGCAGCGCGAGGATAACGACCACGGCCAGCACGGGCCTTCTTGCCAGATTATACAATCGACACCCCGGAAGATCCGTGCCGTTCATTGCAATGGATGTTCCCCGGCGAGAGCCATTCGGAACGCCACATCTTAGCACAAGCCTTTCGAGGGACGCGCGCGGTACGGCGCCGCTCTGCCACCGGCTCGCTACGCCCAGACGACGGCCACAAAGAGTCCCCTCCTCAACCGTCAGCCGGTCGCAGTCACGTCGGCGGTGGTGCTACTATCCCGGTGTGAATGCGTGCTTCAAGCAGAGTTCGCGGCCGCCAGCCTCCGGCAGCGCGGTGGCCCACATCGCCCTGCTGATTGTCGTTTTGTCGCCCTCTTCAAGCGCCGGCGCCCCGAGCAACACGGCGTCGTTCGAGGCGCAGCTTGCGGAAGGAACTGGGCTCCTCGGCGGAAGGGCATCCTCTCGAAGCGGTAAGGATTCTCAACGCCGCCAAGCAGAGCGCACCTCTGGATCCGCGCGCTTACTTCTATTCCGGTATGGCGCTCCAGCAGGCGGGAAGGCTCCGCGATGCCGCCTCAGAGTTGGGGGAAGCGGTTCACCTCGCACCGCCCGAGCCTGTCTACCGCGTCTTCCAGGCTCACGTGTTGGAGCAGCTTAAGCAAGACCCTGCGGCTCAGGACTCGTTGGCTGTGTTTCAAAGGCAGCAGACGCTCGAACAGTTGGATCCCGCCTGGCTGCGACTGCTTGCCGACGTATTACCGCCTGCAGAAGGCAGACGACGCCATCCGGGTGCTTGATCTGTGGGCGAAGCACGACCCGAACGATGCTCGTATCGACCCTTTACCGTGGGCAAGCCCATGTACTGAAGGGGCCAGCCGGTCGCGGCTCCGGCCGCATTCCAGCGCAGCATCGAAAAGTTGTCCCAAAATCCGCAAGCCTATTTTGAGTCGGGAAAGATTCTGTACCAAGAGAACCTGCTTCCGGCTGCCAGGTCAGCACTGGTGAACGCGGTTCGGCAGGACGAAAGGAATCCCACCTACCTCTCCAAGCTGGCGTCGGTGCGTCTGGCGCTGGATGACACACAGGCTGCCATAAGCTACCTGAAACGCGCGGATGCTCCAGGAATCGATGCTGCCGGAGGTCTACTACGTGCTGGCCCGCGCCTACGACAAAGCCGGTGATCCGAGCGTCGGCGCGACATACATGAGAGAGTTCCAGCATGCGACCTCAGCCAAGCGCGATCATGATGCGCAAGTCTTGGAAGCCGAGCGACCCACTGCGCAGGCGAAAAGAGAGCTGGAAAAGGGAAACACAGTGGCCGCCCGGGCTCTGTTTGAAAAGCGCTCGACGTCGACCCCGATCAATGGGAGCCCAACGCGTACCTGGCCGAAATGGATCTTTCCTCTGGCGACTTGCAACAGGCTTACCCGAATCTGGAGAGGCTGGAGCGGCTCGATCCGGACTCGACCGTGGGAAATTTCTTGATTGCTCGATATTGGTTCAAGCGAAAAGAATATGATCGGGCCCGCGCGTACGCGGAGAAACTGAAGCTTCGCCGGCCCGGCAACTCGGAGCTTCGAAACTGCATGTCATCTTGACGCATCCACGTGCCAACCCCGCGGCCAGCAGTGGCCATGATCTTTCCTTCGAGACGACTGGCCGATGCTTATCGAGCGCGCGGCACAACGGACAAACCGCGCCGGCCAGTGCGACCGGTAACGGCATCCCGACTTGCGGGCCGGCTGACCCATTGGCTGCAAAATGGGTATGATATCCGCTGATCGAGGCGATGCGGACAAACGCTATGAACTGCGACAAAGCACGCGACTCTGACCAAAGCCAGGCTTCAGCGCCGGATGGGCCGCTGAGGTTGCAGGTGAGGATGGCGAGCAATCCCCACCTGCTGTCGGTGGTGCGGAACATTGTCTCGGAGATGGCCGCAGTTTCGGGCTTTGACGAGGATCAGTGCGGGTGTATCACCCTTGCCGTCGATGAAGCGTTGAGCAACGTCATGCGACATGCCTACAAAAATCGGCGGGACGGGGAGATCGAGATCACCTTTGAGGCCCAGGCGGATTGCCTGGAGTTTGTTTTCATCGATCGCGGCGAACCGATAAATCCGTCCAGAGTGTGCGGTCAGCCGCTGGACGAGGTTGCTCTTGGGGGGCGCGGCACTCATCTAATCAAGCAGATCATGGACGAGGTCTGCTACGAACGAGTTCCTGAGGGGAACAGGCTGCGCCTCAAAAAATACTTCTCCACATCCAAAAGCAAGGCTTGACCGGCGACCCGGCGGCAAGGAGAGATCCGATGAAAACTGCGACGAGAGTGCAACCGGGAACAACCATCGTTGATGTAACCGGCGACATAGATATGGGCAGCTCTCCGGGATTACGCAAAACGCTGCTCGAATCGCTGAAAATGGCGCCTCGCCTGATCGTGAATCTGCGCGAAGTGCGGTACGTGGACAGCTCCGGGATCGCCTCGCTGGTCGAGGTTCTGAAGGAGGCGCGTAACACCGAAAAACGGCTGGTCTTGTTCGGCTTGAACAAGACCGTGCACCAGGTTATGCAACTCACCCGTTTGTTAAAGGTATTTGAAATTCGAGAAACCGAGAAGGAAGCCTTGGAGGCCTGAAGGCGGCGAGAGACTTTGTGAAGACTGCTGACAGCATCACGGCGCTCCCGGACCGCGTGGGAGTGGAAACGCTGAAAGGCCTGGCCTATGTCGGAGGACTGGCCCGGTTGGCGGGCGAATCGGCCTACATCACTTTTGTCGGGCCCTTCCGGGGCCAGCGCCTGCGCCCGCGGCGCGCCTTCCATCAGGCCATGGCTGTGGGGGTGCAAGCCGTACCCATCGTTTCACTCATCAGTTTGTTTGTCGGCCTCATCATGGCCCTGCAGAGCGCGTACGAATTACGCCGGCTGGGCGCCATTCAGTTTGTAGCTGATGCCGTGGCGATTTCGATCGTGCGCGAACTCGGGCCGTTGATTACCGCCATCATCGTGATCGGCCGGTCCGGCTCCGCGTTCGCGGCGGAAATCGGCACCATGAAAGTCACTGAGGAGGTGGATGCGCTCGAGACCATGGCTCTGCGACCGGTTGCCTTTCTGGTGGCGCCAAAGTTCCTGGCAATGCTGGTGATGGTCCCCTGTTTGACGATCTGGGCTGACAGCATGGGCGTGCTGGGCGGATGCCTTTTCGGCGTGACCGGAGCCAATTTCACCGTGCTTTCCTACTTGCAGGCCACGCGCGACGCCCTGGTGCTGCGCGACCTCGTCACGGGCCTGGTGAAAAGCGCTTTGTTCGCGGTAGTGATCACCGCCGTCGGCTGCCAGGAAGGCTTCGCGACCGGAGCCGGCGCCGAGGAGGTCGGCCGGTCCACGACCGCGGCCGTAGTGACCTCGATTTTTATGGTGGTTCTGGTGGATCTGATCTTCACCGCTTTGTTTTACGTCACCAATCGCGGTTGAAGCGTTATTTCTAAGGGAGGCGGCTGGAAGCGATGGGCGAATCTGCCGGCTATGCTGAACGCGCGCTGATCTCGGTGGAGAATCTTCGCGTAAGCTACGGCGAACGCGAAGTCCTGCACGGCATCAGTTTTGACGTGCGGCGCGGTGAGATCCTGGTGATCCTGGGCGGTTCTGGATCGGGCAAAAGCACCCTGCTCCGAACCCTGGTCGGTCTCGAGAAGCCGAGCGGCGGAGAGGTGTGGATCAAGGGTGTGAACATCGCCCAGGCCTCGGAGAGCCAGCTCGACGAGATTCGCAAGAAAATGGGCGTGTCGTTCCAGGGCGGCGCGCTCTTCGGCTCGATGACGGTGGGGGACAATGTGGCCTTGCCGCTGCGGGAGCACACTCGGCTGGAAGAATCCACCATCGAGATCATGGTGCGAATCAAACTGGAGCAAGTGGGACTCGCGAGCTTCGAGGACTTCATGCCCTCGCAGTTGAGCGGCGGCATGAAAAAGCGGGCCGCCGTAGCTCGCGCTTTGGCGATGGATCCCGAAATTCTGTTCTTCGACGAGCCTTCCGCCGGGCTTGATCCGATTATCGCAGCCGGCATCGACGAGCTGATTCTGGAACTGAAGCACGCCTACGACATCTCAATGGTTGTGGTCACCCACGAGCTGGCGAGTGCGTTCCTGATCGCGGACCGCATGCTTCTGATCGACCGCGGCGACATCATCGCCATCGGCACGGCGGAGGGGTTGAAACATAGCACGAATCCGCGCGTGCGTCAGTTTCTTGACCGGGTACCGGAGCCGCAGGTCGAGGGCGAACTCAATTACCTGCAAATGCTGACGGAAGACAGGAAGTCCGCGAAGGGGTTCTGAACGGGGAGGGGTGGGGAGGATGACGGTCAAAGATTCCATCGCGGACGATTCCGGCTCGCGTCCCCACAGCAGGGAGAATGCGCATGAATCCGGGGCGTGAGCAGGTGTGGGTGGGATTGTTTGTGTTGATCGCCGCCGCTCTGCTGGTCGGGACAGTACTCTCCGTCGCCGGGTTCTTCAGTCGCGGCAACATCCCGCACCGGTCTTATTTCAAATTCGCGGGGGGAATGGAAGCGGGCGCCGCGGTGCGATTTGGCGGCATGAAGGCGGGATCGGTACAGGCGGTCCAGGTTGATCCGGAGGACTCGACGCGCATTGAAATCGACTTCAATGTGGCGGGCAGCATCCCGCTGAAGACGGACAGCGTGGCAAAGATCACAAGCCTGGGGCCGCTCGCCGACAATTATCTGGAACTGACCACCGGCAGTCGCCAGGCAGGCCCGGCGCCTCCCGGCAGCGTAGTGAGATCGGCGGAGACCTTTTCGTTCAACGATCTTGGCGATGTGGTGGACGAGCTTCGACCCATGATCCAACAGGTGTTGCAGAAGCTGAACCAGCGTCTCGACGATCTCCAGGTGACGCTAGCGCGCACCAACGATCTGCTGAACGATCGGAATCGCGTCAACATCGGCGCTTCACTAGCCAACGTGAACTCCATGCTTGCGGAGGACCGGCCTAAAGTCTCCGCCACCCTCAGCAACGTTCAGGGCGCGAGCGCGCGTCTCACGCCTCTGCTTGACGACCTCAAGAAAACGATGGCGCAAGCCAACGACACGCTCGGCCACCTCGACGAGGTGGTGCTTGAGAACCGCGCGGACCTGCGGGCGTCAGTTACCGAGCTGCGGCAGACTTTACTCACGGCATCTTCGGTGGTGAACCAGCTCGATCGGACGCTCGGCTACAACGCCGATAATATTGACCAGATCCTCGAGAACATCCGGGTGACCACTCAGCAACTGAAGGAGCTCACCGAGACCCTGAAGCGCCGGCCTTACACTTTGATCCGTGCTGACAAGCCCCGCGAGCGAATACCCGGTCAGAAATAGAGAGGGACATTGGCCCCGATCCGTCGAAGCGTGCGTCTTATCTTGATTTCCGGCATGATTGCGTTCCTAACCGGCTGTGGCGGTGGACGCCCCATACGCTATTACACCGTGGAGCTTCCACCGGCGCCGGAACCGTCGACGAGTGTGTATCCCGTCACGGTGCTCATCGGCCACATTGGCTCGCCGGAGATCCTGCAAGACGACGCAATTGCTTATCGTTCCGGGCCGAATGAGATCGGTACTTACGATTATCACCACTGGGCGGAGCCGCCAGTGCACATGGTAAGGGTTATGCTGGTTCGCCGGCTTCGTTCCTCAGGCAAGTACCAGTCCGTGGCTGAGCTCGGCAGCTCGGCTGTGGGCGATTATGTGCTGCAAGGCAGGCTTTACGACTTTGAAGAGGTTGACACTGGCGAAATCGCGGCGCTCGTCTCCATGGAGTTTGAGTTGGTTGACCGCAAGACGCGCAAGACAGTCTGGACGCACTTCTACTCGCGCTCGGTGCCGGTGCATGGCAAAGAAATTTCAGATGTGGTAGCGGGACTCGATCACGATCTCGCCCAGGGTCTTACCGAGGTTGCGTCCGGGCTCGACGCCTACTTTTCCGCCAACCCTCCTGGCAAGTCGTGAACCGGAAGGTTCGGGTCTCATGAGATGACCTCCGCCGGCTTCCTGATCGTCGTGAGCGGAAGCGCCTGTTTGATCTCGATACCTCTCCCTGACGAGCATCGGTTCAGCCCTACCTCACCTTGACCTTAGGCTCCACTGACATGCCCGGCCTCAGAAGGTGTTGTGGGTCCTGGCCCTTCTCAAAGACGATTTTCACCGGGATTCGCTGTACAACCTTCACATAATTGCCGGTGGCGTTCTCGGGCGGCAGCAAACTGTAGCGCGCGCCCGTGGCTCCGCCGATGTTGAGGACGTGGCCGTCATAGTCGCGCTGATAGGTGTCGACGGAGATCTTCACCGGTTGGCCGGGCCGCATGTAGGTTAACTGGGTCTCCTTGAAGTCGGCCGTGACCCAGATATTGTCGCTCTCGAGAGGCACGATGGTCATGAGCTGCTGGCCCGGCGAAACATTCTCCCCGGGCTGCACCGATCGCTGGCCCACGATTCCGCTGATAGGCGCCACCACGGTGGCATACTGCAAATTGAGTTGAGCCTGTTGCAGCGCGGCTTGCGCCTGTTCCATTTGGGCCACGGCCGCCTCGGCGCGCGATCGTTGCAACGAGATCTGCTGAGGACGCGTCTGGGCGTAATGCAACCCGGCCTGCGCCTGGGACACACGGGTGCGCGCAGCAGTCACGGCTTGCTCCGCGGCGCCGGCTGAGGACTTGGCCGCTTCCACGGCGGCGGCCGTGGCCTTCTGGCTGTCGACGGACTGGGTGTATGTCTGCTGAGGAATCTCATCTTTTGCCGCGAGCGGTTTGTAGCGGTTCACGTCATCCTGGGCCTTGAGATCGTTGGCTTCGGCCTGGTGCAGCGTGGCTTGTGCCGCGTCAAACTGGCTCCCGGCCTCTGCCAGTCCGGCTTCCGCGTTCTCAACGTCAGCCTCGGACGTTGAGAGTTGACTGGACGTGTTCACCGACGTCAACGGAACATTGATCCGCGCCGCCTCGGAACTTGAGCGCAGGTTGGCGAAGGTCGCCTTGGCGTTGGCGACCGCCACTTCGTAATCCTTGGGATCGAGCTCGGCCAACACGGTACCGGCCTGGACAAACTGATTGTCATCCACCGTTACCCTGACCACGTAGCCTGCAACACGCGCGCTGACCGGATAGATGTAGCCGTCAATCTGGGCATCATCGGTGGACTCATACGAGGCGAAGTAGCGATAGAGCGGGATTGAAACCGCGATCACGACGGCCGCAATCACCAGAAAGACGATCAGTTTGCGCGAGCTCCTGCGCCGGGCCGGGATTCGCCCCGGACCCACTCCCGGTGCGCCGGGTGTCGTCGTAGCCATAGCTATTTTTCTCCCAGATACTGCAAGGTGGATTGCTCGGCAATGCCCACGGCCTCGGCCAGCGATACTTTCGCGAGATTGTAGGAGTAGAGGCTCGCAATGTAAGATTGCTCGGCCGAGGCAACTGATTCCTGGGCCTGGACCACCTCAAGATTGTCCGCGACTCCTGAGGAGAATCTATCCTGCGCCTGCGTCAGAGTCTGGTGCGCAAGGTCGATGTTGCTTTGGGCGACAGCCACCAGATCGGACGAAGATTTCAGATTCAAGAACGCAGTGCGCACCTCAGCGTCGATCTTGCCACGCAGGTCCTCGAGCTCGGCCTTGCGTTGCCGGAGAGCCGCGTCTGCCTGCAGTTTGTCCGCCCGCACGCGGGTACCTTGAAAGATGGGAATATTCAGGCTGGCCTGGACGCTGAAGGTCTCATGCGAGGTGGCAAAGTTTGGACTGCCGATATCACCGAAATCCGTGTTCAGTGAGAGCGACGGATAGTTCTCGGCAGCGGCAGCCTGCGCTGCGAGACCAGCCGCCCGCACTGCTGCCCCGGCGCTAAGATAATCGGCGCGCTTGGCGTAAGCCTGGTGTAAAGTCTCGTCAAGGCTCATGGCGGCGAGCGGCGCGTAGGGTACCGAGTCCGTAAGCTGGAACTCCTGGCCATTGGGGAGGCCGATCACCCGCGCCAGCGTGAGCTTGTCAATCGCCAGTTGATTCTGCGCGGCGATGAGCCGTTGTTGTTGGTTCTGCAACTCCACCTTCGAGCGCAGCTCGTCAATAGCCGCCACCACGCCCGCCTTGTGCTGATCCGAGGTCTTCTGGTAGAGAGCCGTCGCTGTGTCCACTTGGGCCCGAGTGGATTCCACCGTGGCCGCGTCGGAAACCACCAGAAGATAGGCGTCAGCCGTGGTGAGCACCACCAGCTCCCGGTCATTCCGATAGGTATACGCCGAGGCCTTTTCGGATTCGGCCGCCGACTTCAGGTTCTTGACATCCGCCCAATTGAAGACTTCCTGCGATAGCGTTGCGCGAGCGTCCGCCACGCTGAAGGGTCCGACGATGGTAGGGATGCTGACTCCGGGGATGTGCAGGTTGAAACCCAGAGCCTTGAGGTTGAGCTGCTCCTCGGTGCCGCTGATGCGTCCCGAGAGGTTCGGCAGTAGCGCGCTCAGAGTCCGGAGTCGCGCAGCGCGCGAGGCGCGAGTATTCTGATCGGCTTCGATCACACCCAGGTTGTACTTGAGGGCGCGGTCAAATGCTTCCTTAAGCGAGAGCGAGAGTGGACCGGCCGTGGCCTGGCCCGTAGGCACGCTTCCAAGAAATGGGCTCTGCGGCGTTGTGCTGGCCGCGACATTTCCCTGCGCGGTTTGCCCGGCGCCCGGCTGCGAACCGCAGAACAGGAGGAGCACAGCCATGCCGAGCGGAGCTGCGGAAACACGACGGTGATGGATCATTGCGCCTCCGTTGCTGCTGGCAGAGGAGCTGGATTAAGCGCTCCGCTTCTGGAAAAGGGCGATCCCGTTAAGGATGGTTTCCACCGCCACTTCATCGCCGAGGGTGGAGTTGATCATGAGATGAAAGCGGTGCCGGTCCGGCCACTCGACGCCAAAATACTGCTTGATGAACTGGGCGCGCTCGCGGTCGACGCTCTCGGCAAGCTCAGCGGCCTCATCTCGGCTCTTTCCGCCGGCCTGCAGCCGCCTAACCTTTTCCTCGAAAGGGGCGTAGATGAAGACATGAAAGGCATCGAGCCTCTCCTGAAGATAGTAGGCGGACCCACGTCCCACAATTACACAGTTGCCCTCTTCCGCCGCCACCTTCACCACGCGCTCGGCGACCTCCCGAATGCAGTCCGCGTCCACCATCTTCAGCCGTGGCGCGTTTTGGACCCCTTCCTGGCTTCCACGCATGAAGGTTGCGAATAGCCGATAGTAGAGCGGATCCCTCTTCTCCTCGCGCGCCTCCACCGCCCGGCAATCGCAGTCCATGAGGCGCGCGATTTCATTGGTCAGCAATTCGTTCCACAGTTTCCAACCCAGGCGCTTCGCCAGTTTTCCCGCAATGTCGGCGCCGCCGCTCCCGTACTCACGCTCAACGGTAATGACTTGAATCATGGAGTTTCCCCTCGAAATCGCTTTCGCCGCCACCACCGGCGGCTGTCGTTTGCAAGGCGGAGCGCCAAACGCGCCCGAGCCGACCTTCATTCCATGGCCACGGGCCCGCCGCCAGGTTGATTCTTTTTCAACGCGAAAGACAGGAAGAACATGACGGCTGATCCCACGGCCAAAATCCCGAAAGTGTCCAGGTAGGCCAGCGTGGTTGCTTGGCCGATCAGGCTTTGATAGAGCAATGCCGAGGCTTTCTTCGCCGCGAGATCGGCCTGCACGCCCGATGCCGCGAGGCGTGCAGCCAAGCCCGCAGCGGCCCGACTAAAGACCGGCTGACCCGGCGAGAGATGCGCGGCCAGATACACTTGCCGTACCTGCGCCCGGCGTGCCAGGAGAGTCGTCACCATTGATGTTCCCACGCTGCTTCCGATATTGCGCATGAAATTGACCAAGCCTGAGATCGCGTTGCTCTTTTCCAGCGGCATGCCCACATACGCGGCCAGATTGATGGGAACAAACAGAAAGCCCAGTCCGGCAACCTGGAAAATTCGCAGCACGCTGGCACTGCCAAAGCTGATCTGCAGATCGAGGTCTCGCGTGGAATAAAAGTTGGAAGAAGCGAGCGCCAGCCAGCCGAAGGCGATGAGATATCGCGCCTGGACCTTGCCAGCGAGGGTTCCCACCACGGGCATGGAAAATAACAGCACGAGGCCGCTGGCGGACAGAACCAGACCTGCCGACTCGGAGGTATAGCCGAGCAGCGTCTGCAGGAACAGGGGCATCATGACCAGGCTCCCGAAGTACATGATCCCGAGGACAAACATCATGGCGTTCGCGCCCAGAAAATTCAAATTCTTGAAGAGACGTACGTCGACGATGGGATTCTTCTGGAACCACTCCCAGATGACGAGCGAGATCAGACCTACGCCCGCAAGAACAGCCAGAGTCAGGATGAAATGCGATCCGAACCAGTCGTCTTCCTGCCCCTTGTCGAGCATGACCTGCAGCGCGCCCACTCCGAGCGCCAGCAAGCCTACGCCGATATAGTCGATCTTCACTCCTGCGCCCGCAAGGCGCTTGACCCAGGGTGGGTCTTCGATGACGCGGAAGACCAGCAGCAACGCCAAAATGCCCACCGGCAGGTTGATGAAAAAGATCCAGCGCCAAGTATAGTTGTCCGTGATCCACCCGCCCAGCGTCGGGCCGATCGTGGGCGCAACGACCGCGGTGACTCCATAAAGCGCGAACGCCAGGCCGCGTTTCTCCGGCGGAAACGTGTCCGCCAGGATGGCCTGGGCCATGGGCTGCAGTCCGCCTCCGCCTGCGCCCTGCAGTATCCGAAAAAAAATAATGGCTCCAAGGCTAGGCGCGATTCCGCACAACAAGGAGGCCGCGGTGAACGACGCCAGGCAAATCATGAAGAAGCGCTTGCGGCCGAGCACGCCAGCAAACCACCCGCTAATGGGTAAAACGACGGCGTTCGAGACGAGATACGACGTTAGTACCCAGGTGCTCTGGTCATTGCTCGCGCCCAGGCTGCCCGCCATGTATGGCAGCGCCACATTGGCGATGCTCGTATCGAGCACCTCCATGAATGCAGCCAGCGCGACGATTACAGCAATCAGCCACGGGTTGAACCTGGGCCGCCAGGTTCCGGGAGTCAAAGCCCCAGCGCTGCCGCCGTCCGCTTCAGGGGTCTGCGAATTGGCCATATCTTCCGCGTTGTTGTCTGCCATAATTGGCCGGCCTCATTGGACGATCCTGATGGTTCAAAGGACTCGGATCGCGCTACACGGATGCTTGCGTCGGCTCCACGCCTCATCGAGGCTGGGACGGTTATTGGTTTCAAACGCGTCAGGCAATGGCAGCCACCTCAAACGCTCAGGACGGGACAGGGAGCGTCTCGAACTATGGCGTAAGTGAGGTCCCGCAAACGAACGCCCGCTTGTGCGCTCCTGCCGATCAGGACCGCGTCCGCTTGCAAGCGGCGCGCCGTCTCGATCAGGGCATCCTTGACTGGACCGACGGCGATATGGACCGGAGCCGCCAATCCGACATTCCTTAGCAGTTCCTCGACGCGGCTGTGGGCAGCTTGCCTTTCGGCCGACTGCGCGCGCTCCTCCAGGTCGAACTGAAAGTCAATGCCCTGCTCCGCGGCCGGGATCGCGTGAATAACTTGAAGATTCGCATGCACGGACTCCGCTAGCACGCCGGCGTACCTGAGGACCCTCTCGGAGTCCTGCTGCAAGCCGGTGGCGCATACCCATTCCCGGTGCTCGAGGGGCCGCGGCGTAATCGTCTCTGCGTGCTCGGTGGTCAAGACCGGACAGTCGGCGTCGTTCAGGACCTTGGCCGTGGTTGAGCCGAGTAGCATTCTCCGGAACGTTCCCGCGTGGGTCGGCATCACGATTATGTCGAAGCGGGCCTCTCTGGCAACTTGGGCGATTCGCATCGCCGGATCACCCAACCGCAGAACCCTTGGGCATTCATCAACCGGAAAGTCCGGCGCGAGAAACGAATTGAGCCGTTCCCGCGCCAGGTACTCATGCTCTTCTACCACCTCTGTGACCGGACGCGCCATCAGTTCGAATCCGGACGAGACGATCTCGACGACATGAAGCAGACTTACTTTGGCGCCGAACACCGCGGCCGCTTTCTTGACGAGGGGCGTCATGGCCACACAGGACGGCGAGAAATCCACCGGGAACAGAATGTTCTGGATCATCGTCATACGTCCCGCCCACTCAATGCATTCAAGCCCACCATCCGCCGCGATGGCCTTACGGTCTGCCGGTGGAAATTATCAGCTTTCAAATGAGCGCGAACACATCAGCAGGCAGCGGCCGCACTGAGGTTGCTTCCGGATTCCCACGGGCGCGGCTTCGCCCCTGTTGCCGAAGCGGCATTTTCCCCGCCATCGCTTCGAACCTCCATTTGGGATATCACTTCGATGCGCTCAACGTCAATTCGACTCGATGCCGTTCCCGTCGCCACAAAGAAGGATGCTCGTTCTCCTTTCACATCAAGCAAAAGCGTATTCGCGCTCGGGCGGCGTATATTCTTGGTTGCCCGGCATCAAGAGTGTTGAACGCGTTGCGGGAGGCCGAAACCATGGAAGCAGACCGTCATCCAAGGGCTCCTGGGATCCTGGGGGCGATTCTTCTCGCCGGCTTGGGCGCGAGCCCCGTTGCCGCGCCCTTCCCACATTCCGCGGCGCCTGCACAGGCGGCCAGGGTGAACGCGACAACTGCCGAGGTCGCACAGGCGAGGCGCGGCCACCGCATTTCGGCCGAGTTCTTTGGCATGACGGTGCGCGCCGGACCGCGTTCCGCCCGGTCGTGGCCGGCCGCAAACGGGATCACGATTGGAACCCTCGGGAAGACGATGGGCGGCTTATGGCCCTTCGTCGAGCGCTACCAGGGAAACTACAACTGGACCCCTCTCGACAACGTAGTTACGCAGGCACACTCCTACGGCATCCGAAGCATCGTTTATACCTTCCTCGGAGTGCCGCCGTTCGAATCGTCTGATCCACGCTGTGCCGGCTTGACCCGTCAGCCGGTGTGCCCGGGACCGCCCCGGAGTCAGCAGGACTTTATGAGGTTCGTCACAGCACTCGTCACGCGTTACAAGGGCCGGATCAGCGCCTACGAAATGTGGAATGAAGGCAATCGTCCCATGATGTGGAGGGGCGGTGCGGCTGAGCTCGCGCAGCTTCAGCAGACCACGTATCGGGTGATCAAATCCATCGACCCGCAGGCGAAGGTGCTGACCGCCTCGCCGGTTCTCGCGCCCAATTTCGCATCCTGGCTCAAAGAGTATTTTCAAAACGTGCGGAGCGGAGGTACGGTTTATGCTGACGGCGTCTCCTGGCACGGCTATCACTGCGCCGACGGCCAGATTACTTGCTTTCACGGGACAGCATGCGATCAGAATCCTCTCGACTGCGCTGGCGCGCCGCTGATCAATCAAATCGCGACCGTCAGGAAGACCGAAAGCGAGTCCAGACTCGATCTGCCGCTTTTCGACACCGAGGGCGGATGGCAGCAGAACCGCGTAATCGGAGATGATCCCAACCACCAGGCGGCGTACATTTCGCGGTGGTACATCATCCAGGCGGGCGAGAGAGTGACGACGGCTATCTGGTATGGCTGGGGAACCGGCGGCGGCCGCGATCCGGCCACCGGCTGCCCAACCTGCGCTAACGGTTGGGGCGGAATTTTCGACGAAGCGACCGGTCGCCCCACTCCGGCTGCCGCTGCCTACGAAACCACCTATCGTTGGCTGGTGGGGTCCACGATGGACGGCCCGTGTTCAGCGGATGCCGGAAACGTCTGGACCTGCGAGCTCACCCTTTCGAGCGGCCGTGCCGCGATGGTTGTCTGGAACGGTAACGAGACCACGGGTTCGTACCAACCAGCGCAGCAGTTTGTTCAGTATGAGACTTTGGCCGCGCCTGCTCCGAAGCCGATTTCCGCCGGCAGAGTGACCATCAGCGAGGAACCGATTCTGCTTGAGGCGGGAGGCCGCCCTTAAGTGTGGATTGCTTCCGTCCTCCAATCCATCGCGCGTACAGCGCCCAGTTCACCAGTATTTCTGCATGGCGACAATGTTGTGTGTATTTCAATAATCAGAGAGTTATACTGCGATGGCGGGGGGCCAAATCCCGGTTTTGGAGGTCTCATGAGTGCTAAGCTACTCAAACAGGACGACTTATTTCGCCATCAGATTCACCAGCCTTCAGCCCGTACCTCATTTTCCAGACACCCTCTCCGTAGTTCCGAGATCTCAAGAATGCTAGCCATTGCTGCTTGCATTCTTCTGACC
>DASYYZ010000219.1:0-19032 GCA_035946735.1 Terriglobia bacterium
TATGGGAAAAGAAAAGTTTGATCGATCCAAGCCGCACATGAACATTGGGACCATCGGTCACATTGATCATGGGAAGACGACGCTGACGGCGGCGATCACGAAGGTGTTGTCGAAGCACAATCCGAAGATCAAGTTTCGGCCGTTCGACTCCATTGACAACGCGCCGGAGGAGAAGGCGCGCGGGATCACGATTGCGATTGCGCACGTGGAGTATGAGACGGCGAACCGGCACTACGCGCACGTGGATTGCCCGGGGCATGCGGACTACATCAAGAACATGATCACGGGGGCGGCGCAGATGGACGGGGCCATTCTGGTGGTGGCGGCGACGGACGGGCCCATGCCGCAGACGCGGGAGCACGTGCTGTTGGCGCGGCAGGTGAACGTGCCGTACATCGTGGTGTTTCTGAACAAGTGCGATGCGGTGGAGGATCCGGAGCTGCTGGAGCTGGTGGAAGTGGAAGTGCGGGATCTGCTGAACAAGTATAACTACCCTGGGGACAAGATTCCGGTGGTGAAAGGGTCGGCGTTGAAGGCGCTGGAAGGGGATGCGCAGTGGGAAAAGACGATCGACGAGCTGATGGCGGCGGTGGACAGCTACATTCCGATGCCGGAGCGGCAGATTGACAAGCCTTTTCTGATGCCGGTGGAGGACATCTTCTCGATTTCGGGCCGGGGCACGGTGGTGACGGGCCGGGTGGAGCGCGGGAAGGTGAAAGTGCAGGAAGAGATCGAGATTGTGGGGCTGCGTCCGGACAGTTTCAAGCGGGTGGTGACGGGCGTGGAGATGTTCAAGAAGCTGCTGGACGAAGGGCAGGCGGGGGACAACATCGGAGTGCTGCTGCGCGGGACGGAGAAGGACGACGTGGAACGCGGGATGGTGCTGGCGAAGCCGGGGTCGATCACGCCGCACACCAAGTTCAAGGCGGAGACTTACATTCTGACCAAAGAGGAAGGCGGGCGGCACACGCCGTTCTTCAAAGGCTACCGGCCGCAGTTTTATTTCCGGACGACGGACGTGACGGGAGTGGCGCAGTTGCCGGAAGGCACGGAGATGGTGATGCCGGGAGACAACGTGGCGCTGGAGATCGAACTGATCACGCCCATCGCCATGGAGAAGGGTCTGCGCTTCGCGATCCGGGAAGGCGGCCACACGGTGGGCGCCGGAACGGTTACGGAAGTGATTCAATAGCGGGGGCCGATGCTACACGAAAAGATCAGAATTCGACTCAAAGCGTACGACCACCGCGTCCTCGATCAGGCCGCTGCTGAGATTGTTTCAACCGCGAAGCGCAACGGCGCCGAGGTGGCGGGTCCGGTGCCTCTGCCCACGGTCAAGAATAAGTACACGGTGCTGCGCTCGCCGCACACGGACAAGAAGTCGCGCGAACAGTTTGAAATCCGGACGCACAAGCGGCTGGTGGACATTCTGGAACCTACGCCGGAAACGATCTCGGCCCTTACCAAGCTGGATCTGCCATCCGGGGTGGACATCGAGATCAAGGCATTCGGCAAGGAGCACACCGCGAAGTAACGCTCGGGGCAGTTGCCCCGCGATTCGCAAGGACGGATATGGTCAGCGCAATTCTCGGGAAGAAGCTCGGTATGACGCAGATCTTCGAGGCCAATGGCGACGTAGTCCCCGCCACGGTGTTGAAGGCTGGCCCTTGCGTCGTGATTCAACGTAAGACGTCGGCGCGGGACGGTTACGAGGCGGCGCAGTTGGGCCTGGTGGAAGTTCCTCCCCCCAGGCGTGTGAACAGCGCGAAAGAGGGACACTTCAAGAAGACCGGCGGCGGCGCCAATCCGACGCGCTTCCTGCGCGAAGTCCGCCTCGGCGCTGACGCAGGCGAAGTCAACGTCGGCGACAAGGTGCTCGTGGACCAGTTTGCGGTGGATGAGTACGTGGACGTCGTCGGAGTCTCCAAAGGACACGGATTCGCCGGCGTCCACAAGCGTCACCACTTCGGCGGCGGCGGCGGAGCACACGGATCCATGTTTCACCGCGCGCCCGGATCGATCGGCGCCTCGGCATTTCCGTCCCGCGTACTGAAGGGTATGTTGGCTGCGGGCCACATGGGCGTGGATCGGGTTACCATCCGGAATCTGCGCGTCGTGAAGGTGATGCCCGATGAGAACGCGCTGGTGGTGAAGGGCGCGGTTCCCGGACCCACCGGCGGGTACGTCATGGTGCGGCGGGCCAAGGCTCCCCACAAGCGTGCATCTGCCGGGCAGGAGCAACCGGCTGACGGCAAAAAGAAGAAGTAGGCGGCAGGCCGTCCGCTGCGGCGGACTGATTTATCGAGAAGAACATGGCAAAGATTGAAGTCAAGAATTTAGACGGGACGACGCTGCGGGAACTGGAGATTGCCGACGAGGTCTTCGGCGCGGTCCCCAATGAACACCTCATGTGGGAGGCGGTGCAATCCTACCTTGCCAGCCAGCGCAGCGGTACTCACAAGACCAAGAGCCGGGGCGAGGTGAGTGGCGGCGGCAAGAAGCCCTGGCGGCAGAAAGGCACCGGCCGCGCCCGGGCCGGGAGTATCCGCAGTTCGCTGTGGCGCCACGGCTCCGTTGCCCACGGCCCCGTTCCCAGGGACTACGGCTACGAGATCCCGAAGAAGATGCTGCGTGGCGCCTTGCGTTCGGCGCTGGCAGCGCGGTTCCAAGAGAATAAAGTCACTGTGGTTGACGCGCTTAATCCCGCGGAGCGGAAAACCAAGGCTTTTGCCGAATCCTTGAAGAAACTGACTGCGGCGAAGTCGATCCTGTTGGTGAGCGACGCTGCCAGTGAGAATCTCGAGATCTCCTCGCGGAACATCGCTCGCTGTGATCTGATTCGGCACCACGCGGTTCACCCCTATCACATCTTGAGCCACGAAGGGCTGGTGATCTCCGAAGGAGCTCTGATTCGGCTGCAGGGGGCGCTGCGATGATCAAGACGCCGTATGAGATTGTCGAGAAGCCGATCATCACCGAAAAGGGAATCGATGTGAAAGAGCGGGCGCGTACCCTGGTTTTCCGGGTAAACCCGCACGCCAACAAAGTAGAAATCAAGACGGCCGTTGAAAGCATCTTCAAGGTCAAAGTGGAATCGGTTCACACTGCCAGGTTTCACGGTAAGACACGCCGGCGCGGCAGGACCATGGGCCAACGGCCGGATTGGAAGAAGGCCTACGTCAAGCTGCAACCCGGCCAGAAGATGCCTGAGTACGCGGAATCGGCTTAGGAGTTGTCAGTGTTCAGTTCGTTCGTTGACTTCTGAAGCCAAAAAGCCGGGCACTGGACTTTAACTATGGGCATTAAGACCTATCGACCCTACACCGAGACGCGACGGTTCCAGACGGGGCTTACGTTCGAGGAACTCACCACGAATCGGCCTTATAAGCCCCTTGTGCAACCGAAACAGAGGATCTCAGGACGAAATAACCAGGGCCAGCTTACCATCTGGCGACGAGGCGGGGGTCACAAGCGGCAGTACCGTATCATCGACTTCAAGCGCGACAAGACCGGGATTCCGGCCCGGGTGGCGACTGTGGAGTACGACCCTAACCGGTCGGCATTCATCTCCCTGCTGCACTACGCCGACGGCGAGAAGCGCTACATCCTCTACCCCAGCGGACTCAAGGTGGGCGACCAGGTGGTTTCGGGACCGGAAGCTGACATTGTCGTGGGAAACGCGCTGCCGCTCCGTAATATTCCGGCCGGCACGCAAATCCACAATCTGGAGTTGCACCTGGGAAGAGGCGGTCAACTCGTCCGTAGCGCAGGGGGATCGGCGCAGTTACTGGCGAAGGAAGGCGACTACGCCCAAGTGCGTCTGCCTTCGGGCGAGGTTCGAAGAGTCCACATGGATTGCATGGCCTCGATCGGTCAAGTCGGGAATGTGGACCATGAGAACGTGGCGATCGGAAAGGCAGGGCGCAAACGCTGGATGGGCATTCGCCCGACCGTGCGCGGCGTCGCCATGAATCCCGTCGATCATCCCCTCGGCGGCGGCGAAGGCCGGACTTCCGGCGGCCGTCATCCCGTGACACCTTGGGGCAAGCCGACGCGAGGCTACAAGACTCGCAATAACAAGCAGACCGATCGCTTTATCGTGAAGCGGCGCGAAAAGAAATAGAAGCCGAAGTAAGAAGTAGAAGCAAGTTGCAGCCAGTGCGAGGAGGAAGTCTTGGGCCGTTCGCTGAAAAAAGGGCCATTCGTCGACGATCACTTGATGAAAAAGGTCGAGCTGCTGAACCGCCGTTTCGAGAAGAAGGTGGTCAGAACCTGGTCGCGGCGTTCGACGATTTTCCCCGAAATGGTGGGGCATACGATAGCTGTGCATAACGGGAAGAAGTTCATCCCGGTGTACGTGACTGAGAACATGGTGGGGCATAAGCTGGGCGAGTTCGCGCCCACCCGAACTTTCAAGGGACATGGCATGAAAGCAGCAGCCGAAAGGTCGACTTCGCCAGCACCTCCGCCGGCAGCGCGACCGGCGGCATCGTGAGAAAAGCAGAACTCAATCGTCAGTTGTCAGTGTTGAATCGTTTGAGAGTCGGCCAGGCGAATACGGACCGATAACGAACCGGAAATCTCTATGGAAGCGAAAGCGTCATCGAAGTACTTACGCATGTCGCCGCAAAAGGCGCGGTTGGTTGTGGACCTGATCCGCGGCCGGGATGCGGGCGAAGCCCTGAGTATCCTGCGCTTCACCAAGAAGCGCGCGACTCACCAGATCGAGAAGGTCCTGCGTTCGGCTATTGCCAATGCCGAGCAGAAGTCAGAGAACCTCGATGTCGACCGGCTGCTGGTCTCGAAAGCCTTCGTCGACGATGGACCGCGCCAGAAGCGCATCCGGCCGGCTCCGATGGGTCGCGCTTACCGCTATCAGCGGCGTACGTGCCACATCACGGTGGTGGTGGAAGAGCGAGCCCGGGATTGAGAATCAAAGGTTGAGATTGAAGGCGTCCTAGCGTCACGGGCGGCAAAGAGGAGATCAACGTGGGTCAAAAGGTTCATCCTTACGGACTGCGGCTCGGCTATACCAAGACCTGGAAGTCGCGCTGGTTCGCGAAGAAGGACTACGCCGGCCTGCTTCACGAAGACCTCAAGATCAAGAAGCGGCTAAAGGATGAGTTAAGGAGCGCAGGCGTCGCTTCCATCGAGATCGAGCGGCCCGGCAACAAATTGAAGATCACCATCCACACGGCGCGGCCCGGGATCATCATCGGCCGCAAGGGCGCGGAGATCGACCGGCTTCGCCAGCAGGTTCAGAAGCAGACGGGCCGGGAGGTGCTTCCGATCAATATTCAGGAAGTGCGGCGGCCGGAGGTGAACGCGCAACTGGTGGCCGAGTCGATTGCCATGCAACTTGAAAAGCGCGTCGCTTTCCGGCGCGCGATGCGCAAGGCGGTGGATTCGGCGCAGCGCTTCGGATGCAAAGGCATCAAGGTGCGTTGCGGCGGACGCCTGAATGGCGCCGAAATCGCGCGCACGGAATGGTATCTGCAAGGGCGATTGCCGCTGCACACGCTGCGGGCTGATATCGATTACGGATTGGCCGAGGCCAGGACAACGTATGGCGTGATTGGCGTGAAGTGCTGGATCTATAACGGCGAAATCCTCGAGCAGAAGAAACGCCGCGAGCGTGCGGTTGAGCCTGGAAGCGGGGTGGCAATCTGACGATTCGGACGATCGAATCGTACCGATTCGGGTCCGCGGAATGATGACTCAACACTGACTGCTGAGAACCATTTATGTTAATGCCGAGCAAGGTGAAGTATCGCAAGCAACAGAGAGGCCGTCGCCGGGGCAAGGCGTGGCGCGGCTCGGACCTCTCCTTTGGCGATTATGGTCTGAAGGTGCTGGAGACGGGTTGGATCACCGCCCGTCAGATCGAAGCGAGCCGCGTGGCGATCACGCGCTTCATCAAGCGCGGCGGCAAACTCTGGATTCGCGTGTTTCCTGACAAGCCGGTCACCAAGAAGCCGGCTGAAACCCGCATGGGCAAAGGAAAGGGAGCGCCGGAGTTCTGGGTGGCGGTTGTGAAGCCGGGCCGGGTGCTTTTTGAGATGGAAGGTGTGAGCGAGGCGGATGCTCGACAGGCCTTGCGTTTGGCCAGCCACAAGCTGCCGCTGCCCACCCAATTCGTGTCGAGGACGAGCGCCGCGGCGTAGGCTGGGAGGAAGAGAATGCCAGGACCGAAACGACGCGGGATGGCGGTAAAGGACCTTCGCGACAAGCTGCGCGAGGAGTCGGTGGATGAAGCTCGCGTCAAGGAACGGGAGTTTCGCGAGCAACTCTTTCGGCTTAAGTTTCAATTGGCTAGCGGCCAGAGCGATGTGCTCGAGAAGATGCGCCAGCTCCGTCGCGATATCGCCCGGGTGAAAACCATCCTGGCCGAGCGCGCGAGCGAGGCCAAACCGTGATCTTGAACGAGACCGGGCGAAACCAGGAGTTTGCCAGCATGGCGGAAACGAGACGACAACAGAAGACCGGCGTGGTCACCAGCAACAAAATGCAGAAGACCGTGGTGGTGACGGTAAACCGTCAAATGATGCACCCGCTCTATCATCGCGTGGTGCGGCGCTCGGCAAAGTTCCTGGCGCACGATGAGACTGGAAAGTGCCGCGTGGGCGATTGGGTGCGCATTGAAGAGACCCGGCCGCTCTCGGCGCGCAAACGCTGGCGGGTTCTCGACGTGATCAGCCGTTCCGAGCAGGCGGTTCCCCCGCCGGAGGTGGCGGTATGATTGGCATGCGAACCATTCTTCGGGTGGCGGATAATTCCGGCGCCCGGAAGCTTTCCTGCATTCTTCCGCTCGGCAACGACGTTGGGTTGCAGGCCGGGCTCGGCGATGTGGTGACGGCTGCCGTGAAAGAGGCCGCTCCGGACAGCGCCGTGCCCAAAGGCAAGGTGGTGAAGTGCGTGATCGTGCGCATGCGTAAAGAACAGCGGCGTCGCGACGGCAGCTATATTCGTTTTGACGAGAACGCCGCGGTGTTGATCAACGACACCGGCGAGCCGGTAGGCACGCGCGTCTTCGGACCGGTGGCGCGTGAACTGCGCGAGAAGAAGTTTCTGAAGATTGTTTCGCTTGCGCCGGAGGTGCTCTGATGGGCGGGCTCGATATTCGAAAGAACGACGAAGTCAAAGTGATGGCCGGCCGCGATAAAGGTAAGACGGGGCGGGTGCTGGTAGTGGAAGCCGCGAAATCGAGACTTTTCGTCGAGCATGTGCACATGATCAAGAAGCACACGCGTCCGAATCCCAACAAGCAGATCCGGGGCGGAATCCTCGAAAAAGAGGGCCCCATCCACGTTTCGAGCGTGGCTCTGATCTGCGGAGACTGCGGCCCAACGCGCATTCAGCACCGGCAAAAGGCCGAGGGCAAGGTTCGCGTTTGCGTCAAGTGCGGCAAGGTTCTTGATAAATAGCCCTCGCCTTTTCAGGGTCAGGCCCGGCGGACTCGATCCGCTGGCCGGCCGCTGAAGGCTGAGTGCCGAAGGCTGGTTTTGAGATGACGCCACGATTGAAAGAGCGATATCAAAAGGAAATTGTCCCGGCGCTGGAAAAGGAGTTCAAGTATTCCAACCGCATGGCCGTGCCGCGAGTCCGTAAAGTGGTGGTGAATATGGGACTCGGCGAGGCCATCCAGAATGCCAAGTTACTTGACTCGGCGGGCCTGGAGCTTGGGCTGATCACCGGTCAGAGGGCCGTGATCACGCGCGCGCGCAAATCCATCGCGAATTTCAAACTGCGCAAGAACATGCCGATCGGAGCCATGGTTACCTTGCGGGGCGACCGGATGTATGAGTTTCTCGACCGGCTTATGAACGTGGCGCTGCCTCGTGTCCGTGATTTCAGAGGCCTCTCCGCCCGGGCCTTCGACGGCCGGGGGAACTACACTTTGGGCCTGCGCGACCAACTTGTCTTTCCTGAAGTGGATTATTCCAAGGTCGACAAGGTGAAGGGGATGAACGTCTCGATTGTCACGGATGCCCGAACGGACGCCGAGGCTATGGCGCTGCTGCGCCACTTCGGCATGCCGTTCCGTGCCGAAGGGCGGCGGGCGGCAGCGGAACCCGGAGAGAGCAAGTCAGCCGGAGAGAGCAAGGCAGGAGGATAAGCTGTGGCGCGACTTTCGCAAATGGCGAAGCTGGTGAAAAAGCCCAAGTTCAAGATCCAACACCGCAACCGGTGCCGGCGCTGCGGCAGACCGCGAGGTTACCTGCGGAAGTTCGATCTTTGCCGGCTGTGTTTCCGCCAACTGGCCCTGCAGGGCGACATCCCTGGAGTGACAAAGTCGAGCTGGTGAGGAGAGGGACTTATCGATGGCTCTAACTGATCCTATCGCTGATATGCTGACGCGCATCCGTAACGGGATCCGCGCCCGGCACTCGCGCGTCGAAATGCCGTCGTCGAAACTCAAGGTGGACATCGCGCGCATCCTCAAGGACGAGGGCTACATTGGCAACTATAAGGTGGCCGAAGAGGGCAAGAAGAAATTGCTGCGGATTGCCTTGCGTTACGATGCCGACGGCGTAAGCGTCATTACGGCGCTGCAACGGATTTCCAAGCCTGGACGGCGCGTCTACGTTGGCAACAAAGAAGTTCCGCGAGTACTGGGTGGTCTTGGAATCGCCGTCGTAACCACTCCGCGGGGAGTAATGACCGGGAAGTCGGCGCGACAGTCGGGCGTGGGCGGCGAGCTGATCTGCAACGTGTGGTAGCACGAAACGGCCTTGCTTGCAGGTGGCAGGAATAAGCTATGTCAAGGATTGGAAAGAAACCGGTAGAACTACCCGCGGGCGCGTCGATTCAGATGGAAGCCGACATCGCGGTGGTGAAAGGGCCGAAGGGCAGCTTGCGGGTGCCGCTGCCGATGGGAATCAACCTGGAGCGCAAGGATGGCCACGTGCTCCTGGGCCGGGAGAGTGACGCGCAAGCGGCCGTGCACGGACTCAGTCGTAGTCTGATAGCGAATGCGGTTAAGGGTGTGACCCAGGGATTCGAGAAACACCTTGATATCGTAGGCATCGGCTACCGCGCCGAGCGAAAAGGCGACAAAGTCGTCCTGGCGCTCGGTTACTCGCATCCGATCGAGTTTCCGCTGCCTACCGGAGTCGAAGTGGCCGTCGAAAAGCAGACGCACATGGTGGTGAAGGGTGCGGACCGGCAGCAAGTGGGCCAGGTTGCAGCCAACCTCCGGGGTCTGAGGCCGCCGGATCCTTACAAGAACAAGGGAATCCGTTATACGGGCGAACGGCTCAAGAAGAAGGTCGGTAAGGCCGCGGCCGGCGCCGGCGCCGCGAAGCAGTAGAGACCTGAGGAGCAGATCGTGGAGAGGTCGGAGCATGTTGAAGCAGACTTCAAGAGATGAAACGCGACGCCGGATCCACGGGCGGCTGCGCACAACTTTGCGGGGAAGCGCATCGAGACCGAGGCTCAACGTCTTTCGCTCGCTCAATCATATTTACGCTCAGCTTGTGGACGACGCTACCGGCCAAACGCTGGTCACGGCCTCGTCGGTTGACAAAGAAGTGCGGGCGGGCGCGAAGAACGGCGGCAATGTGGCGGCCGCGAAAACCGTGGGAAAGGCGCTGGCCGGCCGGGCGCAAACCGCCGGTATCAAGCAGGTGGTGTTCGACCGCGGCGGCTACGCTTATCATGGCCGCGTGAAGGCGCTCGCCGAGACGGCTCGCGAAGCCGGTCTGGAGTTTTGAGGGAGGCACCGTTTGAATCGTATTGACGCGAGCACGTTGACCTTGAAAGACCAGGTGGTCTCCATCAACCGCGTCACCAAAGTGGTGAAGGGCGGCAAGAACCTGAGTTTCTCCGCCCTGGTCGTGGTGGGTGACGGGGGAGGCCACGTCGGGTACGGCGCGGGCAAGGCCCGCGAAGTGCCGCAGGCCATCCGCAAGGGGATCGAGGCCGCCAAGAAGAGACTGGTCAGAGTCAACATGACTACGACGTCCATCCCGCACATCGTGCTCGGCCGCTACGGCGCTGGCAGGGTACTGCTGAAGCCGGCTTCTGAAGGCACAGGCGTCATCGCGGGGGGCGCGGTGCGCGCGGTGATCGAGGCGGTGGGCATCCAGAACGTACTTACTAAATCGCTCGGCACCACAAATCCGCACAACGTCGTGAAGGCGACCATGGACGCGCTCTTGAAGTTGCGCAACGCAGAAGAGGTGGCCGCCACCCGCGGTAAGACTCCGGAGGAGCTCTGAGGCATGTCGAAGTCGAATGAACAAACGATCAGAATCCGATGGATCCGAAGCGGCATTGCATTCAATCGCAATCAGAAGGAGATCGTGCGGAGTCTAGGCCTGCGGCGGCTGCATCAGGTTGTGGAGCGGGTCGACAATCCCGCCGTTCGTGGATTAGTGGCGAAGGTCGCCCATTTGGTTGAAATTATTGACGGGCCCGACGGGACAGTGCGGCCTTCCGTCCCGGAGTATACGATCAGCCGGCCGGAGCCGGCGAAGGCAGGCCTCCCGGAAGGTGAACCAGCGCCTGCGGATCTTGAAAGCGAGAGTGCTGAAGCCGAGTCAGGAAGCAGCTTATGAGTACGCACATTGGATCACTACGTCCACCTCGCGGAGCCCGACGCCAGCGCAAGCGCGTCGGCACAGGCATGGGCGAGGGGCACGGCAAGACAGCGACGCGTGGGGAAAAGGGTCAGCGCTCACGGGCGGGATCCCGAATCCGAACGGGCTTTGAAGGCGGACAGATGCCGCTTCATCGGCGTTTGCCCAAGCGCGGCTTCACCAACATCTTCAAGAAGCAGTATGCCATCGTGAATCTTGGCGACCTCAAAGAGTTCGGCCCTGGCGACAAGGTGAACCCCGAGACGCTTCAGGCGCGAGGCCTCGTCAAGCGCCTGCACGATGGGTTGAAAGTCCTCGGCAACGGCGAACTCCAAGCGCCTTTGTACGTTTCGGCGCAGCACTTTTCCAAGTCAGCTCTGGCTAAGATTCAGCAGGCCGGCGGCACGGCTGAGGTTATCGCGTCATGATCGAGTCGCTCAAGAGCATCACGGAGATTCCGGACCTTCGCAAGCGGATTAGCTTTACGCTCTTGATGCTGGCCGTGTACCGCTTGGGATCTTTTATTCCCACCCCCGGCATTAACGCCTCCGTTTTCGAGCAGTTTTTCAATCAGCTCGGAGGCAGCCTTTTCGGGCTGCTCTCTATGTTTTCCGGAGGCAGTCTCCGGCGCCTGACGGTTTTTGCGCTGGGGATCATGCCTTACATTACGGCCTCGATCATCCTGCAGCTTCTTACTGTCGTCTCGCCGACCCTGGAGAAGCTCCAAAAAGAAGGTGATCTCGGCCGGCGCAAGATCACGGAGTACACACGCTGGCTGACCGTCGGCCTGGCAGCTTTTCAGGCGTTCGGGATAGCGGTGGCTCTCCAGCACCAGACTTCGGCCGGGATTATGCTGGTTACCAATCCGGGCCCCATGTTTATCTTCAGCACCGTCCTCACGCTTACCGCGGGCGCGGTGTTCATTATGTGGCTCGGCGAGCAGATCACGGCGCGCGGGATCGGCAACGGCATGTCTCTGCTCATCTTCGCTGGCATCGTGGTGGGCCTCCCGCGTGCCATCGCGGACCTGTACAACAAAGTGTTCGTAACTCGCGTTTGGAGTCCGTTGGCGCTGCTGCTGGTGCTGGTCTTCATGCTGGCGATTGTGGCCTTCATCGTCCTGGTGGAACGAGGGGAAAGACGCATTCCAATCCAATACGCCAAGAGAATCGTCGGCCGACGCGTGGTGTCAGGAGTTTCCACTCACCTGCCCCTTAAAGTAAACAGCGGCGGAGTGATGCCGATCATTTTTGCGGTATCATTGCTGACTTTTCCTCAAACGATCGGACTGTTCTGGAAGTCAGGTGCGGTAGCCAAGTTCGTCAAAGCGTTTCTTGACCTCTTTGCCTATGGCGAGCCGCTTTACACGCTCACCTACGTTTTGCTGATCATCTTTTTCGCGCACTTCTATCTGTCGATCATTTACAACCCCGATGAGGTTGCCGATAATGTCCGCAAGCAGGGTGGTTTTATACCCGGAATCCGGCCCGGCCGGCGGACTGCTGATCACCTCGACGACGTGCTCACCAAGATCACCTGGGTGGGCGGAGTTTACCTTGCCATCGTGGCCCTTATTCCCGAGATCATGCTGGCGGGTCTACGGCTTAATCACCTGCCGGTCGTATTGGGTGGCGCCTGGTTTGACGCCCATATGCCGAGCTGGTTGCTGCACGGCCTGAACGTGAACTTCTATTTTGGCGGCACCTCACTATTGATTGTGGTGGGCGTCGCCATGGATACCGTGCAACAAGTCGAGGCTCAGCTTATTATGCGGCACTATGAGGGCTTCCTGAAGAAAGGCCGGGTGCGCGGCCGTCGCGCCTCGTGACCCGGGCCAGTGGCAAAGCGTTTGAAGGCACAGGCGCTGATCTTCTTCGGCCCGCCGGGCGCTGGCAAGGGAACCCAGGCCCAGGCGGTCGCGGTTGAGTTTAGTATTCCTCATATCTCCACGGGCGAAATGCTGCGTGAAGCGGCGCGAAACCAGACGGCGCTGGGTCTGGCAGCCAAGGCGAGGATGGAGCGCGGCGAATTAGTATCGGATGAGGTTGTTTGTGGAATTGCCGCAGAGCGCATTTCTCGACCCGATTGCGAAGACGGCTTTATTCTGGACGGTTTCCCCCGGACGGTGGGGCAGGCCCGGTTCCTGGAGCACTTGCTCAGAGAGCAGGAGCGCGGCCAACCGTTGGTGATTTACCTCAGGGTTGACTCGGAGGTTCTGGCGAAGCGCCTGAGTGGGCGCAGGGTCTGTCCCGTCTGCGGGCGTATTTACAACATGTACTTCAGCCCGCCGGCGCATGACGAAGTCTGCGACATTGATGGCGCCAAGTTGGTGCAGCGCGCCGATGACCATGAAGATGCCATCCGACAACGGCTGGCGTCCTATCAGGCGATGACTCGGCCGTTGATTGACTACTATCGCGAACGCGGTCTGTTGTACGACGTGGATGGGGACCGCGTGCCTGAGGAAGTCGCGCGAGATGTGATCGAATTAGTGACCGAGTATGATCGTTTGCCGGTCCAAAGCGGAAATTGAGAGGCTGCGCCATAGCGGCCAGACTGTCCGCCGACTGCTGGAGGATCTGCGGCAGCAGGTGCGACCAGGGATGACTACCTGGGAGTTGGAGTCTTTTCTTGAGCGGCGCATTAAGGCGCTAGGCGTAAGGTCCGCTTTCAAAGGCTATCGAGGCTACCCCTGTTGTCTGTGCGTCTCCGTCAACCAGGAGATCATTCACGGCATCCCGTCGGGACGGCGGCGGCTTCAGACGGGCGATATCGTGAGTCTCGACACGGGCGTGATCGTGGACGATTATTACGGCGACTCCGCGCTCACGGTCCCGGTAGGGGAGATCTCAGAACCGCTGAGGCGTCTGCTGCGCGTGACGGAAGAGTGCCTGGATCTGGGCATTCGACAAGCGAGGGCCGGCAACCGGGTGGGTGACATCTCCGCAGCGGTTCAGGAGCACGCCGAGCGGAACGGATACTCTGTGGTGCGCGATTTTGTCGGGCACGGCGTGGGTCGCGCCTTGCATGAGGAACCGCAGGTCCCTAACTACGGCAGGCGGGGCAGGGGACCACTGCTCAAGGAAGGCATGGTGATCGCGATCGAACCCATGTTGAACACCGGCAGCTCTGAGGTTCGGGTGCTGGACGATCAGTGGACGGCGGTCACAAAGGACGGCGGGTACTCGGCCCATTTCGAGCACATGGTGGCTGTTACCTCGAACGGAGCGGATGTGCTGACCAGGCTCGATACGGACCTGCCTTCAGCCAATGAGTTCACTTCGGGCCGGAATTTTGCTTATAATCAAGCTATGCGGTGAAAGCGCCCACCGCGGTTGTATTTTCCTGGGGCGTTTGCGGAACGTTAGACGGCCTTTGTCGATCTAATGATCAGAAGTTTGCAATTTTGCCCGGGCAAAGAAGTGCGTTTTTGAAGCTCGGCGACTCGTCGACCCAGGGACTCCTGAATTTAATTATTGGATGGCACTGGGGTAGAGTGCTTCAAACGGACGCTGTTGCGTCGGTCTTCTTAAGAAGATGGCCAACGGTCTGCGCGAAGGGGGACTAGCAAGGCCGCGGGAGGTCAGCTGGAGGTGTATGGCTAAGGAAGAAGCGATCGAGGTTATGGCCACGGTAATCGAACCGTTGCCCAACGCCATGTTTCGCGTCGAGCTCGAAAACAAGCACCGTGTGCTGGCTCATATCTCCGGTCAAATGAGGAAAAACTTTATTCGCATTCTGCCCGGTGATCGCGTGCAGGTTGAGCTCTCTCCCTACGATCTGACTCGCGGCCGAATTACGTATCGCTTTAAGTAGCCGTGCGGTATAGCGGAACGTTTGCGAGCCGGCTGGCCCCGGCGTGGCAACAATAGCTCGCCGAAGAAGCGGGAACGGAATCGACAGATGAAAGTACGTTCTTCAGTTCGTAAGATCTGCGCGAAATGCAAGATTATCCGGCGCAGTGGCGTGGTTCGGGTGATCTGCGAAAATCCGAAGCACAAACAGCGTCAAGGCTGAGATTCAGCAGTTAACGGCGGTGAGGCAGCTCGCGCCCCGCGTGCCTGGAGACGCCAGGGGCGTTTTGGAGGACGAATGGCACGTATCGCTGGAATTGATTTGCCGCGGACCAAGCGCGCGGAGATTGGTTTAACTTACATCTATGGTATTGGCCGCGCCCGCTCGCTCTCGATTTTGGCGCGCGCCGCCGTTGATGCGAACAAGAGGGTGAAGGACCTCACCGAAGACGAAGCCACCCGGATTCGCCAAGTCATCGAGGAAGACGGGGGCGTGGAGGGTGACCTTCGAAAAGAAGTGGCGCTGGGCATCCGCCGCTTGATCGAGATCGGGTCTTACCGCGGCCTGCGGCACCGGCGCAATCTTCCGGTTCGCGGCCAGCGAACGCATACCAACGCGCGTACCCGCAAAGGGCCGCGCAAAGGCACGATCGCCAACAAGAAGAAGGCGGCGGCGAAGACATAAGACGCGCACTGAATTCAGTTGGGGGAGACAAGTGCCGGAATCAGTAGGACGAGCGGTATAGGAAACGCGAGGGTGAACGGATATGGCGAAGGCTGCTCCAGCCAAGACCGGCAAGAAGAAGGCTTTCAAGAAAAAGGAAAAGCGCATGGTGCCGCATGGTGTGGTGCATATTCAGGCGAGCTTTAATAACACCCTGGTTAGCATCACGGACCAGGACGGACGCATGATTTGCTGGTCGAGCTCGGGATCTCTCGGGTTCAAAGGGTCGCGCAAAGGCACTCCTTTCGCTGCCCAGCAGGCCGCGTTGCGGGCTGCAAGCGGCGCTCGTGATCACGGCATGCGAACGGTTGAAGTGCGGGTGAAGGGGCCTGGCGCCGGACGCGAATCAGCGGTGCGGGCGCTGGCCACGGCTGGCCTGGACGTACGGTTGATCCGGGATGTGACGCCCATCCCGCACAACGGTTGCCGGCCGCCCAAGCGGCGCAGGGTCTGAGTCCGGAATCAAGAAAGTGCGTTATCGAATTCCAAGCTTTGCAGTGGAGGTTGCTCTTGGCCAGATATAGTGACGCAGTCTGCCGGTTGTGCCGGCGCGAGGGTACGAAGCTCTTTCTCAAAGGCCAGCGCTGCCTGACAGACAAGTGCGCCATTGAAAAGCGCAACTTCCCTCCCGGACAGCACGGCAAAGCTCGTCGGCCCAAGATTGTGGGCTATGGACTTCAGCTTCGCGAGAAACAGAAGGCGCGCCGCTTCTACGGAATCCTTGAAGATCAGTTTCGCGGCTATTTCGAAGCCGCAGCTTCGAGCAAAGGGGTGACGGGCGAAGCGCTTCTGCAAATGCTGGAGCGCCGCCTGGATAATGTCGTTTACCGGCTGGGCCTTGCCGCTTCTCGCGCCGGAGCCCGCCAGCTTGTTCGCCACGGCCATGTTTTCGTCGCAGGCCACAAAGTCACCATCCCTTCCTATCAGGTGGTGGCGGGGCAGGAGATCGAGGTCAAGGAGAAGAGCCGTAGTATGGCAGCGATCGAACGCGCCTTGGATCTTGCCGGTAACCGCTCCGTGCCACCCTGGCTGCAGTTTGATCGCGGCGCAATGAAGGGCCGCGTGCTGTCAATCCCGAAGCGGGAAGACGTGAACTTCCCGATTCAGGAGCAGATGATCGTGGAACTCTATTCCAAGTAAAGCAACGATTTTGACGCGATCCGGCTCGCCGGAGCTGCGGACTCGCGATGAACCTCTCAGTAGGAGAGTGAGGAGGTAAGAAGGATGCTCTGGAAGGGATTTCAAAAACCCAAGAGGCTGGTGAGCGATCTCGACGCCCTCACCGACAAGTACGGCAGGTTTCAAGCGCAGCCGTTCGAGCGCGGCTTTGGCACCACCATCGGGAACGCCTTGCGCCGGGTTCTGCTCTCCTCGATCGAGGGCGCGGCCATCACCGCGGTTCGGATCGAAGGTGTGTTGCACGAGTTTTCGCTGATCCCGGGCGTGGTGGAGGATGCGACTGACATCATCCTGAATCTGAAGCAGGTCCCGCTCAAGATGAACACCGAGGGCGCGAAAACTCTCTACCTTCGCGTCGATCAGCCGGGGCAGGTCACCTCGCGGATGATTCAGGAAGACCCCGATGTCGAGATCCTCGATAAGGACGTTTATCTCGCGACCGTCAGCGAAGGCGGGAAGCTCGAAATTGAAATGCGCGTTAGAGTCGGCCGCGGTTACGTTTCCGCCGAGAAAAACTACGACCAGGATCTGCCGATCGGTTACATCCCGGTGGATTCGGTGCACTCACCCATCCGCAAGGTCAACTACACGGTGGAGGCGGCGCGGCTCGGCCAGATGACTGATTATGACAAGCTGAACCTCGAGGTCTGGACGAACGGCGCTGTCTCCCCGCCCGATGCCGTGGGACTGGCAGCCAAGCTCCTCAAGGACCACATGACCATCTTCGTCAATTTTGAGGAGGAGCCGGAAGCCGAGGAGAGCGTCGCGACAACCGTTTCGCCGGCGGTGCGCGTGCCGCTTACTCCCAACGAAAATCTTGACCGCTCGGTGGAAGAATTGGAGCTTTCGGTGCGCTCCTACAATTGTCTTAAGAACGCCAATATCACCACCATCCGCGAGTTGGTCCAGAAGTCCGAGTCGGAGATGCTCAAGACCAAGAATTTCGGGCGTAAATCTCTGAATGAGATCAAAGAGATCCTGGGCACCATGGGTCTGAGCTTGGGCATGAGGTTTGACGAGAAGGGTACACCCATCCCGCCGGTGGAGGAGCCCGCCAGTGCAACTCCGTTGTCCACTCCGTTTGACACGGAGACGGGCTTCGGGACAGGAAGTTAACCAATATGCGTCATCGTAATTACGGGCGGAAGCTTAGCCGCAAGACTGAACACCGCCGGGCCTTGCTGCGAAATCTGGTCACTTCGCTCATCCTCGAGGAGCGTATCGAGACCACCGTGGCCAAGGCCAAGGCGGCTCGCGACGTTGCCGAGCGCATCATCACTCTCGGCAAGCGCGGTGACCTGCACGCGCGCCGGCTTGCCGCCGGCTATTTCCTGGCATCGGCTGCGGTCCCAAAGCTGTTTGACGATGTCGCCAAACGCTATGGGTCTCGAGCGGGAGGCTACACTCGCATCGTTCACACCGGATGGCGGAAAGGTGACGGCGCGGACACGGCCGTGCTCGAACTGGTTGGCACCGAGGTCCTGCAGAAGCGAGTCGAGGAGCGCGCCCGGCGCGCCGAGCGCAGAAGAAAAGCAAGTGAAGAGGAGCAGGCACAGCAAAAGCCGCCCGAGCAGGAAGAGGGCGGAAAAGAGAAGTAGCCATCCGGGGCGCGGCTAAGGCCTCGCCCTTCGCCTTCTGATCTTCCGAAGCAGCCGGTCCCAGACAAACACAATCAACGCCGCAAACGTGGCCCCCGCCGTGTCAATCCCACAATCAATCAGCGACGGCGTCCGGGTCGCGACGAACGATTGATGATACTCGTCCGTCAGGGAGTAAAGCCCGGCGATCACGACGCTGCGCAGCGCCATCCGCGGCTGCCATTCGAAATCCTCAGCATTAAGGAAACTCGCGTAGATCAAAAGGCTGAAGATGCAGTATTCGGTGATGTGGGCCAGCTTGCGCAGGCAGAAGTGAAGAAATTCAAACCTCTGCGGCGACACCACGATGTGCAAAAGGCTCAGAATCTGGATCAACAGCCACTTGGTGAATGACGGGCCGAACCCCGAAGTGGACAAGTAAAAGATGAAGCCGGCCCAAACCGCCACCATGAGCCAGCGCAGCTTCTTGTGGATTCGCGGAGTGCCGGAGGGAGTCTCGATCGAGACGATGGACGGCCCGCCAGGCACGTCCGGAGCGCTCCTGACACTCGCATCGGGGCCTCCCGGCTGATTGGGATTACTCAAGGCGGTAGTTGGGCGCTTCTTTCGTAATGATCACATCGTGGACGTGGCTTTCGCGGAGGCCGGCGCTCGTGATCCGCACGAAGCGCGCCTGACTCTGCAAATCCTCAATCGTGGCGCAGCCGCAATAGCCCATCCCGGAACGCAGTCCGCCCACGAGTTGCGTCACCAGATCGGCCAGCGATCCCTTGTAAGGCACGCGCCCCTCGATCCCTTCGGCCACCATCTTGGAGGAGTCGCGTTCGTTCGAGTAGCGATCGGACCCCGCCGCCATGGCGCCAATCGACCCCATGCCGCGATAGCTCTTGAAACTCCGGCCCTGATAAAGAATGGTTTCGCCGGGACTCTCCTCCACTCCGGCAAAGAGACTCCCCATCATCACGGCACTGGCGCCTGCCGCGATGGCCTTGGCGATGTCGCCCGAGAACTTTACTCCGCCGTCGGAGATCACAGGAATTCCGGCGCTGCGGGCCGCGCGCGCGCAATCGGCAATAGCGGTGATCTGCGGGACTCCTGCGCCGGTCACTACGCGCGTGGTGCAGATGGAGCCCGGTCCGATACCTACCTTGATGGCG
>DASYYZ010000220.1:0-14750 GCA_035946735.1 Terriglobia bacterium
CGGAATCGGGGGCTGGATTTCCCCCCGCGCGCTCGGCGTTGGATACGATTCGATTGGCGAGCTTCTACGGGGAGAGATGGCCATTCGCGTAATGGTCGGCCTTCTGGTGGTCAAGTGGATCATCTGGTCCGTGTCGCTGGGCTCGGGCACTTCTGGAGGTGTCCTGGCTCCGCTGTTAATGATGGGCGGCGCGCTGGGCGGCGTGATGGCTACGGTGCTGCCCAACGAAGGCGTAGGCTTCTGGCCGCTTATCAGCATGAGCGCCATTCTGGGCGGCACAATGCGGTCCCCTTTCACAGGAGTCATTTTCGCGCTCGAACTTACTCACGATGTCACCGTGTTGTTGCCCTTGCTGGTCGCCGCCACGATCGCCCACGGCTTCACCGTCCTGACCTTGCGCCGGTCTATCTTGACGGAAAAGGTGGCCCGCCGGGGTTATCATCTGAGTCGGGAATACGCAGTTGATCCGCTGGAAATTCTGTTCGTTCGCGAGGTCATGCGGACCAACATTGCCGTTCTTCCGGCCAGCATCTCCCTGAAAGACGCGACGGACTCTCTTCGCAGCGACCACAGGCGCAGCCAGCGGTTACTGCCGGTGGTAGACGACAAGGGGCGTCTCACTGGCGTCCTGACGCGTGGGGAGCTGCAAAGGTTCCTGGAAGACCACCGAGGCGAAGACGAAGGGCTCCCGCTGACCAGCCTGGTGAGAGCGAATCCGGAAAGGGCTTATCCCGACGAACCGCTGCGTGTGGTGGTGAACCGGATGGCAGAGACGGGGATCACGCGGCTTCTGGTGGTGGAACGCGACGATCCCGGCAAACTGGTAGGGATTGTCTCGCTGAACGACTTGTTGCAGGCCCGAGTCCGTAACTTGCAGGAAGAACGCCGTCGCGAACGCGTCTTAGCTGTGCGTTTGTTCTTCCCTTTTCGATCCCGGAGACAGCCTACCAGCTAGCTATTTTCATGGGTGGAAGCGCAGTCAGAGACTATGTCACCGTATGGTCGATTTGCTTGCAGTCACGTCGTGTTTGAGTTCCGCCTTTGTGCGGCTGTGCGCATCGTTCAAGAAGCTCGGGAGGGTCGCGACCAAGGCTTGGGTCGGGACTATCCGGAGGGAAAAGGAAGAAACTGGGGCTGAAGGTGTTCCGCCTCCCGAACGGGCGAGGCACTTCTCGCGTAGCCGGTTCTTGTGCCGGGGTGAGGGTTGGTGATCGGTATCGCCTCTGCGCTCCGGAATATGGAGGAAAAATGCTTTCGACACGTTTAGTAAAAATGATCGAGCATCATGCTGACGATCTAACCCGCAGCGTAGTCGGCGATCTGCAGGAAAATCCCAAGACGCCGACCTACGGTAAGCTTTCGACTGAGGACCTGTACCAGCGTGTGCACGAAGTGTTTCGGGATTTCGGCCAGTGGCTGGAGTACAAACCGGATGAGACGATGGAGCGCTGGTATGGCGAATTGGGAAAGAAACGATACGCCGAAGGGATTCATCTGGCTGAGGTGGTTTATGCCCTCACGTTGACCCAATATCATCTGCAGGACTACATTCGCTCCGCCGGCCTGGTGGACTCAGCGATGGAGTTATACCAGGAGATGGAGTTGAGGCGCCTGGTCAACCGCTTTTTCAACAAGGCGGTCTACTACTGCGTTAAGGGGTACATGCAACAGGTATCGGTGCGTCCCGAAGCGTCAAGGTCTGAATCAGCGACCGCCTCCGGCGACAGGAAACGCTGACTTGATCCGGGTAATTTGGGCGAATGCCCAGGCCATCGCGCGAGCGCGAGGTCAACCGGCTCTGAATGGAGCTCGGGTAGTGGTTCAGGTTGGCGCCTGTAGCGCGGGTGTCCCCACCCGCGGTTCGTCTCCGTCCCCTTGGCTCGATCTCGGACGGCGCGGGTGGGGACACCCGCGCTACAGGCGCCAACCTGAACCACTACCCGAGCTCGCCAGCGTTGTTCGGAAAGCCTAAGACCGGGATACAATGGATAGAAATGCCCCGGCACTCGTCGAGCAGCGGAGGGTCAGGCTGGAAGGCAGAGTTGCTTCTGCACGGAAGCTGGCGGGGAGCATCGTCCGTGCTGCTGTCCAAGGGGAGCCATCATCTCGTAGTGGATACCGGGATGCCGCACGAAGCCCCGCTGCTGCTGAAGGCGCTCGAGGAGCACGGGCTCAAACCCTCAGAGGTCAGCGCTCTCATCAGCACTCACTTCCACATTGATCATATCCTGAACAACTCGCTGTTTCCTCATTGCCCGATCTACGCCAGCCAGCGCTCTTACGACTGGTGCTGCTCCCTCTATTCCGATCTGAAGGATGACCGTAACTGGGAGAAGCTTGTCCTTAAATACTACCCTGAGACTTTTGATTACGAGCGCGCTCGCGAGTTGATGGGAAAACTCAGGAAACTCGGCATGCGCATGTGGGACCGCGCGCGGGTGGGCGCGCCGGAGCAGTTCGTCTGGATCGAGAACCAGCCTCTGCCTGAAGGACTGGATGCTCACACCACTTCGGGCCACGTGCCGGGACACATGTCGGTGATTGTGCGGAATGGCGCCAAACCCACCGTTATCGCGGGCGACGCATTACTGAGCCGCGACCACGATGATCAGATCCTTACCATGATTCCCTACAACCTGAAGCAATTCGAGCAAGACCGCGAGCACATCCTTAGCATGGCGGGCCTCATTCTGCCTGGGCACGACCAACCTTTCAGCTCGGGAGAGCCAACTCTCGAAGCGGCGGTCGTGGAAGAGCGACCGGACCGAGGCTGAGGCAGGATTCCAGCGTCAGCGTCATTACCGGGAATGGATATAAGCCTCCAGTGCTTCCGTCCACGGCCTCGGAAGCCCGAATCCGGCCTGCCGCAGCGCATGCACGAGCATCACGGACCGCCTTGGCCGCACGGCCCGGCGCCCCATTTCGGCAGAAGGCTTGCCCAGAACTTTAGCGGCATCGAAACCAGCGATTTTGACGGCGCGACGCCCAAGCTCTAACCGGCCCACACTTCCCTGATTGACCACGTGATAAGCGCCGATGCGGCCGGACTCGATCACTTCACGAATGGTGCGCGCAGCGTCAAGTGTGTACGTCGCTGTGCCTACCTGATCGGACGGGACCACGTATTCTTTGCCTTGGGAGACCGCTTCCAGAATCTTGTCCACCATATTGATTTTGCCGGGGCCGAAGAGCACCGACACCCGGAAGATCCAGTAACGCGGCAACTGCGCCGTGATTTGTTCGCCGCGCAGCTTGGTGCGTCCATAGACAGTGGGCGGAATCGCCACATCGGTTTCGACGTAGGGCGTCTCTCGCTGGCCATCGAAGACGGAATCCGTGGAGATGTAGGCTACCGCCGCTCCTACGCTTTGGGCGGCTTCCACGACGTTGCGCGTGCCATGAACGTTCACGCGAAAGACCTCGGCGGGATTCGCTTCGGCGACGTCAAGGTCACGAATCGCTGCGGAATGAATCACCACCTCGGGCAGAATCTTCCCGAAGCAGGACCGCACCTGGCCGGCATCAGCGATGTCTGCTTCGGCCCGGCCTAGCGAAAATACGTGGTGGCGCTCGCCGAAGACCTGCACGAGCGCGTATCCGAGCAACCCTGCGGCGCCCGTGATCGCGACCTTCATGCTTTCTCTCGTGATTGCGCTTACTGAGCCGGAGACGCCTGGAGCTGGGAGACGTAACGGCGAAGCTCGCCGGTGATCTTTAGCGCAAGCTGGTCAGACGTCATACCGTGCGCGCGAATCTCGAGTTTCGGGCCGGGAGCGGGCTGCGGCTGGTTTTGGTCCACCTTCTTATCGAGGAGCGCTGCCGTCCAGAGCCGCTCGCCGGAGATCCAGTCGACCACATCGATCGAGGTCTCCTGCGGCTTGCCTTTCGGATCTCCTTTCGGCAGTGGCACCCCATTCCGCTGTTTGTAGCGCGGCTCCTTCTCCGGGATTACGGCTTCGATCTGCAAATCCACGCCCTCGGGGTTGCTGGTCACCCGGTATCTGCCCCAGTCTTGCAGGTCTTGCTGCAGCCATTTGTCGAGGCCGTTCGGCATTGGAGCCACATAAATCAGCTTGCCGGTCACGAGGCGATTCGATTGCGCGGCGGAACCTTGCGGCGAGCCCGCCCGAGGCTCACTCGGGGCAAGCGCCGCAACCACTATCAGCAGGACGCTGCTTGACGACATCCTCAGATTGATCATTGAGACCCTGATGCCTCCTTCGTGGTCTCTATTCTACAACAACAGCCAGAAGCCTCCGCCAAGCCTCAGTTGCAGCCACAGCTCGGGTAAGATTTTCGCTTTGCAGGAAAAGACTCGATGGAGATCGACGGTGCCTTCGTCGCCTCTCTATCTGTCGAATTAGGATCGAAGGGTCGGCCCACCGGAGCGAAGGGACGAGTTCAGAGGCGGTTGATGACGCTGGCCAGGTAACCGGCGCCGAAGCCGTTGTCGATATTCACCGTGGCTACATTCGGCGCGCAACTGTTCATCATCCCAAGCAAGGCTGCCAAGCCGCGAAAGCTGGCGCCGTAGCCGACGCTGGTGGGCACGGCGATCACGGGCGCAGCCACAAGTCCGCCCACCACGCTGGGCAACGCGCCTTCCATCCCCGCCGACACAATCACCACGCGCGCGCGCTTCAAGGCCGCGCTCTGGCCAAGCAGGCGATGCAGTCCCGCGACCCCGACGTCGTAGAGCGATTGGACGCGATTGCCCATGACCTCGGCGGTGGTCATCGCCTCCTCAGCTACAGGGATATCCGTGGTGCCGGCCGTGACCACGAGCACCAGTCCCTTCCCGCGAATCTTGCGGTCCAGGCGAATATCAATCGCTCCCGAAGCGGCGTGAAAGCGGGCGCGGCGGTCGAGTCTCCGGACGCGCTCGAACATAACCGCATCGCCCCGCGTCACCAGGATATTGTGACCGTGGGGCAGCATGCGCTCCACCAGGTGCTCCACCTGCTCAGGCGTTTTACCGCGACCAAAGATCACCTCCGGCATGCCCTGGCGCAGTGGCCGGTGATGATCGATCTTGGCGTAGCCGAGGTCTTCGTAAGGCATGCTGCGCAGTTGATCGAGCGCCTCGTCCACACCGACACGCCCACGCCGCACTTCACGAAGCAGCTTTGCGATCCTGTCGGTGGTCAACAGCTACCTCTGCACTCGAACCAACTCCGCAGAAAATCTATTGATACCTGAAGCTGCCGGTGGTGATGATGCCGCAGGATGAGGCGGTCCGGCGCTCCCAAACTATCTCTTGTAGACGTCGGGGAACTCCTTTTTCAGATTTCGCAGCTTCGGTAGATCGTTGAATACGATATAGGGGTTGTCGGGATGGCGTGAGAGATAGTCTTGATGGTAGGACTCGGCTTCATAGAACGCCTTATAGGGGACCACCTGCGTCACAATCGGGCCCGAGAACACCTTGGCCTTGTTGAGCTGATCGATGTAGGAGAGAGCTGTCTGCTTCTGATCCTCGTTCGTGTAGAAAATCACGGAGCGGTACTGCGTTCCCTCGTCCGGACCCTGCCGGTTCAACTCGGTGGGATCAGTAGCGACCGAAAAGTAGATGCGGAGTAGTTCGGCATAGGAGATCTGCGAAGGATCGTAAGTAATCTTGACGGACTCGGCGTGGCCGGTGCGGCCGGTGCTCACGGTTTCGTATTGCGCCGTGCTTCCGTTTCCACCCGAATAGCCTGACACCACTTTGGAGACGCCCTTGACGTGCTTGAACACAGCGTCCACGCCCCAGAAGCAGCCGCCGGCAATCACGGCTGTCTGCTTGCCCTCCACGGCTGACACCTGTGATTCGCCGGTGAAGGCCGGCACCTGCCCGCGCGCGCTCATGCATGCGAGCAAGGCGAGCACGGGAAGCGCAGCAAATAGAGACATGAGAGCATAGAGACGATTGGAGTGGCGCATTTCGATACCTCGTTGGCTTGATTTTGTAGCTGAGGGGCGGGAGTTGAAAATCTCCGCGCCTCAGTGTTTTGTGGTTCCGCGCTTCGCCCTTTCGTACTCTTCTCAAAGCGGCCGAGGGCGACGCCGGTTTCAGGCCCGCTTAACAAAACGGAGCGAGGCGGAATTCATGCAATACCGAAGCCCGGTTGGGCGAGGCCCATCATCAAAGACGTGCCCCAGATGAGCATCGCAGCGCCGGCAAGCGACCGCGGTCCGGGGCTCGCCCAGGCTGAGGTCCATGGATTCTTCAACGTTTTCCTTGGCAATTGGGGCCCAAAAACTAGGCCAGCCGGTACCCGAGTCAAACTTCGTGTCAGAAGTGAAGAGGGCCGTGTCGCAGCAGATGCAGCGGAAGAGTCCCTGGTCGTGGAGGTTCCAGTACTCGCCCGTGAAGGCGGTCTCCGTGGCGGCGTGCCTCGTGATCTCGAAGGCAAGCGGACTGAGTTGTTTCCGCCAGTCGTCATCGCTCTTGACGACCTTCGAAACCTGCACGACATCCAGGCGCTTTCCCTGGTCGGAGAATTCCACGATCTTAAATGTCTTCGACGCTGTGCCGGACTTCGATCGAGCCTCCACAACAAGAGGATGCCGGTACCGCCACAAGGCGAAGCCGGCTAGGGCGGCGGCGGAAAAGATAAAGCTGCGCCGGTTTATCGTTCTTGCCGTCGTTTGGTTGTAGGATTCCAAGTAACGCATTTCCATTCCTCTCGATTCGCGTGCCAAGCCATAGAGCCGAACGGCTTGCCCACGAGATGCCTCGTCACAGGCGCGACGCTTCCTCGCCCAATTCAGAGGCCTCGCGCCGCCCACCTGTCGCGGTGGAAGAGCGATCCAGGACGCCTCGCACGGGCGGCGCAAGGTCCCTCGCAATCCGCAAGACTCGATTCGGCCCAACGCCGGCCACGACAAAACCAAAGTAGTTCTTCGATTCGAATCCCGCGACCTCCATATCATTTAGATGCGCCTGGTAAAGTTTCGCCGAAGTGTCCGCCTCTAGCAACCTTCCCCGCGGCAGCGATTGCCCGTCGCGCTTCGTCAGGATAACGGACAGGATGGCGCCTTCGCGCCGCGCGATAAAGTGCACGTATTTCCGCGGACTGCCCGGCAGCGAGCAGACGTGAGCCTCAAGCAACTCGAAGCCTGGGAGTTTTTCCTCCACCACAGGCAGCAAGCCGGCGCATTCGGGCGGTAGCCTTTGGCGGAGTTCGTCTTGCGACCTCGCCACATCCGGATAATTGTGCGCGCGAAGAGCGCAATCGACGTGATCGGAAACTCCGAGCGCCAGGATATTCCTGACCGTCTGCCGCGCCTGACTCAGCTTTAGAGCCTGCTCGACGCCAGCACCGCCGAGGATCACCGCGAGCGTGGCGGCGATCGCCAAGGCCCAGGTGCCGCTTCGAAAGCCCGCCAGCGGACCCGGTTGAGTCCGGCGAAGCCGCTGATGAATCGATTGGCTCAATTGAGCGGGAGGCAGTTGGCCGAGCGCCGCCCGGCGCAATGCCACCCTCACTCGCACGCGCGATTCAAGCTCAGCGGCGCAACCTTGGCAACTCTCCAGATGCCGCACGACTTCATCCGTGGTTTCCACCAGCAGTTCGTTGCTGACGTAGGCATCGAACTGCCGCCGGGTACGCTCGCACACCTTGGAGTCGAAGTTGAGCACGTTCATCCCGCACGACCTTCGCCGGTCTCTGATTCGCCCGATCGGATCCCGTAGAGCCGCGCTACCTCCGCAAGCTCCCGGCGCAGTAGCTTCCTGCCGCGGCTGAGGCGCGACATCACTGTTCCGAGCGGGATCTTCAAAGCCTCGGCCGTCTCCTTGTAGGAGAATTCCTGAACGTCGGCCATCACCACCACTTCGCGAAATTCCGGAGGCAGCTTTTCCAGCGCCAGAAGGATGTCCTCGTCGCGTATCTCCTGCGGCACAGGCGGCGCCGCCATCACCTGGTCCGCCTCGGCTGCACTCTCGAAAGGCTCCATCCGCGCAGCCTTCACCTGTCGCCGCCGGAAATGATGGATTCGGTGGAAGAGAATCGTAAAGAGCCAGGCGCGGCAGTTGGTTCCGGTTTCAAAACGATGAAACGATTTCCAGCCTTCCAGATACGTCTCCTGCACCAGGTCCTCGGCCTCGGATGAATCGCGCGCCAGGAATTTGGCCGTCCGGTACAAGTCAGCCAGATAAGGCATGGCAGCCGATTCGAAGTCCTCCAGGCGGGTCTTGGATTGAGAGAACAAGGCGATGTCCGCACCTAACCTCAGTCAGAGCCCGATGTACCAGTCGTAGCCTTGCTCGGCCCAGTAGTCGGCAGGCCGCACGCTCGTGTAACGAATGGACCCAATGCGCTTGATATTCTTCACGCCATACTTCACCGGGATCACCAACCGCAGCGGCGCGCCGTGCTGGGGCGTCAACGGCTGATGGTTTTGTTCGTAGCACAGCAGCGTCTGCGGATGCAGCATGCATTCCATCTCCAGCCCTACGTAGTACTCATCGTCCGGAGTCGACATTGCCACGTAGGGCGGCATATCGTCGGGGTTTTCCAGGCTGAAATCGTCACCGCTCCCGGTCTTCGGCGGATAGGCCTTCATGAAATCGGTGAAGCGTGCGCCCGCCCACTGCACCACGATGCTCCATCCTTCGATGCACTTGAACTCGGTCGTCATCTCGACCCGCGGCAGCTTTGTTACGGCATCAAGGCTAAGCGCGAGAGGATCGTCCTGAGCGGCGAGTCCTGCCACCTGGAGCTGCCACCGGGAGGGATCGAAATCAGTGCCGAGCCCTACATCGCCGTTGATCCGGTTTCCCAACCGGGCTTGGCCGGGATCGGGTGCCGCGCGGCTGGCGCTGAAGTAATCCCGCGCCAGTTGCTCATTTACTTCCAGCGTCTTTCGCATCGGCCATGGCACGTTGTCAATTTCACGCCGGCTGGTGAGCCATTCAAACGCGCCGAAGCCGGCCAAGGCCGCGGCTCCGAAGCCGATAAAACTGCGGCGAGTCTTCTGCCTCATGCGCCGGCGAACCTGCTCGTTCCAGGCTGCAATTTCCTTGGGATCGGGAATAGTAATCGGCGGAGTGCCGGCAGGTTCAACCACCGGCGCCGGCGCGCCAGTACTCGCGACTTCGGCGACCTTTGCTGCTTCGAGTGGAACTGCTACTGGGGGAGCCGGGGCAGGCTTCTCAGTAGGAGTAGGAGGAGGGCCGCCCGGCTTCGGTTGGTTGCTTTCACTCATGCGGGATCTCCTCGACTGACGCCAGTTCGTAGCCGCTGATCATGGCCCGGAAATTGTTCCAGCCGGCGCGAATCACCTGGGCGATATGAATCACGAAAAACAGGACGTAGCCCATGGCCAGCAGAAAGTGCTCAAACCGCGCCATCTGATAGCCGCCGAGCAACGCCGCCAGCCACGAAAGCTGGATGGGCTTGTAGATGGCAAGGCCGGTGACGACCGAGCCGAATCCCATCAGGATGATGCTGGTGTAGGCGATCTGTTGGGCTCCGTTGAATTTCCGAACCGGCAGTTTACCCTTCCAAAACCCAAGGTCGTGCAGGGTGACAAGCATCGCCTCGCGGAAGGAATGGCGGTCAGGAACCAGATACCGCCATTCGCCGGACAAAATCGTATAGGTGACGTACACGATGCCGTTGATCACGAAAAACCACATGAAGAAAAAGTGCCACGCCATGCCTTTGGCCAGTTGCTGGCTCAAGCCGAATGTGCTGTAAAAACCCTTTGGAAACAATTTGAACAGCGTCATAGAACCCAGACCCACGCGATAGACGTCATTCGCCCAGTAAATCCAGAGCCCGCTCCAGATCATCACTGCCAGCAGGGGAAAGTTCACCCAATGGAACCAGCGCGTGCCCAGCCGGTGCTTCGCTCTCATTTCCAGCCGCTTCACCCGAATGCCGCCTTTCGAAAACTCCGATCCTGCCACTTACATTCTCATAATGCCGCAAGCCACGAGTCTTATTCCCGGGCCGATGGTGAGATTTACTCTCACCGGCGCATCTCCGCTGGAGATACCGGCACCCGGTTCCGCTTGACTCAGAGAGTCAACCGAAGTCTAATCGAGTGCCGAGCCACCCTGCGGCAATGGAGCATGCATGAATCAATCCGGGATACGCATCGCCGTCCTCGTAACGGCGATCCTCGTTCTAGCTCAGACTCAGCCGGCGCCAACCACGGGTAGCGAAACTCTCCAGACGTCGAACCAGCCGGAGACAACTGAGAAGCGCCCACTTCAATTCCTGCCTTACACGCCCAGCCTCGATCTCGATTCGATGGACACCACCGCCGACGCCTGCGTGGATTTCTACCAGTACGTCTGTGGCGGCTGGATGAAGCATAACCCGATTCCGCCGGACCAGGCGAGCTGGAGCGTGTACGCCAAACTCGCCGACGAGAACGAGCAGTTTCTGTGGGGAATCTTAGAGCAAGCCTCCGATCCGAGCCGGGCACGGAATGCTTCGGAACAGAAAATCGGTGACTATTTCGAGGCCTGCATGGCCGAACCGGCCACCGAGAAGCTCGGCGCGGCCCCGATCGAGGACGATCTTCGCGAGATTGCCGCGCTGAAGTCGAAGGACGATCTCGGGAAGTACCTTGGCCTCGAGCACCTTTCTGTTCGAGGCGGCGGAATGCTGTTCGGATTCGGCTCGAACCAGGACTTTGCGGACTCGTCGCAAGTGATCGCCTTCGTGGAAGCCGGCGGGCTTGGGCTCCCCGACCGTGACTACTACACGAAGACAGACGCCAAGTCACAGGAGACTCGAGACAAGTACGTGGTCCACGTCCAGAAGATGTTCGAGTTGATGGGCGACCCGGCCGGAACCGCCGGCGACGAAGCCAGGACGGTGATGGCCATTGAAACAGACTTGGCGAAGAAGTCGCTGACGCGCGTTCAGAAGCGCGATCCTTACAACTTGTTCCACAAGATGAATCGCACCGCGCTGAAAGGTCTCGCGCCCAGCTTCGACTGGGATGGCTTCCTGGCCGCCGAGGGCCTGTCGAGCCTGCAGAGCTTTAATGTTACCGAACCGGAGTTCCACCGCGAGGTGAACCGCCTGCTGGCGAGTGAAAAGCTGGATAACTTGAAGACCTACCTGCGCTGGCATCTCGCCCACGCCTGGTCGCCTTATCTCTCCATGAACTTCCAGCAGGAGACCTTTAACTTTTACAGCCGCACTCTGCGCGGCGTCAACGAAATGGAGCCGCGCTGGAAGCGCTGCGTGCGCTGGGTGGACCGCGATCTCGGCGAAGCTTTGGGCCAGGTCTTCGTGGCCAAGACCTTCAGTCCTGACACCAAGGCTCGCACCGTGACGATGACCCGCGAGATCGAGTCCGCCATGGAAGACGACCTGAAGGATCTGCCCTGGATGGGTCCGGCGACCAAACAACAGGCGCTCGAGAAGCTGCACACGATCGTCAACAAGATCGGCTATCCCGACCGATGGCGCGACTACAGCTCGCTTGAGATCGTGCGCGGCGACTTCGCCGGCAACGTGCGTCGAAGCACGATTTTCGAGTCGAAGCGCCAATTGGCCAAGATCGGCAAGCCGGTGGACCGCGGCGAGTGGGGCATGACGCCCCCCACCGTGAACGCCTATTACGATCCCCAGATGAACGACATCAATTTCCCGGCCGGCGTTCTGCAGCCGCCTTTGTTCGATCCCAAGATGGACGACGCGCCCAACTACGGCAACACCGGGGGAACCATTGGCCACGAGTTGACTCACGGCTTCGACGACGAGGGCCGCGAGTTCGACGCCAAGGGCAATTTGCGTGACTGGTGGACGAAAGACGACGCAGCCGGATTCAACGAGAGGCTCGCCTGCGTGCGGGAACAGTACGCGGGGTACATCGTGGTGGACGACATCCACATCAACAGCAAACTCACCAGTGGGGAGGACGTGGCCGATCTCGGCGGCACTCTGCTGGCCTACGTCGCCTGGAAGCATGCCACCCAGGGACAGGATTTGAAGCCCATCGATGGCTTTACGCCCGACCAGCGCTTCTTCATCGGATACGCGCAGTGGGCCTGCGAAAACGACCGTCCCGAGGACCTGCGATTGCACGCCATGACCGATCCGCATTCGCCGGGCAAGTATCGCGTGAACGGCATCGTCTCGGACCTGCCGCAGTTCCAACAAGCGTTTGGCTGTAAAACCGGCCAGCCGATGGTGCGGCCGAAGATGTGCAGGGTCTGGTGAAAGGGATCGGCAGTATCCGCTCGGCGAACAACTGCAGAGAGGGCCCGGCGGTCACTCCATTCTCAAGGCCAGCATCGGATCCACGGACGCGGCGCGACGCGCGGGGATGAGACTGGCGAGCAGCGTGACGACCACGATCCCCGCCAGGGCGGCGCCGAAGCTCAGAGGATCGTTCGGTCCGAGGCCAAAGAGTGTGGAGCGCAGCAGCCGGGCCCCGGCGATCGCGAGCGGCAGCCCGAGGGCCAGGCCGGCTGCGCCCAGCATCAGGCTTTCCCGCAGCACCATCCAGAGCACCTGTTGGCGTTGAGCGCCCAGCGCCATGCGCACTCCGATCTCAGCGGTGCGCCGGCTCACCCGGTAGGCCATCGTTCCGTAGAGGCCGGTGGCGACCAGAACCGCCGCCAGGAACGCGAAGAATATCGACATCCGGCCCATGAGCCGCTGCTGCGAGAAGGAACTTTCAAACTGCTCCTGCTGGGTCATGGGATCGAGCAGGGGAAGATCGGGTCCGAATTCGCGCACCAGGCTGCGCACCTGCGGGAGAAGGGCCATGGGGTTGCCCGGTGTGCGGACCTCGAAATGCATTGTGGCGACGCCCTCAATGCCGGCCATCTGGCCGTAAGGGAAGTAGGCCATGGGTCTCGCTTCCTCATCAACCGAGTGGTAGCGGCTGTCGGCTGCGACACCCACGATGGTGTATTGCGCTGGTTGGATTTTGCTTGACGGATCCTGAGCGCCGTCGAACGCAACATGATGGCCGATGGGATTACGTCCTGCCAGAAAGCGCTCGGCGAAAGTGTGATTGACCACCACCACCTTGGGAGAGGTCGGAGAATCGGCGTCGGTGAGGTCCCGGCCGAGCAGCAGCGGAATGTGAAGCACGCTGAAGTAGCCCGCTCCGACAGCGTTCCATCGCATGGCGCTCTGATCGTTGTCTCCGGCCGGCAGCACGCCGTCCACGTAGCCGTGAGTGTTATTCGACCATCCGGCGCCGATGCGATTCTCCATCAGCGTGACCGATTGTACGCCGGGCAGCGAACCAAGCCGCTCGGTGAGCGCCCGGAAGAAGTGCAACACCTCAGTATCGGTGTGAAGGCTCTGGGGAGGAGTGACGCCAAACACCAGCAGTCCCGAAGGCTGAAGCCCCAGGTTGGAGGTCTCGAGGTTGCGCAAGCTGTGCAGCAGAAGGCCGGCGCCCACCAGCAGAGCCATGCAAAGGGACATTTGCAGCGCGACCACGATTCGGCCGAGCCGGTGCTTGTGCCTGTCTTGGGTGGTTGCCGCGGCGGCACTCTTCAGAGCGAGGCCCGGCGATACGCTGACGGCGTTGCGCAGAGGCGCGAGACCAAAGATCAGCGCAGCCAGAAGCGAGACGCCCAGGGTGAACAGAAGCACGGTTTGATCGGGGCTGATGCTCAAGTCGAATCGTGACCATGCCGCGAGCGCCCGGGTAGCCCACTGCGCGAAGAGCCATCCGAGGACCGCGCCCGAAGCAACCAGCAGCAAGCTCTCGGTGAGTAGTTGCCGGAAAAGATGCGAGCTGCTCGCGCCGATTGCCATGCGCAGGCTGAATTCGCGCTCGCGCGCCGTATTGCGCGCCATCAGCAGCATGGCCACGTTGCTGCATGCGATCAGCAGGATCACGCCCACCATAGCCATCAGCAATTCGACGGGCTGCTCGTAAGCCTGCTTCAGACTCTGGTTGCCGCGCGCCGGTCGCAATTGGATCTCGGGCAGAGGCGCCTTGGGATCGCGCTTGGCGCCTCCCCAATAGGCTGTGTTGCGGAAGAGAGGAGTCATCTGCGCCGCCGCCTGCTTTTCGGTAACACCCGGCTTGAGGCGGCCGATCATCATCAGGCACCACCAGGCCTTGGTCCCGTAGAGGATGAACCCATCGTGCTGGTCAGCCGCGCCCCAAGCTGTCAGGTCAGGACGGTTCTGCAAGGGAATCCAGACATCCATCAGCTTTCGATCCACCGGTTCCACTCCGGCGAAGCCGCGTCTGGTAACGCCGATCACGCTGAAGGGCACGCCCTTCACGTAGAGCGTCTGGCCCAGAATCGAAGGATTGCGGCCAAAGCGCCGGGTCCAGTAGTCGTAGCTCAGGACCGCGACCTGCGCGTGCTGGGTTTCGTCCTGCAGCGTGAACCCTCGTCCCAGCTCCAGGCTGACGCCGAGCCCGGAAAAGAAATTCCCGCTCACCATGTCCGCGCGCGCTTCCTCTGCCTCCTCGCCGTAACGCACGGGGATGGTCGGCAAGCCCAGCGGCACGAAGGCCACAATGTCCGAAAAGGACTGGTGCTGATTGCGAAGATGCTCGAAGGTGTATTCGGTGAAGGAGAAATCATCATCGCCGGTCTGCGACGTATTCCCGGGCCGGTGCGCGCCCAGCAGATAAACCACTTGCTGCGGATTCGGCACCGGGAGGTAGCGCAGCAGGATCGCGTTCGTTACGCTGAAGATGGCTGTGTTGGCGCCGATGCCGAGCGCCAGCGTCAGTATCGCCACCAAGGCGAAGGCAGGACTCTGGCGCAACTGCCGCCAGGCGTAATTGAGATTTTGGATCGAGTTCCGCAT
>DASYYZ010000221.1:0-20940 GCA_035946735.1 Terriglobia bacterium
ATGCTCTTTCATCCTCAGATCGATGGCGGGATCCCGCTCGACGGTGCCGTTGAATCGCAGCAATTCCGTTCTCATCGTCGCTCCACCTTCTGCTTTCGGGATCCAGGCTACGTTGCTACCTTCCCTCCGGCAAAGAGTGTATGGTCAACACGCCGGCAATGAACAACGCCTCGCTGAGCCGTTGGCCCAAATCGGCAGAACACCAAAGGATGCCGGTTCCACCGACCGCGATCAGCAATAAGCCGATAAATATTCCCAAAAATTTCACCAATTCCTCCCATCGTGAGGTGTGCTCAGGAATAGGGGCGGGGTTTTGGAGTGCTCGCACTGGGCCTTCTCCACTTGGGGAACCGAACATAACAGTGTGCAGTATCCAAGATCAAGAGGTCGTATCGCGCCATCTAAAATGTAACCAGAGGAGGAGTGATCGCGCCATTTAAGATGTAACCCAAGTCGGCGAGAAGAACGAGGAGGGTTACGGTGGGTCACAAGTCGCGATGGGAGTATTTTCGTGCGATCTATGGGCGCTATCAGAAAGGCGATCGGAAGGCGCGCCAGGCCATTCTGAACGAGTTCTGTTTGAACACGGGGTATCACCGCAAGTACGCCGTTCGGCTGTTGAACGGGGCGAGTCCGGGCGCGCGGGCAAGCCCCTCGGGGGTGCGGCGAAAACGAGCCCTGAGCTACGGGCCCAAAACGCTGGCGATTTTGACAGCGGCGTGGGAAGTGGCGGGATACCCTTGGTCGGTGCGGCTGAAGGCGATGTTGCCGACGTGGATGCCGTGGATTCGCAAACGCTTCGGGATCGGCCGCGAGACGGAGCGGGAGTTACTGGCGATCAGCCCGCGGCAGATGGATCGCCGGCTGCGGGAGCAGAAGATGCAAGCACGGCGGAGGCTCTACGGACGCACCAAGCCCGGCTTGCTGCTGAAACACCAGATTGCGATCAAGACCGATAGTTGGGACGTGCAGTGTCCGGGGTTTACTGAAATCGATTTGGTCTCGCATTCGGGCAATTCCGGAGCGGAGGAGTTCGGGCACACGCTGAACGTGACCGACATCCACAGCACCTGGACGGAGTCGCGCGCGGTCCTGGGGCGCAGCCAGCCCGCGGTTCTAGCGGCCATCCAGGAGGTCGAGCAGACGCTGCCTTTCGCGTTGCGGGGGTTGGATTGCGACAATGGTTCGGAGTTCATCAACTGGAATTTGCAGGCTTGGTGCCGGGATAAGAACATTCAGTTGACGCGGGGACGGCCTTACAAGAAGGACGACAATGCTCATGTCGAGCAGAAGAATTGGACGCACGTGCGTAAGCTTCTGGGCTGGGATCGTTACGATTCGGAGGCGGCCCTCGAGGCCATCAACGATCTGTATCGCCAGGAGCTACGCTGGTTGCTGAACCTCTATCTGCCCTCGGTGAAGATGGTGAAGAAGACGCGCGTCGGATCGAAGCTCAGGCGCGTCTATGACGCCCCGCAGACTCCATTGGAGCGCGTGGCGCGCTCCGGGTATGCCGAGCCCAGCCGATTGGCGGAGTTGACGAAGCTCAAGAGTCGCCTGGACCCGTTCGAGCTGGCGCGGACCATTGATCGCAAACTGAAGCGCATCTACGAACTGGCAAACCGCAGGCTCAGCCCCGGGAGCTGCCCGCTGCACAATGATCGTCGGAAATGGCTGCAGCCGAACAACGGGTATGGAAAAGACGCTCCGTGGAAAAGCCAAAAGGCGGCCTTTTCCACCGAGCTTGGGAATCCCGCCAAGAGCATGCGGGATTCCCACTTTCCCACACCCGCGGCGACGGGTCTTCGGTAACATTTTAGAGGGCGCGACGACTCACCCGAAAGTTACATTCTTAGATGTCCCTTAGGGCCTGCGGCCCGCGAAAGCTCATGAAAATCGCTCACGATAAGATAGCAACGGCTCGGAGCGGCGAGGTCGAGTCAAGAATGGAGAAGTTGAGGCCGTTTAAATGTCTGATCCGGAGCGTGCGTGATTGAGCGAATAAGTGGGCCTCGCGGTCTTCCCCTGTGGGAGCGGCGATAGCCTGTGACCCTGGTCATGGTAACTTGCGGCACGCTCTCCGCTCCCGCCAGGAGGAGCCTATGTGTTACAAGATAGCGGGAATCGATGTCCATAAGAGGATGCTGGCCGTAGTTGTCTGTGACGTGGAAGTCGAAGGCGAGTACCAGTTTGAGGAGCGGCTGTTTGGCAGCAGCCCCGAACAACTGCGATCGCTGTCGGAATGGCTGATGGAGCAGCAGGTCGAGGAAGTGGTAATGGAATCGACAGCGCAGTACTGGAGGCCCGTCTGGGAAGCGCTGGAGCGCTACTGGAAGCCGCGGTGCGAGAAGCGGGAAGGCGCCGGCCCGATGTCGGGAACGCTGCATCTGGCGCAGGCCCAGTCCAACCGCGGCCCGCGGGGGCGGAAGAGGATTTCCCCGATGCCGAACGTCTGGTGAAACGGCTCGTGGCCCAGGAGTTGACGCTTAGCTTTGTGCCCCCTGCCGAGCAGCGTCTATGGCGGACGGTGATGCGCCGAAAGTACCAGCTGACGCGCAACCGGGTACAATCGCAGAACCGATTGGAATCTCTTTTGGAAGAGGCACATCTTAAGTTGTCCAGCCTGGTCTCGGATCTGCTAGGCGCCAGTGCACGGCGCATGCTAAAGGCTCTGGCTGAGGGCGAGACCAACCCGGCCAAGCTCGCCGCTTTGGCCGATCAGCGCTTACGCGCCGCGCCACAACAGCTGTGCGACGCGCTCGGCGCCAGCACGGAACTCAACCCTGTCTACCGGCGGCTGCTGAAGATGGCGCTAGAGGAATTGCGGTTGATCGAAGAGCAGATCGGGCAACTCGACCAGGAGATGGCAAGTCTGCTCAGCCAACACCGGGACGCAGTGCAGCGACTGGCAGAGGTACCTGGTCTGGGAGTGGACTCAGCGCAGCAGATCATTGCCGAAGTCGGTGCCACCGCCGCGACCTTTTCTTCCGCCAAGCAACTCGCCTCCTGGGTTGGCGCATGTCCCGGCGATAACCAAAGCGCGGGAGTGACCTATAGCCACCGCTCTCCGAAGGGCAACCGCCACATGCGGCGCATTCTCAACCAGACGGCCAACGCCGCGGTGAAGGCCAAAGGAAGTATCTTCGAGATGGTCTATCGCCGCACGGTACCACGTCTCGGGCACCAACAAACCATCGGGGCGGTTGCCCATCGGCAATGTCGTCTTATCTGGAAGATTCTGCGTCAAGGAGTCCGCTACGAGGAACGAGGGCCGGCTGTCAGCAAAAAGTCAAAGCAAAGGCGCACTGCGAGAATGATTCGCGAACTACGGAGCCTCGGCTATAGAGTCGAAGCTGGGAAATGAGCGCCGGGATTTTCGACCCTGGCTTGACGCGTAGGCAGCCAGTTCGGGTAGTGGCTCATTTTGAGTCACTGCTCCTGTTCGGTTTGAACCTTTGAAAGGGTCGATCTCGGCCTCGGTTGAGCCCCCACAGGCCCGGAGCGCTCTCCTTGGGTCATTCCTCTCACAAATTTCTCTCTTTCTGTGTTCCTTTTGAAATCGGATATCGCTGGCTTCTTCCACCCGGCAGGCCAAGGGGCCCCGCGATCCCAAGTCTTCTCCGAACCGATTGGCCGGACAGTCGGGTCCGGAAGTGATCACGCCTGGAAGCCTTGCCACCACCGCTCCCAAGATTAGGAACTCTCTTCCATTTTCGAGCGACTCTTAACATTCCTGTGGGGATCAGACCATAATGATGTTCGAGGGCTGGCTGGTCGCCGGCCGCCGAATCCTATCTGCGCTAGTCGTCTCAAGACGAGAAAGGGGGCCCGCGGAAAAGACGCAAGGTTGATCCTGAGGAAATGGAAACAAACCTTCTTACCAAGCTATCGTCCCTTCTAAGTCTCGGTCTCGATCAGTACTATTACTCACTTCTTAGCATAGTATCATTACAGCACCGTTAATCAAACCCCACCGGAGGAGCGATCCCGAAAGCCCAAGAGCAAGCGACCGTTGAGGCTGAGTTACCGTGTTCCCTTCGGGACAAACGGGTCAGGTCCCACCGGTGTTGCGTTCAGCGATGATGCGGCATATGTTATTCGTCAGGAGGGAATAAGAAGAAGTCCTCCAGCAGAGCTGAAGCATAGCTGAGGGGAACCGTCGGGTGAATTGATGGCGGGCCAGAGATCGGGCAGTTCACGAGTAGCGGTCACCCGTGAGCCTGCTTGGCGCGCCGCGGTTTTTTTGCGAGACGCCGTGCGCGGCGGCCCGCGTTGGACACAACGGAGGTACCCTTGCGAGGGTAACAACTGACTTGACTCATCCAGTCCAATTGAATCAATATGTTAGCGAAGGTCGTGCGCCTGCGTCAGTAGGCGTGCGTTCGGCGGAGAAAACCTTCGTGTACATAGCCTATATCGATGATACCGGGTCGAGTGGAAGGAACCTCCGAGACCAGCAATCGCCCTTTCAGGTTGTGACTGCCGTGATAGTGCCGGATGCCGTGTTCAGCTCCGTGGAGTTTTTCCACGCTTCCATAATTGAACAGGTGGTGCCAGAAGACAAACGGGAGAAGTTTGAGTTTCACGCCAAAGAACTATTTTGGGCTCAGGGTCCGTTTAAGCCAGTGAAACTGGAAGCAAGTCGCGCCTTGTTCGGTGTGATGCTAGGACTCGTTGCGGCGAATGAGTTACCCATCGTCTACGGAGCGGTGGACAAGGAAAAGCTGCGAAACAGCCCTACCGCCGATGCCCGCCCCATCAACGCGGCTTTTCGCTGCTGTACCCTCGGTGTTGAGCAATGGATGTGCAAGCACGCTCCCAAAGACCTGGGATTACTTATCGCGGATGACACCAAAAATGAAGAGGACAAGGAGAGCATTAAAAATGCGTTCCGGGATTGGCGGCCAAGGCTCAAGTTGGTTGAATCAGGCGAAGTGATGAGGATGGCATTTGAGGGTGAAGAATTTTCAGAGGTGAAATTATTAAAGTCAGACAGCGTGCTCCAACACCTTGCTGATGATATGTACTTCGGGGACTCAAGGGACTCAGTTGGCATCCAGTTGGCTGATATGTGCGGGTTCGTAATTAACAGGCATCTGAGCGGCAAGGAGGATTCGGAGTACCTTTATCAGAAAATCGCGAGTCATATCGCATTCAGTCGGGTTGTGCCAGAATGAACCACGGAGAATTGAGAATGAAAGCAGAGCCAACAACCGAATTTCAGAAATTCGATGCGTTGCTCGGCAAGGTCCTATCCGTTCCACGCGCGGAATTACAGCGAAGGGAAGCGGAGTGGAGGAAAGCGCGAAAACGCAAGAAGCGCGCCAAGGCTGCCAGGGCAGGCTAAGCGATGAACAACCACAATTCAGAGCAACGGGCCGCTATGCCCCAGAGCCGCGTGGGTTACAAGGAGCGAAATAAGCAGAAATGCCAAAGCCTTTTTCACCGCCGAAGCTTTACCGGGATTCCGCGACACTCAAGCTGGCGGCACAGATCAACGAATTTGTGAGGAGCAAGACTAACGACGCCTCGGTTGCCAACATTGCACTAGAGGCGGCTCGCGTCACTCTTTCGTTCGTTCCGTGGCCGCCAGCTTCTCAAGAATCAAGCGAACGCTATCAGACATCTGATGAAGCTCTGCCTCCATCCGGGTCAGTGTAGAGACAACCTTCGCCAAGTCTGGAAGTTGTAAGCCTACGGCCATCGAGCGCGGAAGCCTTTCGTCAAGGAGCCGGACAATTTGCTTAAGCGTATCATCGTGTTGGTCTGTCATGGATTCACCTTTCGCTGTCCACGGCCCTGCCGCTTAGATGTGGCACGTTTCAGGATTGAAGTTCTTGCCGGTGACATCGGCAAAAGTGAGGCGCTTTCCGACGACCTTGGACAAGACCAAATCAAAGCGGCCAGCGTCGTCAAGGTCTTTGCGATTGTTATAGCGGAAAGCCTGCTCATCGAGGTAGCGGAACAGATGGAAGGGCTCGACCGAAACATAGGTTCCATGAATCCCGCGCTTCAAAAGTGCCCAGAAGTTTTCGAGATTGTTGGTGTGAACTGCTCCATCCACATAGGCCACGGCGTGATTGATGACTTTGTGGGCGTACTGTCCGGCGAGTCCTTCGTAAGACAGCAGTTCATCGGTATAGAGCGCAGAGCCCGCCTCGACATGCTTTTTGACTTCGGCCTGCAAGGCTCCCTTGCGGCGGCTGTTCACGACGATGGTGCGAATCTTGCCGCCGCGTTCCAGCAGGCCCATGACGGCGGTTTTATCTTTGCCGCCGGTTCCGGTGATGCGGCGCTTCCGTTCGGCAACGTGCATGTTACGGGCTTTGCCGCCAATGAACGATTCGTCCACTTCGACCTCACCGCCAAGCTTACCGGTAGCTTCGTCTTGTGCGGCCAGCCGAATGCGATGGAGCATGAACCACGCAGTTTTCTGTCCGACTCCGATGTCTTTGCCGACCTCGTAGGAACTGATTCCGTTCTTGCAGTTTCCGAGCAGCCACATTGCAGTAAACCATTTGTCCAGACCGAGCGGAGAATCTTCAAAGATAGTCCCGACCTTAGCGGAGAACTGCCGCTTGGGATGATGGGAGCCGCATTGCCAATTGCGCCGCGAAGCGTTGAATTTGACTTTGGTAGAACCGCAAGTCGGGCAGGCTACACCGTTAGGCCAGCGCTTCGCTACCAGCTTCCGCAGGCAGTTATCGGGATCGGCGTAGAAGATGATCGCTTCTTGCAAGGTCTTGGGTTCGCTCATGGTTTCTGTCCTCACAAGAAAAGTGTAGCAAATTTAAGTGGATGAGTCAAGTCAATTGTTACCCTTTTTTGGCTCTATTTTCGGCAAAAGTGTGCAATTGTTGCGCACTTATGAAAACTAATAGATCATGCAAGTCCTTTAGAACATAGGGTAGCCCGAGGCCCTAAAAATGTCGATCCTGAGACCCGAAATGCCCAGGCTGACAGACCCGAAATGCGCGCTCCCAGGGCCCGTTGACGCCCGACCCGCAATCCTTGTTTTTTCCATTCACGGGACCAATGCCCGGCCGGGCCGGCGCTTGAAAAAGGGCTCCCATAAAAGGCAGCCAAGATGTGCGACGTGTGTCCCTATGAATGCAAATCAAGCCCAAATGTGCAATTGTTGCGCACTTATGGAAACTAATAGATACTGTAAGTCCTTTAGAATAGGGCGTAGTCCTAAGCCGGAAAAATGTCGATCCTGAGACCCGAAATCCCGGGGAACTGAGGACGGCAGGTCTGTTGAAAACGGGTTGCTGAGCCGGGGCTGGCCGAGATCAAGTTGCGCCGGACTCAGCGCTGCTCGATGGGGACGTACTTCTGGTTGGTCGGGCCGGTATACTCGGCGAGCGGCCGGATCAGTTTGTTGGCGGCGTACTGCTCCAGAACGTGGGCGGTCCAACCGGAAATGCGGCTGACGGCGAAGATGAGCGGAAAAAGATCCAGCGGGATACCCATGACGTAGTACGCCGAAGCCGAGTAGAAATCGACGTTGGCGTTGATCTTCTTCTCCGCGATCATCAACTGCTCAATCTGCAGCGACATTGCAAACCACTTTGTCTGACCGGTTTGCCGTCCCAGCTCATCCGACATCTTCCGAAGCACGAAAGCGCGCGGATCCTCGGTGCGATAGACGCGATGCCCGAAGCCCATCACTTTCGCCTTCTGTTTCAGCAGGCCATGCAGATAGCCGGGGACGCGCTCCGGCTTGTCGATCTCGAGGAGCATCTTCATCACCTGCTCGTTGGCGCCGCCGTGCAAGGGACCCTTCAAAGTGCCGATGGCGGAGGTGATGGCCGAATGCATGTCCGACAGCGTGGAAGCCGTGACCCGGGCGGCAAAGGTGGAGGCATTGAAACTGTGGTCGGCGTGCAGGATGAGGGCCACATCGAACCAGTGAGCGATTTCAGCGCGCGGCGCCTCGCCGGAGAGCATGTAGAGGAAATTCGAGGCGAAGTTCAGTTTGGGATCGGGGGCCACCGGCTGCTTGCCCTCCCGGATGCGGCCGAATGCGGCGGCAAGCGTGCCCATCTGCCCGGTCAGCCGCATGGCCTTGCGGCGGTTCGCCTCGAGTGACATATCCTCGGCTTCAGGGTCGTAGAGCGAGAGCGCGGACACGGCCGTGCGCAGCGTTTCCATGGGGTGCTGCGGAGGAGGGAGGCGCTTCAGCAGATCGATGATCTCGGGGGAGATCGGACGATTCTCGGCCAACTGCTCGGTCAACTCCTGGAGCTCGGCGCGGCGCGGCAATCGGCCGTACCAGAGAAGGTACACGACCTCTTCGAAGGTCGAGTGCTCGGCAAGATCCTTGATGTCATAGCCCCGATAAGTCAGAACCCCCCGGTCGCCATCGATCGAGCAGATCTCAGAATTAGCAATTACCACGTCTTGCAGGCCAAGCTTCACTTCCGGCATGGAGTTCCCTCAGTGCGGAATGATATCTCTCTTAAATGCCATCATAGCACGAACGAAAGCAAGCCTTGGCTCGCGAAACTTGCGGCAATGGCGCATCAAAGTGAGTTCGCGTCCGGTTGCGCGGCGCCGGGGCGGCCATTCGCAATTAAGATCAAAACCTGGTGGAGAGATCAGATCAGAATGTTATCCTGACTTCGAGGTCCTAGGCGGCGCACGCATGAATGACCACCATGTTATCGTTGGCATTTTTCTCCTGGCGGGCACAGTGCTATCCCTCGCCTGGCGATACGTCCGGCGTCCCAGGCGACTGCTTTCGTTCCAGGGCTGGCTTGGTGTTGGCATTATCCTGGCCGCGGAAACCTTGCTCTTTCTCAAGGCGGGCTGGTTGATCTCCGTCTACTTCACGCCCATCGTCTGGACGGGGTACATCCTGCTGGCGGACGCCCTCGTGAGCAGCCTGAAGGGCGATTTGCGCCTGAGGTCGCCTGGCGAATTCCTGGCGCTCGCCTTCTGGTCTATTCCGCTCTGGCTGATTTTTGAAGCCTATAACTTGCGGCTTGTGAACTGGGCCTACATGGGCAGGCCTCTAAGCCCTGCCTTGAAGGATTTCGGCTGCGCCTGGGCCTTTGCCACGATCTGGCCGGCGATCTACGAAACGGCCGACCTTCTGGCGGCGCTGGGCCTGTTTCAATCGCGCTCGCAGCCTCGTACCGCATTCGGTCCTGGGATTCGCCGGATGATCGCTCTCGGAGGGCTGGTGCTGGTCGCGATCCCGATTCTGCTGCCCGTTCGGCTTGGCAGCTACCTGTTCGGCGCGGTGTGGGTCGGTTTTGTGCTTTTCCTTGACCCGGTCAATTACGCCTGGCATGGCGAGTCTCTGCTTCGCGACTTCGAAGCGGGCGACAATTCGAGGCTATTTTGCTTTCTGGCAGCGGGGTGGATTTGTGGCATCCTCTGGGAATTCTGGAACTACTGGGCGGGCGCGCGCTGGCTCTATATCTTTCCCATGGCGCAGCACTGGGAAATCTTCGAGATGCCGGCGCCGGGCTTCACGGGCTTTCCGCCCTTCGCTGTCGAATGCTTCGTCATGTTTGAAACGCTCAAAACTGTTAAGCGTCAATGGACCGCGGCCAGGACCCAGCCGAAGCTTATTCAGACTGAAGCGTGATCCTGCCTTTGTTCGGGCCACAAAAATACGTTGCCGGAAGGGAACATTATTTTGAAGAAGCGAATTCGAGTGGGCGTTCTGTTTGGAGGGCGCTCCGGCGAGCACGAGATATCACTTCTTTCCGCGGCGTCGGTGCTGAGGGCCCTCGATCCGGCGAAGTACGAAGTGGTCCCGATCGGCATCACGCGTGAAGGCCAGTGGCGTATCGGATCGACGCCTCATGAGCTGGCGCGCGAGCCCGAGCGCTTGCTGGAGAGGGTCCTCACACAAGGCGAAGCCGTGACCGCCTCGACCGATCCGGGTCGGCCCGGGTTGATTCCTGTCTCGAGCAAGCTACCTCAAAGCTCTGCCGCTCCGCAGAGCGTGGACGTCATCTTTCCCATCCTGCACGGCACCTTCGGCGAAGACGGCACCGTCCAAGGGTTGCTGGAACTCGCGGACATCCCCTATGTCGGGGCCGGTGTGCTGGCTTCCGCCACAGGCATGGACAAGGACGCTATGAAGCGGATTTTTCGCGATGCCGGATTGCCGGTGCTGGAGTGGCTGTTGGTGCTCAGGAGCGGTTGGGAGCAGCGTTCCGGTTTCTGGCGGCGAAGAATCGCGCTCGAGATCGGTTATCCGCTGTTCGTAAAGCCTGCTAACCTCGGTTCGTCGGTGGGCATCAGCAAGGTTCATGGTCCGCGGGAGCTTGCTCGGGGCATGGATCTGGCCGCGCGTTACGACCGCAAAATCGTAGTCGAAAAGGGGGTTGATGCGCGCGAGATTGAGTGTTCGGTGCTCGGAAATGACCGGCCTGAAGCTTCTTTGCCCGGCGAGGTGATTCCCGTCAACGAGTTTTACGATTACGAGGCGAAGTACCTGAAGGAAGGGTCACACCTGGTGATCCCGGCCAAGCTGAGCCGGCGCCAGACGCGGGAAGTACAGGAACTGGCGTTGCGCGCCTTTCGTGCCGTCGATTGCGCCGGCATGGCTCGCGTGGACTTGCTGCTCGACCGCGCCAGCGGCCGCCTGTTCATGAATGAGATCAACACCATTCCCGGCTTCACGCCCATCAGCATGTATCCCAAGCTGTGGGAAGCGAGCGGGTTGCCCTACTCCGAGATCATCGATCGTCTGATCGAACTGGCGCTGGAGCGTCACGCGGAGAAGCGGAGAAGTTCCTTCCGCCACGATTAACACACCGTCATGTTTGGCTGTTCAGGGTAGCGCATACTGACCACTCATTTCGGAGAGGTTTTACCCGGTTGGACCCTTGCCATTTTTGGGCGGCTCTTTGGAGCCATACGCAGAGCCGTAATAATAATAATACCCATACCCGGACCCTGGAGGAACGCGATTGAGGATCACTCCCACCAGTTGCTTTTCGGGAAATTCGCGGCACGCCTTCTGAGCTGTATCGAAAGGCGTCACACCCGACTGCACCACCATCAAAACGCCGTCGCAGACCTTGGCAAGGAGGCTGGCATCCGAAAGAAAAACAGCGGGAGGCGAATCGAGAAGAATCCAATCGAAGACCGGTGTGAAGCGGTTGAGAAGAGACCGCAAGCGCCCGGTCCCGAGCAGCTCAACCGGGTTCGCATTGGCCATACCGCCGGCAATGATGAAGAGATTGTCTTCCGGACCGCGCTGCAGCACGGTGAGAGCATCGGCCTCACCCTTGAGATACTCGACGAGGCCCGGCGCAGGAGCCGCCCCCAGGCCCTCATGGATGCGCGAAAGCCGCAGATCGGCGTCGACCACCAGAACGCTGCGCTGTTCCTGTTGGGCGATGGCTCGCGCCAGGTTGAGAGTGACAAAGGTCTTGCCTTCGCCCGGCAGCGCACTCGTCACCAGGATCGTCTGCAACGGTTGACGCTCACGGATGTGATAGAGGCGCGAGCGCAAAGTGCGGAGTTCTTCCGCGCCTGAAGGATGCCTGCGACTGCCGCTGGAGTCCGCAAAGAGAATCGCCTTCGAATCGGCCCTCCACTCCCCGGCTGGAACCTGGCGGCGCAGCGCATCCAGCGTCAACGGCTCGAACCTCGCTCCCGTGATCTCGCTTGACCTCGCGGTTTCGAGCACGGCAGATAGCGGCGGAGGCGCGACTCCGGTCCGGATCGAGGGCTCAGCCGCACCGGCTTCCGGCGCCTTGAGATCCTCGCTCTGGTCGAGTTCGGCTTTCTTGAGTGCTTCGTGAATTCTACTCATCAAAATTTCCCTTCTGCGCTATTGTGGTCGGCGCAGCCTGTCCAAGAGCGTGGCCATGCCCTGCAACGTCTCCCGCAACTGTCTTTGGTCCGCTTGAAGACCCTGCGGCGGCGCGGTGGGCTCGATCTCATCGAGCTCGAATTCCCGGGCCACCGTTTCCACGATCGTGGCCGGCACCGGAGTCACCTGGTCCGCAAAGGCGCTGATCAACGAATGCTCGCAGAGCAGATTAATCACCCGCGGTATGCCCCGCGCGTAGCCGTGAATCGCTTCGACTGCCTCAGGGGTGAAGATGATCCGGCTATCCGCGCCGGCGATGCTCAGCCTCCGCGCAATGTAGCCTTCCGTCTCAACCGCGGTCAGGGGATAGGTCTTCGATCGCAGGGTGATGCGTTGGCGAAGCTGGCGCAGTTCAGGCTGCCGCAACTTTTCTTCCAGTTCGGGCTGGCCGGAGAGCACAATCTGCAGAAGTTTCTCGGTGGAGGTTTCAAGATTGGTGAGCAGGCGGACCTCTTCCAGCATGCGTAAAGAGAGATCTTGAGCTTCGTCGATGATCATTACGGCTGTCTCACGGTTACGGTACTTGTCCAGCAACCAGTGATTCAGGCGCATCAAAACCTGGCTCTTGTTGCGCGAATCGCAAGCAATGCCGAAATCCGCCATCATAAAATCGAACAACTCGGCCACGTTCATGCGCGGATTGAACAGAAACGCCGTTGCAACTCCTTGGCGATGCAACCAGCCGAGCAGCTTATTCACGATTGTGGTCTTGCCCGTGCCCACCTCGCCGGTCAGCAGAATAAAACCGCGGCGGTGCTGGATGCCGTACGTCAAGGAGGCCAGCGTCTCCTCCGTATGCTCGGTAAGAAACAAATACCGGGGGTCCGGATTGACGTTGAACGGGTTCTCGCGCAGTCCGAAAAATTTCTTATACATGTCCAGTCAAATCTCGGGTTCCATTCGCGGAACCCGGCTCTAGAGCCCGATGGGCCGCGGATGCAGCTCGAAACCGATTCCAAAGATGTGCCGGATCAGTCCGGTCGACGTAGAACCTGGAACGAACAGAGCGCCCGAAGCCTGATGTTGCAGATTGTACACCACAAATGCCCTCATGTAGCGGCCCATGACGTGGGTAAGCCGGACGCTGCCATATTCATAGTCGATGGCGCCGGGATTGGGAAATGCCGGGTTGATGCTGTAGGCCGCCAGCCTCGTGTTTCGGGAATTGGCGCCCGACAGAGAGAAATCCCACGTGCGCGTCAGTTGTGCGGTGAATCCCGCCGTCGCACTGTCCGTGTTAGCTCCCTGGAAGATGCCAGACCCGGGGCTCACATAGTGCAGGTATGCGAGAGAAAAGCCGACGCGCTGAATGTGATAAGTCAGAGTCGCCATCCCGGTAACACTCAAGTTTTTTTGCGTTCCCGGAACCATGCTCTCCGCGGAGTAAATTAATTGGGGGCCGACCATCGCAACAAGGGCCAACCGATGGCTTATTCGCTTCGCATAGCCCAGGCGCCACAGGTTGTCATTAATCGCCGCCGTGCCCCCATTATACCTGTACCGGATCAGGCTGTAAGAGACGCTGATGCTGTCCGTGGCACTCAACTGGTGGTCCCAGGAAAACACCGTCAGGGTATTGTTCCCGCTTTGCAAGCCGGTGCCGGTCTCGTAATGCTGGATCCCGAACGAGCCCGTCACGGACACGGAATTGGTAGCGTTGAGCTGATACTGTGCCTGTGCGATGGAGACGTTACTGGTTGCCGCAAACTGGCCTGCGAGCACAGACTGCCCTGGCGTAAAAATGGGATTGAGAGCGGCCGGCCCTGACCCGACGCCGAGGTAGGGTGCATTGTTGAACGCTCCCGCGAAACCGATTCCCGCAAAGCCCGCCGATGCCTCAGGCAGATAACTGGCGCGATCAGAAAGCAGAAAGGACCACCGCCGCGTAGTATAGCTGTCCGTGAAACCAGCCTCCGCAAAGCCCGCGCTGTCACTGAAAGCGGTGTCATAGAGCAAGCCACCGCCGCTCAAATTCAAGCTGAATTGGTTGTTGCGCCCGGCGACATTCAGATCGACAACGCCCACTGGAATCGTGGCGGCTTCGAATCGGCTCATACCCGGCACCAGCAGCGAGTTCGAATCCGCTCCCTCCCACACTGAGAAGCTCGGCAGGATATAACTATGGGTGGATCCCGGCAACTCCGGCGTGATCAGTTCAGCCCCGGCCAGCGGACGCGTGTCCACGGGCGAAGGTCCGGCTTCGGTGGTTTCGCCCTGTCCTGTACTGGGGTTTATGGCTGGAATGGGCTGGCCCGGCGTTGCCGCCTGGCCGGCCGTATTCGAGGGCTGCGTGTTATTTGCGGGCTGCTGTTGCGATGCTGGCGCGGGTTGCTGCTGCGGCAGTTGTTCGGTCTGCTGGCACCAGCCGAAGCTCGCGCTCAGAGTCCAAAGCAGCGCCGTGATCGTACGGGTGTGCCTGGTGCGCATGGGGCCTCCTGTTTTGTCCGCTACCTGTATCAACTCTGCCCAGCCCTACCCGGCCCTGCCCCAATACGTGCACGTGCCACTCCAAGGCGATGCGCCCCAGTCCTCATAGATGCCCCTTTGCCCGATTCTGGTGGCGTCCCTGATTACGCTTCGCTGCAGCCAATTAGGAACCCCCCTCCAGCGATCGTATTTGGCAGTTCATTTGAGCGCTGTCATCGCACATCCGGCGCCGCTCGCCAACATCGACATTTGAAGTTCGATAACTCCTATCCGGCCTCGGCGTCCGCAGAGCAGCGGAGTCGAGACTGCCTCCATCAGTATAGCCTGAGCGGACATAACTTAGAAGTAACTCGTTGGCGCGGAACAGTCAGGAGTGACCAGCAAGGGTAAGAGTCAACACAAGACAGGTCTTCGCAGCCGAGTTCGCGAGCCCCAAAACTCTCCGGCGCCCATCACTTGCCAGTCGCCGCCACTTGCTGCTTCAGCGTGGCCGCAACGTACTTCACCTCGGCGTCGGTCATTTCGGGGAACATAGGCAGGCAGAGGACGCGCGCGCAGGCGCGCTCGGTTGCGGGCAGGCTGCCAGTTTGATATCCGAGGCCGGCGCAAGCAGGCTGAAGGTGGATGGGCAAGGGATAATAGATGCCGGTTGCGACGCCGCCCGACTCCATCGCGGCACGCACCTGGTCGCGACCGCTAAGATACACCGCGAACTGGTGGTAAACACATTCGTCTGTGGGATCGTCCAGTGGTGTTTCCACGGGAGCTGCGGCCAACAAGCTGCGATACAGTTGCGCAATCTCCTGCCGGCGCCGCGTCCATTCGGGCAGATGCCTGAGCTTTACTCGCAGGACTGCGCCCTGGAATGCTTCCATGCGATAGTTGTAGCCTACGCAATCATGAAAGTAGCGCCTGCTCTCGCCATGGGAACGCAAGGCGCGGGCCCGCTCCGCCAACTTGTCGTCATTGGTAACGAGCGCGCCACCTTCACCGCACGCGGACAAGTTCTTGGTTGGATAAAAGCTGAAGGCGCCGGCGATGCCGAGGGCTCCCACGCGCCGCCCCCGGTAGCGCGCGCCATGCGCCTGAGCGGCATCTTCAATCACGGCTACGCCTTCGCCGGAACTGCTGCGCAGGCTGCGGGCAATCTCAAGGATGGGATCCATATCCGCCGGCCGGCCGTATAGGTGCACGGGAAGGATCGCGCGCGTGCGAGCGGTGAGAGCCTGCTCGATCGAGTTCGGATCGATGTTGGCCGTCGCCCGGTCGATGTCGGCAAAGACCGGCCTGGCCCCGGTATAGGAGATCGCCTCGGCGGTAGCAATGAAGGTGTTTGCGGTGGTGATCACCTCGTCTCCCGGGCCCACTCCGGCTGCCAGCAGAGCGAGGTGCAGCGCGCTCGTCCCCGAATTCACCGCCACACAGTGCTTAGCCTCCACGTATGCGGCGAATTCCAGCTCAAACTTCGCCACTTCGTCACCGAGAATGAAGGCGCCGCTGTCCAGGACGCGTTCCAGCTCCTCGCCGATCTCCACGGCGAGCGCAGCGTGCTGCCGTTTCAGATCGAGTTGAGGGACTTTCATCATGCGGAGTGGTCAGTTGCCCCTTGTCAGTCGTCAGTCGTCAATCGATTCCAGCTCTCAGCTCGACTTGGGTACTGCTGAAAACTGATGACTGACAACTTCTTGTCAGCATACCATCGCCACTCGTCGAGAAGTGCTTTTCGAATTGCGTGAGATGTCATGCTTGGCGCCTGGCCCCGTACTCTTTGACACCTTGAAGGCGCTGTGAAAAGATAGCGCCGGAGAAACCCCATTGCGATCAAACCGGTTTGCCAAGCTGATTCTTTTCCTGACCGTCGTCCTGGTGATCGTGATTCCGCTCGTCTCGGGCGGCCTGGACTTGGTTGTCGACTGGATCTGGTTTCGACAGGAAGGCTTCGGAAGCATTTATTGGACGCTGCTCAAGGCGCGCATTGATCTCGGAACCATGGTCGCCCTGTTCGTCCTGGTGGCGGTCGGAGGTAACGTTCTGATCGCGCGGTCCCTGGCCCGCCGCCACGGGTACCGGATCTATGGCGAGCTCATCGAGTTTCCCCTCTTCGAACGCTTTGCCAGCCTGTTCGAGCGCCTGATCGCGCTGGGCGTGGTGCTGGTGGCCTGGGCAGCGGGTGAATGGGCGAGCGGGTACGCTTTCAATTACCTCTCCACGCTGCATGCGGTTCCGCTCGGCCAGAGCGATCCTGTTTTCGGCATCGACCTCAGCTTCTACCTCTTCAAGCTGCCCTTTATCGGTTTCCTCTACGACCTGCTTCTGGTGGTCATTATCGTTTCGCTGGTGGCCACCGGCTTGGTGTATCTGCTGAAGGGCGGCGTGGCCGTGACCGGACGCTCGGTCACAATTTCCCCGGCGGCGCGCGCACACTTGATGGTGCTCGGGGCCTCCTTGTTCTTCGCCTTCGCTTACCAGGCGCGCCTTTCCATGTACGACCTGCTGTACTCATCGCGAGGCCTGGTGGACGGCGCCGGCTACGCCGATATTCACGCGACCCTGCCCGTTCTCTGGATCCTGCTGGTGCTCACGGTGCTGGTGGGAGTGGCGCTTCTGGCGGGCGCGCGCAGCGGACGGCTGCGTCCTGCCGTTTACGCAGTTCTGGCGCTGGTTGCGGTCTGGATCCTGGGCGCGGGCATTTATCCCGAGGTCGTGCAGCGTCTGATCGTGGGACCCAACGAGCTCGACAAGGAACGCCCCTACATCACCCGCTCCATCGAGTCTACACGCCGAGCCTACGCGCTCGACCGCTTCGAAGAACACGAGTTCCCGGCCGTGGAAGACCTGAGCGCGGACGAGATCCGCCAGAACGCGCCCACCGTAGCCAACATCCGCCTCTGGGACCACGATCCACTCAAGACGACCTTCGCGCAGCTGCAGGAGATCCGCACTTATTACGACTTTTCCCGGGTGGACAATGACCGCTACTGGATTAACGGTGGCTACCGGCAGGTTTCGCTCTCACCCCGCGAGCTGAACCCTGCCAGCCTTCCCAGCCGTAATTGGATCAATGAGCACCTCACCTACACGCACGGTTACGGACTGTGCATGGGGCCGGTGAACGAGTCGACCCCCGACGGCCTGCCGGTGTTCTTCGTTAAAGACATTCCGCCAGCCTCGAGCGTGCCCTCCATCCAGATCACGCGTCCCGAGATTTACTTTGGCGAGCTTCTGAACGAGTACTGCATTGTGGACACGCGCCTCAAGGAGTTTGACTATCCGGCCGGCGACCAGAACGTTTATAGCAGCTACTCGGGCGCGGGCGGCGTGCCGGTGGAGAGTTTCTGGCGGCGGCTGCTTTTCGCGCTGGAGTTCGGTGAGCTCAAGATCCTGCTCTCCACCGATATCCAGGATTCTAGCCGGGTGATGATCTACCGCAACATCCTGGAGCGCGCCTCCCGCCTGACGCCCTTCCTCACCTACGATCACGATCCTTACCTGGTGGTGGCGGCTGACGGATCGCTCGTCTGGATGCTCGACGGATACACCACCTCCGGTCAATACCCCTATTCTGAACCGGCCGGCGACATGGGCAATTACATCCGCAATTCGGTGAAGGCTACCATCAACGCCTACACGGGCGCGGTGCATTTCTATATTGCCGACCCTTCCGATCCGCTGATCCAGGTGTACGCGTCGCTGTTTCCAGGCGTGTTCCAGCCTCTCGACGCCATGCCTCCAGACCTGCGCGCCCACATCCGCTATCCCGAAGACTTCTTCACCATCCAGGCCTCCAAGTATGCCGTGTTCCACATGACTGACCCGCGAGTCTTCTACAACAAAGAGGACTTGTGGCGAGTGGCGCAGAGCGCGGCCCGCGGCGAGAACGCGCCCATGTCACCGTACTACACGATCATGAAGCTGGCGGGTGTGGGCACGAAGGAGGAGTTCATTCTGATGGTGCCTTTCACGCCGGCGCGCAAGGAAAACATGATCTCCTGGATGGCGGCGCGCTGCGACGTTCCCAATTACGGCAAGGTGGTGGTCTTTACCTTTCCAAAGCAGAAGCTCGTCTACGGACCGCAGCAGCTCGAATCGCGCATCGATCAGGACCCGGCTATTTCGCAGCTGCTGACCCTATGGGGCCAGGGCGGATCCAAGGTGATCCGTGGAACGCTGCTGGTGATCCCCGTACACAACGCCGTGCTCTACGTGGAGCCCCTCTACCTGAGCACCGAGAACGGCCCCGGACTCCCGCAGCTCAAGCGGGTGATTGTGTCGTACTCGGACAAGGTGGTGATGGAGGCGACGCTCGATCAGGCCCTCACCAGCATCTTTGGCGGCCCATCGGCTGCTGCAACAGCGGCGGGAGCCGCTGGGGGCGGGGCTGCACCGGGCGGTTCCGCGGCTGCAGGCGCGGCCACGCTGTCGCCGGAGTTTGCGGCGCTCGCACGGGAGGCTCGCCAGCATTTCGAGAAGGCCGATGAGCTTCTGCGTCAGGGCGACTGGTCTGGATACGGCGACGAGATGAAAAAACTTCAGGATGTGCTGCAACGCCTGGCCCCCCGGTAGCAAGGCCTCGGACAAGACGAGGACAAAAGCGTGCAATTTTTGGTAGTGGTTCAGTTTGGCAGGATTGTAGCGCGGGTGTCCCCACCCGCGCTGTCCCAGATCGAGCCAAGGGGACGGAGACGAACCGCGGGTGAGCACACCCGCGCTACAGGCTAAAGGCGCCAACCTGAACCAGTACCCTCTCGCGGCCTAGGCTGACCACGGCATAATCGACTGATTTCCGGCGAAGGAGGTCCCATGCGAGAGATTGCGATTTCCGAATTCAAGGCCAAGTGCCTGCCTCTCCTTGAGCAGGTGCACAAAACGAAGAAGCCTATCCTAGTCACCCGTTTTGGGAAACCTGTGGCTGAAGTCATGCCTCCTTCACCTACATCGAAACCGGAGGATTGGCTCGGCTCCATGAAGGGTAGGATGGAGATTATTGGAGACGTGATCTCTCCGGTGATCGAGGAAACGAAAGCAGGGAAAGCTTAGAGAGAGCGCTGAGCACCATCCCCTCCATCCCCTCCGAAAACCTTCCCTTCCTGTAAATGGGCGCCGCGTTCCGATCAAGTAGATCACATTGTGATATAATTCTCCTGTGATTGAGTCCAATCACCGAGCTCTGACCTCGCATCGCCCGAAGGCGCCGCAAGCGGTGAACCGGAAATTGATCCGCCGGCTCGCCTGGTTCCGCTACCACCTGCGTCAATTCCTGCGCTTCAGCGAACGCGCGGCGCGCGAGTGCGGCGTCACGCCCCAGCAACATCAGCTGCTCCTCGGTATTGCCGGCTACACCGGGCGCGAGTGGGCCACGATTGGCGAGTTAGCGGAGTTCCTTCAGCAGCGTCACAACGCCGTAGTGGGTTTGGTGGAGCGCGCCGCCAAGCGCGGCCTGGTGCGCAAAGTCCAGGGTGAATCGGATCGCCGCTTCGTGCGCGTTCACCTCAGCGCCCAGGGCAAGGCGGTACTGGCGGCGCTGGCGCATTTACACCGCCGAGAAGCTACACGCCTGCCGGCGCGGCTGCTTGCAGGCAGCCGGACCTCGCCCATTCCGCGGAGTCCGAGGACTTAGAGATGCGAAACAGGGCAAATTCAGCGGAGTCACCCAAAGTGGAGGAGTTCCGCGCTCAAGACCAGAAAGCCTTGAACGAGCTGGGCGACTTTACCACCACTTGGCGAGTTATCCCTATTTCCCTGGTTGCCATCGGGATTGGCATTCTCAGCGCCTTTGTCGCGCTGGCTCTGCTCCGGCTCATCGGCCTCTTCACCAATCTGTTCTTTTACCAGCGCTGGAGCAGCACCTTTGTTTCCCCCGCCGGCCATCACCTGGGGCCGATCGTAATACTGGTGCCTGTCGTGGGCGCTCTTATCATTGGCTTCATGGCCCGTTACGGCTCGGAGCGCATCCGGGGACACGGGATTCCCGAGGCCATCGAGGCGATCTTGATTAACGGCAGCCGGATCGAACCCCGGGTCGCGTTTCTAAAGCCAATCTCTTCCGCCATCTCGATCGGCACCGGCGGACCCTTTGGAGCCGAGGGCCCTATCATCATGACCGGTGGCGCTTTCGGTTCGATGGTGGCGCAGTTTATGCACCTGACGAGCTCTGAGCGTAAGACGCTGCTGGTTGCCGGAGCTGCCGGCGGCATGTCGGCGACCTTCGCTTCACCGGTGGCCGCGGTTTTGCTGGCGGTGGAGCTACTGCTGTTCGAGTGGAAACCGCGGAGCCTGATCCCCGTGGCGCTCGCCAGTGCGGCGGCGGCTGCCGCACGCCGTTATATCCTCGGGATAGGGCCGCTGTTCCCGGTTCCACCACACTCGATGTTTATCGGACCGAAAGGCCTGGCTGGTTGCGTCCTGGTGGGGCTGCTCGCCGGCGCGCTCTCAGCGCTGCTGACCCTTTCGGTCTATGCTGCCGAAGACTCCTTCCTTAAACTGCCAATCCACTGGATGTGGTGGCCGGCGTTCGGAGGTTTGGTGATCGGAATCGGGGGCTGGATTTCCCCCCGCGCGCTCGGCGTTGGATACGATTCGATTGGCGAGCTTCTACGGGGAGAGATGGCCATTCGCGTAATGGTCGGCCTTCTGGTGGTCAAGTGGATCATCTGGTCCGTGTCGCTGGG
>DASYYZ010000222.1:0-18681 GCA_035946735.1 Terriglobia bacterium
GTCGGTTCAGTGGTAATATTCAACACGGCGGTTGTCCTCCTCGGTGATTTATCTTCCTCGGTCAAAGGATTTATATCACTTCAGGAGTTTTCAGCCGCCTCTCCTTCCTTGTGCCTTTACACACTTTATGCCGCACTACCCTGGTAGGGGCGCTCGACAATGGAGCCATCGATGCGGGTCGCTTCGAGCGGTCGTTGGTTCAGGCGCAAGAACTTCAGCCGCTCCAGTCGGAAGCGCATCGATAACTCTTCAAAGCATCACAGTCTCAGGCGTTCGACTCACCGAGACGAATAACTGCGGAGCGATGCTGAAACCAGGCGAGTCGTGCGTCTTCTCGCTGACTGTCATCCCTTCCGGGTCGGGGAGGTTCAGCGGCACGCTCACGGTCAACGATAGTGCTCCCAACAGCCCGCAAACATGCCTTCTGGAGGTAATCGCAAAGGGCCAAGGCTCCTAATCAACATCCTGTGGCGGGCCGGAGGGCCTCAGCCAGAGCGTGGAAGTAACTGCCTCCACTCTCTATGAAGCGGTCGCGCTTGGGCTTGCGTCGCTGCGCGATCATGTTTGGGTTAGTGACATCCCGGAAGGCCTCGCTCCGGTCCGAGTGACGGTGACGAGCATTCCCGTCGAGCATTGCGTCAAGATGGGGGACTTCACCAGATGGGTCGAGCGGAAGGGCGGCAGCCCGAGGGAGGTAACCGACCGCGACCGGGTTCGCGCCATTCTTAGATCCTCAGGATGAGCGCAATCTGCCGGCACCCTGTTCCGGTTCAATCGTTCGAAGGGCTGCTATCATGAACTCCAGTACTGCAAGACATGCCCGATGAGGGCTTCGCCCCTGGGGGGCTCTGCAGATCCCACAAGGGTCCCCCGTCTAAGTATGGCGAACAAACCTCCATTAGCGATCACGTACCTTCCGACGCCGCGCGACCCTGTCCAGCACAGCACATCGTATATTCGACAAACAGGACGTGTGCCGTCCGGCGACCGGAAATCGACCATCGAGCATTGGTGGTGGCGCTCTGCCTGGCTCTCACTGCAGTATCGGTTATGCGAACCTCTTCTGGGAACATCTCGAGCAAGAGCACAATTGAACGGAAGCTTGGCCTCCGGCGTCTCACGGCGCTGCGGGCGGCGTCTTGCCGCGGCCGTCAAGAATGTCCATCGCTCTTCGCGCATCGGCGTCGCCCGGCTTCAGCTGCAACGCTGCTTTCAGCTCGCGCCTGCCCTCTTCCAGGTCGCCTTTGCGGCAATAAACCAGCCCGAGGTCTCGATGCAGAGCTGCAGTCTCCGCGCATTGGCCGCATACGTCGAGCGCCTCCTTGAGGTCGGCGATTGCCCTTTCCCAGTTCCGCGCGCCGGCGGCTTCCACTCCAAAATTTCCAAGTTGCTGAACACGGTCCATAACGTGACGGCTCTGTTCGAGGGATTGGAACCGGCTCATGTAGGCCTTCGCATCCGCGCTGCCAGACTTCTCCAAAGTCTGCGCGAGGTTGTACAAGGCCTCCGAGTTGTCCGGGTTTGCCTCCACCGCAGCCTTCAGGTGAGTGATGGCGTCCTGAGTCTTGCCCTGGAGGAGCAAATCCTGGCCGAGAAGAAATTGCCCGTCCGAGTCGCGCGGCTCGATTTGGACGAGCGTCTGCAGGAGTTCGATGGAGCGTGAAAGATTACCGAGCTGCCTCTCCACATGAGCGAGCAGATAAAGCGCCGCAGGATGTTGGGGCAATAACCTCACCGCCTCCTGCAGCTCAGTGCGCGCTTCCTCGGGCCGGTTCTGATCGTACAGCGTGCGTCCTTTGTTGTAATGAGCTTCTGGCGAACGGGGGTCTAGGCGTACGGCTTCGGAAAATTGCTTCAAGGCTCCCTGGACATCGTAGCGGTCCGCGAGGGCGCTGCCCAAGTTCAGGTGCGCGAGAGCGGAATTTGGCTGTAGCCGCACAAGCCTTTCGAAGGTCACGATCGCTTCGTCACTCTTGCCCATCTTGGCCTCGACCATTCCGAGCGCACTGGTTGCCCCGATGTGATCGGGCGAGACCTTGAGAGCATTCTGGAAATCCTGCTCGGCCTCCGGCAGCTTCCCTTCGCCGGCCAGCACCAATCCCAGGTTCACAAAAGCCTGCGCGTGATTGGGATCGTCCTTCACCGCCTGTCGCAACAGACCGATGGCGTCAGCATCCCGTTGCTCGCGGCCATAGAGCACCCCAAGATTGCTCTTGGCTTCGGCGTATTGCGGGTTGATGGAGATGGCGGTTTCGAATTCCTTTATGGCATCGCTCTCGCGCCCGAGGGTCGCGTAGCGCAGGCCGAGCTGATTGTGCGCGTTGGCGAGATTGGGATCGAGTTGAACTGTGCGCTCGAGTTCCGCCTGTTCGCCCGCAGCGTCGCCGAGTTTATCGAGTGCCAGGGAGAAGTTGTAATGCGTCTTGGCGTTGGCCGGATCGAGCTTCAGCGCCTCCCGATACGCTTCCGCTGCACCTTGGGCGTTCCCCTGCTGCAGCAGTTGATTGGCCTTGTTGTTGAGATTGCCGGCCTCAACTGCCTGATCACTTTTCTGCTTCAGCTTCTGAAAAGCCTGTAATTCCTGGCTGGCGGCGATTTGCTGCTTGGACTTGGAAAGCGCGAGGCCCAACTCGTAAAGCACCTCAGACGCGTTGGGGTTCAGTTTCTTGGCGGTTTGGAGCTCCGCCACCGCCTCATCGACGTTCCCGGTTCGTTCCAGCGCGAACCCCAGGTTGTAGTGCGCCTGGTAGCTCGAAGGATTGAGCGCGACGGCCTGCCGCAGCGCGCCTTCCGCATCGGAAAACTCACCGAGTCCCTTGTAAGCCTGGCCCAGCACACTGTAGCCTTCGAAGTCCTGAGGCTGGCGGCGGACATATTCTTTGGCAACGGCAACCGCAGCAGTGAACTGATCCAGCAGCATGTAAGCTTTGGCGAGCGACAGCCGGGCGAGATCGTTCGAGGGATCAATTCGCAAAACCTCGTGATACTCCCGGACGGCCGCCTCGTATTTTTGGTTGCGCGCCAGGGCCGTGGCCAGATTGAAGCGCAATTCGCCCGACTCGGGTTGGGCGGCAACGAGCTTTTGAAAGAGAGGAACAGCCTCGCCGAAGTTGTTGTCCTCCGAGTAGGCAACGGCTAACGCGAGGTTCATGTCAGCGGCGAGTGAAGCTGGTGAAGGGACCGCCAGTCCCCTGTGGAGATAGTAGATGGCGGAGCCGTAGCGCTTCTGAACCGACAACACCTGCGCGAGGTTGTAGTAGGCAAAGGGAAACTTCGGATTAGCCGCGATCGCCGCCTTGAACTCGCTGGCGGCATCATCCAGATTGCCGCCGTCCTGGAGAAGCGTTCCCAAAGCGTTATGAGCGGCAAAGGCGTCTGGCTTTTGCGCGATGGCTTTGCGAAGCTCTTCTTCGGCGGCCGCGTGCTTACCCTGCCGAAGCAGCGCCAGGGCCAGGTTGTAATGCGCTTCCCAAAAGGCGGGATCGATGCGCAGGGCGCCCTCGAAGGCAGCAAGAGCGCAGTTTTGCTCGCCAGCTTCGGCGTATAGGGCACCAAGGTCGCTGTAACCGTTCGCGGTCGGGTGGGAGCTGAGGGCGTCCCACGCCTCTGGAATTCTGGAACCGGCTTTGGCGCTGGGCTTGCAGCTTTCGGGCAGCAATGCGGCAGGCCGCAGATCATCGGCCGCGGCCCTCCCGGCTTGCGCGCTGGCGCTTGCAAGTCCCGATGCGGACGCAGTGATGGCCAAGCACAGAACGCCGTAAGAAACCAGTGATTTAGAAAGCCAGCGGAGAACGACGGCGTAGGCAGGTAGATGTTGGAGAGCCTGATTCACGGTACGCTGATTATGCCACGGAGGTCACGGTTAGAGCGTGCCAGGAGATCGAACAGAATGGCTGAAATCGAAACGAAGACGCGTCGACTGAGACCGGCCGCGCGTCGACTCTGGCCTCAAACGATCTCGCGGAGGATCAGAAATTGATGACTATATAAATAGCCTACATATCCTCCGCCGGCCCGTTACAGCCCCACCCCCCGTCGAGGACGCTCGCGGCGCGTCCAAGTATTGTCTTGCACCGGCTCGCCCTCGAACTCCACGGCGAGGGTGGTGACCGGTTGCTCGGGAGCCAGCTCGGGCAATGCGGTGAACTGCGCCCGGAACTCTTTCTGCTTGAATTCCACGTTCTGTCCGCTGGTAAAGAGCCTGGCGGAGGTCACTTTTGTTTTCAAGCCGCCCACAGCCACCGCGCTGCCCGGCCAGTTGTGCACATGCACGTAAAGGGTGTTTCCCTTACGCGTGAAGCCCGCCATCACCGAGCTGCGCACTTGCGAGCGCTCCGCCCCATAGATCGTGGCACCATGATCGTCCATCCATTCGCCCACCGCCGAGAGTCTCTCCACGGATTCCATGGGAATCGAGCCGTCGCCCTTAGGACCGATGTTCAGCAGATAATTGCCGCCGCCCTGCGCGCACTCGATGACATTTCGCACCAGGGTTTTCGCGCTCTTCCAGTTATCGTCGGCGCGCTGGTACCCCCAACTGTCATTCATGGTCATGCAGCTTTCCCAGGCCCTGCCCTCCTTCGAAGCGCTAATGTGCTGCTCCGGCGTGGAAAAATCACCCGGAAGCCCGTTGCGATTGTTGACAATGATGTCCGGCTGGAGCTTGAACACCATTTCATTCATCTTCTCGGATTCCCAGCCGTTGGCGTCGAGCGGCCAATCCACGTCATACCAAAGGACGTCGATCTTCCCGTAGTTGGTCATCAGCTCGCGAACCAGGCCGTGCGTGTACTCCACGAAGCGCTGGCGGGCCGCTTCATCCGTGGCGCAGCGGGCGCCATCCGGATGGTGCCAGTCCATGAGCGAATAGTAGAAGCCCACGCGTAGTCCCTCGGCGCGCACCGCCTCCACGTATTCAGCCACTAGGTCGCGTCCCGGTCCCTGCTGGGCAGCGCAGTAGTTAGTGAGCTTGGTGTCCCAGTTGCAAAAGCCCTCGTGGTGTTTGGTGGTCATCACCATGTATTTCTGGCCGGCCTGCCTCGCAAGCCTGGCCCATGCGCGTGCCGCCTTCGACTTCGGCTTGAACTGCTTGGCCAACTGTTCGTACTCAGCCACCGGAATGCCTTCCTCTTCCATCGCCCACTCGTGGTGGCCGTAAACACTATAGAGTCCCCAGTGGATGAACATGCCGAACTTGGCGGCGTGCCACCACTGCATGCGGCGGAGGCGGTCGGCGATCACGTCAGGACTTTCTTGCGGTTGAGCCTCCTGGCCGGCCGCAAAGGGTTGGCCGAGCGCGCCTGCGGCCAGCGCCGTTGCTCCTGCTCCTAACCATAGCAAGTGATCGCGTCTGGACATTCCATGGTTTGACCGCATCGGATTCGTCTCCTCTAGTTTATGATTCCATCATCGCGATAAGCCCTAGTTGCGAATGGCTGCTCTAGTTCCGAGAGAGCTGATGATCTCCATAGCCTTTCGGGAATCCGCATCATCGGGCCTAAGTTTCAGCGCGGCTTCAAGCTCGAGCTTCCCGTTCTCGACGTCGCCCTGGTGGCAGTAAACCAGCCCCAGGTTCCGATGGAGGTCCGCGCTGAAGCTGCAGTTGCCGCAGATCTCAAGAGCTTGCTTCAAGTCCGCGATGGCTTCGGTCCAGTTCTGGGCGCTGGCAGCCTCCAGGCCAAATTTGCCTAGTTTCTGGACGCGGTCGGTGAGCTGACGCTGTTTCGCCAGCTCGTTGAAGCGGTTCCTGTATTCTTCGGCGTCGGGCTTTCCCGATCTGGCCAATACCTCAGCCAAGTTGTAAAGGGCCTGGGTGTTATCGGGGTCAGCGCTCACTGCCTTCCGCAGGTGTTCGATGGCATCGTCGGTCTTGCCCAGGCTCAGGAAGTTCTGACCGAGCTGCGCTTGCGCGTCGGCATTTCCGGGGGTCAGCGTCACCACACGCTGCAAGAGATCGGTGGACTTTTGCACGTCGCCAAGCCGCCGTTCCACCTGCGCTAGAAGGTAAAGAGCTTCGGGATAGCTGGGGTCGAGGGAACAAGCTCTTTCGAGTTCAACCCGAGCCTCGGCCTGTTTACCAGTATCGTAGAGCGCTCGGCCCTTATTACAGTGGGCAATGGCGGAGTTCGGGTCCAGGTGCACCGCTTCCGAAAACTCCTCCAAGGCGCCTTGCACGTCGTAACGATCGGCAAGAGCAATCCCCAGATTGACGTGGGCATCAGCCGACGTTGGCTGGAGGCGCACCACCTTGCGGAAAATCTCTATCGCCTCCTTCACTTGGCCCAGCTTGTCCTCAGTCTTTCCCAGAACCTCGTAGACCGCGGGATTGTCGGGCGAGAACTGGAGGGCGTGCTCCAACTCGGGCTTCGCCTCCTGCCATCTTCCCCGGCTGGCGAGTATCAGCCCAAGGTTGAAGAACGCCTGCACATATTGGGGATCGTCTTCCTGTGCCTTCCGCAAGAGGGTCTCGGCTTCCCGATCTTTGCCTTGGCGGGCATCGAGCACCGCAAGGTTACTCTCCGCCTCTGCGAAGTGCGGATCGGCGTCCAGGGCCGCCCGTAATTCCTTCTCGGCGGCGGCGGTCCTTCCGTCTTCCATGTAACGCAGGCCGAGCTGGTTGTGGGCCTTGGCCAATCTGGGGTCAAGTTGAACCGCCTTAGCCAGCTCCGCCTCCTCACCGGAGCGGTCTCCGAGCTGGGAATAGGCCAGCGACAGGTTATAGTGGTAGGGAGGGTCGTCGGGATTGAGCCGCAAGGCCTCCTTGTAGTACTGGACCGCGTCGCGCCATCTGCCCTCCCGCATCGCCATGTTACCCTGCCCATTCATCGTGTCCGCGCGAAAGTTGCGCTGGCCCTCCTCCTTGACTTCCTGAAATTTCTGGAACTCGCTTTGGCTGGCCTGCGCTCCCTCATGGTTCGCCAGCAACCGGCCGAGCTCGTAAGCAGGCTCAGGGGCGCCGGGATTGAGTCGGGAGGCCTCGCGGAGTTGCTTGATGCCTTCCTCGGTCTCGCCGAGGCGAGCTAGGGAGAAACCCAGATCATAATGCGCGTCGTAAGCCGCCGGACTCGTGGCCACCGCATGCCGGAGAGCGGCAACGGCGTCCGCATATTGGCCTAGGATGCGATACGCCCGTCCCTGAAGCGCATAGCCTTCCGGATCCTGCGGCTGGTTTTGAATGTACTCACGCAAATAGGGCAGGCTGTCTTTGACTTGGTTCAGGTTGAGGTACGCTTTCGCCAGCGAGAGGCGGGCGGCGTCGTTTTTCGAATCGAGACGGAGAACCTCTTTATATTCCGCGGCGGCTTTCGCGTACTCGCCGTAATGGGCATAAGAGTTTGCAAGGTTGAAATTCAACTGCGCTGAGTCGGGGTGGGCCGCCGCCAGTTTCGCAAAGACCCCGGCAGCCTTTTCGTATTCCTGGCTCTGGAAGTAGGCGACTGCCGTGTCCTCCTCGAGCCGCTCTGCAAACTGGGATGGTGGGGATTTGTCAAGCGCCTGCTCCGCATAGTATAGCGCCGCCGTATAGCGCTTCTGCTCGAGAGCAACGTCCGCAAGGTTAAGCGAGGCGTCGGCGAAGCCGGGGTTCAATTCTAGGGCCTTCTTGAACTCGTCCGTGGCTGGGGTAAGGTGTCCGAGCGAACGATAAGCAAGTCCTAAAGCATTGTGCGCGCTGAAGGAGTGGGGTTTCGCATTTACCGAGGCCTTCAACTCCTCGACCGCCCGCGCGTACTGCTGGTGGGAGAGTAACGTCAAGCCTTTGTTGTATCGCGCATCCCAGGAGCCCGGGTCCAGACGCAAGGCGGTGTCAAAGGCAGCGCTGGCGCAGTCAAACTCCTTACTTTGAGCTAACTGGACGCCTAGCGTGTCATATCCGTTGGCAGTCGGATGACTCGCAAGCGCCTCGAGAAGAGCGCCCATACGGGGCGAGGCCTTGGCCGCTTGCACACAGGACTCTCCCAAGCCTGTCACCGCCGCATTGGGGCTTGCCTGGCAGAAGCCAAGCCGCCAGAACGAGAGCAGGACTAATCCCTGGAAAGCGTACCAAAGGAGTTGGGAGACGCGGCGACCAACGCTGACATCTTGCCGCGCCGCCCATCGAAAAGTCGTCTTCCGGTTGCTCGTCTTCGTACGGCCTCCAGACTCACGAGTCTAGAAGCTTAGAAGTAAAACTTCAAGGCGAGCTGGATGATCCGAGGACTGTTGGCCTGACTACTGACTTGGCCGAAGTACTGGTCTCCCACTGTGGAGTCGGGTTGCCCGAACCGGGGAGTGTTGAAAGCATTGAAGAGCTCGCAACGAAACTCCAGGTTCTTGTTTTCGGTAAAGCGGAATGTCCGGAACACGGAGAGATCAAAATTCCGGGGCCAGTCCATCCGAAGATCATTTCGCCCTTCCGTTCCGTAGGTATAGATGGGGGGATTGACGAATGCAGCCGGGTTTAGCCAATCGATTCCACCCGGAGATGCCTGCCCCTTATTCAAGAAGGCTGCAACACCCTGCAGCCGATTATCGCGCTGAACAATGTTACCCGTGTTGGCGATGTCTCCACTGGATGACACGTTGAACGGTTGGCCGCTGGAGGTGAAAAAGATACCATTGAGCCGCCAGTCGCCGGCCACGCCATTCAGCAACCTGCTACTCGAGCTCCAGCGCTGGCCATTACCGAACGGCACCTGATAAACCCAGCTATAGGAGAGGATATGGGTCAGGTCGAAGCCGGCCACCGACCGGTCTCCGTTCAAATCGTAAGGCGTTTGAGGAGCTCCACCGTCGGCGCCATACCATCCGTCGGTCCCCGTGTTAATGACCTTGGAATAAGTATAGGACAAAAGGTACGAGAAGCCCCTCGAGGTCTTATGGTCCACGGAAAACTGGAACGCATTGTAATTCGCATATCCGGTGTCCCGATCATAAAAAGTGGGAGGGATATAAGGGTAGGGCTGCCGCGGGTCGGGCGTCCAGGTAGCTCCATTTGCCTGGTGTTGGTCAATGGGGCCGGGCCCCGGCGTCGTGGCAACGTTCCAATTGCCGCCGATATCCAGCCGCCGGCTTTCGGAGCCCACATAATTTGCGGTGATCGTGGTGTTGGTCCCCAGTTGCTTCTCGAGTCCCACCGTCCACTGGTCAGAATAGGGGTTTTTCTGCAGAGGATTCATGTACCACTCGACAAATCCGCTACTCAAGAAAGGACTGGGCGCCGGTACTCCGGCCGTCGAAGCGCCCGCAAAGGGATTCTCAAGGGCGACAGTCGGCACCGCGTTATGGTTTAAATTGTTCACCAGAAGCTGCCCGAGCTGCGGCCAGGAGCCTTCGGTGTTCTGCGCCGTCTGCGTGTCCGCCGCCCAGTTATCGAAGAAGCGTCCGTACGAGGCATGGATGACCATCGTGGGGCGCAAGCGGTAAGCCAAGCCCACGCGCGGCTGCCAATTATCATACGTGTTGTTGTAGATGGCGTGATTGGAATGAGAGGTAATCACCACGTGGGCCGGCAAGGTCCCGCCCGGAATGCACGGAGCCAACACGCTGGGAGGGTTGCAGGCCGGCACCATCTTCTGGAGAACGTACGTGCCATTATTGAAGTTTACGTCCCCCGTCGTGTCAGTGTTCTCCTTGTCGTTCCCATAGATAGGCATGAGCGTAACGTCATACCGGAGGCCCAAATTCACGGTGAGCCTGTCGGTAGCCTTCCACGAATCCTGGAAGTAGAAGCCATCCACCCACCCGCCATGCTCGGTTTCATGCACGTCGCGGCGGCCGGCACTGTCCGGCACATCGAGCAGGAAAGAGGCAAACCCGATGCCGCCCGCGGGAAGTCCCCCGCCTGCGGCTGTGGTGGAATAGCAGAAAGTACACGAAGTCTCGCTATTTGCAAATCCCACGTTGGCGTTCTCATAGATAGCATCAGCATTGTTACTGGTGAAGTCCCCTCCCATCTTGAGCGTGTGGCGTCCGTAGAGTTTGGAGAAATCACCTTTGAACTCCCACATGTCCGACATGGTGGTATTGCTGACGGACGTGCCTCCACTGGCGAACTGCGGGATGCCGACGCTCGGGACCACGCTCGCCCCGCCAATGAAATCTCCCGCAAAGTCGCCTGCGAAGCCCACACTCGAGTTGAAGCTCGCGGGGAGGTTGGTATAGTAGGCCGGGTTGATGTAATTGGCGATGTTTCGTCCTAATTCCAAATCCAACACCGCGCTGCCGCCGAAGGTATGAGTCCACATACTCGCCAGGTTATCGGTGTGGAAAAACGTGCCACTATTGTATCCCTCGAAGCCGTTTGGACCGGTTATCTGCTGGTCGAGACCAGTCCAACGAACGAAAAGGTTGTCGTGGCTCGTTAACGTCTCGTCGAACCTCACGTTCACTTCGTCCTGCCTGGTAATGGTAGGCTCGGTGTCGAGCGCGTCATATTGCGGAAAGCCGGTGTTGACGGGCGCAGGCCAGGATTTTGCGTAAGCCAGCGCTGCCGGGCTGATCAAGTTCTGGGGAATGATGTTCCCCTTGAACGGGGTCAATATTGAATAGCCGGGGTGCTGGGGATCAGGGATGGTGCTGAAAGGGTTGTAGATTTGGATGAGGCTTCCATTCGCGTTGGTGAAATCACTCAGGTCTCCACTCAGCTCTGCCGGCGTCGGCACGCGCGTCAGTTGCGACGAAGCGGTGTGGTTCCGGAAGCCCTCGTACGAGCCGTAGAAGAAAGTCCGGTTCCTGCCGTCGTAAAGGTGAGGGATGTACACTGGACCGCCGATGGTTCCGCCAAACTGGTTCTGCTCAAACGCTTGTTTCTGCTGGGTCGGCGGCAGGAAAAAGCCCCGAGCGTCCAGCACACGGTTGCGGAGGAAGTCAAAGCCATCGCCGTGGAGACTATTGGTTCCGCCCTTGGTCACGACGTTGACGATGCCCCCTAGCGTGGCGCCAAACTGCGCCTCGTCGTTGTGGGACTGCACCTTGAACTCTTCAATATCGTCGATCTGGGGAGCAATGTTGTAAGTGCTCTCGAACGAACCCTGATTGTTAATTCCATCCATGAAGAAAAGATTGCTCCGATTGGATTGGCCATTGACCGAAGGGAAGGTAAAGCTACCGAGCGGCTGTCCGCCCCATCCCCCGTTATTCTGTGCGGTGCTGATCGGGCTGACGCCCGGGGTGAGCTCCAGCAATTGGGTGAAGTTTCTCCCATTCAGTGGTAGGTCGTTGACCATTTTTTCCGTCACCACCGAACCTAACTCGGCCGTCGAACTTTCAATGGCTGCCGCTGTGGCCTGCACCGTCACGGTTTGCGACGTGACGCCTACCGGCAAGGTGAAGTCAAAAGTAGTGGTCTGATTAACTTCAAGAGTGAATGGCGCCTGGGTGACCGTCTGAAATCCCATCTTAGAAGCCTTCAAGGTGTAAGTGCCCGGAGGGATGTCGAGCATGACGTAGTCACCGGTGTCATTGGTAAGGGCGGATTGCGTGACGTTGGTTACCGAGTTCGTTAGAGTCAAACTGGCTCGGGGGACAACACCGCCCGTCGAGTCCCGAATGGTGCCGTTGATTGCCGCTGCCGAACGCTGTGCCCGAGCCGGCTTGGCAAGGAAGAGCACGAATCCCGCTACAACTGCAAGCGCGATCATTTGCGAGGACCTTACTAGCGCCAAAAAGGCTGAAACCGAGCCTTTCATGCCTCACCTCCGCAATACCCGGCGAGCTCGTGCCGGTCTCTTTGTGCGTCAGCATAAGACCGTATTCCAGCATTGTCAACAATTAAATTACGCAATAAAACCATTCAAAATCACGCAACAGAATTCACAAAAAACCACGTCTGGAGTGCGGCAGCTTGCCTTTCGTGAGTCTCGCTGTCCCACTCGTTGATTCTTAGTGGGACGGCGGGTAGCCCCAAGGAATGTGCCGCCGCATGGGGAATAAATTTTCGCTATCATCATTATTAACGAGACGTGTAATAGTTCATCGCTCCCAAGGCGGTACGTGTGCGGTCACTGGCGGCTGAATTTCCTTGGCGCAGAGTCCGCTTGCTCAGCCTTTACGACCAGCGATCTCATAAAGTCGTCCTGAGGGAAGAACTCCAGGTCCTCCTTCATGACGGCGAGAGCCTGGGGATATCGGTGGGCGGCAATGTCGAGTTGCGCCAGGCGCTTATAAAGGCGGTCATGGTAAGGATCGAGCTTGATGCCGAGCTCGATGATAGTGATGGCTTCATTGGCGCGTCCCAGTTCGGGAAGCAGACTGCCCAGGTTCTCGTAGTCCTCCACCATACTTGAGCCCGACTGGATGGCTCGCTCCCAGTAACGGGCGGCCTCCTCTTTTCCTGCGGCGGTCCCCAGACCCATGCTCTTCTCGGCCAGCGCGGAAAGCACTAAGGGGTCGTTCGAATCGGCTTGGCCGAGCTGATCGGCCAACGCCAAAAAGGGCTGGCGAAGTTCCGCGTGGGGGCCTAAGAGCTCGCCGTAAGCGTGAAGCAGGGTCTGGGGCGGAATCGAGTCCTTTGCCCCTGGTATGGCGTTTACATGGACGAGGTAGGGGAGCTCGGGCGTTGCTTGGTGAAATACCGCTTCCGGATAGGGCTCGTTGAGGTCCCGAACAATGCGATGATCCGTCAGCACCGAGTGCGAAATCAGAGTCAGGCTGCGTCGCGGCATATGGCAGCCGGCGCAGTCGTCGGGCGGAGTCTTCCGGCTGCGCGCGCGCAGCGACCGGGAGCAACTCTTCTCGGTATGGCACGTAAGGCAGCGCTCGCGATAATAGGCGGCTGCGTTGACTCGCGGCTGAACGTGAGGGTCATGACAGGTGATGCAGCTCATGCGCCCGCCACTGGACCTAAAGCATTTGCTTAACTTCATGAGCGAGAAGTGTTCCAGCAGGGGCGATGCGGGAGGCGGCTGGGCCTTGAGGGGCAGGGCGAAGAGGGCGACGGTGTCTTCGAGTGGCTTACCGGGCCGGAAGTCCGAATACGCCTTCCCCGGCTGGAGGACGCGGGCGTCTCCGGACTGGTGACAGTTCATACAAATATTGTCGACAAGCCAGCCCGAGAGCGCAGCCGGATTCACGATAGCTGTATCGATTGGGCCGGTCAGCGCCGCGCCTCGGGTGCGCTCCTGAACGTGCAGTTCGCCTGGCCCGTGGCAGTTTTCGCAGCCGATGGCAAGCTCGCGGAATGGCGGATCCTTATAGCGGCCGTACTCGCCTGGAGCGGGTTGGGCCAGGCCGCTGTGGCACACGATGCAGGCCGCCGGAACCGTGCGGCCAAATCCGTAATCGCCCAACTCGTAGCCTGGCGACAGAGCCCACGATTTCGACTTCGTGTAGTAGGAAAGCGGCGCTTCAAGGATAAACTGGCCTCGGCGGACGAAGTAACCGACGCCATTTTCTCCTGAACCGATCACGTACGCAATCTTCTGCGTGTTACGGAAAACCTCGGTGCCGTCTGGAGCCAGTTCGTACTCACTCTGGAACAGGTCCGAGCCCTGCCGCAAGATCTCAAAGTAGCGATTGAGCTTCGCGTCGTGGATGGTGATCCGGGAGGAAACCCGCGCGAGCTCCGTCGGGTCTGAGGGCAGCGACATGGAGCGTCCCATGTCTGTTTTAAGGTAGGTCTGGTAAATGGCGGCGTGGCATCCCCCGCATACCTGAGAACCCACATATCCCACGCCAGGAGCCGTGTTACGGTAGACAACTGTTGCCGCATCCTGACATCCGCCGGCCACGGCTAGAGCGAGCGCAGCTACCCAGCATCCGAAAAATCTCGTTCTCCACACACTTTGCCTCGGTTACGGCCACACCTGAATCCGGATCACGGTGTCGTAAGGGTCCGGAGCGGCCGGCGGCACACTAATCGTTACCGCTGAGTTTTCCTGTTTGAATTGGAGCTTTTCGCCCAATACCAGCACCGTCGCGGCGGAAACTTGACTGCTAAGCCCGTTTAATCGCAGGCTCGCCGTTGAAGGCCAGTCGAACACGTGGAGATAGACCATATTGCCCTTGGCTGTAATCCTGCCGAACGGAAGATTCTGCAAGGGACCATAAGTTGTGCCGTAGATGGAATCGCCGTTCACGTTCGGCCATTTTCCTATGCCGCGCAAGCGCTCGGCGAACTCCAGCTGAATGGTTGCTTCCGGGGTTGGGCCCGACGTCCAGCAGAAGATTGCCGCCCTTGCTCCCCACGTGGGCAAGAATCTGGACGGGTTGCTTGCCGGATTTGTACTGATGGTCATTCTTGTTGTAGGCCCAGGTGTCGTTAATGGTCGCTGTGCTTGCGCTCGTGTTCACGCTCGTTCTGCCAGACGCGCTCGACGATGCGCGGGAAGCGAGGGTCGGAGCGGACCGACTCGAGGTCTGTCTCCGTCTTCATGTGGTCGGCGTCGCGGAAACCTGCCCGTGCTGCCCGTTCAAGATAATCCAGCGCCTTGGCCCCGCTGCCCGCGAGCGCGGAGGAGCATGCGGCGTTGTGGCGTCGTCGGGGAGGTCCAGCCCGGTGGAGAAGGCAGCATCGAACAGATGGGCGGATTCGGCATAGTGCTTGTCGTCGTAGGCTTTCATCGCCTGCTCTTCGAAGGCGTAGAGCAAAGGTCCCGATGGCTGCCCTCCCTGGTTGTGTGGAGAGGCCGCCTGAGCCAAGGCGACAAGCACCGGCAGCGAAATCAATGCCCGAAAGATAGCACCTACGTAAGACCCCCCTGGAATCCTGGTCATTTAGTTCTTGCAAGTCCAAAGCATACCGAAAGCAGTGCAGGTTGGCGAGCAAAATACCGTTCTTCCGCTCAATTCGTAACCCTGCCAGCGACGTCTGGGAACGCGCTCACCCAGCAACCGCATGATATACTCGCCGAAACCTAAGCGGGCGGTTGCTGTGCGGCGACGTGGAAGCGCTTTCGGAATATAGCGGAATCGCCAGCACAGTTTTCGTCCTGCCAGGGGGTCTCAATTGGTGATTGCAAAGGGCAGGCAAGTCAAGTTCTACGCCCTGTTCCTGGCGGGCGGGATAGCTGTTGTCCTCGGTGTGTTATCTCCGTTGCCGGGCCGCCAAGGAGTCAATCCCAAAAGCAGCTTTGCGCCTGAAATTCCAAGAACCTGGGACGACCAGGCAATGGCGACGCTCGAAGTGCCACTGGCGAATCCTGTCGGTTCGCCTAAGCACGTCCCCGCCGAATACTACTACCGGATTCCGGTCCGGCCGATTTACAAGAGCTACCCCGTCTACGCGCCAGGGCACGAGCCGCCCGGATACCTGGATTGGCTCAAGCGGCAGGACCCGCAAATCGTCTGGGACGATAAGGGTCACGCACCGCCTTTGCGAAACGAAGGGGATTGGATCAAGGCAGGTGAAACCGTCTTCGACTCCGACACCCTCTTCGTCGGCGAGCACGGGGGCCTCCTCACTCTGTCGGAGGTGAGGGACCGCGAATGGTACCAGCAGACTGGAACGCCTCTCACCCGAGAGGGCAGGGTGCCTTTCCTGCACTATGTCATCCGAAAGAAAGGGGACATCGAACTCGGCTCCTTCGCGTGCGGCATGTGCCACACGCGGGTGATGACCGATGGAAGCATTCTGAAGGGTGCGCAGGGAAGCTTCGCGTTCGACCGTGCGATGACCTTCGTCTACTCGACCGACTTGGCCTCCCAGCCTGGGTTTGCCCACTTCAACGAACAGCAACTCTACGCCGCGCCCTGGGTGCGCCCCGACCCCTTGCGATTTGAGCAGGGCATGTCTTCGCTACAGCTTGCCGAGGTTCACGCAGGAATCCCGCCCGGCGTGCTATCCCGACACCGGTCGAGCCCGCTCTGTCCGCCGCAAGTGCCCGACCTGACTGGCGTCAAGGACCGCCATTATCTTGACCGGACCGGCTTGCAGCAGCACCGGGGCATTGGTGACCTGATGCGCTACGCGGCACTGAACCAGGGCGCGGACGATTACGCCAGCTATGACGGATTTGTCCCCGCCGCCGCAGATTTCAAGACCCTGCCCAGTCCCGACAAGCTGGACCCGGAGGTCGCTGCGAATGACCGTTACAGCGACGAGCAGCTTTACGCGCTGGCGCTCTATGTGTACTCGCTCAAGCCACCGCCGAACCCGAACAGGTTCGATGCCGTGGCCGCACGCGGGCAGAAGGTCTTCAGCCGCGAAGGCTGCGCCGCGTGCCACACCCCGCCGCTCTACACCAACAACAAGCTGACCCTCGCCGAGGGTTTCACAATGCCACCCGGTGCCGACAAGAAGTACGACATCATGCCCATCTCGGTCGGCACCGACCCAAACCTGACGCTCAAAACGCGTCGCGGCACCGGCTATTACAAGGTCCCGTCCCTCAAAGGCGTGTGGTATCGCAGCATGTTCGGACACAGCGGCTGGTGCGCGACGCTCGAAGACTGGTTCGACCCGCGCCGCACGCGCGACGACTACATACCCACGGGATTCAAGCCCTACGGGACCAAGACGTACGCAGTGAAGGGCCATCCTTTCGGGCTCGGCCTCTCCGCCGAGGACAAGGCGGCGCTCATCGCATTCCTGAAGACCCTGTAGGTGGAGCCTGGGTTCCGCTGCGTAAAAGGCCTGTATAAGATCCTCGCCTGTGTTACCCTCTTATTGACTCAGCGGTTGCCAAAGCCTATCATCTGCCAACGAAGGCGCATACCAGCATGGTTGGCGAGACGGTCGCGCACTATCGTGTCCTTGAGAAGCTCGGCGGCGGCGGGATGGGCGTGATCTACAAGGCCGAGGACACCAGGCTCGGCCGCTTCGTCGCGCTGAAGTTCCTGCTCGAAGGCGCTGTTCCCGACGCTCAAACCCTTGAGCGCTTCAAGCGCGAGGCCCGCTCCGCCTCGGCCCTCAGCCATCCGAACATCTGCACGATTCACGACATCGACGAGTTCGAGGGGCGGCCCTTCATCGCCATGGAGTTGCTGGAGGGCCAGACGCTCAAGCACCGCATCGCGGCCAAGCCCTTCAAGATCGACGAGCTTCTTGATCTGGCCATCCAGATTGCCGACGCCCTGGATGCTGCCCACGCCAAGGGGATCATTCACCGGGACGTCAAGCCTGCGAATATCTTCGTGACCATGCGCGGGCAGGCAAAGATTCTCGATTTCGGCCTGGCGAAATTGCAGGGGTCAAGAACTGTAGCGGCCCTCCATGACCGCCCGGACGAGGACGGCGCTAATGGAGCGCCGCTACAGGATAAACCGACCGCCTCCCTTGACCCTGAGCACCTCACGAGCCCCAGCACAGCGATAGGTACCGTGGCCTACATGTCTCCCGAGCAGGCCCGAGGCGAAGAACTGGATGCCCGCACCGACCTGTTCAACTTCGGCGCGGTGCTCACGAGATGGCCACGGGCCGCCAGGCGTTCTACGGCACCAGCACCGCCGTCATTTACGAAGCGATTCTGAACCGAGCGCCTACGCCGCTCACCAGCGTGAATCCGCAGTTGCCGCCCAAGCTGGAGGAGATTGTCAAGAAGGCGCTGGAGAAGGACCGGGAGGTTCGATACCAACATCCTTCGGAAATGCATGCCGACCTGAAGCGACTGAAGCGTGATATGGATTCGGGGCGCACGGTACCAGTCAACGGACAACGACTTGAAGCAGTTTCTCCCGTCCCGAAGCTGGGCAAGGCGATTGACTCGCTCGCGGTGCTTGCCTTCGCAAATGAGAGCAACGATCCTAACGGGGATTAATCTGGGCGAAGGACTTGCCGAAACCATCATCAACACGCTTTCGGAAATCAGGAAGCTGCCAGTAGTCCCTCGGGCCACGGCCTTTCATTTCAAGGCAGGCGAGGCGAATCATCGGGCTGTCGCGGACGCGCTCAAGGTGCGGAGAGTGCTTACGGGGCGAGTCCTTCAGCGCGGAGAAAACTTGATCGTCAGCGCCGAACTGATTGATGCTGCTACCGACTCGCACTTGTGGGGCGCTCGCTACAGCCGCAAGATGGCGGATATCTTCGAGGTGCAGGAAGAAATCGCGAAAGAGATTTCGGAGAAGTTGCGGCTCAAGCTGACGCCACAGGAAAAAACGCGCCTTACTTCACAGTGACATTGCTGAGAGCCTCGGCTCCCGAGAGCTTGGACTTGTCCATGTTCTGCGTCCAAGTCCCGACGAAAGGATTTTCCGCCGCCATCAGAGCGAGGCCGAAAATGCAAATCGTCAATGCTGCGTTACGGAGATTTTCAGAGTCATTGATGTTCTCCCTTCTGTTTCAGGATTTGTGTGCCTGGACCCGACAGTCATCGTGTTCTTGAACCGCCCCCTACGATGCAACGCCTGTGACGGCTTCCAGTACCCCCACAGATACTCCAGCGGGTTCAGTTCCGGTGCATAAGCCCGAGCGCGCCGCGCGTTGAAAGGCAGCAATCCCGCCTGCCGCTCGGCTGACCTATATTATGCGAACCTCAATAAGATCGGGCCTGAGGCGCCACAATTCCTTCGCGGTTCAGCACTCCGTGTACCCCGTTCTTGGCCCGCGTTGCCCAGCGTACGGTGCGGGTGCGATGCCGCAGTAACTGCCGTTGTTCCCGCACTCGCGGCGGCGCGATCCAAGCCTCGGCGATGAAACCCGCCCGCAGCAACTGCGCCAGAATCCGCGAGTCCAGCTTGTCATGCTTGATGCGTGCGCTGGCGATCGCCTTGGTCTTCTGCGGGTGCACCAGGTGCAACTCGAATCCCAAGGGCTCCATCACGTTCAAA
>DASYYZ010000223.1:0-14505 GCA_035946735.1 Terriglobia bacterium
GAAGGCCAGGCCCGGAGCCGACGCTGACCTGATAATCCGAGTGGCAGCCACGGAGCGGTCTACTACGCCGATGAGGCTCGCGATAGGGCTCGAGGCTGCCAAACGGGGTGTCGTGGCGCAGGAGACCGCGATTGTGGCGTCGAATCCACTGCGGGTCACGCTGCTCCCCGCCACTGCGCGCTATCTTCCGGTTTCGATCGTGAATCTGTCGGGCGATCCGGTTAGCGGCTCCCTGCGGGCCACGGGAAACGGGCTGCGGTTCGAGTCCAGAGAGGCGCCGCTTCAGATTGAGCAAGGCGTGAAGGAGACCATCCTCAAGCTGCCTCTCGCTTCGCAGCCTCAGCCGGATTACAGCGCGGGAGTCGATATCGCCGATGAGGATGGCAATCGCATTTACCTTCTGCCTACAAGCTCGTTCCATCTCATCGACAGCTTCGCGAGCCTTGCGCCCTCAGCGATGGTTTCAAACTTGAGTCTGGCTGCCGAGGCGGGCGCGAGTCCCGGCAGCCTGGAGGCAAAGCCGCCGTCCGAAGGACCACCGCAGCCCGGCATGGGCGCGCTTCGGATCGGTTACGATCTTTCCGCCAAAGGCGCGGCCCTGCGCCTGCTCACGAAGGACCGCTCTCCGATTCCAGGCCAGCCCAAGGCCCTCGGTTTGTGGATCTACGGCGATAGCTCCAGGATGCTGCCCTACATTCGGTTCGCGGATTCGAGCGGTCAAGTCTTCCAGGAGGGTGGCAGTCCGCTGAACTGGAAGGGTTGGCGTTACGTGCTGGTCTTCATGAACGCGCCGCGTGGCAAGCACTGGGGAGGAACGAACGATGGGGTGATTCACTATCCGATTCACTGGGACAGCCTGTTTGTGATGCAGAATCCGTCCACTCAGGAGGCCTCAGGAGCCGTGTATCTCAGCGGCCTGGTCTTGATCTATTGATCTAGGGTCCTGCGGCCAACGGCCGATAGCAATGATGGGGCGCCTGGGCACCGCGTTCGGGCCCTCAGACAAGTTCCCTCACGGCCCCGGGCTCGTTCAGAGCTTCCGGGAGGCTGTGTTATACTCCGCTGTTAGACGCTTCGCGAGACAAGCCGTGGCGCCAGACCGGCGCGAATGAGGTCGCGCGGTTTCACGGCAGGATCGAAGGGCACGAGGGAACGCTCAATCCGGCAAGGCCGGGGCTCGGGGCTCCATGCAGATCCGCCTCAATTGGCAAACGGTTGGGCTTGTCTCCGCGTTGGCGCTCACCGCTAGTGCTGTTTCAGCCAGGCCTCAAGACCAAATTGCGCTCGTTCATAACGCCCAGGGGAGTGCCGTCTACGTGAACCGAGCCGAGGCCGCACCCTCCGTACCGGATTCAGCGGGCTTGGCCTGGACAGCCGGAGTCCGGAACCCGACGGTGCACAAACTGATAAGCCAGACCGCACGTTCTCTGGCAGTCGATCCCGATCTGGTGGAAGCCGTGGTCCAGGTGGAATCCGGCTACGACGCGCGCGCTCGCTCGCCGAAGGGAGCGCTCGGACTGATGCAGTTGATGCCGGCTACGGCCGCGCGCTTCGGCGTTGCCAACCCGTTCGACGCGGCCCAGAATATTCGCGGCGGGGTTACTTACCTGGGCCACCTGCTGAAGCAATTCAACGGCGACGTGCCGCTTTCGTTGGCAGCTTACAATGCCGGCGAAGGCGCGGTACTGCGCGAGCGCGGCATTCCTCCCTTTCCGGAAACGCGAGACTACGTTCGCAAAGTAGCGGCTCTGTACCCATCGTCTGCCCAGACGAGCGAACCCAGGGCAGGGCAGCCATCGGCATTTCTCGACCAAACACATGATCGAGCCCTGAGGGCAGACAACGCGGCGAGGCCGGTTCCAATCTATCGTTATATGGACACCCAGGGGGTCATCCATTTCACACAGTAGCCCGGCGCCTCAGACCGGCACAGCCCACGAGGGCCTGGGAGCGCAGGCGTCTCGCCCGCTTGCTGGTAGTGGCGCTCTACGAGCCCCGAAGGCGGCGGTCGATAGACCACAACGAATGGCAGGCGAGACGCCCGCGCTCCCAGGTTTGCTCGTAGCCCTCCTGATTGTCGTTCTGTGCACGGCCGCGCTGGAGCCTTCCGCCTTCGCCGCCAGCAAACGCGACCGTGCCGTCAAAGCTTACAACCAAGCTGTCCAGATGCGTGCGGCTTTCAATGCGCGCCGCGCCAAGCCGCATTCATTCAAGGATTATGCCAAGCTCGAGCGCGCCTTCGACGCGGTCTACCGGCTGGACCCCGGCTACCCCAACACTCCCAAAGCGCTCCTGGCGGAAGCCCAGATCGATCAGCAGATGGGCCGTCGTTTCGGCAGCAGGCGCTATTACGAGAGCGCTGCGGAGACGTACCGATTCCTGATCGACCAATACCCGGCGGCCACGGTCTCGCGCGAGGCCCTCTTCACACTGGCCGAAGTCTACCGCGTTGACCTCAGCAACCCTCAGCAGGCGGACAAGACCTACACCGAATTCCTCACGAAGTATCCTTATGCTGCCGGGGCTGCACAAGCAAAGCTGCGGCTCAGGGAAATGAACCGTCAGCTGGAGGCGAGTGCCGCTGCCGAAGCCCGGAAGGCTGAGGAATCGAATCCGGCAGCTCCAATCGCGACGCCGGCCCGCCTCATCACGGTAAGTGACGTTCGATACTGGGAAGGATCGAGTTACACGCGGGTCGTGATCAGCATGGAGGACGAAGCCAAGTTTCAAGCGGTGCGCCTCGGCCATCCGGATCGAATTGTCTTCGACCTTCCCGGCACGCGCCTCGGAAGCTCGCTCGCGGGCAAGGCCTTTCCGGTGGGCAATGGATTTCTGCAGCAGATTCGAGTGGCGCAGTACAGGCCGGACATCTCCCGAGTGGTGCTCGACCTCGAGAAGATACACGATTATTCGGTGTTCACTCTGCCCAATCCCTTCCGCATGATCATCGATATTCACGGGACCGCGCCCCTGCAGCAGGCTCGCCTGGCCGGACCATCTACGCCCGCGATGGAAGCTGGGAATGCAGTCGATCTTGCGCCCGCCGGCAGTCCGGTATCCAAGACTGCAACCTCGCAGCCGTTGCCGTCCCAGCCGCCAGCGTCTGCCGCCGCGAATCCGAGTGCCGATGATCGTGGCGGCGCGGAAACGGCTGACGGTGAATCGCCGGCCAACCCCGCCGGTTCGACTTCATCCGGGACGACCGCTACTTACGCCGGCAGCGCGCGGGATTCAGAAGGCAGCGCCGCAGCACAGCGAGTGTCGCCTTCGGCCCATACCTCAGCGGGCTCGGCCACTCTTACTCGAGCATTGGGACTCAAGATCGCACGGATCGTGATCGATCCCGGCCACGGCGGGCACGACACCGGCACGCTTGGTCCGGATGGGGCAGCGGAGAAAGACGTCGTCCTGGACGTGGCGCTTCGCTTGCGAAAGTTGGTCCAGCAGCGCATGGGCAGCGAAGTGGTGATGACGCGCAGCGACGATACCTTCATTCCACTCGAAGAGCGCACCGCCATCGCCAACCAGCGCGCCGCGGACTTGTTCATTTCCATCCACGCCAACGCCAGCCACGATCCGAGCGCGCGCGGGATCGAGGTCTATTACCTGAACTTTACCTCCGATCCGAACAGCCTCGAAGTGGCCGCGCGTGAGAACGCCACCTCGCAGGAGTCCGTCCACCAACTGCAAAGCCTGATCAAGAAGATCGCGCTCTCGGAAAAAATCCAGGAGTCCGCGGATTTTGCCGGCCAGGTCGACCGCGGGCTCGAGCAGGCTACGGCCCGCAATGGTAATCCCGATCGCGGGCTGAAGAAAGCGCCGTTTGTGGTGCTGATCGGCGCCAATATGCCGTCTATTCTGGCCGAGATTTCCTTTCTCAGCAATCCGCGCGACGAGCACCTGCTCCAGCAGGCGCAGTACCGGCAGCAGATCGCCGAAGGTCTCTACCGGGGCGTGGCTCGCTATGTGGCCAATCTGGGAACGATGCAGATTGCGCAGCGCGGCGCGGGTAAACTGCCCACCCGGCGAGTGAGCTCCCGCACTCTGGCTCCGGCCCCGCCCTCCGGCGCCGCACAAGGAACGGGTCCGCAAGATTTTTAGACCCTGCCACCCCCAAAACGAGTGTAATCTTGTCTCCAGTTGCGGGATCGGCACGGCGTCGCTAAGGTTCAGCTGAGGTCCTGCCACATCGAAGGGAACTGCGTGATTAAAAGCGCGTGGCGTCTGATAATGCTCGCGGCGGCAGCGTCGTTGTGTACGACGGCCATGGCTGCGGGACAATCCGCGAGCAGCGACGACCTGGGCATCGGCAAACTCCTCGTCTCATCCAAAGGCCTTCCCGATCCAAATTTTGCAAAGTCGGTCATCCTGCTCATTCAGTATGACCAGCAGGGCGCGGTCGGTCTCGAGATCAACCGCCATACCGAAGCCCCTGTTTCGCGCGTCCTCCAAGGGGTGGATACGGCGAAGCACGCCTCCGACCCAATTTACATCGGTGGTCCGGTCGAGATGGAAACTGTCCTTGCATTGGTCAAGTCGCAAAAGAAACCCGATGACTCGACCTCCGTGCTCAGCGACGTTTATCTGGTGCCAACCAAACCAGCTCTCGAAAAAGCTCTGGCCGTGGGTTCCAGCGGCGGCGACTTGCGGGTGTATCTCGGCTATTGCGGCTGGGGCGCCGGACAATTAGAGAATGAAGTCAGGCAGGGCGGGTGGTGGATCTTCGCGGCCAATGCCGGCGTGGTCTTCGATCCTAATCCCGGATCATTGTGGCCGCGGCTCATCGTTCGGACCGAGCAACAGATCGCCGAAGCCAGGTGATCACGAAGGGAAAAGTCGCGGACCATGGGGAGAAGCTCCGCCGCTTGCTCGCTTGATCTCATCTGATTACCAACTTTATAGCATTTCCTTCTCCGCTTGACTTCCATACGAATGAAGTGAAAGACTAATTAGCCTCTAATCGAATCCTGAATTGATATACGGCTTCGTTCGTGGAGAGATATCATAATGGCCCGAAAGCTTTCTGCTGCAATCATTTATGCCTCAAGCACCAGATCGATCGTCGCTTTTGGTTTCCTCGCCATCGTGGTGGCATTCCCTCCCACCTCAGCGGTACGAGTTCAGGCATCGCAGGCAGACCCGGACACGATTGCCTGGGCTACTGCGCAACCTGGCGCTGGAACGCGCGCAAGAATCGTGAATGCCTATGGAAAACTGCCGCTGGCGTTTCAGGCAAATCAGGGCCAGACCGACGCCCGCGTGAGGTTTCTGTCCCGCGGCAGCGGCTACACGCTTTTTCTGACGAGAGATGCGGCGGTGGTCGAACTGAAGGGAAATCGTCGGTCGGCGACGGACTCTGTGCTGTCAATGAAGCTCGTGGGCGCCAATCCCAATGCCACGCCATCGGGTGCTGGTGAATTGCCGGGCAAAACCAACTATTTCATCGGCAACGATCCCTCCCAGTGGCACGCGAACGTGCCAAGCTATGGAAGAATTGAGTATCGAAGTGTTTATCCAGGTGTCGACCTCGTCTACTACGGTAGCCAAGGACAGCTCGAATATGACTTTGCGGTTGCTCCGGGCGCCGATCCCCGTGCCATTAGGATGGGCTTCAGGGCTGCAGGCCGAATTCGAATCGACAGCAAGACGGGAGACCTGGTCCTTCGGGCCGGGAAAGATTTCGTCCGTGTACAGAGACCCGTGGTTTACCAACCTTCGGGAAACGCGAGTGTGGCCGGCCCCGAGCGCAGTCCAGGGGAGTCCCGAGTTCCGATCGGGGGCCGCTTCAAGCTGGTCGGCCACAACCAAGTGTCATTTGAGGTCGGAGCCTACGACCGGACGCAGCCCTTGGTAATCGATCCGGTTTTGACCTATTCCACATACCTCGCCGGCAACGGTCTGGACAAAGTTTTAGGAATCGCGGTGACTTCCGGGGGCGATGCCATCGTGGTGGGCAGCACGTTCTCGACGAATTTCCCTACCACTGCCGGCGCCTTCCAGCCCACCTATGGCGGAGGCCCTTACGACGCCTTCGTGACTGAGTTCAACGCCAACGGCGATTCCCTGGTATTTTCGACCTATCTTGGCGGCAGCGGCGATGACGAGAGCTGGGGTGTGAGCCTCGACTCTGCTGATAACGTTTACGTCAGCGGCCATACGGACTCGCTGAATTTCCCGACGACGTCGAACGCCTACCACACCGCATTCTTTGGCACCGGCTACGACTGCTTCCTGACCAAGTTGAATCCCACCGGCTCTTCCCTGCTCTATTCCACCTATATTGCGCCAGTCGATCCCGGACCGGCCAACGAGCACAACGGCGATTTCATGACGGCGAGCCGTAACGGCCGGGCCCTCGTGGTGGGGCCAACTAACTACGCCAGTTTCCCTGTGACGCCGGGCGCTTTCCAGACCACCATCGGCGGGCAAGACGACGCCTTTCTGGTGGTCATCGATACCACCAAGAGCGGAAGCGCGTCGTTAGTCTACGGCACCTACCTCGGCGGCAGCAGCAACGACTCGGCCCAAGAAGTGGCAGCCGACTCGGTGGGCAACGTCTACATCGTGGGGACGACGCACTCCCTGAATTTCCCAGTCAGCGCCGGCGCCTATCAGACCACTTGCAAGCTCAACGCCCAAAAGGCTTGCAGCGGTGACATATTCCTAACCAAGATCAGTCCCCGCGGCAAGGGCGCAGCCGACCTCGTTTACTCGACGTTTTTCGGAGGCACGGCCACGGACTCGGGTGTGGCTATCGCCCTGGATTCGACCGGTCATGTTTACATTACTGGTGACACTCAGTCTCCTGATCTGCCTACGACACCGGGCGCCTTCCAGACCACGTGTGACCTCGGTACCGGAGGCACCTGCGAGGACTCGTACATTGCGAAGTTCAATCCTGCCGGGGCCGGCGCTGCAGATCTAATCTACTCCACGTATTTTGGCGGTACCGGGACAACACTCTCAAAAGCCATCGACGTTGACGCAGCTGGGAACGCCTATGTGGACGGACGTACCACGTCGACGAACTTTCCCGTTATGAATCCCATCCAGGCGGCCCATGCCCCCGACAACGGCAATTATGATTCGTTCGTGACGGAACTCAATTCGGCCGGCTCGGAACTGGTTTTCTCAACCTACATCGGCAGCAATAACTTCGATTCACTGAATGCCTTGACCCTCAACAGCTCGGGAGATATTTTCATCGGGGGCCGAACGCAAGGGACAAACTATCCGGCCACGCCCGGCGCCTTCCAGACGGCGCATACCTCCAATGGCGGATTGTTCAATGCGGTAGCCGGAGAAATCTCTCCTGCCGCCGGCGTTGGTCTTGCGCTTGGCCCCGCGAGCTTGGTCTTCGGCAACCAACTCGTTAACACGACGAGTGCCGCTCAGACCATGACCGTAGTCGCCGCCGGCAGCGATCCGCTCACAATCACACAGGTCACAACTAGCACCGGTTTTAGCGCGGCCAATGGGTGCGGATCGAGCGTTGCCGCCGGCAACACCTGCAGCCTTAGCGTCACCTTCGCTCCCACGGCGTCCGGAACACTGAACGGAACGCTGACGCTAACGGACAACGCTCCTGGTTCCCCTCAAGTCTTCAACCTGACCGGCACCGGGACGGTGGTAAAACTTACCCCGGCCAGCCTGAGCTTCGGGAATCAACAGGTGGGTACGACCAGCCCCGGCAAGAAGATCACGCTGACCAATAAGGGGAGCACATCTTTGAGCATCACAGGTATTTCCATAACGGGCGCCGATCCCGCGGATTTCGCGGAAACCAACACCTGCGGGTCAGCCGTGAATTCCGGGGCCAGTTGCTCGATTACTGTAACCTTCACTCCGACCGCGACCGGCAGCCGCAAAGCAAACGTTTCGGTTAGCGATAACGGTGGTGGCAGCCCGCAGACCGTCAGCCTCTCCGGAACCGGTACCTAGCGAGAACTGGAGCGACTTACGGCGAGCTTGGCATCGGTGCGCTGCAGAGAAGAATCCGGTACCCCTTATTGCTGTCTATTATTGTTAACGGCATCGCGCCACCCTTTCACGGTCCCCAAGTCGGGCAAATGCCAGCGTGCCTGCGAGGATCGGAAGCTTGCCAAGAAGGCGCGGAAGGAGAAACATGAGAGCGAGAATTTTGGCGTTGGCAGCGGCACTGACGCTGTGCACAGCAGTGATCGTTCCGGTTCGGGCGACTGCTCAAGACATTGTCTCCAAAGCCTTTCGAACTGACATCACGCTGGACGGCAACTGGCAGTATCAGCTCAACCAAAGCCAGGATCACATTCCGACTTCGGGATGGAGCACGGCGCGTGTTCCCGCCTTGCCCTATATGGACGGCACGGCGTCCGTCTGGTACCAGCAAACTTTCTTCGTTCCGTCTTCATGGAAGGTAACTGGTCGCAGGTTCTTTGTTACGCTGGAAAAGGCCGGGCATTATTCCGCCATTTACTGCAATGGAACTCTCATCGGCGATCATTTTGGACAGTTCAGTCCGTTCGAAGCAGAAGTGACGAAGTACGTCCTGTTTGGGCAAAACAACCAGATTCAGATCTACGTCCACAAGGCAGACACCACCTATATCAGGCCGGGCGTTAACATCAACCAAAGCGCCTGCCCCAGCTACAATCCGGATTGCATTGGCAACGCTTACCGCTCCGCCGCCCCGACCAACGACTATATTCAGCGCAACTGGGTGGGCTTGGTGGGGGACGTCACTTTCTCGTGGCGGCCAACTGAATACCTTTCGGACGTGTTTGCCGTGACGTCGGTCCGTAACTTAACGCTCACCGCTGATCTGCAGGTGACCGGCACAGGTCACGGCACAACCACGGCTCAGGCCACTGTCCTGGACGGCTCGAACACCGTGCTTACTCTGCCCAGCCAGCCAGTAGCGTCAGGCGCGGCGACGCTGGAAGCCTCCTGGACCAATCCTGTGTTCTGGGGGCCTGCCCCGTATGGCCAGCCCAAGCTTTATACGCTGAAGACTGAGCTGCTGCAGAACGGAATCGTGGTCGACACGGTTTACACGCGCTTCGGATTCAGGGAAGTCTGGGTAAGCGGCACCGAGATGCTGTTGAATGGCCAGAAACTTTGGCCGGTGGGGAATTTCTTTTTGCCCCTCTCTCCGATTCGCTACATCAATGATCGCCGGCAGGAGGCGTTCACTTTCTGGGTCGCCGAGGCGTCGGGTTCCAACATCCTCCAGAGCCACTGGGACGATCCGGGCGACACCTGGCTTCAGTTAGCCGATGAAATGGGACTCTTGGTGGTGGGATCCTATTTTTGCGACGGGCGGCCGCAGATTCAGTCCATGATCGACAGCGTCAGCGGGTGGACCGATTGGGAAGTCGGAACGGCTACGGACTGGGTGCTTGCCCGCCGCAATCACCCTTCGATCGTCATGTGGCGGCCAATGGACGTACTCCCGCCAGGCCTGACGTCAGGGTCAGTTTACCCGCAGATCGCAGCGGCAGTACGCGCGTCCGACCCGAGCGGCCGCCCGATCGCCGATGGCAGCGACATCGATTTCTGGGGTCAAAGCGTGACGGTTTCCGGCAATCCGAACGAGTGCGACAATGGCTCCGCTTACGCCGCCAAACTCGCCAGCGAGACCATACCGCTATTCACCAAGGAGCTCTACGGAGGGGTGGGCCTCTCCTGCGCCCCCACTTTCTTTAGCACTTTCTACAACGATGCCTACACGGGCGGTGGCTTGGGGCTCGTAACTCCACAACCGCTCTTCGAGAACCAGAACGTGACGCCGACCTGGTTCAGTATCAGTGGAATCGGTAACCGCCCCACCACAACCCAGGTTCTGCCGAACTGGATCACGCGATCGTGGACGCCCACTGCTTACAGCACACAATTTGCAGGTCTCTATGAGCAGTACTTTCAGCCGGCACTTCTCAACACGAGCCCTACGTCCGGGGACTACCAGGCCTCCGGATTGACCTCTGCTCTTACAGACTCCGCCGCTTTTCTGCTGCCGGCAACCGGCGGCCTCGGCGAGCCCCTTGGCGTGCTGGTCGCTCAAGACGGCAGCGGCACAGCCTGGTTTGTGGTTCCAGGAACAGGAACTTACCAGCTCGTTTACACCAACGGAAGTAAGGACGTGATTCAGGACGTCACCGTCACTGCGCCGCCTCCTTTTTGATTCTGTTAAACCCGTCCACCGCTCTTAAGGCCAGGGGTGGAAGACGTGGCTCATACCTCGGTGGATGCTTGACGGAGACGACCCGTCGGGTTAGCGTCTGGAAGCGCCTCTGCGCCCTACAAGGTTGAAGAGCAGCGGGGTTGGCTGGCAGCGCGGGAGAAAAAGTTTTGCTTGATCGGAGACAAGTGATGAAAAAGAGGAAGCGGGCGGGGCGCGCCGGGCTTACGGCAGCACTGCTGTCCTGCCTGTGCGTGGCGACTCAGTATGCGCAATCACCCACCTGGGATAAGTACGGACCCGCGACGCGGTATCAGGCCACCGCGGTGTATGATTCGGCCTCCGATATGATGGTCGTGTTCGGGGGCCAGCACACCACCACTTCCCAGGACTTCAGCGACCTCTGGTGGGCTCCAAACATTACGAAATCGGTGTGCAAGCCGCCCTGTACCCTGCAGTGGAATCACCCGGCCGCGAAAGTCAACAATATCCCGCCCGCCCGGTTCGGACACACCGCCGTCTATGATTCTGCGAACACCCGCATGGTGGTTTTTGGCGGGGCCGAAGGAGTTTCTACCCCGCCGCCTTGCGCCAATGATGTGCGGGTACTCGAATATGCCACCGGGATCGGAGGAAACCCAGGCTGGACTGAGCTTTCTCCCACTGGCACTCCTCCTGCAGCACGCTACAGTCATACCGCGGTGTATGATCCCGGAACCAACGTGATGATTGTGTTCGCAGGAAACAACTGCAGTTCGACCTATTTCAATGATGTTTGGGTCCTCCAGAATGCCAACGGCATAGGCGGCACGCCTGCTTGGTCTCAGCTCTCGCCCACCGGCACGCCCCCGGTCGCGCGGGCGTTTACCAGCGCGATCTACGACGAAGGCAGCAATCGCATGATCGTATTCGGCGGTACGAACGGGACTCCGCGGAATGACGTCTGGGCGCTTACCAATGCCAACGGCAGGGGCGGTACTCCATCCTGGATTCAGTTGAGCCCCAGCGGACAGCCGCCGGCAGCCCGTTACGGCCACAGCGCCGTCTACGACTCCGCCAACAACCGCATGATTGTTTATGGCGGCGACACTGGCAAAACCTACGTGGGCGACACCTGGGTGCTTGCGAACGCGAACGGCGTGGGAGGCACTCCTTCCTGGACGCTGACCGTTTCGGGCACCGGAAACGCCCCACTGAGAGGAATGCACACGGCGATTTATGATGCGGCCTCGAACCAGATGATAATCTTTTCGGGAAAACTTCCCAGCAACGTTACGGGCGATCCCTCTGACGATCATACTTATACTCTGGCTGCCGCCAACGGTCTCTGAGCTCGGCCTGCGGCGGGTTTGAATCGCTCGGGAGTGGTCGCCTGGCGGTAATCCAAGAGGTGCTTGATGGGCAGACGTCACAAGTTAGCAACAGTCATGCTGGGCGCGACATTCGGCCTCTTCGCGTTGCCCTCGTTCGGGCAGTGGACGGCGCACGGTCCAGGCCCGCGCTTTCTGCACTCGGCAGTGTTTGACTCGCATACCGACCAGATGATCGTCTTTGGAGGAACCGATCTCGGGACCATTAACTACAACGACCTGTGGGTGGCGCTCAACGTTATGAGCAGCAGTTGCAATCCCACATGCGATTTGAGCTGGACGTTCGACACTCCCACCGGCACCCCGCCGGCCGCCAGGTCCGGTCACACCGCTGTTTATGACTCGACAAACAGCCGCATGATTGTCTTCGGCGGCGCCACCGGATTTCCTTCACCTTGCGTCAATGACGTCTGGGTGCTGGAAAATGCCAATGGAGTGAGCGGCAATCCTACCTGGGTGCAACTGAACCCCGGCAACACACCGCCTTCGGCGCGGGAGGGACAAGTTGCGGCCTACGATTCCACCACCAACAGCATGACCATTTTCGGCGGGACCGATTGCAATGGGAATTATCTGGCGGACACGTGGGCGCTCAGCAATGCCAACGGGCTTGGGGGTACCCCCAAGTGGAAGGAGCTTAGTCCCTCGGGAAACCTTCCACCGGGACGCGCCTACATGGCGGCTGCGTTCAACTCATCCGCCAACACCTTGACAGTTTACGGAGGAACGAACAACCCTGCTAACAATTTTCTCGCGGACGTATGGCTGCTTTCGGGAGCCAGCGGCACTGGCAAAACCTCGTCCTGGAGCCAATTGTCTCCCCAAGGGACCGCGCCACCCGCGCGCTACGGTCCGGCCGCGGTGTACGATTCCACTAACAACCGAATGGTTGTCAACAGCGGAAATACTCCGCTGGGTCTCCTCGGGGATACCTGGGTGCTCGAAAACGCCGACAACGTGGGAGGCACGCCGACTTGGCTTCAGCTCGTGCCGACTCACGCGGGTTCTCAGCTCTACGAGCATTCTGGAGTCTATGATCCCAGTTCCAACCAGATGGTCGCCTTTGCGGGGCTCTTTCATAAAGCGCCCACTCCGACGACAGCGGACGATCACGTATTCATCCTCGTCAACGCTAACGGGCTGTGAGGTGAATCCGCGCCGCTGCACTCACCATTGATCCAACGGGTACTGGTGTCATTTGCCGAAATGAATGGCAAGGGAAGTGCCTTACTGCTTACCGTTGTCTATTCTCACTGGCAGGGGCATTCCGTCCGCCGTGTCTGACACCGGACGACCGATAGAATCCACAAGCAACACTTTCATAGGGCCTTCGGCGTGGACCTTCGGAATCGCTATGGCGTCCTTGAGGCACAGATAAACGAGACAGCAGGCGATGACGGTCAGCAGGAATTTAGTGTATTTGTCGATCTGCATGTTTGGGTTCGCTCCCTCCGGTATTCTGATTTTGAAGTTCATCTTATAACACAAACAGTCACCACAACGCGCAACCCGACCCATGTTGCCAATGCTGATTTTCGTGCTAGGAATTAGTTGTCTATGGGAGAAAAGAAGATTTGCTTGGATTTCTCGGAACTAACGGTAATAGAGGTTTATTGCTCTGGCTGTAAAGGTGGCTGCATCATTGACTGGACAATACAGGAAGCGTTCCCACAGTCTTGCGGTGTCTGTGGTGTGCAATTCTCTGAAGTCGCACGGCGCGCAATGGCGGCCCACCAGGAGTTTTATCGTCGGGCGAAGGAAAGCCACCTGACGTGGCGCTTCCGGGTTACCGTTCCATGAGCATGTCCAAAATGTCAATCGAACTCTCAGTCAAAGTCGAAGACCCGGAAGTCGAAAAGCTCTTAGTTTTCCTCGATGCCTATCCGAGGACAGAGCGGTATGGCTTGCTGGATCGGGCAAAGAATTGGCTCGACCTACAGGACAGTCTGTTTTATCCGTTTAGCGGAGAGGCTCCGGAGGTTTGTTTCTCAAAACGTAACCCTCCACATCCCGCTGAGCCTTCTGATGAGCTAACTGTACGTCTTCCGGACGCGGCTTGTGACCGAGAAGCCGAAGAATCGTTATCACCAAAATCATCTGATCCTTGTCCATCATCCGTGTGACCTCCTATGGAGTTTTCACGCAGCCCGGCGCAGGTTCGCTGTCAGTAGATCACGGATCGTCCAAGGTGAAAAGCTGAGCCCCGCTTCCATCGCAGGCGTGACCCGAAGCGAGTAATGGACGCGGCAAAAGTTGTAGTGTGCGAAGTGAAGCGCGACTTGGGCTTTGAGGTTCGCCAGCTTCTTTGAGGCCGCATTCGTGAGCCTCGTAAAGCGCCTCATGCTCATTCGCATGGTGAGGTTCTGGCGCTCGATATGACTGGTTGAGATGTGCTTCCAGTCGGGATCTCCGGTAACGCGGGTGGGCATCGTCGAGACGATCTTTGCTGGCCCGTACCACGCTGGCCCCGCTGTTTCTTCCCTGTCTCCCCCGTACATCTTCACCAGGACGCCGTAATCGATGTCTGCTCCGAAGTTGTCCTCGACCGCATTGATGTACGGCCGGAAACCATCGGTCGTTAACTGAATGCGGTGCGCCAGCCGGCCCTTGAGATCGGCAATCAGGTTAAACGCCGTGGGGTAATCGCGCTTCCCAACCAAGTGAGAGATCACCAGCTTGGATTCTGAGTCCATTGCGACAAAGACGTACTGATCGCCCATCGTGGCCTCATCGTCGGCGTATCCCAGGTTCTTTTGCTTCTTGAAAACGTACGTCCAGATTTCATCGACCTGGACGCGCTTGGCCCGAATGCGGCGCACATGCTCATTAAGAAGCTGGCCGCAGGCGTCCCCGATCCTCAGCAGGACGCGCATCACGGTCTTGTGCTCGACGCCGACCAACCGGGACGTTGAGCGGATCGAGTTGCCTTCGACCAGGGCGTTAGCGATCTGAATTTGCTTTTCCAACGGGAGTAAATTC
>DASYYZ010000224.1:0-65569 GCA_035946735.1 Terriglobia bacterium
TGGAGAAGCGCGCGGCCCTCCTGAAGCCGGGCGCGTCGGGCCTGCTCGCGCTCGATTGGTGGAACGGCAATCGTTCGGTGCTGGTTGACGTGGACCTCACCGGCATGATGCTGGGGATGACGCTCGCGACGCGGGCGGAAGCTATCTACCGGGCGCTGATCGAGGCTACGGCGTACGGCACCCGCCAGATCATCGAGGCTTTCAAATCGAAAGGTGTCAGCGTGAACCAACTCGTGGCCTGCGGCGGCTTGCCCGAGCGCAATCCGTTGCTGATGCAGATTTACGCCGACGTGACCGGACTCGAGATCAAACTCGCCGATCCGCTGATGACCTGCTCGGCCTTGGGCGCCGCTATGCACGGCGCGGTCGCGGCGGGGCGCGAAGCCGGCGGCTACGAGACCATTTTTGACGCCGCCAAGCGCATGGCCCACGTGCAGCGCAAGAGCTATCGCCCGAATGCTGCCCGGCACGAGATTTACAATGAGCTTTTCAAGGAATACCAGACGTTGCACGATTACTTCGGGCGCGGCGCCAATGATGTGATGAAGCGGCTGAAGGAGCTCAAGCGGCAGGCCGCTGTCGGTGCGTAATTGGGTCAGGCATCACGCCTTTCGGAAGATCCTCAGCTGCCGCCGGCGGGAGACTCAGGACGTAAACAACATGGCCTATAACAGACTTCTGAAGTCGATCCAGCTGAGAAATTTTCTTTCCTACGGGCCAAGCGCGTCCGCTGTCGATCTGCTGCCGCTGAACGTCGTCATTGGCCCGAACACCTCGGGGAAATCCAATTTGCTGGAGGCGGTAGACATCCTGCGTGCAACGCCCTCAGATGTCTTCCAACCAATTCGTGACGGCGGGGGCATCGAGGACTACCTGTGGAAGGGGCTGCCCGCAAAGGGGGCCCCGACGGCTGAGATCGAAGCAACAATCTATTATCCGGAAGGCAAGGGTCCTCTCAAATATCGACTCGGATTCACGATGGTGGGGCAACGATTCGAGATTTTCGATGAGGTGATTGAAAACCCCTACAAGAGTCCCGGGGAACCCGACGTCTATTTCTACTATCGGTACCAATCAGGTCATCCGGTACTGAACGTACGCACCAAGGCCGAGGCCCAGGCGGGGACTAGCGAAGGCAGGTTAACCAGGTTCCTCCGCCGCGAAGACGTAGCGTTAGGCCAGTCAATACTTTCTCAACGGAAAGACCCAGACCAATACCCTGAAGTAACGTACCTCGGCAACCAATTCAGCAAGGTCCGGCTCTACCGGGAGTGGAACCTCGGCCGGAACACAGAACCGCGAAAGCCGCAAAAAGTCGACCTCCCGAGCGACTTCCTTTCTGATAGCGCAAACAATCTTCCACTTGTTTTGAACGATCTAGAAAACCGCTCCGAGACAAGGAGCATAGTCAATCATTATCTCAAGAAATTCGACGAATCCGCTGAGGCTGTAACGTCTCGGTTGTTCGGGGGCACTATCCAGCTAATTCTTCATGAAAAGGGCCTCAAGGAGATTCCCGCAACACGGTTGTCAGATGGGACATTAAGATATCTCTGCCTGCTCGCCGTCCTTTGCCACCCCGAGCCTCCTCCGTTGGTGTGTGTGGAAGAGCCGGAAATAGGACTGCATCCTGACATCCTGCCGACCGTGGCAGAGTTGCTTACGCAGGCGTCCGAGCGCAGCCAACTGATCGTGACCACTCACTCCGACACTCTTGTGTCAGCTCTAACGGAGAGCACTGGGAGTGTCCTGGTATGTGAACGCGACGCCGACGGGAGTCGGCTCACACGCTTGGACGCAGAAAAACTCAAGGACTGGCTCGGTAAATATCGTCTGGGCGAGCTGTGGAGAATGGGAGAATTGGGAGGAACTCGGTGGTAACAGAGATTCGCATCTACGCTGAAGGCGGAGGTGACTCCAAGGACACCAAAGCTTTCCTTCGCGAGGGCTTCAGCTCATTCCTACAGGATCTGAGTTTGATGGCGCGTGATAAGCGTATCCGCTGGCACGTTGTGACATGCGGAGGCAGGAACGCGACATTCGATGCTTTTCGGACAGCCCTGAAGCAGCATCCAGGCGCCTTCAATGTGATCCTGGTTGACTCGGAAGCTCCCGTTCAAACAACGCCCTCGGCTCACCTACAGCAGCGGGACGGATGGGCATTCAACGATGTTGACGACAATCACTGTCACCTGATGACTCAGGCCATGGAGGCATGGTTCATTGCCGACGTTGCAGCTCTCGTCAGATTTTATGGCCAGGGATTCCGACAAAGCATCATCCCCAAGAATCCAGACGTTGAACAAATTTCCAAGGACCAATTGGAAGCATCTCTCAAACTCGCCACGCACGACACCCAGAAGGGGGAGTATCACAAGGCCGATCACGCTTGGAAAATCTTAAAGCTTATCGACCCGGCAATCGTGCGCGTCGCGTCGCACCACTGCGAGCGCCTATTCACAACGCTAAAGAGCAGAATGCAGTAAGGTAAATTCGTAAATCATGCCAGGTCGCGCACCTCTTCGGCGGCAGGTTTGGGAGGCCAATCAAGGCATCTATCGCGCCGGACTCGTCACCATGCACAGCGGCAACGCCAGCGGCATCGATCGCAATCGCGGTCTCGTCTTCATCAAGCCGAGCGGCATGGATTACAACGAGATGAAGCCCGCCGACCTTGTTACCGTCGATCCCGACGGCAAAAAGGTGCGCGGGAAGTGGAAGCCCTCCGTCGATCTGCCTCATCACTTGTACATTTACAAGCATCGGCCGGACGTGGGCGGCGTGGTTCACACGCATTCGAATCATGCCACCAGCTTCGCCATGCTGGGTCGTTCGATCCCGGCTTATCTCACCGCTATCGCGGACGAATTCGGTGACGAGATTCCTTGCGCACCGTACGTTGACAACGCCGGCGACCACATCGGCGAGGCCATTATCGCGGCGGCGGGCAAGTCTCCCGTTGTGTTGCTCGGTAATCATGGTGTGTTCGCCTTGGGCCCCACCGTAGCAGCGGCCTTCAAAGCGGCGGTAATGGTGGAGGACGTGGCGCGGACCTGCCATCTGGCGCTGCAGCTTGGCAAGCCCAAACGGCTGCCGCCTGCCGAGGTGAAGAAGTGGTATGACCGGTATCACTCTGCGTATGGACAGGCAAAGTAGAGTTGAGAAGCTTGGAACCGCAACCTATCAGTTCTCAGTTTCACCCTCTTGAATTTGGAGTTCTGGGTATTTTTGACTGACGACTGACCAGTGAGAACTTCGACGAGCTGAACAAATGGACGTGGAATGGGTGCGGAAGCTCTGCTTGTCGTTTCCGCACTCCACTGAACACATGCAGTGGGGCGCCGACCTGGTGTTCAAGGTGGGCGGCAAGATGTATGCTGTCCTGCCACTGGAGCCGGCGCCGGTATGTCTTTCTTTCAAGTGCACGGACGAGGAATTTGCCACACTGACCGAGCAGGCGGGCGTGATCCCAGCCCCCTACCTGGCGCGCGCCAAGTGGGTGGCGCTCGAGAACAACAGCGCGCTCGAGCCCGCAGAGCTTAAGCGTTTGCTCCGCCAGGCACACGACTTGGCGTTAGCGAAACTGCCCCAAAAGACCCGCGCTGCCTTGGGCGCGCCAGGCGCCGTGGCCAGCAAGACACGAAAAAACAGCCGGGTCCGCAAATCGAGCTCGGCGAAGAGAGCATCTCGATAAGGAGAACGTGATGAGCAGCGCAACCTTGGGTGTGATCGTGGGGAATCGGGGATTCTTTCCGGAGCTGTTGGTGCGCGATGGCCGCGAGGAGATTCTGCGCGTTCTGGCCGCGGACGGGTATAAGGCGATCTGCCTGACGCCGGAAGACACGAAGTTCGGCTCCGTCGAAAGCCTGCAGGACGCGCGCCGCTGCGCCGACTTATTCAAGCGCCATCGCGATGAGATCGACGGAGTGCTGGTGACGCTGCCCAACTTCGGCGATGAGCGGGCAGTCGCCAATACCCTGCGCTTTGCGGGGCTCGACGTGCCGGTGCTGGTTCACGCCTTCCCGGACGCTGCTGACAAAATGCTGATGGGGAAGCGACGCGACAGCTTCTGCGGCAAGATGTCGGTGTGCAACAACCTCTGGCAGTACGGCATCAAGTTCTCGCTGACCGCGCAGCACACTGTTGCGCCCTCTTCCGAGGCCTTCAAAACCGATCTGGCCGCGTTCGCCGCCACCTGCCGCATCGTCAAGGGCCTCAAAGACACACGCGTAGGAGTGATCGGTGCGCGTCCTGCCGCCTTCAACACCGTCCGCTTCAGTGAAAAACTGATGGAGAACCACGGCATCACCGTGGAGACGCTCGACCTTTCCGAAGTCATGGGCCGCGTGGCGCGAATGAAGGATGACGACGAACGGGCCACGGGCAAGCTTGCGTCCATTCAGGGGTACGTGGACACGCGCGGCGTTCCCCCGGCCTCGCTCGTCAAGATGGCCAAATTCGGCGCTGTCGTGGATGGCTGGATCAAGGACAATCAGCTCACAGGCACGTCGATCCAGTGCTGGACCGCCATGGAGGAATACTTTGGTGTGGTGCCGTGTACTCTGATGAGCATGATGTCGAACCATCTGCTGCCGAGCGCCTGCGAGACCGACATGATCGGCATGATCGGCATGTACATCCTGCAACTGGCGGCCGGCGAGCCCAGCGCCATTGTGGACTGGAACAACAATTACGGCGAGGATCCAAACAAATGCGTGATCTTCCATTGCTCCAATCTGCCCAAGCACTTCTTCGAAGACTTCAAGATGGACTTTCAGGAGATCATCGCGGGCTCCGTGGGCAAGGACAACACGTTTGGCACGGTGGTCGGCAAGCTCAAGAGTGGTCCGCTGACGTACTGCCGCGTTTCGACGGACGACCTGCGGGGCAAGATGCGCGCATATTGCGGCGAGGGTGAGATCACGGATGACCGTCCTCAGAGCTTCGGCGGCTATGGCGTGGTCCGCATTCCGCAGCTCCAAACCCTGCTGCAATACATCTGCAAGAACGGTTTTGAGCACCACGTGGCCGTGAATCGCAGCCACTATGGCAAGGCTGTGGCCGAGGCGCTGGAGAATTACAAAGGCTGGGAGGTCTACCGGCACGTGCCGCAGAATTGCTGAGCCTTCTGCAACACCGAGTGACAAGACTCTGAGAGGCAGGAGGCCACCGACAACCGATCAAACCCATTGAGGTTAAGTCACGCTATTTCAACAATTTAGACCGAAACGGTCCCGATCAAACCCATTGAGTCTATTCCCCGCTGATTCAGTGATTTAGCTCGTTTCCCGCGGCCGATTTTGCGATTTTGGGATGAGCTGCGGGCCGTCCCGCTTAGGAATTGGAGCCGGTTTCCAGAATCGGAGTTTCGATTATTCTGCGTCCGTTCCGGCGCTCTCACTCATCATTTTGGTTTTGCCTCTTGGGTTTCGACTTTCACCCTCGCGGTTTGGTCCCTGTTAATGGAAAATGGAGATTAGGTCTTGAAACGACAACGTGTGGCCGGCGTAGCCCCTTTAGGAGGAATCCAAAATGCCAGGAATCGTGAAGGAAAGACTCTATACTCCCGGACCCACGCCGCTGCTGATGGAGGCCCAGGCGCGCACTCTTACCGCCACGCTGCACCATCGCACTGAGGGGTTCCGGAAGCTGATGAAGGAGACCCTGGAGAATCTGCGCTACTACTTTAATACCAAAAATGACGTACTGATCTTCGCGAGTTCGGGCACCGGCGCTATGGAGGGCGCAGTCTCGAATCTGCTTTCGCCCGGCGAGCGCGTGCTGGTGGGCACGGCAGGCAAGTTTGGCGAGCGCTGGGTGGCGATCGCGAAGGCTTATGGCATCGAAACCGTCACGGTGGAAGCGCCGTACGGCCAGACCGTTCCCATCGAGCAAATGAGGTCACATCTCAAGAACGATGGCCCGTTTCGCGCCGTTTTCATTCAGGCAACCGAGAGTTCCACCGGCGTACGTCACGATGTTCAAGCGCTGGCGGCGCTGGTCCGCGAGCATCCGGAAACCTGCCTGGTGGTGGACGCCATTACCGGCCTAGGGACCACCGATCTGCGGCCCGACGAGTGGGGTCTGGACATCGTGATCGGCGGATCGCAGAAAGCCACCATGATCCCGCCGGGACTCGCCTTTGCCAGTGTCAGTGACAAGGCCTGGAAGCTGATGGAGAAGGCGAAGCTACCGCGCTACTACTTCGATTTTGCGAAAGAGCGCAAGAATCTGGCGCAGGGTGAGTCCAGCTTCACGCCTGCCACTACTCTGGTGGTGGCGCTGCACACGGCGCTCAACTATATCCGTGAGCTCGGCCGTGAAGATCTCGTTGCGAACGCCGCTTTGCTGGCGGAAGCAGCCCGCGCCTCGGCGCAGGCGCTCGGTCTGAAGCTTTTCGCGGCCTCGAATCCGGCGAGCGCGGTGACGGCTATCTACGCGCCGGAGGGCATGGACTCGGGTGCCATCGTCAAGGACATTCGCACCCGCTTTGGCGCCATCATCACCAACGGCCAGGGGTCTATGAAGGGCAAAATCTTCCGGCTCGCGCACCTTGGATACTACGACTTTCTCGACTTGATTTCCGTCGTGACGGCGCTTGAGATCGCGCTCGTGAAGCTCGGACACAGGATAGATCTCGGAGCCGGAGTGAGGGCAGCGGAAGAAGTTTACCTGGGCAAGGGTCAGGAAAAGGCGGCGGCGAGCCGGGAATAGGAATCGGAACCAGCGAATAGCGGTTGTGAATAGCAAAAGGCGGATTCGGCGGCGAATGAGAATGCCGATTCCCTAGTCGCAATTCGCTATTCGTCTCTTTCAGATTGGGGATGAATCATGAAAATCGTAATTGCTGACGATGTTTCCGAGCATGCCGTTCAGGTGCTCAGAGCGCAGTCGTCTTGGCAAGTGGTTGACCTCGGCCACGAAAAACTGGAGGCCGGGGCACGCAGACAGAGAGTGATGGATGAGCTTCGGGACGCTGAAGCTTTGATTGTCCGCAGCGCCACCAAGGCGAACCGCGAGTTGCTCGATCACGCCGATCGCTTGCGTGTGATCGGCCGGGCGGGGGTGGGAGTCGACAACGTTGATCTGGAGGCCGCCACTCACAAGGGCGTGGTGGTAATGAACACGCCGGGCGGAAATGCCATGAGCGTGGCGGAACACAGCATCGCCATGATGCTGGCTCTGGCCCGCCGCATTCCGCAGGCCGATGCATCGCTCAAACAGCAGCGCTGGGAGAAGAAGGCGTTTCTCGGCCAGGAACTTCGCGGCAAGGCGCTCGGGCTGGCAGGCTTCGGCCGCATTGGAGCCGAGGTGGCGCGGCTGGCCCAGGCCTTTGGGATGCAGGTGACGGCCTACGATCCCCATATCTCCCCTCGAATCGCGAGCGATCTCAACGTCAAGCTGGTTCCCCTCGAGGAACTGTTCTCGTCAAGCGATTTCATCAGCCTGCACGCTTCCGCCACTCCGGAGAGCCACCACATGGTGAACGCGCGCACTCTCGGCCTCGCGCGTCCGGGAGTCCGAATCGTGAACTGCGCTCGCGGCGAACTGGTGGATGAAGCTGCCTTGCTTGCGGCCCTGGAAGACGGCAAAGTAGCGGGCGCGGGACTCGATGTGTTCGAGATCGAACCACCCAAAGACTTCGGGCTGGTGGCGCATCCGCACGTGATCGCGACGCCGCACATTGCCGGCTCCACCGAAGAAGCGCAGGAGATCGTCGGTATCCGCATCGCGGAGCAGGTGCGCGACTATCTTGCGGAAGGCATCGTGCGCAACGCTGTGAACCTGCCGGCGCTTTCGGCGGAAGAATACCGCAGGCTTCAGCCCTACCTCGCGCTCGGAGAGAAACTGGGAGCGTTCCTGGCACAGATCGGCGGACGGCCGCTCTCCGAGATTCGCATCAGCTACGACGGCGGCCTCGGTGATCTCAACACCCACCTCGTCAGGAATGCGGTCCTTAAGGGTGTGTTGGACCAAACACTCTCCGAAGAAGAGGTCAACATCGTTAACGCCGGTAGCCTGGCCCACGAAATCGGTATCGAAGTGCAGGAGGTGCGGAGCGCGAGGCGCGCCGGCCTTTCAAACTCTCTGGGTATTGCGCTCCGCAGCGGTTCGGAAGAGGCATCGGCTTTGGGGACAGTCGGCCCGCGAAATTCGCTGCGCATTCTCGGCGTCAACAATATTGACGTCGAAGCTCCTCTCGAGGGCGTAATCCTTTTTATCCGCAATCAGGACGTTCCGGGCGTGATCGGGAGATTGGGCACCCTCCTGGGCGAGCGGCAGATCAACATCGCCAACTTCGCGCTGGGCCGAAATCCTGACCTTCACGAAGCCATCGGCCTGGTCAACGTCGATCACGAGGTCCCGGCAGAGGTGATGGCGGAAATTCGGAACGTTGCTGCCATAAGAAGGGCGCAGTTGGTGAAGATTGGGTGATTGGCTCATTGAATCAGTGAGTCAATCCGTCGTTGGGATGAACGTCTGGGTTTTCAAAATCAACACTCGCCGCGGCTGGGAATTTGCCCGCTACTTCCGTTCCCGGGCGCGCGGCGTTTATCCCCTCGGTGACGAAGGCTGGATCCGCAGTGCTTCGAGCCTGCGCTTCATTCGTGAGAATGTGAAGCGCGGCGACCTTTTTTTCTGTTACGAGGTGGATCGAAAGATGATGGTTGGGGTCGCGCGCGCGGCTTCGGATGGCCGGGATCGGGGTCAAGGATCATTGCTGGACTTTTGTGCGCCGCGAGAGGCCGTCCTATTCAAGAAACCGCTCGCCCGCCATCCTGACCTCGATTACATTCTGGCCTTCACGCCGGCGCACGGCCGCGGCACCGTACAGCGGATCGAGCGGGACGAGTTTGCGCGACTGAAGCGGATCATCTTGCGCAGGAACCCTGGACAGGCTGCAGATCTCGAGCGCCTCTTCGGGCGGCAGATTCCACCTACTCAGCGCAGAGTGCCCCAAGCTTGACGCGGGTTCTTCGAGAAGATTCGCCGGCGATCGTCCCGGTAGTCGCGATCCCCGGCGGCTGGTATCCCGGTTAGTGCAAAACCTGGAGCGCCTGATTGCATTCGTCGAGGGCCGCGTCCTTGGCCTGCATTGCCCTGTCGCGATGACCGTAGCCGTCCGCCTCGGCCTTTTCCAGATGCCTCCGGGCGTTGCGGAGCGCCTCAATCGTATCGTGATACTCCGGATGCGAAGAGGGCGGTGCGGCAGCGGGCGGTGCGGCCGGCGAAGGAGCAGATTTGGCGGCGGCCGAATGGAAGACGGGGATGCTCAAGACGCACAGCACTGCGATCGAACTCATCACTACGATCAATCTTCTTCTCATCGTTGTTATCCTCCCTTTCAGAAATTGTTCGCGCAGCTCCGCGGCAGTCAGCCGCGAAGCTACTTCATTTTCATTAGAGTGTCGAACGGTGATTGAGAGCGCCGAAATTCGCTCACTTGCGGCAGTTCGCTGAAGCACGACGGCTGTCAATCGAGGTCGATGTCGCGCAGGGCGGGCTTTACGGGTTGATCGCGGGTTTTCTTGAGCGCTTCTTCAAACTTGCGCGCCAGCAAGTCGGACTTGATGCTTTCCTCCTGAGCGCTCTCGCGGAAGTGAGCCTCTCGCCTCTCGGCTTGTTTCTGGAGCAGATCGGCCGCGCGCTCGAGCCGATTCGAATCGGACTGGCGCTTCTGTTTGAGAGGAGCCTGATGAGCAACCACGCGGCCGAGTGCGCGGTCAATTGTGAGCCGCGCTCCGCAGCACGGGCAAGTGGTGTCGATATTAGATTCGGCGTCGTTCATAGATCGCGGGCGCGTCCTGGATTGACTGTCTTGTCGGGCGCATCGCAGAGCGTTTCGAGCGGACAGGAAAGGCAGAGCGGCCTGCGCGCCACGCACACCTTCCGGCCGAACCAGATAACCTGATGGCTGAAACTGATCCAGCGCTCCTCGGGCACAATCTTCATCAAGTCCTGTTCCACTTTCTCCGGCGTGGCTTCCGAGGTCAACCGAAGACGCCGCGCGATGCGATAGACGTGCGTGTCCACCACCACGCCGCCGGCAATTCCGTAGGCGGTGCCGAGCACCACGTTCGCTGTCTTGCGTGCCACCCCCGGCAAAGAGAGGAGCGCATCCATGCTTTGCGGCACTTCACCCTTGAAGTCGGCCACCAGCTTTTGAGCCGCGCCGATGATGCTCCTGGCTTTGTTGCGGAAGAATCCCGTGGATCGGATATCGTTCTCGAGCACTTCCTGGTTCAGAGCGGCGAAATCACTGGGCGTGGGGTACTTGGCAAACAAGACGGGCGTCACTTTGTTCACCCGCTCGTCGGTGCATTGGGCGGAGAGGATCGTGGCCACCAAGAGCTGAAAGGCATTGGCATGCCGGAGCGCGCATTCGGCCTGCGGAAACAGGCGGTCGAGGGCCGCAAAGATTTTTGTGATCCGCGCCGGCGACGTGTACCTGGCTTCAGGCTGCCGGGCTTTCGACAACTTGGTTTTCGGCGCGTTCCTGGCGGGCGCACTCTTATGAACGCGTCCCTTGAGCTTGGTGAGCTTCGGCTTCGCAGCTTTCGTCGGCATGGAGCCTAGAATAGCACGGGTGATTGAGCGCCCCGCGGGCGCAGGCCGCCCAGCGCCAAATCCTCGATGCCGTCCAGCAGCTTGCGGAAGGCTTCACCACGGTGTGAGACGGCGAACTTGACTTCGGGACTGAGTTCGGCGAAAGTCTGGCCGAGCGGCGGATAGTAAAAGTGGGGATCGTAACCGAAGCCACCCGAACCGCGGGGATGCTCGATGACGACTCCGGGAGCGCGACCGTCCGTGACAGCAAGAACGCGTCCAGCCCGAGCCAGAGCGATAACGCAGTCATAATGCGCGTAGGACGGACTCTGGGTGCTCTCCTCAACCGGAGCCGCACCTCGCGCTCGGCGCAGTTCAGCGATTAGCTTCGCGTTGTTGGCGTCGTCGCTCGCTTCGGGTCCGGCGTAACGGGCGGAGAAAACTCCCGGAGCGCCACCGAACGCGTCAACGCACAAGCCGGAATCATCGGCAAACACGACGCCCTCGAATCCACGGGAATAATAGACCGCTTTCTTGCGCGCGTTCTCGTCAAACGTGAGCCCATCCTCGACGCAAGGCGGCAAACGGTCCATGGCAGGAAGACTCTTTACGCTAATGCCGCGCGCGCGCGCCGCCTCGCTGAACTCGCGCAGCTTGCACGCATTCGTGGAAGCGAGCCAGAGTTGGATAGAGTTTTCAGGAGATCGCGCCATCGGTGCCTGGTTCAGCGCTTGGTCTAAATCTTCACCAGCGCGCGCTGCGCTTCGATGAGCTTATCGATGGCGGGCTCGGCCAGACCAATAAGGCTCCTGAGATCGTCGAGCGAATAAGGCTTGCCTTCGGCCGTTGCCTGGACTTCCACCAACTGTCCCGAGCCCGTCATGACCACGTTCATGTCAACCTCGGCCTGTGAGTCCTCGGCATATTCGAGATCAAGGAGCATTTCGCCCCCGACGATGCCGACGCTGATCGCGGCCAGATGATCATTGAGCGGCGAACGCGCGAGCGCCTTATTCCTGATCAACTTCTCGAAAGCGAGGCCGAGAGCGACCAGCGAGCCGGTGATAGACGCGGTGCGCGTGCCGCCATCCGCCCGGATTACGTCGCAATCGATCCAGGCCGTGCGCTCGCCGAGCTTCTCGAGATTGGTTACCGCCCGCAGCGCGCGCCCGATTAAACGTTGAATCTCCATGGTGCGCCCGCCCTGGCGGCCGCGCGTCACCTCGCGAGGCGTTCGCGTCTCCGTGGCTCGCGGGATCATCGCATATTCACTGGAAATCCAGCCCCGTCCTGATCCCTTCATGAACGACGGCACGCCGTCGTCGATGGAGGCCGTGCAGATTACCTGGGTTTCGCCAAGCCGAATCAACACTGAACCTTCGGCGCTGGAGATAAAGTTGGGAACAATCTCGAGCGGCCGCATTTCACTCGCGCCGCGGCTTCCAGAGCGCATCAGTTTGCCGCCGGAATAGAGGAGTCCGCTGACCGGGCGTGGCGTGTTTGCCATGAATGGCTCCTTGCGATTGAATCCCTGTCTTGCCACTTCGATTCACCAGCTTTGCGCGCTGATCACCGCGCTCGGAGCTTGCTGCCTCTCCGCGGAGGCGATCCACGAGGAATTGGGGGCGAACGGCGCGGTGAGATCGGCGTGGCCGTCGAGCGTATCCACTTCCTGTCCCTGCACCAGAAACTGCACTTGCTTCACCTCGGGCAGATCAGCCGCGAGCGAGTCCACGATCGAGTAGACGGCCAGAGTCTCGCTTTTGATTCCGGGGTTGAATCCCGTAAGGGTGGCGCTGGAAAGGTCAAGGTAAGCCGTGCCGTCGTGCGTGAGAAAGACGGCACGCAAGTCGGCCGAAGCCGACAGCGCGCGGCCCTGGCCTTGCTTCGAGCCCTCAATCAGAGCCAGCACGATTTGCCGGATGCGATCGGCCGGGGCCGGGGCCATCGCCAGAGCTCGAGTTTCCGCCTGGAGCTTGCCTTGCGCGAAGGAAGGAAAATAAAGAGTCACAGCTTGAGTGGGGCCGCCTGTGGACTGGATGGCTGCCTGATCAAGACTCGCGCGCACTGAAGTGTCGGCAGGCTGCCTGCGTTCGAAGAAGATGCGCTTGACCAGCGATCGCAAGTCGAGGGCGCCCACGACCAGGACGGGAAGAATCACCAGGATCAGGATTTTGGTGCGGCCGGACATTTCTCAAGAAGCTCCTTGCGCCAAGGCCGTCACAGCCTGAGCTACCGCGGTTGCGATCTGATGCTGAAGCGATGCCGACGCGAGAGCGCTCGCGTCCTGGCTGGGATCCAAGGTTCCGAGTTCCACGGCCACGGCAGGCGCATCGATACTGCGAAGCTGGCGCTCCGGAGCCTCGTCTGGATTGCGCGCGTCGAGGCCTTCGACCCGCGCCAACTGTTGCGCGAGCAAGCTCGCCAAGTCATGGCTGCGGACAAGATGAGCCTGCTGAGCCTCGTTCCACGGCACAAATAGAATCCGAGTCGATTCGGGGGGAGCAAGCGCGGAAGGCGCCTGGTAAGTGTAGACTTCGACCGCCGGCGTGCTTCCTCCCAGGTCACCGGCGTGGAAAGTGAGGAATGCGACCGGACGCGCCAGGTTCGCCATCGCGTCCCGCTCATCAGCGCTGGGATCGCTTGACCCTGTTCGGGTCGAAACAACGCGGAACTTACCCGTGGCGGCGAGTGCCGCGCCCACCAGATCCACGAGCGAGGCCACCAGATCGCGTTCGCTGACGCCGTCGCGGCTGTGGGCCCCGCTGTCCTGACCGCCGTGACCGGGATCCAGCACGACCACCGGCAGCGGCGGTGCAGGTTGCGCCGGCGGTGCAGGTTGCGCCGGCGCTGCGGCCGCAGTACCGGTGGCATTTGGCTGCCCCTGTCCCGCAGGAGCTGACGCAGAGCCGGGGCTCGGCACGCGCTGCCCTGGCGGGCTTGCCGGCGGCGCGGACTGCGCCGTCTGAACGGGCGCAGGCTGAGTGATGTCCGCCTGAAAGACGCGTCCTTCGCCAGACGTGCTCGGATAGAAATTGAGGCCGGGCGCGCTGGGTGAGACGATCAGTTTGGGCACGCCATCCTGGTCGTCAAATCTGACGCCAGTGACGTATTGGTTCTGAAACTGGATTTGAGCTTCGAGAGGCTGGAGCGCCCTGTCACCAAGGAAGATCACATATTGCCCGTTGGTAGAAGCAGTCTGCGTGGTCACCGGATCGCTGAACTGCAGAGTCAAGCGCGCGCCGTTCGGGACCGGAGTGACAGTTGCTGAAAATGTCAGAGGCTTGAGGTCACCAACGAACATGCGCTCGTCGCCGGAGCGATACTGCAACTGCTGATTCGTTAGCCGGGGCAACACGGAATAAAGAAAGTCGAGCGGCACCATCCACTCTGTGCCGCTAAGACGCACTGGATCCTGCAGGCGGATATCCTCACGATTCAACTTCAGTTTTCGATCGCCGTCGTGCAAGTCGAGGCGATCACTGCTGCTCATCCAGACCTTGAGGTTGTGCCGTTTCTCCTCTACGTTGCTTACGGTTCCGATCAAATTGAGAACCTTAAGCAGCGGAAGATAGCGGGTGCGATCCACCGTTTGCACGGGAAGCAACTGCCGCGAACCGGGCAGGTAGAATACGAAGTTGTCGCTCCGGGCCGAGCGTGCCGGCCAAAGCCACAAAGCGAGGCCCAACCCCGCAACTGTGAACAAGAGTCGTGTGCGGCCGCGTGCTGATCTACTCTCCGAGTTCCTCATGAACTGGTACTTCGGGCTGCAGTTGGTCGTCCTCAGGCTCAACGGCAGGGCCTTGCGCTTTTTCCTGGGCGCGTTGCTGGCGGCGCTGGCGTTTCAGTTGCGCTTTTTCCCTAAGCTTCATCTCGCGTTGACGTTTTTTGAAGGTTTGGCTGGGTTTAGCGATGACGGCACCTCGTTCTGATGTGATGGAAGGCCAAGTTCCCGAAAATCGAAAGCGGCGCCAACGGTGCCCTTCAAACCGGGAATGCGGCCTCAAAATCCCGCTGATCTGGCTTGTTAGAACTGACTCCTCTACACTACCACATCCGATGCCGTTCCGAAGCACCGAATTCGCGGAATCTTGGCGCTTTCATTATCATTTTCCTGCAAGCTTCTCGCTCGGAAGATTGTTTTGCAACCAATCCCGCCGGAAATCGCGTTCAAGGTCCAGCACGCGGAGGCGGGTAAAACCCCTGTCTCTGAGCAAGCGGAACGCTGGCCGCAGGTTGGGACACTGCTTCATCGGGCAGCAGCCACAGTAAATCACAATATCGCGATCGTGCTGCCAAGCTTTCGCTGCATCCGCGAGAGCCTTTAGACCCGATGGTTCGCGACCCGGACCATAAAGGAGCGCGCCTGGAATGTGGGCGGACTGATATAGAAAGTCGAATCCTACACATAGGACCAGTGGCCTCGAACCGGCGGGTCCGTTGAGTTGGCGCACCAGTTCAGCGGGCTGAACCAGTTGTGCCGCGCTCCAGGCGGTCGGGCTTGAATCCTGTCGCGACCCTGGCTCGGCCGTCCTGGAACCATCCGTGCCCTGTCTGCCGACTCCCACAGCCGCCACGGCGATTATCAGCAAAAATATTGACCCGATCTGTCGACTTAGGTTCATCATCGCGCCTCCACTAAGACGCCGCGAGCGCTGGCTCACAGACATATTCATCGTTCCTCGATTCGTTCAGCACTATTCTTTGCGCGGATCGCATCGCCAAGGCCCCTTGGAATAACACCCGGGATATTCCAACAGTTCCAGCAGCACTCGTGGACGATTCATCTTGCGCGGGCCGGGCGCGATTGGCTATGCTCGAAGCTCATTTTCCATCATGGCCGCACCTTGCCGAAAATGTGGAGCCACCAAGACAGAACCGGCGCGCCCCGGATTGCGTCTTAAGCTCGCGCGGCAGCTCGGTTATGAGCTGCGCAAGTGCGCGCGCTGTCGCAAGCTGAGGCTGATTCATCACGGCCAGCGTATCACGCCGGCCACGAGCGACGTGCCTGAGTCCGCTCCCGACGCCGTGCCACCGTTTCGCGACCCTGATGGGTTTCATGGCTGCCCTCGTTGCGGTGAAAAGCATTTCCACCGCTCGCAGCGCGGTTGGTTCGAGCGCGTACTCCTGCGGCGTCCCGCCATGGCGCGATGCTCAGCCTGCCGCTACCGGTTTCCGATCCCTCAAGTGTAAAATCAGCACTTCATGCCATCATCCTCCCCTTCTGTGATGCGGCGGATCGCTCAGTCCACGGGCATCGTGATGGCCAGTGTGCTGCTGAGCCGGGTACTCGGTTTTCTGCGCGATTGGACCGTGGCGCACCAAATCGGGTCGAACGCCGCCACCGACGCCTATTACGCCGCCTTCACGCTGCCTGATTTCCTGAATTACCTGGTGGCCGGTGGATCGCTGAGCCTAATCTTCATCCCGGTATTCTCTAAATACGCGGCGGAAGGCTCAGAAGAAGAGGCTTGGCAGGTCTTCTCAACCGTCCTGACGTTCATGGGACTGGTGCTGACGATCCTGGTGCTGGCGGCGGAAGGTCTCGCGCCACATTTGGTGCAGGTGATCACACCCGGCTTCAATCCGGCTGAGAAAGCGCGGGTGGTGTTTCTGACGCGCCTGATGCTGCCGGCCCAGGTCTTCTTTTATCTGGGCGGCGTGCTGGCCGCCGTGCAATACGCCCGAGCGCAATTCGTTGTGCCTTCACTTGCGCCCATTGTTTACAACCTGGGAATAATCCTGGGCGGTGTTCTGCTGGCTTCGCGCTTCGGAATGGCCGGATTCTCCGCGGGCGTGCTGGCCGGAGCTTTCGTCGGCAACTTTGGCCTGCAGATCTACGGCGCTAGACGCGCCGGAGCGCGCTTTCATTTGAGCCTGAACCTGCGGCATCCTGGATTCCGAATGTTCCTGCGCCTTGCGATTCCCATCATGCTGGCGCTCTCGCTGGTATTTACGGACGACTGGGTCATACGCTGGTTCGGTTCTTACTTGCCAGCCGCCTCCATCACCTGGCTGAGTTACGGCAAGACCCTGATGCGAGTGCCGCTCGGTGTGGTGGGACAAGCCGTGGGTGTAGCGTCATTTCCTTTCCTAGCGCAACTTTTCTCAGAGCGCCGATTCGACGAGCTCAACAGAACGCTGAACTCCACTCTGCGAGCGCTTACCCTGATGCTCGTACCCATCTCTGCCCTCACCATGGCAGAGAGCCGTCCGCTGGTGCGTCTGTTTTTCGCGCATACCAGACTCACGCCTTCCGATTTCAACGCGACCGCCGCCACGCTGGTCTTCTTCTCTCTGGGCATGTTTGCCTGGGGCGCGCAGAGCATCGTCGCGCGCGGGTTCTACGCAGGGCGCGACACCCTCACCCCGGCTGTGCTGGGTACACTTCTCGCGCTCCTGAACCTTCCGGTCTACTGGCTGCTGGTCCGGCGTCTGCAGTATCTCGGCCTGGCTCTGGCCAGTTCAATCGGCATCATCGTTTACACGGCGGCTCTCTTCGCCCTCTTGAGGAGGCGTTTACCGGGTTATGAAGGCGGTTTGCTGCTGGCGTTCTTCGCCAAGATTGCCGCACTTTCCTTGATCATGGGATTCGCCGCCTGGCAGATCACGGACGTACTTGGCACCCGTGTCGGCTGGACTTCGATCCCGAGGGCGTTCGGGGTCCTGGTTTTTGCCACCTTGGCAGGGCTCGCGCTGGGCCTGGCCCTGGCCTGGGTCTTCAAGGTAGAGGAGGTGCGGAGTTTGTTGCGCAAGAAGCGGTTCGCCGCCCGTCTTGCGTGAAGCGCCCCCCTGGCCTCGCCGGCATCAATAGGGATCACATCAGAAGCCGGGACGCACTTCGCCGGCTGGCGCCCTCAGATCACGCCACGCCGCGTGGACGAAGTACTCGTGATTGCCGCAAACTCCTGGCAGAACGCTTTCCGCAGACTCGATCCCTTGGAATCCAAGCTCTTGCAGCCTGCCCGCGACGCGAGCGACTGCATCCTGCCGCAGGTGGTCATCCCGAACAACCCCGCCCTTTCCCACCTGTCCGCGGCGCACCTCGAACTGGGGCTTCGCCAGCACCAGAATCTCCGCCTGCTGATTGAGCAACGCAGGGACAACCGGAAGGATCAGGGTGGCGGAGATAAAGGAGACGTCCATGGTGACGAGATCCACCGCTTGTGCGATGGAAGACGGATTGAGATAACGCGCGTTGGTCTGCTCGATCGAAACTACGCGCGGATCGGTGCGCAGTTTCCAGTGCAGTTGATTGGTGCCCACGTCAACGGCCAGAACACGAGCGGCGCCGCGCTGGAGGAGGCAATCCGTGAAGCCGCCCGTTGACGCGCCGATGTCAAGGCAGGTTTTGCCGGCAACTTCGACGCTGAAGTGGTCCAGGGCCGCTTCGAGCTTGAGCCCGGCCCGGCTCACATAAGGCAGCGCTTCGCCGATGATCCGCAGGCTCGCGTCGGCCTTCACCAGGGCGCCGCTCTTTTCCACTTTCCGCTCATCCACCCGAACCTGGCCAGCCAGGATCAGGGCTTGCGCCTTTTGGCGCGAGTCGGCGAGGCCGCGATTAATCAGCAGTAGGTCGAGGCGGACCTTTGAGAGTTTCGAACCGGATGAGCGGGGGCGATCGCGGAATGTAAGGCGAGGTTCGTCAGCACCCATGAACTTGAGACTGGAAACTGCCGTGGGCGGTGGGATCGTGTGCGAAAGTCGCGATGCGCTCCACGATGCCATCGACATCCAGGCCATACTTGGCGTGCAGTAGATCGGGCGCTCCGTGGGGGATGATGCGATCGGGAACGGCGATGCGCAGAAGGCTTGCCGGGATGCGGCGGTCCTGAAGCAAGGCCGCGACCTCGCTGCCGAACCCGCCGGCCGCGGTGCCCTCTTCCGCCGTCACCAGAAATTGCTTTTCGGCGGCCAGCGCGGAAATCAATTCGTAGTCCAAAGGTTTCATGAAGCGCGCGTTAATCACTGTAGCGCTCAAGCCGGCGGACTCGAGCCGGTTGGCGGCTTCAAGACAGGGATAGACCATGCTGCCGAGCGCCAGAATCGCAAAATCGCCGCCCTCGCGTAGAATCTCCGCCTTGCCGATCTCGAGACGCCGGAACTCGTCCTGCGGAACGCCCAGACCATTGCCGCGCGGATAGCGTACGGCCGCAGGCGCGCCCAGCTCGATCGCGGTAAAGAGCATGTGGCGCAGCTCGTTCTCGTCCTTGGGAGCCATTACCACCATGCCCGGCAGCGCCGCCAGATAGACCAGGTCATAGAGACCGTGATGGGTTGGCCCATCGGCGCCCACGATGCCCGCGCGATCGAGCGCCAGCGTCACCGGGAGCCGCATCAGGCAGACGTCGTGGACGAGCTGGTCGTAGGCGCGCTGCAAGAAAGTGGAGTAAATGGCCGCCACCGGACGCTCGCCTTCGCAGGCAAGGCCGCACGCGAACTCCACCGCGTGCTGCTCGGCGATGCCGACATCGAAGAAGCGCGCTGGAAAACGGCGCGCGAACTCGTCGAGTCCGGTTCCTTCGCTCATGGCAGCAGTGATTGCCACAACACGGCGGTCGCGATCCGCCAGTTCACACATGGCCTTGCCGAAGACACTTGTGTAGGAAGGCGCCCGCGCTGGCGCCTTATGAAAGGCCCCGGTAGAGATGTCAAACTGCGTCACGCCGTGATATTTGACCGGTAACTGTTCGGCTTGCGAATAACCTTTGCCCTTCTGTGTCACCACGTGCAAAAGCGTGGGACCGGCATTCGCCTTGGCCTTGGCCAGGGCATTCAGCAGATCGTCGAGGCTGTGTCCATTGATGGGTCCGGTATAGTCGAACCCCAGCTCCTCAAAGACGAGTCCGGGAATCAGCAGAGTTTTGGCAGAATCCACGATTTCCTTGGAAAGCCGGAGTAGTCTTGGGCCCAGGCGCGGCACTGCCAGCATCCGTTTCTCCACTTCCAGGGTAAGCCGGTGATACGCCTGACCGTGGACGATCCGGTTCAGATAACCGGCGATGGCGCCCACGTTCGGCGAGATCGACATTTTATTGTCATTGACAATGACGATCAGCTTTTTCTTGAGCGTACCGAGATTGTTGATGCCTTCGAGCGACAATCCCCCTGTGAGCCCCGCGTCTCCTACGATGGCCACCACGTGAAAGGCCTGCCCTTTCAGATCGCGTGCCGCCGCCATCCCCAAGGCGGCGGATATTGCGGTGCAGGCGTGCGCAACGTTGAGGGTATCGTACGGACTCTCGTCGCGCACCGGGAACCCCGACAGGCCGCCATACTGCCGGATGGTGGGAAAACGGTCACGGCGTCCGGTGAGAATCTTGTGACCATAGGCCTGGTGGCCGACGTCCCAAACAAGGCGGTCATGTGGCGTATCGAACGAATAGTGAAGCGCAATGGTGAGTTCGATGGCGCCCAGACTCGAGGCGAGATGGCCTCCCACCTTGGAAATCACGGAGATGATGTAGTCGCGCAGCTCTTCAGCCACCTGAGGCAGTTCGGCGCGCGGCAGTTTCCGCAAATCGTCCGGGGAGTTGATTGCGGGTAGGTAGCGGTATTCCATCAGGACTGCCTCGTAATCAGAAAGTGGGCGATTTCGCACAAGTAATGCGCGCTCTCCCCAAAAGACGCGAGAGACTCACTGGCCTCGTCGGCAAGACGCCGCGCAATTCGCTGCGATTCCTCGACTCCGTAAAGAGAGGGATACGTAGTCTTATGGCGAGCGCCGTCCTTTTGGACCGCCTTTCCCATGGATTCGCTGGAACCGAGAACATCAAGAAGGTCGTCCGCGATCTGAAAAGCCAGCCCGACCTTTTCACCGTACTGACTGATTAGGGCGACTTCACGCTCGGAAGCGCCGGCTGCGAGCGCGCCAGCCCGAACAGAGGCCCGGATCAAAGCTCCCGTCTTGGCCATATGGATAAACCGAAGCCGTGCTGGGTCCGCCGAGTCCTTTGTAGTTTCGAGATCGACCACCTGCCCGCCCACCATTCCCCGTGTTCCGATGGCCTGGGCCAGGTCATTGGTCAGAGTCAGTTGGCGTTCTGACGGGATCAGGCCCGGCGCTGTGATGACCTCGAATGCAAGCGTCAGCAATCCGTCGCCGGCCAGAATCGCCAAGGCCTCTCCGAACATTCGGTGGCTGGTCGGCCTTCCGCGGCGGAGATCATCGTTGTCGAGAGCGGGAAGATCGTCGTGAATGAGCGAGTAAGTGTGAATCAGCTCCAGCGCCGCGGCGATTTGCAACAAGGGTTTTTCGTCAGCGCCAAAAAGGCGTCCTGCCTCCAGGCAGAGAATCGGCCGCAAGCGCTTGCCTCCGGCAAAAACAGAATAGCGCATCGCCCAGTGGAGCGAAGTGGGCTCGGTGCTCGTCTGCGGCAGGATATCCTCAAGCTCGCGATCGACACGTGCTCTCTCGTTCTGAAGATGCGCGTCGATGCTGACAGTTGCGGTGGGATTCATTGCAGGGCAGCGACAGGCCCGCTTCCGATCATTGACTCGCCGTCCGCGGGTTCAAGCGTGTCCGGACTCGCCAGCCGAACTGTGACTCCGATACAACGGGGACTCTCATCCCTGAGCATGCTCCTGTTATCGAGGCCCTTGTTCACTTCTCCTCCTCGAATGGCTCAGCCACCAATTTGCCGCCGGCACGTTTGCGCAGAATCTCCACCCGTCCTTCGGCCTCTTCGAGCTGTTGTTGACAGATTCCTGTCAGGCGCATGCCTTCCTCGTACAGTTCCAAGGCCTTCTCGAGCGGCAATTCAGCCTCCTCAAGCTCGTGAACGATGCCGTCCAGGCGCTCGAGGTTCTTCTCGAAGCTCTCGAGCTTGGCGGGCTTTGAAGCCCGCTCAGTGGCACCGGCTTCTTCCTTCTGATTTACCGCGGTCATTGTCGCCTGCGATCCTCGATCTTCGATCAGCAACGTTCAGTCCCGCGTGGCGCCCGCTCCCAGTGCGCTCGCGACCTCGGCCACCATGGCATAGCGTCCCAGAGGAGCTGAGATCACGGCGCCCTCAATGAGCTCTCGCGCCTCGATCAGAATCTCCTGGGCGATCCTCACTCCTTCGGCGCGCGCCCGGTCGCCTGTGTCGGCGTGGCGCATGCGATCCAGGATCGGCCGCGGAATCACAATTCCGGGGACCTCGTTGTTCATGAACTCAGCGTTGCGAAAGCTGGTGAGCGGTACGATGGTGGCCAGCACGGGTATCCCGAAGTGCCGGATGCGCTTCAGAAAAGCCGCAAGATGCGCCACATCGAACACAGGTTGCGTCAGAGCAAAGTTTGCGCCGGCCTCCACCTTGTACTCAAAACGACGGAAGTGCTCGTCGGCGGCCGGAGCGAACGGGTTCACGCCCACGCCGACCAGAAAAACCGTGCGGGCGCCAAGCGGATTGCCGCCCACGTCCAGGCCCCGATTCAAGTTGCTCAGCACGTTCACGAGACCAATGGAGTCCACGTCAAAAACCGCACCGGATCCCGGGTAAGGTGTCTGCGACGGAGGATCGCCGGTAATGGCCAGAATGTTTCGCAGCCCCAGCGCGTGGCCGCCGAGCAAATCCGACTGGATCCGCATTACGCTTCGGTCGCGACAGCTGTAGAACAAGAGCGGCTCCATGCCAACCTTCTGTTCCAGCAAGACCGCCAGGGTCTGCGCGCTCAAGCGTGCGGTGGACCCGGTACCGTCGGGAACCACTACGCCGTCGATATGATGTTCCTGCAGATAGCGCGCGCCATCGAGCTCCTTGGTCACGTCGGATCCCTTCGGCGGCACAATCTCAGCGAGCAAAGAAAATTGGCCCCGCGCCAGACGGGCTCCGAGATTTGAGCGCTCGGCCACCGGCACGGGCTCCAGGCTGGCGGGCTGGCGCTCCGACCCTACCTCCACGGCCACGCGGGTTGACGGTAGCCGGAGAGATCGAACAGCCGCCTTAATGGCCTGGATGTGAGCCGGCGTCGTGCCGCAACAACCACCAATGAGCTGCACTCCGGCATCGATGAACCGTCGAGCGTAGCTGGCCATGTATTCCGGCGAGCAGAGATAGATGCTGCGGCCCTGGATCGTGTCAGGCAGGCCGGCGTTGGGTTGCGCGGAAAGCTTTCTGGCGGTGGACGCCGCCATGCGCTCGATAGCGTCCAGCAGGGCGGCGGGCCCGGTGCTACAATTGACCCCGATCACGTCGGCGCCCCACTGGTCGAGCTCGCGGGTGAAGTCTTCCGCCTGGCTTCCGGTCTGCGTGCTCCCGTCGTCCTCGATGGTCATCTGTACAACCACCGGCAGCAGCCCGGCCTGGCGCGCCGCCGCGAGCGCCGCGTGCGCCTCATTAGGATCGATCATCGTCTCCACGATGATCAGGTCAACGCCACCCTCAACCAGGGCCGCGATCTGCTCGCGAAAAGCCTCGCGGGCCTCGGCGATGGAGGTCGGACCCAGAGGCTCGAGCCGCAGACCGAGCGGGCCCACCGAGCCCGCCACGTAGAGATCGTCGCCTGCAACTTCACGCGCCAGCGTCGCGCCCGCCAGGTTGATATCGCGCACCTTTTCCGCGAGATCGAACTTTGCGAGCCGGAATCGATTGGCCCCGAAGGTGTTAGTCTCAATGATGTCGGCCCCTGCCTTCACGTAGGAGAGGTGTATTTCCTTGATAACCTGGGGCTGGCTCAGGTTGAGCTCGTCAAAGGAGCGGCTGAAAGGGATGCCGCGGGCGTAGAGTTCAGTACCCATGGCGCCGTCGCAAACCAGGACGCGCTTTTCGAGTCGTTGGAGAAAGGGTTCACGCATTGTTCGCGCTCGAGAATGACGCTGCCGCTGGCTCCAGCCTGCCGATGAGCCGAAAAGACTCTCGCCAGGATTTGCTGCCTCCGGCGGCACCGATAATCCCTCAGTCTAGCATGAGGAGCGTCGATCTATCGCGGCTCGCGGCTCGCCGGTTTTACCTCGACCGAGAGGCCGATTTTCGCCCATGGCCGTTTAGTTTGCCACCCCGTTTTTTTGTCGTATAGTAGACGGGGTTTCCAAAGCCGAAGGATAGCGGCGGGGACTGCCTGGGACTCGTCCGGGCGGTCGCGAGTCAAATACCCTGGTCGGGAAGGATTCATGAGTACAACGGCGACGTCGTTGGAGAAGCTGCGCCTGGCCGAAGGCATGAGCCGCCTGGGGACTGAGAGCGCCTTTGAGGTGCTCGTGCGCGCTCGGGCGCTCGAGGCCGCAGGACGCGAGGTGATCCACCTCGAGATCGGTGAGCCAGATTTTCCAACGGCTCCCCACATCGTCGAGGCCGCGGTGGACGCCCTGCGGCAGGGCTGGACTCACTATGGTCCCTCGCCGGGCCTGCCGGATCTGCGTCAAGCTGTTGCCGAGGACGCGGGACGCCGGCGCGGTATTGCAGTGGACCCATCGGAGGTTGTGATTACGCCGGGCGCCAAGCCCATCATGTTTTTCGCCATCCTGGCCCTGGTGGACCGCGACGACGAAGTTGTGTATCCCAATCCGGGCTTTCCCATCTACGAATCCATGATCAGTTTTGTGGGGGGCCGCGCTGTGCCGTACGGGTTTCGGGAAGAGCACGACTTCGACGTTGATGTGGGCGAGATCATCGATAAGATCACCGACCGCACGCGCCTAGTGATCCTGAACTCGCCGCACAATCCGACCGGCGGCGTGATTACGCGCGAATCCATGGCAGCGCTGGCCAAGGCCCTAGCGGATCGCGATCTCTTTATTCTGTCCGACGAGATTTACAGCCGTCTCATTTACGAGGGCGAGCACGCCAGCATCACTCAGTTTGCCGGCCTCAAGGAAAAGACCATCATCCTGGATGGGTTTTCCAAGACGTACGCCATGACCGGCTGGAGGCTGGGCTTCGGCATCATGCGTCCCGACCTCGCGCAAAGGGTGGCCCAGCTCCAGACCAACGCCACCTCCTGCACGGCCAGCTTTACGCAGGTCGCGGCGATTACAGCCCTGCGCGGAGACCAGGCGTGCGTCGACAGCATGCGCGAGGAGTTCCGGCGGCGGCGCAGCGTTATCGTGGAGGGAATGAACAGGATCCCGGGTTTTCGGTGCCGCCAGCCGCAGGGCGCCTTCTATGTCTTCCCCAACATCACCGGTACCGGCCTTGAATCGAAGCCACTGGCCGACGCGATTCTCAATGATGCAGGTGTGGCGGCTCTCTCAGGCACAGCTTTTGGCGCTTGGGGAGAGGGGTATCTGCGGTTCTCGTTCGCGAACTCGGTAGAGAATATCCAGAAGGCGCTCGACTGGATTGGGAAATGGGTGAGACAGAGTACCTGAGCGGCGCAGAATGGAAAGGGTACTTGGTGGTGTGTAAACTGTGAGGCTTCGGCGGTGGACAAAGAAGAGATCATAAGCGACGCTGTGAATATAATTCGGCGGCACCTGTCTGGTCGAGAATTTGAAATTGTGCTTTTCGGTTCATGGGCCCGAGGCGATGCTCAGGAGAATTCCGATATCGACCTGGGTTTGGTCGGGCCGGAACCGGTGGACGACATGACGTTGCTGCGAATCAAGGAGGAGATTAGGTGTATCCCCACTCTACGCCGTATCGATGTGGTCGATTTGGGCAGAACTGACGACACGTTCCGACAGGACGTTTTGAGCTACGCCCAAGTTTTATGACAGAGGCGGTTTTCAATTCTTTCTCGCAGTCGATCGAGCGTCTTGCTGAAGTACTGAAACAGCCGAAGACAGTTATCACCCGCGACTCGGCCATCAAGCGTTTCGAGTTGACGTTTGAACTAGCCTGGAAATCGGCCAAGACTTATCTGGGAGGGAAAGGTATCATTTGTCAATCGCCGCGTGATTGTTTGATGGATGCCTTCCGTTTGGGATTAATTACCGACAATCAGTTGTGGCTCAGGATCATTGAGGATAGAAATCTATCTGTTCACACCTACAATGAAAAACTGGCTGACGACCTTTATGGCCGGCTCGGGGCTTATCTGCTACTGTTCGGCGAATTGAAGCGTTCATTAGAACAATAGCTGTCGAGATCTGCAACCCGGATCGTCACCCCGTCCAACGGGAAGACACCGTTCTATGTCTCTATCTCACAACCGATTTCGAGTGTTCGCCACCTGCAACATCGGCGATGACGCCCTCAATCTCCTGCGCCAGCACGGCTACGACCTCGAAGTGTATGACCAGCTCAACCCGCCGCCGAAGAGCCTGATCATCGAGAAGGTTCGCTCGGGCGTCGACGGGCTCATTACGACGCTGCGCGACAAGATCGATGCCGAGGTCTTCGAGGCGGGGCGCGGCACGCTGAAGGCGGTGGCCCAGGACGCGGTCGGCTTCGACAACATCAATCGCGCTGACGCTAATCGTTACAAGGTCCCATTTACGCACACCGCCGACGTGTTGAACGAGGCCACCGCGGAGTTCGCCTTACTGATCCTTGGCGCACTGGCCCGCAAGCTCGCGCCCGCCGAGCGCCTGGTGCGCGACAAGCGCTGGGGGACTTGGCATCCCTTCCTGCCGTTTCTGGGCGACGAAGTGACCGGCAAGACGATTGCCGTGATCGGTACCGGCCGCATCGGCCAGGCGCTGATCAAGAAAGGCCTCGGCTTTGATTGCGACTTTCTCTGCTACGACGCCTTTCCCCCTCCGCAGGACTTTTTGCGGAAGATCCAGGAAACCATGGACCTTCGCTTCCGCAACGGATTCACGCGCGAGCGGCGCACAATTCGCTTTGTGAGCTTCGAGGAGGCCTTGGCCGGCGGCGACTTCGTCAGCCTGCACGTGCCCCTGCTGCGCGAAGGCGACAGCGCAACGCCTACGTATCACCTCATCAACCAAAAGACACTTCGCCTGATGAAGCCCACGGCCTACTTGGTGAACACTTCGCGGGGACCGGTGGTGGACGAAGCAGCGCTTGCGCGCGCCTTGAAGGAAGGCGTGATTGCGGGTGCCGCACTCGACGTCTTCGAGACCGAGCCTTTGCCAGCTGATTCTCCACTGCGGGATCCCGCAATCGAGGATCGGGTTCGTTTGCTCCCGCACTTTGCCAGCGCCGGGCGCATCACCCGCCTCTCGAGCGATCCTGACAAGGGCATGGCGGGACGCTGCGTTCAAAGTCTCATTGACGTGCTGGAAGGGAACTATGGGGGCAATCCCGCCGACATGCCGTACGTGGTTAACAAGGAAGCCTTCCGATAGCGCCGTCGTCTGCATGTTTCACCGCCACCCGACCCGGCGGGCGGCAGCTTGTAGCTGCCGACGCTAAAATAGACGGGCTGCAATGGCCAAGCCATCGAGAACGGCCCGACCTCGGAGTGCTGAAGGAACCACGAGCGAAACCGCTATCCCTGACTCGCCCTCGGATCCCGGTCTTGTGGTGCTGACGATCGGACATTCCACGCGAGCCATCGAAACGTTTATCGAGCTGCTGCGGGCGCAGGGCGTCCAGCGGCTGGTGGATGTCCGGACCATTCCGCGCTCGAAGCGAAATCCTCAGTTCAACCGCGACACCTTGCCGAAGACGCTCCACAGCGCCGGCGTGCACTATACCCATTTGGGAGCGCTGGGCGGGCTTCGCCACCCCTCAAAGGATTCCGTAAACCTGGGCTGGCGGAACGCCTCGTTTCGCGGTTTTGCGGATTACATGCAGACGCCGGAGTTCGAAGCGGGACTCGGCAAGCTAATGGGCCTCGCGCGTGAGGAGCAGGTGGCGATTATGTGTGCCGAAGCGGTGCCCTGGCGCTGTCATCGCTCGCTCATCGCAGATGCCTTAGTGGTGCGCGGCATCGGGGTCCGTCATATCATGAGCCTCACGCGAGCAGAGCCGCACCATCTCACACCTTTCGCCAAGAAGAAAGATCAGCGAATCACCTACCCGGCTGACTCTCTTGAATCGGAAGCAGCACCGCCAAGACGTTGACCGTCCAACGGAAATGCTCATGCTTCCTGATCCCCAAGCCGCCGCACGTCTTCCACGCTGACAATGGGGGAGTCCTCCGGCAGATCGAAGACTTGTAATCCGTTCAGAGTTCGGGTTGCACTCTGAGCTGCGAGACCGCGGCGAACTAGCTGCGAGACCGCCTTCCCCAGTCCGAGTGAGCGGTCGCTGGCATATGCCTTGACCTTCTCTAAGACGCCGTCTTCTATGTTAAGCGTGGTTCTCATAACAAGGCCATGATGGCGCCGGCGGCGGTGTGGTGTCAAGAGGCATTAGTGCGCATCTGCCGTTCTCGCTGCGCATCATTTATGATTTGGTTTCGGGCGAACCTATTGCGGCTTCTCAAACAGGTTAGCGTCCACGGCCGGATTCACCTCGACCTCCTTCACTTGCACGGAGCCGCCATCCTGACCGTCATTCGTCAGCTTAACCTTGGTGGCGAACTGAATCCCGCCGAATTCCTTCCAGCCGTCGAAATCCACTACTTGCTCGGTGGGGGCTCCGCCCATGCCAGTAACGTGTTGCGAGGCTCGTAGAATCCTGCCCGACTCGGGATCAACGAACCAGCGCACCGCGGCTCCGTCGGCATTCACCTCGAGCACTTGAGCGTCCGCATCGCCCACCTTGGAGGACCCGGCGGCCCTGAAAGTGTACTTAGGATCGCCGGCGTGCTGCGCGATGAAGATTTCGTCCCGCTTGATCTCGTTCATCATCTCTTCCTTCTGCGAGCCGGGCAGGTCTCGAGTGCCCTGGGGCGCAGCCATGAAAGCCGCTGAAGGCGTGGCCACCATTGTCATGGCCCCCATGGGCGTTTGCATTTTCCTGCAGAAACGATCGGGAAAAACCACGAGGTCGTCAGTCTCAATATTAAACTCCCCCTGCGGCGTTTTGGCGTGAACCACCGCCGTGGTTCGAAGAGCGTGTACCGAATCCAGTTTCCCGGCCCCTCCCATGGCTTCGATCACTTTGGCGAGCAGCGCTTTTCCCTCAGGATTCGAGTCGCCGGCGGGTTTGGCTGAGCCCGCGACCGGCGAAGGAACCGTGATGTCGAGGCTGGTGACCGGTCCGAAGGTGGAGAGCGGTTTGTCAAAATCCGAGGCCTTGCCCACCACCAGGACAGCCATTTTCTCCTTGTGAGCGTACTTGTCCGCCACGCGGTTGACGTCGTCCAGCGTGACCTTCTCGACGCCGTCACGGTAGCGCTCCAGGAAATCGGCGGGATAGCCGTAAAACTCATAGCTCATGCGCTCGGCGAGCACTTTGCTCTTCGAGTCAAACTCAAACACGAAGGAGTTTAAGATCGTGTCTTTGGCCTTTTTGAGCTCTTCGGCGGTGGGTGGCTTGCTGGTCAAGCCATCGATCTCATCATCGAGCGCCTGAATCCCTGCGGCCGTTGTGCTGCTCTTGGTTCCCATGGCGATCTGGAAGAGGCCAGGATGATCGAAGGCGGTCCCGATGCCGCCGCTTACGCCGTATGCCAGCCCTTTCGCAGTCCGAATATCCTGGACGAGCCGCGACGAGAAGCTGCCGCCAAAAATCTGATTCAGTACTTCAATCGCGTAGAAATCGGGATTATCGCGCCGGGTGCCGAGCGCCACCATACGGATGTTGCTCTGGTCCACGTCGTCCTTCTGCACGAAATAGACACCCGGCTTGGGGCCGTCGAACGTCAGTTCGAGCGGCTTGGGCTCCGGACCCTTCGGCCATGATCCGAAGGCCGCTCGAAGTTTTTCTTCCATGGCTTGGCTGTCAAAGTCTCCTACCACGCCCAGAATGATGTTGTTCGGGTGCACGTAAGTGTTATGCCAATTGACGAGGTCTTCACGCGTAACGGCGGCCACGGTGGCGTACTCTGGCTGGCGCGCGTAAGGGGAATCGGCGCCGTAGCCCAGCATCGCAGCCTCGCGCGCAGCGATGCCCGCGGGCTCGTCATTGCGGCGGGAGATGGCCGTCTTTAGCTGCTCCTGGGCGAGCGGAATCTTGTCGGCTCGGAATTCGGGCTGCCGAAGAAGCTCGACGAAGACTTTGAAAACGTCGTCGAAGTTGTCTTTTAGGCAGTCCCAGTTAACAAGAGTTGAGTCGATACCGCCGCTGGTTTCTACCTTGGCTGCCCTCGTCTCCAGATAGTCATCGAGTTCGTCGCCGGTTGCGGTCCTTGTGCCGCCCGTGCGCCATACCTCACCGTAGATCTGCACCAGGCCAACCTTGCCGGCGGGCTCTTCACGCGAGCCCCCGCGAATGCGCGCGGTGCCGCGGATCAAGGGCAACTCGTGATCCTCCTGCAGGAAGATCACCATTCCATTGGGAAGTTCCACGCGGCGCGGCTGCTTCGGGGTAAAGGCATGCAACGGCGGAAAGTGAATCTGTTTCCAGTCGCTCACCTGAGCGGAAGCCTGAGGCGGAAACCAGGAGACCATGAACAGCAAGAGCACCAGCCGGCTGGACCATGATTTGGCCCCACGCGCACCGCTAAGGATCTGTGGGTCTCTCATTGCTGCACCCCCGTTGCTCCCGTGGCGGAGGCTGGACCCGCCGCCGGAGCCGTCTCGATCATCCCTTCCACGCGGTTCGAATCCAAGAATGTCTGAGCGGCCATCTGCCGGATCTCCGCTTTAGAGACCTTATCGATTCGGTCCACCTCGCGAAAGGCGTCGCGCCAGTCTCCCATAACCGCCTGATTCAGAGCCAGTTGGTTCGCGAGGCCGCTATTATCACCCAGGCTGCGGACGAGATCGGCTTTGACCCGAGTCTTGATCATCTTCAATTCGTCATCCGTGATGTCTTCCTTCTTGAGCCGGTCGATCTCGGCGTGGATTGCGTCCCTGAGCTCTTCGGGACGATGTCCCGGAGTCGGCACGGCGAAGAAGACGAAAAGGTCGGGATACTTGGCGCCGGGAAAGTCGTTGAATCCGCCTGCGAAAGCGGCGATCTTCTTATCGCGCACCAGCGACCGGTAAAGCCGCGAAGTCCGTCCGTTGGACATAAGGTCCGAGAGCGCATCGAATACCGGCTCCGCCTTGAGATCCCGCGCGCTCGGCTTGTGGTAGCCCTCAATGTAGATGGGCTGAGCCTGTTCGTGCAGGACCACTTCGCGTTCCGACTCTTGCGGCGGCTCAACGGTGGCCAGCATTTCAGGCTTGGGGCGCTTGGGCAGCCGGCCGAAGTACTCTTGCACGATCGGAAATACTTCGCCGGGCGTTACATCGCCTACAATCGCCACCGTCATATTCGAGGCTACATAGTATTTGTCGAAGAAGTGCTGGGCGTCAGTTGCCGAAAACGTGTGGAGGTCCGAAGGCCAGCCGATGACGGGACGTCCATAAGGATGAGCTATGAAAGCCGTGCCCAGAAATTGCTCCAGCAGGCGTCCCTGGGGGTTGCTGTCCGTGCGCATTCGCCGCTCTTCGAACACCACATCGCGTTCTTTGTAGAATTCGCGCATGACGGGATGCAGCATTCGGCTCGATTCGAGATAAGCCCAGAGTTCCAAGTGATTGGACGGGAAGGCGTAAATGTAGTTCGTGGACTCCGAGGTTGTGAAGGCGTTCATGCCTACGCCGCCGTTCTCTTCCACGATGGTGTCGAAGGCGTGCGGTACCACGTACTTGTCGGCCGCCGCGATGGCGTCTTTCCAATCCTTCTCCAACTCGGCCAGCTTCTTCTCGTCGCGTCCGAATTCCTTCCGACGCTCACGGTCATAGGCGGCGTACGCCGTCTCCACCTTGGCGAGGGCGACCTTCTCGGCAGCATAATTCTTGGTGCCGATCTTGTCCGTGCCCTTAAAAGCCATATGTTCGAACATGTGCGCCAGGCCTGTAATGCCTGGATACTCGCGGTCCGCCCCCACGTCCACGTAGGTGAAAAAGGAAAAGACCGGCGCCTCGTGGCGCTCGCAGACGACGACGGCCAGGCCGTTGTCGAGCGTCTTCACAGTGACACGCTTCTCGAACGATTGGAGGTCCTGCGCGCGCGCCCCAATGCCTGAGAGTAAGAGGGCACATCCCAAGACCGTGACGCTTCGCAGCTTCTTCATTCTTGACCTCCTGATCCTTCGTGCGATGCGGAAATTGATGAAGCTGATTGTATCGCTTCATTTGACCTCAGCCAAACAGGTTAGATTGGTGGAAACTCCGCGGCCGCTTGCTTCCTTCACCCATCCGGTGCCGAGGGTTAGTTTAGTCGACTGCAATCTCAAACAAGAGGTCACTCAACCCTCTGAGATTGCGATGGGCCCGTCGCGCCGTTGACGAGTGGCGGGCGCGGTCTGATGCCAGTTCGCGCCAGACTTGGCTGTCCTGATTGGTGTATTGTAGAGTCAAAGCCCGACAGCCAAGCTGCGGGGAGGCGCAAATGCGAGAGATCATTTCAGTGATCGGCGAGAACGGTCTGTGGCTGATGATCATCGCGGTGGTGGCGATCGGCGGCTGGTTTAAGTATCGCGAACGCGAGCTTCAAATCCATCAGCAAATACGCACCCGCGAGATGGAACATCTGCAGAAAATGAAGGAGTTGGAGGTGGAACTGGAGAAGGCCAAGGCAAGGCAGACTGCCGAAAGAGCCTGAGTCCGCACCCGCCATGAACCCGATTTTCATTATTCGTGTTTGGATGTTCCTCATTGTGAACTTGGCGTGGAGGCCGAGTATTCGTAGGACACTTCCCAGGAGAATTGCCCGCCCGGCTCGACCATCATTGTGATAAAGGGCTCCACCGCCAGGACCGTCCGGATGGACCAAAGGTTCACGTGGGAGAGCGGGTGATCGCCCCTCATCCTCAAGCCGGCGCCGGCTTTGCGGTTTTCGATGAGAATATCGTTATCCTTGGAACTGCCGCTGAATCCCTGCAGCGGAGCCTCTACCCGATCTTCATCCTGCAACAGCTTCAGGTAAAGAAACCGGTTGCCCCGAATTTCGGCGCGACGCGGGTCCGGCGGATTGGGCGACTGAATCGCGAACGGAAAGGTAATCGTAAAATCCGGGCCTATCGGCTGCCGGTCAAGCACCAGGAAGTTGTGGTTGTAGACGGCGCTCTCAATGGGACGGCGCCCCGTGTTCTGCAGCCGATGCTCCAGCACCATCTCCGGCTTGCCGGCAACGAGGCGCACCGTCTTTTGGTAGATGTATCCGTAGCTGGAAGAAGGATCGGCAACCTCCTGCGTGAATTCCACCGAATCCTTATGTTGCGCGACGGTCCATTTACCCGGATCGACGATGTCATATTGCTTCACGAAATCGTAGCTGCCGCTGTCCTTGCGAAGCACACCCACGCCGATCTTGATAAAGGTTCCGCTGGGCTTCGCCTCGTCCCAGCCGAGCGCGGTACCGCGGGTTTGGAACTCCTCGGCCGGGCCCGCCACACCGGAGCAGGTTGACGCGATAATCTCCGAGCCCGCGTACCGGTAGTCGTGGACCGCGGGATCTACCCTGTCGAACCAGGGTCCGTAGTACTCGTGCCCTTCATACATGAGACTGCCGATCACCCCGGACCAGTCAAAACGCGTGCCGCGATAGTAGCCATCGCGGGCGTCGGGCAGATAGAGCTTCACCCGGATCTGTCCGTTGGTAATCTCGATCTGCGGTGGAACAGTCACGAATGCCTCCAGGCCGAGCGCGCACGCCAGCAGCAATCCGCATGTCATGGCCGCGGTTCGGCGGGCCCCATAGACGCAATCTAGATTCCTGATTTCGAGTCTTTGATTCATGGGAGAATCCTCAACTCCGCGGATCAAGCCTGAGCAAGCGGCGTTATCCGCCGAAGGAACGTTGAGATTAGCACAACTGCAGGTAGCGTCCTAATTTGGACTTGTCATGCATTGCGGCACGCTTTTCGGACAACCTGTCGTCCTGAGCGTGAGCGAAGGATCTGCTTTTATTTCAACAGCAGATTCTTCGTCGCCCGCTGGCTCCTCAGAATGACAGCGATCTTGCTAGGTGACATTCGCTGGATTACGACACCACCCACGATTAGGACACTACCAACCCGCGCCTCCGCTTGCGTTTTCGTAGTCTCGTGGATCATCATCGATCCTTAGGTCAACCACTCACTCAGGAGGCGACCGATGCCGCACGTCATCCCCGAAAAATATCTCGATCTTTTCAAGAAGCCCGCATTCGCCAGTCTTGCTACCCTTATGCCGGACGGCCATCCGCAGGTGACGCCGGTCTGGTGTGATTTTCAGGAAGGACATGTGCTGGTCAATTCGGCCCGTGGCCGCCAGAAGGATCGGAACATGCGGCGCGACCCTCATGTGGCGCTGTCGATCCAGGATCCCGAGAATCCCTACCGGTACCTCGAAATCCGCGGCCGCGTGACGGACGTGAAAGAGGGTCCGGAGGCCGAAGATCATATCGACCGCATGGCCAAGAAATACATGGGGGTGGATAAGTATCCCTATCGCACGCCGAGCGAGCAGCGCGTGCTTTACAGAATCGAGCCGGAGCACACGTCAAGCATGGGCTAACCGCGGGGTGAGCGCCGATTCCGTGCACGATGTCTTGCCGGTCATGAATCCCGGCCCGAGGAGGGATGAATTCCCGGCTGCCCGAAGAGCTAAGACGCACGCTAAGTCAACCCTCCAGAATTTCCCGCAGCCGCGCGTACCCCGACCGGCTCACCGGAAGTTGCGCCCCCGTCGTCAGCACCACGACGTGCGTATCCTTGCCGTAAGGCTCGATCTTTCCCAGTCGATCCAGATTGACGATGTAGGAGCGATGAACCCGCACGAACCGGCCGGGATCGAGCGCGCTTTCCAGGCTGGCGATGGTCTGCTGCTTTAGCAGCTTCTTCCCTTCCACGCAAAGCGCGACGTAGTCATCCTGGGCTTCAGCATAGTCGAGCTTCCTCACAGGAATAATATGGACGCGCGTTCCATCCTTCACCACGATCCGCTCCAGGAATTGCGCCGGAGGACGCGCCGCGGTGGCCAAATCAGCCGGCGGCGGCAGCTTTTCGCCCAGGCGCTCCCGGGCCCGCTCAAGCGCCGTCTTCAGACGGTCAACGCCAAAGGGCTTCAAGAGATAATCCACGGCATGCGCCTCGAAGGCCCGCAGCGCGAACTGGTCATACGCCGTCACGAAGATCACGGCGGGCACCGGTCCGGTGAGCTCCAGTACCTCGAAACCATCCAGCTTGGGCATCTGCACGTCGAGGAACAGAAGATCGGGCTTCAGTTCGCCGATGGACTTCACGGCTTCGAAACCGTTGGCGCACTCCGCGACCACTTCGACCTCCGGATGACCGCCGAGCAGCTCCCGCAGCAGGCGGCGCGCCAGTTCCTCGTCATCAACGATCACGGCCCGATATTTCGCGCTGATCTCAGCCATTTAGATTCCATCCGCCTTTTCGTCAAAGGGCAGCGTAAGGCTCACCCGGAAACAATCGCCTTCTCGATCCACGCGGATTCCGGCCCGGCTTCCGTACTTGGCCTGGAGCCGCTGGCGGACGTTTGCGAGTCCCACACCGTGACGGGGCACGCCAGGAGTTTCGACGTCGAATCGATTCTCTAGGACGATCTCGAGCGCCTCGGAACCCCGACGCGCGCTCAGCCGGACCCACCCGCCCTCAGGCAAAGCGGAGACGCCGTGCACAATCGCGTTCTCCACGAGTGGCTGAAGAATCAGCGGCGGCACCAGCCCTCGGAGGACCCCTTCTTCGGCTTGCTCGTCAAAGGAAAGGCGCGGCCCGAAGCGCACCTTCTCGATCCGCAGAAACCCGTCGACCAGGGCAAATTCTTCCGCGAGCGGAATCAACGTCTTTTCACCGAGACCGAGGGTGCGGCGCAGAAAATCACCGAGCAGAATGCACATCTCACGCGCCTTCTCCGGATCCACCGTGGTGAGAGCGCTGATGGAGTGCAGGCTGTTGAAGAGAAAATGCGGATTCACCTGGGCTTTAAGCGCCCGCAGCTCCGCCTCGCGAGCCAGGATCTGCGCCCGGGCTGCGCGTTCTTCAGCCTGACGCGAAGCCTCCGATTCCAGCAGCACGTAGTGCATCGCCACCGTGAGCAGATAAAACACCACCCCGAGCCCGAAGAGCAGTCCGGCAGCTCTGGTGAGGTGTTCGCGCGAGACCGTAAGTAGCTTGAGGCCGGAGAGCGCCGCCACCGCCGCCCGCGCGATCAGAATCCAGACAAAGCTGGCCACTACGGCGCCCGCGATATGGATGGTCAGAACTGATTCCACCGACCTCAGGCTCAGCGGGGTGAGACGGCAAGCATACCAGGAGGAAAGGCAGATGAACGCGTAAAACAGAGTAAGCGGAGCGCTCAAAGCCGCGCCTTGCACCCAACCCAGCCCCCCGCTGGTCGCGAGCTGATCCGCTACCAGGACGGCCAGAATGGACCATCCCAGCAGGTACAAGGTCAGGCGACGAAAATTGAAAAGGATCGGATGCATGCGGCACGTCAATTCTTAACGTTGAAGCCTCCCATTATCCATGCGCCTTTGATCACCAGGATCTTTCGCGGTCCTGTCGACTCCGAAAGCTGCCGCTCAGTTTCGTCATTGTGGCCCCCGAAAAGCGCCACGCCGCGCACCTGGACCTCCCAATTCCGGGGCACGATAATTTCGCCGCCACCGAAAACAGCCAGCACCTCGAGCGTGGCCTCGCCACCCTCCATATCCGCATTCCGGAAATTGATTTCCGATCCACCGAATACGGCCAGCCACTTGCCGCCGCGGAAGTTCTTGGAGTTTACCCGGACCTTTCCCCCGCCAAACACGTCCACGCGGTTGAGGTCCAGGCTGGATTCTACACTGGAGACTCGTTGCTGCTTCCCAAACTTTTCATACAGAAGCCACAAGCCCACGCCGACAATCAGCAGCGGCCAGGTGTGGCTGAAGCTGAGGTGCCGATAGCCAAGCGCGCCCAGCAGGAAGACCACCCCGAAAGCGACCTCGACGGTTCCCCACAGTTTGTCAGGCGCACCCTCGCCGCGAAGCATCCGCGCGAGGCCAAAGGCGATCAGAACCATCGGCCAGAATCGCCACACGTCCCAGGCATGCACCAGACCTTCCTGGTCCAGCAGCAGGATGACTCCGATCACGACGATCACGAGTCCGGCTACCAGGCCGGGTTGATTTCCCTTGCCGCGCATGCCGAATACCAGGCCGATGTGCTGCTTGCCACGCTCTTCGTTCTTGCTCTCGTGCTCATTCATGGTCGTCTCCTGCTGCGCTTTCCCGCCATGAAGGCCGGCGTCGGCTCCGCGCAGCCCAAGTCTCCGCAAGCAGCCCCGCCAGGATCAATGCCGCCGGCGGCGCCCATACGGCCACCGCGGAATCGACCGCGCCAGCGTGCGCTCCGGCGAGGCGCCAAAGCGACGACGCAATCAATTGCACCGGCCAAAATCCCATCTGCTGCAAGTGAGCATAGCTAGACTCCACGCTTGCCAGCAACGCTGCCGCCAGCAGCCATAATCCCGTCCTTTGACTCGTCCTCATGACGTCCTCTCCCGTTTCCTGCCAGTTCATCGAATTCATGACGCCTTGCCCTTCACGAGACGAGATTATTCGCTGTCCGGAGCCGTGTCTCATCCTTTTCGGCGAATGGACGCTTGTTGCCGGTGAGTGACGGGTTTACACGGAGAATACCGGTGGCCCCAGCACATAGGTCGAGTGACAGGGCACGAGGCATTCTATCCAAGAGATGCAAGCTAACCCTATGCCCCTCTTCGCCTTCTGAACCAGGCTAGCTTTGTTGAAAAACATTCGGAACCGAGTGCTTTCAACTGCTAGACTGGTCGGGTTCGAAGTTTAGTCTTGCGGCTGCTCAGGATTCTGATGATGAGCCAAAACGATGCGGAACAGTGAGAACCGCTGCTGTAGCGCCGGTCTGCGACCGGCGTCTTTCGCCGCTCATAGAGCGGCGCTATAGAGAATGACGTCACTGTATTTTGCAATCTTCATCAGTTGGTTCCAGCGCCCGATGGGCGGATGGCAGATTTCGCGGTGAATAGGAGGTCGTATATGCGAATCCTTAGCTTGCTGGCGGCCAATCTTCTGCTTGCCTCAGTCTCGCTCGCCGGACAGAACCACTCGACTCCAACTATTCCCGCGACGTTTCCGCCGCAGGAACCCGACCACCCTCACCTACAGCTCGATCAGCCTCCCACGGTTGTGCAGGGCGACCGCCGCGTGCCGATCAAGGCAGCTCAGGTGAAGCAGGAGGCCGACGAACTCGCCAAGCTGGCGCAGTCGATTCCTCCCGATGTCGACAAGGTCGCCAAAGGTCAGTTGCCTCAGGACTTGCTAGCGCGACTGAAGCACATCGAGAAGCTCTCCAAGCAGTTGCGGCGTGAAGTCGTACCCTAACAGGCTGCGGAAAGACTCGTGCCAGGTGTCATTCCGAGGCGATAGGCGTCGAGGAATCTTTTTTGGTCTTGTGATTTCAGAGCGAGATTCCCCGGCTCGCAAGCTCGGCGTCGAAATGACAGTATCGGAAGGTTTGCGCAACCCACCAAGTGGCACGTCATCCCAAAGTAAAAAGCCCTCCCTCAGGAATTCCAAATCCCGAGGGAGGGCTTCTTATACTAGCCTACCTAGCCTAGAACAGCAGCTTGAGCGCGAACTGTATTTCGCGGTTCGAGTTGCTGGTGCCCGTAATCTGGCCATAGCTCCCGGACAATACATTGTTCGTCGGATAACCGAAGCTCGTTGTGTTAATGGTGTTATAAGACTCGGCTCGGAACTGCAGCTTGAAGCGTTCCGAGAGGCTGAAGTCTTTGAGCAGAGCGAAGTCGATGTTATGGAAGGGCGGACCAATCAGGTCGTTTCGCTGCTGGTTGCCGTAACGGGGCGTGCCGGCCAGTTCGGCCGCTTTCAGAGCGTCGATGCTAAAGCAGCTCGTGTCGAACCATTTCTGCACCGTCTGCGGGCCGTTATTGCCATTGCAAACTCGATCCGCGAACAAGTTTGCGGACTGGCTGTTCGAGTAGTCGATCCCGGAGACCACCGGAAAGGGGAACCCGGTCTGACGGCTGTAAATCCCGGAAGCCCGCCAGCCACCGACGATTTCGTCGACCACTCCACCGTAATTCAGCCAGCGCTGGCCACGTCCCAAAGGCAACTCCCAGACGCCGCTGAGCACGAACCGCTGGTGAGCGTCGTCGTAACTAGGCCCGTAATTGCACGGGATGCAGTTGTCATTCTGACCGTCGGTTTGGCTTAGCGCTCCGCCGAAGCCCTCGTCACCCTCATTGTTGTCGAAAGTAGCTTGCCAGGTGTAGCCGGCCAGGAATGTGAATCCCTGAGAGAAGCGCTTGGTGAGCTTTAACTGCAGCGAGTTGTAATTGGACTTCGCATCCGAGCTGGTGTAGAGGAACTCGCCGAAGTCAGGGTAAGGCCGATTAGCCTGCTGACCTGCGGCTCCAAGAGCAGGGTTTGTAGGGAGAGGCTGGTTGCCCGGAAGGTGCAGATAACCCTCGTGGTAGGCCTTGTTACCAACGTAGTCGGCTTCCACCGCCCAATTCTGCGCAAGCTCGGACTGAATGCCGAAGCTCCACTCTACAACCTGAGGGGGTTTGAAATGGGGAGAAATGTAAAGGGAGATGAACTGGTTCGAGAGGGCCGGCGTGCCGCCCACCGCGAGCACGTTCTGAGAGGTGACGATGGACCCGTTGACGACCTCAGGGGGAGCAGCTCCCGGGGCGATGTAGGAAATCGAGGTCCCGTTCAGTGGGTTGTTGTTTACGAAGTGCGTGTTATTGAAATTTCCGAGGTCGGTAAAGACTCCGGCGCCGGCGCGCACCACCAGCTTGTCCGATTTCGTCGGCTTCCAGGCAACGCCCAGGCGAGGATCGAAGTCCTTGTGATACGGGAACACCAGGGAGCTGCGAGTGCCGCCCGTAAATCCGAAGGAGGCACGCTCGGCAGAATTTGCCAACAAGCACTGCCCGGTGGTGGGTGAGATCAAGAACGAGTACTGGGGATTGCTGCAGTACGCGTCGTTGATAGCATTCGGCTCGGACGATACCAGAAGGGCATCACCGGGTCCGGAAAAGGCAGGTCCGGTGGGCACGTAGCTGACAAAGTTGTTGCGCTTATCGTAGGGCCAGCCTCGATATTCCCACCTCAGCCCGAGATTCAGAGTCAAGTCCGGCCTAAGCTTCCAGTCGTCTTGTCCAAAGAAGGCCCAGAACTTTCCCCCAGCCTGGTTCGTCCCCAGGTAACGAAGTGTCTCATTGGCGCTGTTTGGATAGCCTTGCAGGAAGTCGGCCAAATCGGCAACCCCTACGGCTTGGCCTCCAATAGGAATGGTCGGGTTAATTCCTTCGTTAAGTCCCAGGCCGGAATACTGTCCACTGAAATTGAGTTGGCCGTGAGGCGAGAAGGCCGCCTGCTCGCCCAATATCTGGTAGAACTGCAAGGTGGCACCTGCCTTGGTGCTGTGCTGGCCGTGGGTCCACGTGAGTGTGTCCCCGTAGGTTTCCACCATGTCCGGGCTGATCACGGGCCGGTATTCGGAGTCACCGATGGTGGAGTAGTTGGTGAAGCTGAAAATGGGAAAACCAATCGAGTTTGCCGAATAGCCGTTCAGGTTCTGAATTCCAAAAGATGACATAAAGTTCGGCGCGCGCGGGCAGGAAGCGCAGTTCTCATCGTTCCAATCACGCTGGAATCCGAGGCGAACTTCGTTGAGAATGTTCGGGTTGACGCTGTGGGTCCAGCCAAAGGCAATGTTTTGTCCCCGGTAATACAGTGTGTCGCCAAAGGTCGGCAGCGAACTGTACCCGGTGTAGGGATCATTCCAAGTCGACTGGCCAAACATGTAGCGCCCGAATATCTGATTCTTTTCGTTGAAGTTGTGGTCAACCCTGACGTTGAACTGGTCATCCCGCTCGGTAGTCGGTGACGTCTGCGCGAAGTTCGTCACCGTCGGGTAGTTCGACGCTGGGAAGGGATTCAGGGAAAGCGTGTGAGCGGCAACCGGATCGATGTTAGTGATGATATTGCCTGGCACCGGCGTCCCTACCAGAATCGTAGAGCCCCCGGGGCACGTGTAGCTTTTTACGGTGGCCGGATTGAAAATTTGGCCGGTGTCGAAATTCAGGTTGGCCGGTCCTCCGGCTCCGCAGAGATTGATCATTTTGCCGGTCAGCGCGGCGGCGAAGTTGCCGCTAAGTTCCGCCGGAGTGGGAACGGTGTTGAGCGCTATCCCGCCTTCAGTCCGGCGCAGTCCCTCGTAGTTCCCAAACCAAAAGGTCTTGTCCTTCTTGATGGGACCACCCAGCACGCCTCCGAACTGGTTACGCCGGAAGGTGGGCCGGGCAGATCCTGGAATTTCGGCCCCGGTAACCGGGTTTGTATTGTTTAAGGAAAAGAAATTTCGCGCATCCAGATCACTGTTTCGCAGAAAGTCGTAAGCGGCCCCATGAATCTGATTGGTGCCGGACTTGGTGGCGAGATTGATGGTAGAGCCGGCGGCCAAACCGAACGAGGCGTCGTAAATATTCGTCTCGAGGTTGAATTCCTGGATGGCATCCGGCGGCGGCGAGAGGGCAAAACCTCCGAAGGAGAGATTTCTCGACATGACGCCGTCGATGAGGAAGTTGTTGCTGGAGGAGCGATTGCCGTTGGAGTTGTAACTGGTCTGGCTGAAGGGTGAACCGATGGTGCTGCTGGCAAAACCGCCGTTGTCCGTGATGGCGCCAGGAACCAACGTGGCCAGCGAGCCGAATTCGCGCAGGTTTAAGGGCAGATCCAACACCTGCCTGGTATCGATCACGGTGCCGACCGTCGCGCTCTCGGTGTTCACGATGGGCGCCTCGCCCGTCACCACCACCTGCTGGGAGGTACTGCCCACCTTCAGCGTGGCATCCAGCGTCGCTTGCTGGTCCACTTGAAGCGTGACACCGTTAATCACCGTGGAGCTGAAGCCTTCTTTCCCGAAGGTGAGGTTGTACGTCCCCGGCGACAAGGACGGCAGCGTGTAATGGCCGGACGGGTCAGACGTGGTCTTGGTCGCGACACCCGTCTCGGTGTTGGCGGCCGTCACGGAAACCTCGGGGACGAGCGCGCCACTCGCATCAGTGACAGTGCCGGACAAAGAAGCGTTCACAGTCTGGCCGCTGCCTACCGGCGCGGTCAAGCTCATGCAGATACCCAGCACGGCAGCCCACAGGATATGCCGGTACAAACTTTGACCCAGTGAAGAAGGTCTGGCCATCACACACCTCCAGGAAAATTGAGAAGCCAAGCAGTACAAACCCAGGACCGACCAGATAAAACGGTGATAACGACCGATTGTCCCGATGCCTTCGCCCTACCCTAAATTGAACGACCGGACCCGACGAAAAAAGAAGACCAAATGCAGCAGTACCAAATACGTTGCAGAACTCGAAGCATACACCGGTATCGCAAGAGGATCAAGAGCAAAGTTGCGATACAGCTCATCAGTCATTTTGATCCGGCCGCCCAAGCGCTCCCCCTTTGGGAACCTGATACTTCCCGATCGGTCAAGAGGGACAGTTAGATCGCCCGTCGCTGGGCAGCCGAACCCGGTCCTTAAGGCAGGGTCGGCAAACTAATCGCCTGTTGGGCTCATCCATTCGGACACCCTTCTTTGCCACGAAAGACATCAAATGGTCGCGACGTGGAGCAGGGGTACGGTTAAGGTCGGGTTCAGCCGCCGGCGCCGTTTTGGGAATACGAATTTGGAAGTGGCTGCCTCCGGTATATTACTATAATTTGAATACTTTAATTAAACACTTGTCAGGTTTTCCACGCTGGCATTATATTGGGCTCCGGGTTAGGTAGCAGTGTTGGTGAACGTCCTCTTCAAAAAGGTCCTTTGTGACCGGAAGGGTCTCAGGCGGGAAACGCCAAGAGCAGACGTGTCCTTCGACACTCTTCTGTCCAATTGGAGAACTTCGACGAGGAATGGCGAGGCCGCGGGCAAACTAGGGTCAAGATCGTCCGCGCGCCCCGAACTGACGTTAAGTAAATCTCAATTGAGGGATCAAAGATCAATGTTGCGAAGAGCAGCCAGACGATTGTGGCTAGGCGTGGCGGTCGTCGTCTTCGCCCTGCAAATAGCAAGCGCCTCAGGCGCCAACAACCCGGTACCGCTCGTCAATCAACCTCTGACTCCGCTGACCGGCGCGCCTGGGGGTTCGACATCCACTGTCACGGTCCATGGAACCGGCTTCGTTCCCGGATGCGTCGTGAATTGGAACGGTGCCTCGCGTCCCACGCAGTTTGTCTCCAGTTCGGAGCTCGTCGCAACCCTGTCGCCTGGCGACCTCGACCGGCCGTCGACAGTCCCCATAACAGTCTTCAATCCGGGCCCCGGGGGCGGCACTTCCAACCCTGCTTACTTCCAGATTGCCAGTCCTGAACCGGCGCTCGGCCTGAACGGGCCTCAGATATCGGTGGGAGGCGAAGCGTTCTCGATCGCAACGGGCGACCTCAACGGTGACGGCAAGGCCGACATTGTGATCGGCAACAGCGATTCGAGCTCCGTCTCGGTCCTGCTGGGGAATGGTAACGGCACGTTCCAACCGGCGGTGAATTATGCAATTGCCCAGCCGGAGGCGCTGTTTGTGTTGGTGGCAGACTTCAACGGCGACGGAAAGCCGGACTTGGCGGTGGCCGCCAATGGCAGCCTCAACGAGGTTTCGATTCTGCTCGGCAACGGCGACGGCACTTTCCAGGCCCATCGCGACTTCTCGGTGATCTCCAGCCCGCAGATTACCTCGCTGGCAGCCGGTGATTTGAACGGCGACGGCATTCTCGATCTGGCGATCGTCGGCGGCTCTGCGAGCGTCCTGGCGGCGCTCGGCAATGGCGACGGCACCTTCAAGACTCCGGTGAGCTACGGCGTGGGAAGCGAGCCGGCATCTGTCGCCTTGGGAGATTTCAACGGGGACGACATCCTCGATCTGGCCGTGACGAATCTGCTCAACAACACCATATCCATTCTGCTCGGCAATGGCGACGGCACTTTTCGCCCTCAGACCGCATTTGCCACCGCGCCCCAGCCGGGCTACCTGGTGACCGGAGACTTCAATGAGGACGGCAAGCTTGACCTGGCTACGGTGGCACGCCAGCAGAACGATGCCAGTTGGGTGGTGTCCGTACTGCTCGGCAACGGTGATGGCACCTTCCAGGCTCACCAGGATCTGGCCACGGGTGACGGGCCTTCCCAGATCGTCCTCGGCGATTTCAACAACGACACGAACCTCGATCTGGCGACCGTGAACGCGTGCGGTGATGATCCCAACTGCGGCTTCACCAGCAGCGGCACAATTTCGATCCTGCTCGGCAACGGCGACGGCACCTTCCAGCCCCATTCGGATTTCGCCGCCGGAATTGGGCCCGGCCATTTTGCCAGCGCCGATTTCAACGGCGACGGCGATGTCGATTTTGCCGCAACCAGTTCGGGAGCGGTCTCGGTGATGCTGCAGACCACTCTGGGCCTTTCCAGCGGAGCGTTAGGCTACGCGGCCCAGGATAGCGGCACCACCAGCCCACCTCAAGAGGTAACTCTGACGAATATGGGTACGACGGTTCTGAACCTGACCTCCATCAGCCTGACAGGGTCAGACCCAGGCGACTACTCCTTGAATTCCGGCTGCGGCGCCACTCTCGGCCCGGGGGCCAACTGCACCCTGACGATCACCTTCACGCCTACCACCAATGGCACCCGGACGGCTTCCGTTTTTATTTTGGACAGCGCTTACACCACCCCGCAAACCATCGCCCTCACCGGCATCGGTCTGTCTCCGGAAGTATCGTTGAGCCCGTCAAGCCTCAGGTTTGGCACCCAGGCGGTGGGCACAAAGAGCGCCCCGCTTACAGTGTCGTTGAACAACACCGGTAACGGACCGCTTAATTTTTCCAGCATCGTAGCGAGCGCAGATTTCATGCAGCAGAACACGTGTGGCTCAAGCTTGCCGGCCGGGTTCACGTGCACGGTAACCGTATTCTTCAGACCCCTAAAACCAGGAGCGGACACAGGCGCCATCAGCCTCACCGACAATGCCCCCGGAAGTCCTCAGACCGTGAGCTTAGGCGGTACGGGCACCTACTTCCTCCTTTCACCGGCCAGCGTGTACTTCGGCAGTGTGCCGGTGGGGCATACGAGCGCGCCTGCGAACGTGACCGTTACCAACGTCTCCAAAAACCAGGTGAACGTCGCAACGATTGGATTGAGCGGAACGAACGCGAGGCAGTTCACCCAAACCAACAACTGCGGAACGATGCTGGCTGGCGGGGCCAGTTGCGCTGTCAGCATCACGTTCACCCCCAAGGCAAGGGGGTTAGAAAGCGCCACATTGACAGTGAAAGGCACCGGCTCGAGCAATCAAGTGCCCCTTTCAGGCGAGGGCACATAACGGCCGGAGAGGCTGAAAGGGGGAAAGGCGGAGGCCGGTAAACCGGATCATCCGGTCCCGCTCCCGCCTTTTTTTCGCTGGTGTAATTTCGACAATTTCTTCGGTTAGTTAAAGGGGTCGGTCCGGCGGGACCGGAGATTGCAGGCCTAAGCGGACGACTCGGGGCTCTCTGCAGGCGGCGTCTCGGCTTCGGCAGCGGCTTGAGCGTCCGCCTTGGCCTGGGCGGCCTCCGCCGCAGCCCTGGCGGCAGCAGCGGCTTCCGCCGCTCCTTCCGCCTCCACCTTCACTTTCACTGTGGCCGTGACGCTGCGGTGCAGCCGGATGGCGACGTCGTATTCACCCACGATCTTCAGCGGGTTAGTGAGCTGAATCTTGCGGCGATCGATCTGGTAGCCCTGTGCAGCGAGGCCCTCCGACACGTCCATCGCCGTCACCGATCCGAACAGCGTTCCCTGGTCCCCGGACTTGCGCACAAAAGTCATGCTCACGCCATCGAGAAGCTGGCTCAACTCCTCCGCCTCGCCCTTCTCCTTGGCCTCGAGCTTCAGGAATCTCACGCGCTGCTGCTCCACCCATCTCTTGTTCTGCGGAGTGGCCGCGACGGCCATCTTCTTGGGCAGCAGATAATTCCGGCCGTAGCCGTCGGCCACCTTCACCAGTTGACCGCGGCTTCCAAGCTTGTCGATGTTCTCGATAAGAATAACTTCCATTGTTGACCTCGGTAAAACGGTAGTCAGTAGACGGCAATTGTCCACGGTGATCGTAGATGAGGCAGGGGCTGGAAAGGCCCGTCCACCTCCTGTCGCCGTTAGATTCCAGACGCGAACGGGATAAACGCCAGATTGCGCGCGCGCTTGATGGCCACGGTCAGCAGCCGCTGATGCGGGGAGCAGGTTCCCGTGAGACGACGAGGCAGGATCTTGCCTCGATCGGACACGAACTGGCTCACCGTCCGTACGTCCTTGTAATCGATGAAGTCGATCTTCTCATCGCAAAACTTGCAGACCTTGCGCCGCCGAAAATATTGCTTGCGCCCGCCGCCCGGGCCTCCGGGACCGCTCCGGCGTGGGCCGCGGTCCGAACCCCGGCCGCCGCCACCTCCACCCGATGGTCGTTCGCCGCCGCTACCGCTGGTCGGTGTTGCCATAGAATTACTCCCTCGCTCTCTATGCTGCTAAGGACGATTTCTCCGCAGCCAGGTAGGAGCAGATTCCTCGCTCCCGATTCTTCCGGCCTGCGCCTTCTGTTTTCCAATCAGGCTGTCGCTTCAGGCGCTTGACTTTCGCTGGCGGGAGGCCGGGGACGTGGTTTTCGCGCCGCCCGCTCTGCCCGCCAGGCCTTTGCCTTTTCGGCGCGCTTGAGCTCTTCGTCCACTCTCACCGAAAGGTACTTGATGACGGCGTCGTTCACGCGCAGGCGCCGCTCGAATTCCTTCACAGTGTCGCCCGTGCCTTCAATGACAAACAGGATGTAGACGCCCTCGCGCTGCCGTTGTACGCGGTAGGCGAGACGGCGGCGGCCCATCTTCTCCACCTTTTCAACCTTGCCGCCGTGGGACGTCACGACGCCCTCCATCTGGGTAATGAGTTTGCCGAGATCCTCTTCGGAAAGATCGGTTCGGACAATAAAGATCAGTTCGTATTTGCGCATTCGACCTCGTTTCAGTTGGGCTCGGGACGCCGGTTGAAGCGGTTCATGGCGCGCTCCACGCCCTCCCGAACAATCACTTCCACCGCCTCGGCGGCACGATCGACCATCTCGGCGACGGTTTCGAGCTGACTGCGTCGAAAAGGGCTGAGAACGTGGGTCGTTCGATCAGACACCGGATGATCGGGCTGTACTCCCATCCGTACGCGAACGAACTCGTCCGATCCCAGCGCTCCGATGATGGACCTCAGCCCGTTGTGTCCTCCCGCGCTGCCCTGTTTGCGGATTCTCAGGGTTCCTAAAGGCAGGTCGGCTTCGTCCACCAGTACAGCCAGATCAGGCGGCGTCACTTCGTAGCGCTCCATCAGGCGCCGGATGGAGAGGCCGCTGAGATTCATGAATGTCAGCGGCTTCGCCAGCACAACTTCAGAGTCATTTATCCGGACATGAGCCGTGAGGGCGTTGGCCTCAGGCCGTAGGATCTCCACCTTGTGCTGTTCCGCTACCCGATCCACCGCCATGAATCCGAGATTGTGCGGCGTAAGAACATATTCCGGACCGGGATTGCCAAGGCCTGCGATCAATTTCACAATTCCGAGTCAGCCCGTCTGACTTTAATCCGAATTCCCAACCAGCAACTCCGAACTCGCTTACTTCTTTTCGGACTTTTTCTCCGGCTTCTTCTCTGACTTTTCGGCCTTGGCGGCCCCTTCCTTGCCTTCCTCGCCTTCTTCCTCAGCCTTGCCCTTGCGGATCACTTCGGGCTCGCCAGCTTCAGCGCCTTCAACAACCTCCTCCGCCTTCACTTCCTCGGCTCTCGGAGCGATCACGTGCGCCACCATCCGCGTCGGGTCGGTGAGCAGCTTGGCGCGTTCAGCCACCGGCAGGTCGCCGACGCGAAGAGCGCTCCCAATCTTGAAGCTCGAAATATCCACGGTGATGTGTTCCGGAATATCGTCCGGGAGGCACTCGAGCTCGACCTCGCGAAGGATTACCTCGAGCACGCCGCCTTCGGTCTTGACTCCGTACGGTTCACCCTTGAGCTGGATCGGTATTTTCAGCTTAAGGAGTGTATCGGCGGAGATGCGGAGCATGTCGACGTGCAGCAGGCCGCCCTTTACGGGCTCCAGCTGCCAGTCGCACAACAAGATGCGCGCCGGTGCGCGCCCCTTGATTTCAAGCGTTAATACGGTATTGTGGCCCGTCTCCGAGCGGAGCATCTGACTGACATGTTTGGGATCCACCGTCACCGGGATGGCTTGGCCGCCGCCACCGTACACCACTCCCGGGATACGGCCGGCGTGCCTCAGCCGCCGGGAGGCATTCTTGCCGAAATCCTCGCGGGCCTCGGCTTCAATCGTCTTCATCATGCTGTCCGGCTCCTTCAGATAAACAATTTGCTGACCGAAGTCTCATCGTGAATCGAACGAATGGCCTCGGCAAAGAGCGAAGCCACGCTCAGCACCTTGATCTTCGGGTTTTGCGCGGCTTCGGGAGGCAGCGGGATCGAATTGGTGGTCACCACCTGCTCCAAGTCGAAACTGCAGAGTCTGCGCACCGCGTCGCCGGCAAAAACCCCATGCACGCAACAGGCGAAAACACGTTCCGCGCCCTTCTCCTTCAATGCCTGGGCCGCGCGAGCGATGGTGCCGCCAGTGTCGATCATATCGTCTACCAGCAGGCACACCCTGCCGTCCACCTCGCCGATCACGTTCATCACCTCAACCGTCTGGGCGTCTTCGCGCCGCTTGTCGATGATTGCGAGAGGCGCGCCCAGCTTTTTCGCAAAAGAGCGGGCGCGCTCCACGCCGCCCGTGTCGGGCGAGACCACAGTCCAATTCTTCAGTCCGAGATTGCGGAAATACTCCACAGTCACCGGCGTGGCATAGAGGTGGTCCACCGGAATATTAAAATAGCCCTGAATCTGCCCCGCGTGCAGGTCGAGCGCCAGCACTCGATTGGCGCCCGCCGATGTCACCAGATCCGCCACCAGCTTCGAGGAGATCGGCACTCGCGGACGGTCCTTGCGGTCCTGACGCGCATACCCGTAGTAAGGAATGACGGCCGTGATCCTGTCCGCCGATGCCCGGCGAAAAGCATCCAGCATGATCAGAAGCTCCACCAGGTTGTCGTTCACGGGACGGCAAGTGGGCTGCACCACAAACACGTCTGTGCCGCGCACGTTCTCCAAAATCTGCACGCGCACTTCACCGTCCGGGAAGCTTCCTATTTCAGCCTCGCCAACCCTCGTGCCCAGACACTTTGCGATCTCCCGAGCCAGCGCCGGATGCGCGTTTCCCGCGAAAATCTTCAGGTTGTGATCTGACACCGCAACTCCAGTGACGAGTGTCGAGCGATAAGTGACCGGGACTAGCGATGAGCGGCCAATCCGGATCACGCTGCGCCTGATAGTCACTCCTCACTTACCGCTCGTCACTGCCTTTTTGGCTGGGAGGCCTGGACTCGAACCAGGGTTCCATGCTCCAAAGGCATGTGTCCTACCACTGGACGACCTCCCAATGTCTTGGTTCAAGAATAAGAAGGCGCGCGCGCCGCGTGACCCGAAACCCGACTGCGGACCCTCTGCGGTCCTTCAGGCAGGCGTTCCTCATCCTGCCGTCATGCGCCTATGGTACTCGGCGCAACGCAGCGTACGCCCGGCGAAACTACGCCAATCCGGTCGAACCGACCGTTGCGCGGAAATCAATTTTCGGGCGGAGTCAAAAATGGCGTAGACAGCACTGCCGCTACCCGACAGGGATGCCATCTCGGCGCCGGCCCGGAGGAGTTGGCCCTTGAGCTTGCCCAACTCCGGCCACTTAGCGAAAACGACGGCTTCAAAGTCGTTTTCGGCCGGTCCCCAATCGTTCACGGGGAACTGTGGCCACATGCCGAAGGAATATATCGTATGGGGTTTCGCTGGGCTTGTCAATCGCGAACCGGCGGCCGCGTAGGCCTCGCGGGTGGACTGCGTACAACGTGGGAATATCACGAGACAGCGTTTTTGGGGCAAGTCCGACAAGGAATAAACCTCTTCGCCGCGTCCGCAACCGAGCGCGCGCCCGCCGATCAGGAAAAACGGCACGTCGGAGCCCAGTTCGGCAGCGAGCTGTAGCCTTTCGGCAAGCGGCAGGCGGTCGCCCGTGAGCCGCTCCAGACCAATCAGAGTGACGGCCGCGTCGCTGCTTGCCCCACCTAAACCGCTCGCGAACGGAATCTTCTTCTCGATTCTGATCCGGACGGCTCGCCGCCAGCCCCGACTTTTGCGCCAGGCGTCACATGCTCGGTAGGCGAGATTCTCCGCTCCGCCCGGGACGCTGGGATCATCCGTCTCCAGCACGATCTCGCCGGATCGCGAACCCAGCTCGATGGTGACCAGGTCTGCAAGCGAGATCGCTTGGTACATGGTCCGGATTTCGTGGTAGTGATCGGGCCTGCGGCCTAGTATTCGCAAGCCAAGGTTAACTTTGGCGAAGGCACGCAGGCGGATGGAAGGCATGGAAAAGCAGAATTCAGAAGTCAAAAGTAAGAAGCCAGACCACACGGAGGAGCAATCGGTGGGGTCATGGATTCCGGAGCAGTAACGCCCGAGCACAGTGCGCCGCCGTTTTCCATCTGGCTTCGGACTTCTTGCTCCTGGCTTTTGCCTTTACGGTTCCGGTTCCACTTTGGCGCCCTTGCCGCGGGCGAGACGAAGCTTCAAATCGTCGAGCTTCCTTTGTAGGCTGGCAGCTTCGTTCGCATCGAAGTCGCTGTTGACAGCCTGCGGCCACTCTTTGAGCGCGTGTTGCCACTCCTGCTCTGCTGCCTGTGGATTGCCCAAGGCGAGATGAAGATTGCCCAGGTGTTCGAGGATCGTGGGGTCGTCGCTTATGAGGCGCGCGGCCCTCTCAAGCGGTGATTCGGCCAGGTCCGGCCGATGCATCTTCAGGTAAGCCCATCCGAGGCTGTCCAGGTAGGCGCCGTTATTGGGATCGGCCTGCAGCGCCCGCTGAATGTATTTAACCGACTCGTCCAGCCGCACTCCGCGATCGGCCAGCATGTAGCCCAGGTAGTTGGACGCCGGACCATTGAGCGGATCGCCGGCCAGCACCTTTTTAAACTCTGTCTCCGCCACATCGTAGCGCTTCTGGCGTTCATAAATCGAGCCCAGGATGAAGTGCGCGTTCTCCTGATCGTCGGGCTTCACACTGAGGCTCAAGCCCTTCCGGGCCGCTGCTTCCGCGTCATCGTAGCGCTTTGCCTCAGAGTCCACCTGCGCGATCGTGAGCTCCAGCTCAACGTCCGAGGCGTCGCCGCTCCTCAGGGCGTTCAGGGCCGCGAGCCCCTCATCCGTTTTGCCCTGCTCGCCGAGCAGCGTCGCTCGCAGGATGGCCAGTTGCCGGTCTTTGGGATACTTGGCCACCGCCGCGTCCGCTTCCGTCATGGCCTTGGCCGGCTGGCGGCTTACCCGCAATGTGTCAATCACCAGCGCTTCACCGTGGGCAGCCTGTGTGGGTCCAAGGTCGGCGACCTGCCGGAAAGCTGCAAGCGCCTGATCATATTTTTCCTGGTTGCGGTAGATCATGCCGAGCCGCTCGAGGAACGCCGCCCGATTGCTGGCTTCGCCCACCGTGTAGTGATTGTCGGCTTTTTCCGATTGCTTAAGCAGGCTCTGGAGCAGAGCAACGGCCTTGTCCGCGTTGCCGGAGGTTTCTTCGAGCAGCACCTGCTCGTAGGTTACTTCGGCATTGTCGGGCAGCAAGCCCTTGGCTTTGGTCAATTCTTCGCGCGACTCGTCGAACTTGCCTTCGATGCGATCGAGGTGGCCGAGCCTCAACCAGCCCGCGCCGTCATTCGGATCGGTACGCAGGATTCGCTGGAGCTCGCTGCGCGCGTCGGCGGTCTTGCCGGCTGCCATTAACGCCTCGGCGTGATACTGCCGAAGCTCCTGGTTGTCCGCATCCTGTTCCAGAGCGCGACCATAGACCTCAACTGCCTTGTCGTAATCGCGATCCTGCATGTAGGCTTGCCCCAGCATCACAAGCGCCTGCGTATCCATCTCGTCAGCGGGAATCTTTTGTAGGGTTGCAATCGCCCCCGCATAGTCGCCTTGATCCGCGTAGAGCTGTCCTAAATAGCCGAGGGCCGCTTTGGAAGTAGGGTCGGCGCCCACCGCCTTTTTGAAGACCTCTTCGGCTTTCGAGTTCTGGTTAGTGAGCCGGTAGAGGCGTCCGAGCGCCACAAAGGAATCCGTATCGCTGGGATCGAGCCGAGTGACGGCCTCAAACTGCTCGATGGCCTTGCGAAGAGTAGCTTCGGAACTTGCGGAGGCCTCGTTTTCACCCAGGCTGTGCAGATAGATGCTGGCCAGCAGCCGGTGTGCGTCCACCTCATCGGGGTTGACCGCCAACACCGACTGGGCTTCCCGGATGGCGTCGCCCACCCGGCTGGTGCGGTAATAAAGCTCTGCCAGTTGAGTTTTGAGATAGAGCGAGCTCGGATCGGCCGCCATGGCCGCTTTGTATTCGTTCACCGCCTGGTCGATGAGATCGGACCGGTTCGTGATTCCCGCCATCTCTTCATAACGCCGCGCCAGCACGAAATGATAGTAGGAGGTAGAGTGGTCAGGCGCCGCCCCGGGTGTGGTCGCGGGGGTTGGGGTCGCAGCCTCTCCGGCAGCCGAATCTGAAGACTGCGCTGGCGCCGCCGGAGCGGGTTTGGGCGCTGTCTCGGGCTTATCCTGACTTGACTGGCCAGCCCAGCCGCATCCGGCCGACATTAGCAAGAATAAAAAAAGGCTGCTGCCAGCCCTGGTCTGATCACCGCTTCTTTTCATCATTATTCCTATGCTCGCCCCTCGATCTTCTACCGGGATTATGGCATGCGCCCCGGAAGCTGTCAAAAGACGGGAGCGATCAAATTCGATATCACCGCGCCTATAACTCCCTCCACTCCTGGCCTCGCGTACGGCGCCAAATATTCGTGCCTAAGCCAAGCGTACCTCAGTTTAGTTGATGGACCGCGCCGGAATAAAGTTGCAATCGATTGCCGCGCCTTCTGTGCCCGAGTTCTAGGCTTTGCCTGAATTGACCTCGGCGGCAAGGGAGAGCAACCCGACCTTTCAAGTGAAGCCTTGACGCTGAAAATGCCGCAATGCGAGATTCCTCGTCGCCCTGCGGCGCCTCGGAATGACCGGCTGAGGGTCGGGACCGGTTCTTCTGCGACCTACTGGAATTTCAAGATGCAGCCAAGGCCTACTTTTTCTTCTCAGCCGCCCAAAGCTGCGTGGAGAGGGCGCGCCCACAGAACGGGCAATAGTTCAGGCCGAAGTAGTTGTAGCCGACCGAGCTCGGCGACTTCATAAAATACTCGCTGTCGATTTCGTTGACGATGCGGCCGTCGTCAATGCGATTCTTGGGTCCAATGTACAAAGCCCCGCGATCGGCCGCTTCCCCCAAAGCATCACAGCAGTGCATGCAGTCTCCTCAAGCTCTCCTCAAGCCTTCCGCACTAGTTCATACACCGTAATCTCCGGCGGAGCGCCCATTCGCATCGGGACGCCGATGGTTCCGATGCCGCGATTCACGTACATCCTGCCGCCTGGCTTTTCGAACCAGCCTTCGATGTAAGGCGTCACGAGCCGGCTCGGGCACAGTGCCGGACTGATGAATTCGAGCGTCACCTGGCCGCCGTGCGTGTGCCCGGCCAGGCTCAGCTCGATCCCCATTTCGGCCGCGCGATCAAACGTGTTGGGGTTGTGGCTCATGAGAACGTTCACGGTGTCGCGCCGCACAAGCGCGTCCACGCCCTCAAGGTATTCGCGCACGATTCCCTCGTAGCGTTCGCCGGCGGGGTGATGCGTCTGGTAATCGACGCCGATCAGGTTGATCTCGTCGCCGCCGGCCCGAATGGCGGCATTTTCCTTGCGCAGGATGCGCGTACCCCGCGCCGCGAACAGCCGCGTAATGGAGCCGGTGACGTGGGCCCAGGCGTCATGATTCCCGAGGCACCCGAGGACGCCGTAGGGCGCGCGCAGGCCAGAGAGCGCGTCTACGGCGGCGTACTGGGTGGAACCGTCCCAGATCACGTAGTCGCCGGTGAGCAGAATCATGTCCGCCTTCAGCCGATTCGTGGTGTCCACAACCTGCCGGATCTCGCGCGCGGTCATGTAGGGCCCGATGTGAATGTCGGAAAGCTGTGCGATGCGAAAGCCGTCGAAACCGCGCGGCAGGCGATCAAGCTCCACCCGGTGGTGCGTGGTCTGGAGATCGAGCCGTCCGAACACCAGGCCGTACAAGCCCCACGCGAACGGAACGGTTCCCGCAGCCACCGTGGCTCGCTCGAGAAAGCGCCGCCGCGACGACGCGATCCCACTCGACGCATCGGCCGGTCTGGAGAGTGCGGCGGCCGCGGCGGGCGCGCGCCAGGCCGATACCATTCTCCCGGCCAACCGGTACAGCCAACGGCCGAGCCGGAACAGATACACCGGCAGGCGGAGGATCAAAATCAGCAAAAAGCCGATCACCGATCCGAACACCCAAACGTTGAAAGGCGCGTCCAGCAAGATGTCGCGCGCGGTTAATTGCGTGTGTGCGTGCGCACGCGTCAACCAGAACGGCACGAAGTTGTAAACCATGACGAAGGCGTAGAGCGCGAACGCTGCTGCTCCGGCGATCTTGCAAACGGCAGGCCGCGAAATCAGCCGGCGGCCGAGCGCCCGAATACGCCGAATCCAAAACACCTGGCTGGTGACCAGAAGCACGATCAGCAGACCCGGAATGAGTATCTCTTCGATAAAGTAGGCGACATTTGAATGAGGAACGGGATGCATATCTAATAGAATCGCCGTTCGGGCGCGGCGTTGCAAGGGTGCAGGCAAAGTAACATTCTTAACTGCAGGCAAAGTTACATCCTTAAATGTCCCTCAGGGCCTGCGGCCCGCTAAAGCTCATGAAAATCGCTCAGAATACAATAGCAACGGCTCAGAGCGGTGAGATCGAGTCAAGAATGGAGAAATTGAAGCCGTTTAAATGTCTGATCCGGAGCGTGCGTGATTGAGCGAATAAGTGGGCATCGTGGTCTTCCCTGTGGGAGCGGCGATAGCCTGTGACGCTGGTCAAGGTAACTTGCGGCACGCTCTCCGCTCCCGCCAGGAGGAGCGTATGCCTTACAGGATAGCAGGATCGATGTCCATAAGAAGATGCTGGCAGTGGTTGTGTCAGACGTCGAAATGGACGGCGAGTACCTGTTTGAGGCGAAGACTGTTGGGCAGCAGCCCTGAACAACTGCGATCGCTGGCCGAATGGCTGTCGCAGCAGGACGCCACAACAGCTGTGCGCACCAACCAACCCTCGGGGCCGTTGCCCAACGGCAGTGTCGTCTCATCTGGAAGATTCTGCGCCAGGGAGTCCGTTACGAGGAACGAGGCCCGGCTGTCAGCACAGAGTCGAAGCAAAGGCGCGCTGCGAGAATGATCCGGGAACTCCGGAGCCTCGGCTCTCGAGTCGAAGCTGCGGCATGAGCGCGGGGATTTTCGACCCTGGCTTGACGCGGGGTAGCCGCACCTGACGACAACAATTGATAGTAGACGGGCGTGCCCTCGACGATTACCCGCGATCAACGGCGTAGCGTCGACCGGTGCACTTCAACTCACGGATTATCGGCGCTCGGAAGCTAGCAACTGACAAGTTGTCCGGCGACTCGAGTTCTTCGAGTTTACCCCTGGCTGGATTCTTCTTGGGATTGGTCCGGCGGGCAGGCCGCGAACCTGTATTTCTGATCACAGGGATTAGCGTCCCAGCATAGAGGGCCCCGTTCAACAAGCAGTGCGGCCTGTTGGATCGTCAGTACCCGTGGTGACTAGGCAGGACTCTAACGCCACTGGACGTCCCGGAGATCACTTCCGGATCGCCGACCACTCGTCCGCGCCGTCGGGATGGAGCACGCGGATCGTGACTCCCCTTAGCCAGCAGCCCAACAGATGCATCGTCGCGGGGTTCTTGATACACTTAAGCGCCGTGGACGATCGGAACGAAGGATCGAGCCAAGCACAAAGTGGCCACGCCGGTGAACTGGAAACAGGAGGTGAAGGTGTAATCATCCTGCCGGCGGTGTCAGACGAAGAGGCCAAACAGCAGTATCCGAGCGGCTGGACGGCGCCTCAACCCTATCTGCGGATCGTTCCCCAGCCGAAGCAGGTATCTTGCCAATGAGGTAGCCCACTGTGGTAGGACGACTGAACGATGAAGTCTGGACTACGGGAGACCTGCTCGAACGGCTGGAACGCCGCGACAAGTTCTTCGTCCTCGATGTGCGCAATCGCGATGAGTTCGAGAGGTTTCGACTCGAAGGCCGCAGCCCGGTGCCCGCCGTCAACATTCCCTATTTCGAGATGCTCGAACTTGGCGCCAAAGACGAGATGTTGGACTCCGTCGTCGCATACGTCGAACGGGACCTTGCGGATGAGCTTCCCTCCGATCTGCCGATCCTTGCGGTTTGCGCTAAGGGTGACACCTCGGAGTTCGTTGCGCAAGGGCTGCGCCGCCTGGGTTACGCCAGCGCCAACCTAAAGGGTGGGATGAAGGCCTGGGGTGAGCACTATGCGAGACGGGCTCTGGTCGAAGGTCCCGATCTGGCAATTTACCAGGTGAGCCGGCCCGCGCGAGGGTGCCTGAGCTACGTGGTGGCAAGCGCGGGGAAGGCGATCGTGATCGATCCCTTGCGCCACCTCCATCCTTACCTGGACTGGGCCCGTGATACGGGCGTCACCATCGAAACGGTGATTGACACCCACGGCCATGCGGACCATATCAGCGGCGGACTTGCTCTCGCCGCCCAGACCGGCGCTTCCTACTTCCTGCATCCGTACGACGCCATTCATCCCATGGACGTGCTGCCTGCGACCATTGCGTACGAATTCATTCGCGACAACCAGATGTTTCGGGTCGGACGGCACGAACTCAAGGCACTGCACATCCCTGGTCACACACTCGGTCTGGTTGCTCTTCAGCTCGACGACAAGGATCTGTTCACCGGCGACAGTATTTTCATTCGCTCCATCGCGCGGCCGGACCTCGGCGGAAAGACCGAGAGCTGGGCACCTCTGCACGGCCGGTCGCTGCGGAGGCTTCTCGCCCTCCCCGGTGGGATCACCGTGCTGCCTGGACACTTCAGCAGCCTTGTTGAGGCGGATGAGACGGGACGCTTCGCCGCATCCTTGGATGATCTGAAGAAGCGGAATGACGGCCTCGTCGTGCTCCAGCGGGAGAGCGAGGAAGGGTTTATTCGCTACCTGCTTGACAGCGTCCCCACATTCAGCCCCGAGTACATGGACATCAAGCGCGTCAATGCGGGATTGTTGGCGCCCGCGGAGGAATACGCCGCGGCGCTGGAGTTGGGAAAGAACGTCTGTGCTCTTTCGCAGGCATACGTGACTTCCGGAGGAGGAAGACAATGAGCCAGGTCTTTGACAAACTGCTCGACGCGCGCGGCCTCAACTGCCCCATGCCTCTAGTCAACGCCCGGAAGGAGATTGGGAAGCTCGCCGTCGGCCAGGTGCTCAAGGTGGTGGCCACGGACCGGGGCTCGGTCGCGGACTTTCAGGGCTGGGCCAAGGTCGCGAAGAACCTGGACCTGGTCGGCCAGGAGACAGAATCCACAGACGGAACCGACCTATACGTTCACTATGTCAAGCGGACGGCGTAAGGAAGGAACAATATGGACGCCAGTGCCGAAGCAAGACTCGCCCCCGACCCGACGCGAATGCAAGTGCTCGAGGAAAGACTCCTGGACCTCGAGAAGCGGCTTGCGCAGGTAGAGGGGCAGGTGGCGGAAGACCGGGTCGCGCTCGTCGTCTTCTCAGGCGATCTGGACCGCGTCCTGGCGGCTTTCGTGATTGCCACTGGCGCCGCAGCCATGGGCCAGCAAGTGAGCATGTTCTTTACCTTTTGGGGGTTGAGCGTCCTCAAGAAGGATAGCCAGCTTGCTGGGAAGACCCTCTTTCAAAAAATGATGGCTCTTATGTCTCCGGCATCGAGCAAGGGCCTCCCCGTCTCGAAGATGAACTACTTCGGCGTAGGCGCGAAGATGCTGCGGTCCATGATGAAGGAGAAGAACGTCAGCTCGCTTGAGGAGATGATCTCCCTCGCGCGGGAACTGGGTGTGCGAGTGATTGCCTGCGAGATGTCTCGGGACGTGATGGGGATTAAGGAGTCGGAACTCGTCGATGGCGTGGAGTGCGGCGGAGTTGCCAGCTTCCTTGCCGATTCTTTGAAGTCACGGACGAGCCTGTTCATCTGATGTGGCGTGAAGAGGAGGACGGACGCGGTCGTCCGCCCACACAGACGCAATGTCGCGCCTCAGCCACCTGAATCTCCTCCCGGCTGAGAAGTTCTCCGGCCACCGGCATTTCGAGTTTCGGCGACAACGCCAGGCAGGTATCTTTTCACTTGCCTCGATCACCCGGCTGACGACGGCGATTTCATCGTGCCGATTCCGGGCACAAAACGCCGTGCCTACCTTGAAGAGAATGTCGACGCTGTGAATGTCAAACTCAGCGAGGAGGACTTTGCACGCTTGGAGGCTGCATTACGCCCTGAAGCGGTGTCCGGCCCCCGTTACAATGAAAAGCTTGGCGCCTGGGTTGATCGCTGACTTGAGCAGCCCACGCGTTTCCTGCCGATCTGCGTAAGCAGATAAACGGGGAGACAACGACTACGACGAAATAAAGGAGTTCAGGAAATGGACATCAAGCGAATCGGCTCGCAGCCTTCGGCCCAGGGTCCGTCAGAATGGTTCACGGGCACGGTACGGATCGATCCGCTGTTTCAGGCGCCTGATCCGGCATTCGTTCAAGGCGCCAGCGTCACTTTTGAGCCGGGTTCGCGGACAGCGTGGCACACCCACCCGCTGGGCCAGATACTCATCGTGACAGGCGGTTGCGGCTGGGCACAGCGTTGGGGCGGGCCGATCGAGGAAATCCGGCCGGGTGACGTGGTCTGGTTCCCGCCGGGAGAGAAGCACTGGCATGGAGCGACGCCGACCACGGCCATGGCGCACATCGCCATTCAGGAAAAGCTCGACGGTAAGGTTGTCGACTGGATGGAAAAGGTCAGCGACGAGCACTATTGCAAGTAAGCCGGCGATCACTTCGTGACGGTGCACAATGAAGAAGTACCACCGTTCTCTGGAGCGCCGCTCTATGAGGGGCGAAAGACGCCGATCGCAGATCGGCGCTACAGCACCGGTTGTCGCTTTTGCGCAGGTTTCAAGAAGTTAAGAGTCAGAGGCGGGAGGTGCACATGCCAGCGCGGAACGATGCTCTAAAAGATCGCCTTTCACGACATCGCGAAATTAACATCACTGTGACCGGCAGAAAGTCAGGACGCGCCATCTCAATCCCGGTCTGGTTCGCATTGGAGGACGACAAGCTTTACCTCCTGCCGGTGGAGGGGTCGGATACACAATGGTACAAAAACGTGCTCAAAAACCCGGCGATTCGGATCGATGCGCGCGGCGCACAGGCTGAGTTTCAGGCCGTTCCTGTCACTGATGCCGCACGGATCTCGTCTGTGGTCGAGAAATTCCGCGACAAGTACGGGGCGAACGACGTGAAGAAGTACTATTCAAAGTTCGACGTTGCCGTCCTCGCCCAGATGCACTGATGGTGCGACATCACAGAAACTACCTCGGGTAGTCATCAGCTTTCGAGGGCGGGTCGCTGCTCAGTTTAGGCGCGGTGAAATATTGCTGGCGCGCCTTTCGCCACTCAACCATTGAGAGTCCGGTGGGGTCGAACACAATCCGGCCGGCACGGACCGTCATCAGCGGCACGAGCTTCGCGTTACCGATCAGCTTGGCATTTCCGTTGTCTGTATAGCCGAACCGTCCCTGGAGCAGTTGAAAAATCCCCACGTCCGCCGGACTCCCCACCGACAGCGTTCCCAGCTCAGGATGATGGATCTCGCGCGCCGGGTTGACTGTCGCGCGCCGGATCACATCCTCAACCGGAACGCCCATGGCCAGGAACTTGGACATAACGTTGGCCATACTGAGCGCCGAACCGATCATGCTCTCCTCGTGAAGATCGGTCGAGATGGAATCGGGAGCGAAGCCCTGCTCGACAGCCGGCACGGCGTTGCGGAACCAGAAGCTGCCGGCGCCGTGGCCCACATCGAAGATCACGCCGCGCTCGCGGGCCCCGGTCATGATCGGATTCAGCTTGCCATCGGAAAGAATGATCGGGAATTGCTGCGCAAAGACGTGCGTGTGGATGTCCCCGGGCCGCATTTTGCGCAGAATCAAATCGTCGTAGGAGCGCTCGGGAGGCCGTGGCCAGAAGTCGAACATCACGGGGACATTGGCTTTTCGGCCGCAGGCCTCGGCCGCATCGACAGCAGCCCAGGGGGTGTGCTCGGGATCCCAGGGCTTCGCGGTCCAGTAATGCGCCGTTTTCACGCCCACGATGACGTCGGAATACTTCTTGACGGTATCGGCGCAGAGTTGCGGATCCATCTGGTCGACGCTCTGCTCAAGGTCTCCGTTCATGCCGTTGGCAACAATGTTCAGGAACGCCAGCACTCGAATTTTGGCGCGCTCGATTACCTCCTCCTTCTCCAGAAGGAAGGTATCGGCCCCGGCCGTGCCGGCGTCCACCACGGTGGTGACACCGGAGGTCAGCATTAAGTCGGCGGGGATGCCGAGCGGGGCAAGGTGAGCGCGGCCCTCGGGCGTGAACCAGTCGAGCGGGGCGCCACCGTGTCCAATGTGGACGTGGATGTCAATGAGTCCGGGCGTGACAATGAGACCGCTGGCGTCCACCACTTTCCCCGCGCCGGACGGGATTTCTTTCGCGACCGCGGCGATCCTGTCCGACGTGACAGCAACGTCCATCACCTCGTCAATATGGTTGGCCGGATCAATCACGCGACCGCCCTTGATGACCAGATCGTAGCGCGACTGCTGCGCCGCCGATGCGCCGAACGGCGTGAGCAGAACGACGAGCCCGGCTGCCAGTTTGTGCCGTCTTGTTGCCTGGCGTTTCATTCAATACGTCCCTGGACCATCATTCCTTGACCGCGACGGCCGATATCTCAACTCTGGCATTGCCGACCAGCGCGGCCGCCTGGACTGTCGCCCGGGCCGGCTTGGGATCGGGAAAATAGGTTTGGTAGACCTTATTCATTTCGGGGAAGTCATGAATATCGGCCAGGAATACCGTTACCGATGCCACATCCTTCATGTCCAGCCCGGCGGCTTTCACGATCCTCTGGATATTTTCGAGAGCCGCTCGCGTTTCCGGTCCGATACCCCCGGAGACGAGTTTGCCATCGATGATGCCTTCTTGTCCCGCGACGTAGAGCGTGTTCCCTGCGAGGATGCCGTTGCTGAAAGGAAGGCCCTCAACCGAACCCGGAGGGTTTATCGCACGGCGTTGCGGCTCAGGTGCACGCGCTCCAATCAGCAGATAGACTGCAAAGAGAGTGCCGCAAGAGATGACAAGTTTCAATGCCGTACTTTTCATGGTGTCTCCTTTTGCCGGGAGTGCGGGTGACCGGGAATGCGAACTCCAAGTCCCGCACATGAGCCGAAGTATAATCTAGAGCCGGCCACGGATGTATATATAACCAGGAGGGTGGAATGGACAAGCTTTTTCGCCGCCTCAGCCCCAGATCACGACAGGGAGCCGTTATATCCGTCACCGCGCTGGCGCTGTGCATCGGGTACTGGTCTTTACACTCTCGTTCTGGCGAGGCCAGGCCATCAGCGGACGAGGAAGCGTCGACCCTCTTGGAAAGATTCCGCCATGTTGAAGTGGCCTCAGTTTCTGACGCGGTGGAGCAACTGACGGGCCGGCGAATGTACATGACCCATCGCATGCGGCCGGTCTTCCCCGCAAAGTTCGCCGGCGTCGCCACCACAGTATTGTTGAAGAAAGATGAAACGCATCCGGGGTCCGAAGGGTTGAGGGGCATGCTGGAGGCGATTGATCGCGGCTCGCCCGGGTCCGTCTACGTGATGGTTGTTGAAGACGGCAACGACATTGCGGGAATGGGCGGCCTGATGGGAACAGCGATGGAGGCGCGAAGCTTCTCGGGCGCCGTTATCGACGGAGGCGTCCGCGATGTCGCTTATCTGCAGAAGATTGCCTTCCCAGTCTTTGCTCTTGGCATTGTGCCATCCACCTCGGCGAATCATTACCGATTCGCAGGCTCCAATATCCCGGTGGTCTGTGACGGAGTGGAGGTGCAGCCCAATGACATCGTGGCTGCCGATAACGACGGTGTGGTGGTGGTTCCCCGGGCGCAGGCGAAATCCGTCGTCGAACTGGCCGAGCAGATGGATTTCAAGGAACACTCCATGTACGCCACCATCGAGAAGTTCAAATCGATCCTCAAGGCCGTGGAGCAGTTCGGACGCATCTGAGCGGCACGGGCAGGTGCGAAAAAGCCCCGCCCTGACAAGGCCCGACGAATCCGTTTCGACGAACCGCTAAAAGTAGAGCTTCAGAGCAAGTTGGATCTGACGCGGATCCTGGAAGGGGAATCGCGTCGAGCCAATCGCTCCAAAATTAGTGCTGAGGAAGTCGCCTGATCCCGGTATGGCAACCACGCCGTTGCCGCCGAAGTTCGGCGGGTTAAACGTGGGGTGGTTCAGGATATTGAAGAATTCGCTTCGGAATTCGAGGTTATAGCGCTCGCTCAATTTGAACTGCTTGAACAGGGAGAAGTCGAGCCGGTTGATGCCGGGTCCCGTGACCTGCGTATCAGCTCCTCCCAGGAGCCCGATGCCGGTTCCGACATTAGCGCATCTCGCCGGCTGGGTGAAACCTGGCGGCGGGCAGGGCTGCGTAAAGGCGTCGGCATTCAGGTAGTGGTCGGGCGCCCCTGAACCGTAGGGACTCTGTCCTGGGACGAGCAGCGCGGTGCACCCGAATTCGCCGCCGGTGGTGGTGGGGGTGCCGCTGTGGCAACCAATGGTAAGGGGCTGGCCGCCTTCAGCCACGAAGTTCCAGACGGTTTGCCATCCGCCCAGGACCGTATTCACAGGCCCACTGGCGTTGGTCAGGAACTTTTGGCCGTGCCCGAAGGGCAACCGGTAGCCGCCGCTGAAGTGGAAGACATTGAAAATGTTGTAATCGCAGTTTTGAAAGTCCCCCTGGATTCCGAACCCAGAAAGGCCCGGGGCGCGCGAACCCTCACCGACTCCTCCGTTCAACTCATCTCCGGCGTCGCCGCGGCAGTGCTGCCAGGTGTAGGTGGCGAGAAAGTTGAGGCCATTCGAGAATCGCTTTTCGAGAGTTGTCTGAAGGCTGCTGTAGTTGCTACTCCCCTGGGTATCTTGAATGCTAGTGTTGCAACCGAAATCAGGGAAGGGGGTGATGCCCCCGGGCCCGCAAACCGTGGCCGTCGGATTCGTTTCGATGAAGGTCGGCGAATTTGACGCACCGCCTGTAATCAGGTGACGAGACCCATCGCCCACGTAGCCTACCGTAAGGCTCATGTTCGGCGTCAGCTCATACTGAAGCGTGAAATTCCAACCCAGGGTGTAGGGCGTAATGAAATTGTACTGCAATCCCTGTGGTCCTAACCCGTTCACGTTAACCTGAGAGGGGACAAGCGATATACAGGAGAATGTTACCTCAAGCGTGGCCGCGGGGCTGCAGACACTACCACTGGCACTCGTGAGGGCGTGAGGCACATTGCCGTTGGGAGCGGGCGGGTTAATCGTGAATTGGAACGGGAAATTTTCCCCTATGTTCGGCCCGTACCCGGCGTTCTCAAAGGCGTTATAAAACATACCGAACCCTGTCCGCGCCACCAATTTGGGCGTGACCTGGTATGCCAAGCCAACTCGCGGGCCAAAATTATCGTTCTGGGGGTTCGACAGCCCCGGATTATCGATAAACTTGAGCGCGATACCATCTTTGGCTAGCAGGCTGGTAAATTGCGGAGCAGCTTGCACCAAAGCCTGATTCTTCCCGTTAGCGGGATACAACATCTCCGCGCTGCTGGCTGAGGCAAGGAAGTTGCCTTGGCGCCCGTGGTTCTCCTGGATGGCGCCAAAATGCTCCCATCGCAGGCCGAGATTCAAGGTTAATTTCGGCGTTACCTTCCAGTCGTCCTGGAAGTACGCGCCCCAGTAATTGTGGCCGTCGTCGCTGGGCGAGAAGTTGGAGACAAACACCGTGTCTGCCCCACCGTCGAAGTTGATTGCGCACCCCGCGCCGGCGGTGGAAGTGCACGCCGGCAAACCAACGGTGTTGGGCTCGGGAGTCAGAAGCATCTGGGCCATTCCGATGCCCGCGTAGTTCCCGTCGTAATTCAACTGGCCATGCGACCAGGCCGGCTGCAGGGTGGAGAACTTGATGTGCTGGAACTCCATGCCCATCTTGAAGGTGTGTTTGTCGTAAATCTTGGTCAAATTGTCGGTCAACTGCGTCGTCTGGGTGATTTCATCCGAGGGCAGGAAGGAGTTCGATCCGAGCGTGCTCAAACCGCTAATCCCAAGCGCCGGCAGGCCGCCGTTCTCCGTAACTTGCGCGATGCCTTGGATACCGTACTGTTCGGGGATTCCGGTCTGGGTTGCCACGGGGCCGAAGCGGCTGGTGTGGAGACGGTCTTCTCCCAGGCGCACTTCGTTAACCGTCGTGGGGTTGAAAACACGCGTGTAGCTCAGAGCGCCCAGAATCGAGACCGCAGGTTGGAGTCCCTGCTGGAAGGCTCCGCCATCTGCGATACCCCCAAACGGGCCCGGAATGAATTGCGGATCTTTCACATAGCTGAAAGTTCCAAACACCTGGTCCTTCTCACTTTTGTTCCAGTCTATGCGTGTGTCAACGGCCTCGCGGTTCTCGGAGAGCACCGGGTTCGACGATTGATTGTTGATGATACCCGCCTGCGTGGCCGCGGGGTAGAGGTTAAGCAGCTTGATTGCATTCGGGTCTAGCCGGCTGGCAGGAAGCTGGTTGAGCATGCAGGCCGTCTGGCTGGGGCATGCTCCGGTGAAATTCGTAAGGCTCCCTACAGGAGTTGTTCCGGTAGGTCCATAAAACGGATCGTTCGCATAGCCGGTGTTGGCTGCCGCCAGGCCGGTCACGGGGTCCACCACGCCCTTGGTGACCTCCCGCATGGTGGCGGGATCCAAAGCGGTTCCAACGGGCAGCGTCCGGCCCAGGTTGTCCGTCGTGGTGCAGGTCTTGTTGCTGAGGCAGGCGGAGTTGGTCTGGCCGAGAATCGTGTCCGACAAGTTTGTGAAACCGCTGTTCCTTTCCAGGCCCGTCGGAACGTTGTTGGTAAAGACGCTCCCTTGCCGCCGGCGCGTGACTTCGACGTCGCCGAAGAAGAACAGTTTGTCTTTGCCGTTGTAAACGTGGGGAATATAGACTGGGCCGCCGATGGTGCCGCCAAACTGATTCAGCCGGTATTCGCCCTTTTTCAGGCCTCCCGAGTCCTCAAAGAAGTCCGCGGCGTCCAGCTTGTCGTTGCGGAAAAATTCCCAAACGTCGCCGTGAATCTGGTTGGTCCCCGACTTGATCGAGGCATTTAGGATGGCGCCGCCGGCACGGCCGTACTGGGCGCTGTAATCGGAAGTCTGAACCTTGAACTCCGAGAGCGCATCCGGGGGCGGCAGGACCACGTAGTTCGTGCCGTTCAGAAAGTCGACGTTGTCCGAGTTGTTGTCAATCCCGTCGAGCAGATAGTTGTTTTGCGCGGGACGCAACCCGTTGGCCGAGAAAGCTCCGTTGAAGGCATTGCCTCGCGTATCGGGTTGCGGCGTGTTGACACCCGCCACAACTTGGGCGAGGAAAGTGAAATTCCGCCCGTTGAGCGGGAGATTGTTAATGCTCTGCTGGTTAACGACTTGGCCAACCGAAGCGTTCTCCGTTTGTAGTGGCGGAGGAGCGCCCGTGACTTCAACCGTCTGCGTGACCGCGCCGGGCTTGAGGGTGATATCCGCTTTGAGATACTGATCGATGCTCAGCGTCAAATTAGATTGCACCGCCTTGGAAAAGCCGGCGGCCTCCACGGTGACCGTGTAGGTGCCGATCTTGACCGGCGAGAACGTGTATCCGCCATCGCCCCCGGTGGTCATGGTCACGGTGAGGTTAGTCCCCTCGTTTGTTAGGCTTACCTTGGCGCCGGGAACGAC
>DASYYZ010000225.1:0-11837 GCA_035946735.1 Terriglobia bacterium
AGGCTTTGCGTTGAGGGTGACGCTAAAGGGTTCGGAGGAACGCCATCAGCGCCGCTTTATCTTCCGCCGACAGTTTCAGTCCAAACTCGTGACCCGTCACTGCCCGCCTCGCAACACCATATCCCTTGAATCCTGTCGGAACGTAGTCGTCGCGCAGCCGGCTCGGGTCGAACCAGTCTTCCAAGGTCGCACAAGAGCCGTCGTGCGGAAACAGGCCGCGATACCAGAGGCCGCGCAGTGAGGGCACTTTGTAGAATCCGGTGCCGCGCCGGGTGCGGACGGCGAGCGCGGAGTCAGTGTGCAGCGAAACCGGCAGGACGTCGTATTCGCGCGCTTCTTCGAGCGGCGGCGTGAAGCCTTCCGCCGGCGTGAGCCGGTTGTTGGTATAAAGCGGCGGCGTATGACAGCGTCCGCAACCTTCCCGCAAGAACACCCCCTGGCCGCGGGCCGCCAAAGCGTTGAGCTGGTTCGGGTTCGGCGGCGGCTGGAGCGAATAAAGATACAGCGCCAGCGCATAGAGCTGCTCGTCGCTGTAGCGCGCGCGCTCCACCGGATCGGGAAGCGTTCCCGGCCCCACGCCTTCGGGAATGAATCCACTGTAACGCGCAAGACCGCCCACGTCCTGATTGAGAGCGGCATAGCTCATGAGATCACCGATCGATCTTTGCCGCACGAGTCCCGTGTGGTCGAGAAACCGCCGCTCCCCGAGGCCGATCAGATCCGGAGTCTGCACAGGATTGAAGAGGCTGCTTCCGCTCCGATCGGTCATCCCGGGCGGAATGGCGCGCAAAGCGCCGGCAATCTCGTCCAGCGACATTGCATTGATCCGGTCGCTCAATCCAGTGTTGAGCCACGGCGCATCGGAGGACGATCGAAGTACCTTCCGCACCTGAGCCAGCAATGGCGCTCGATCGCCGCCCCCATGGCCAAGTTCCTCGAGCCTCCAGGCAGCAGCCCGATCAAAAGGGAAATTGCCCTGAGCGCCCTTCGCCACCGTTCCGTCCGGCAGCACTCGCGTGTGGCACATTCCGCACGATTGCTGGCCGAGCTCCACCACGCCTTTCTTGCGAATCACGTACCGGGCAAAGGGAAGCACGCCGTCACCGGACGCCGGCGCGTGGACAACCGCATACCAGGCCGGGTCTCTGACGTTCTCCACGCTGACCACCGACGATCCCCAGGGGTCGGTGTCGTACGCGATCGGAGCATCGAAGACGACTTCGCCGGCCTTAATCCAATCCGCCTTGGTCTGTAGCGGGGGCGTATGCGATTGGCCGTCGTAGTCCACGCCCCAGACCACTTGCGGCTCCTGCTGCTTGAGCCATTCAAAGTAGCCCGGAGGCTCGTGCCCGGGCGCGTACACCGCGTAGCTCTTGTAGATCAACCGCCGCGGGATGCGGTAGTAGTATTCCCAGGGGATCTCGACGGGCGAGTGCTTGGGGTCGGCGAGAGGCAACTGCAGATTAACCACGGTTCCTTCATCCCAGGCCTGCGGAATGGAAGGCCGAAACGGCGGGTCCACGGCTGATGAGGAGCGGTCGGGCTCCGGCGTTTGAGAGTCAGCCTGCGCGTCTTCCTGGTAGGAAGTACAGCGGCAGTCCGCGGTGGCGAATCCGAACCCCAAGAGCGCAAGGCCGATCATAGCGCGTCGCATACTTGCTACCCAGTTTAGCGCTTTGTGGCAGAGAGGGTGACGCGGAGTTCCCGACATGATAGATTTGCCACGGTCGGCCGTGAAGCACCGTGCTGCGGGATTGTGGGTAGCGAGCGTGAGGGCCTCGATCCATATGCTGCTCACGCCATGAGGAGGACTGGTGAAGAGATTGGATCGCAGGAGTTTTCTCAAGACAGCCGGGGCCGCCACCGCAGGAACCTTGGCGGCTGGGCAGGCCAAGACGCATCTGCTGGCGCAGCCTCAGAGCGAGCCGGCAAAACCGCCGGCGGCGAACGATCACATTCAGATCGCGCTGATTGGCGCAGGCGGCCAAGGGCAGGGCGATACCAAAGTGGCGCTGCGGGTGCCGGGTGTGAAGCTGATGGCGGTGGCTGACTGCTACAACGGCAGGCTCGAGCACAGCAAAGAGTTGTGGGGTGGCGACATTCTCGCTACGCGCGACTACAACGAGATTCTGGCGCGGAAAGACATCGACGCCGTGATTATCGGCACGCCGGATCACTGGCACAAGCAGGCCTCGGTGGACGCCATGAAGGCCGGCAAGGACGTTTATTGCGAAAAGCCCATGATTCACCTTTACTCCGACGGGCCGGAGATGATCGAGACGGCGCGCCAGACGAATCGCATCATTCAAATCGGCAGCCAGCGCGTGAGTTCGATGATCTACCGCAAGGCGAAGGACCTGCTGGCCTCGGGCGCCATCGGCAAACTCAATTTGGTGACCGCGTGGTGGGACCGAAATTCTTCCATGGGAGCCTGGAACTACACCGTGCCTCCCGACGCTTCAACTGAAACCTGCGATTGGACCCGTTTTCTCGGCACCGCACCGAAGATTCCCTGGAACGCCGAGCACTTCTTCCAGTGGCGCAAGTGGAAGGATTACGGCAGCGGTGTGGCGGGCGACCTCTTTGTGCACCTTTTCAGCGGAACCCACTTCGTGACTAATACGCACGGGCCCGTGCGCGCGATGGCATCCGGAGGGCTGCGATTCTGGAAGGACGGGCGCGATGCGCCCGACGTTCTGCTTGGCCTCTTTGATTACAAGGAAGGTTTCAACCTGAGCTTGCGTGTGAATTTTGTGGACGGGGGCGCGGAAAGCGAAGGTCTGATCTTCACCGGTGATGAAGGTACGATGGAAATCGGCGGCGGTGGGGTAAGCGTCAATCGCGTGCCCCGGGAACGAGGGCCTGGCCTGAGCCTTGAGACTTTCCCGCAGGCCATGCAGAAGCAGTTGCTGCAGGAATACCAGCAGAAGTATCCGCAATCGCAGCCAGACGGCGAGGCGGCCCTTGGGTACGAAAAATACGCGGCGCCGCCCGGCTACAACGACAGTTACGATCACTTTGCGAATTTCTTTGCGGCGGTCCGCAGCCGCCAGCCGGTGGTGGAGGACGCGGTGTTCGGATTTCGCGCCGCCGGCGCAGCCCTGCTCAGCAACTTGAGCTACGAGGGGGGTTCGGTGGTGCGCTGGAATCCTGAAGAGATGAAGCTGATCGACAGTTCCGGGCGCGGATCCGTGTCTGGCGCATGATAAGATAGGTATGTTCCGTCGACTAGAGGTGACGCAAGATGTCGAGAACGAGCCAGTTTCTTATCGGTGTCATCTTGTTTCTGGGGGTCTTGGACGCCTGCAGCAGAATCTTGTCTCGAGCCTCCGTGAAGGCGGACTTCGACCGCAACGGCAGGCTTGACCTGGCCGTTGCCGACAGCAAGGAAGCCGCAGTGTCTATCTTTCTGAGCGCGCCGGATGGCCGCCTGGTTTTCAAAGACAGATACTCCTTGCACTGTGCTCCCCGGGCTATCCTTGCCACCGATCTCAACGGAAACGGAGCGCCCGACTTAGCGACGGCCAATGCGCCGGATGGCACCGTCTCAGTTCTACTCAACCGTGGAGACGGCACTTTCCAATCTCCGCGGATTTATCAGACCAACCTGCTCGCTCCCTTCAGGATTGCTGCGAATGATGCCAATGCCGACGGGAATGTCGACCTGATCGTGTCGGACATTCGCGGCAATCAGTTTGTCCTCCTGGGCAATGGAGATGGTACTTTCAAAGGTGCCGACTAGCTCGCCCTACCGGTCAGCTCAAGCGAGTCCAACGAATACCAGCATGCAGCACGTAATTGTCCGCCGGCTACGGTTCGCCGCGCGTTCGGCTGCGTTTCGTTTAAGGTAGTGACGTGTCCGTGGATGGCCGGTCGCGCCTCCGGGAGACAATCAACTCACCTGCGCCATTCCTGCTGTCTGGACTTTCAGCGAGCTTCAACTTGTGAGTACAATCGGCACTTCGGTTGGGAGGGTCCTGGCATGAAACGACATTGGATCGCAATTATATTGATCGCCTGTGGAGTCTTGGCGTGGGGCTTCGGCAGTTCGCGCCTCGCCAGCGCTGCGAACCCGTCATCGTACGATGCCAGTTGGCTCAAGGGAATGAAGTGGCGCCTGATTGGACCCTTTCGCGGCGGCCGCACGCTGGCCGTGACCGGAGTCCGTGGCCAGCCTGAGGTGTACTACTTCGGAAGCGTTAGCGGCGGAGTGTGGAAGACGGCCGACGGCGGCGAGCGCTGGGAGCCGCTTACCGACAAGGAGCCGATCTCCTCGATCGGCAGCATCGCGATCTCCTACTCCGATCCCAATGTGATCTACGTGGGCACTGGGGAAGGCTGCCCGCGCGGCAACGTCAGTTATGGAAACGGCGTCTGGAAATCGCTCGACGCCGGCAAGACCTGGGTCCATTTGGGCCTTGAGGACACCCAGACGATTCCGAAGGTGATCGTCGACCCGGACAATCCGAGCGAGGTCTTTGTGGCGGCCCTCGGTCACGTGTACGGGCCTAACCCTGAGCGCGGCGTCTACAAGTCCAGCGACGGCGGCAAGACCTGGAAGAAAACTCTCTACAAGGACGACAAGACCGGCGCAGTGGACATCGCCTTCGACCCTCACAACCCGCACGTGCTCTTCGCTGCCTTGTGGGAAATGAACCGCACGCCTTATAGCCTGTCGAGCGGAGGCCCCGGAAGCGGTCTCTACAAATCGAGCGACGACGGCGAGACCTGGAAGCGCCTGGAGGAACATGGATTGCCCAAGGGAATCTGGGGACGAGTCGGGATTGCCATATCAGGAGCCGACTCGGAGCGTATCTACGCCCTCGTCGAGGCTGCCGAGGGCGGCCTCTATCGATCCGACGATGGGGGTGAGAACTGGACGCGTGTATCCGCTGATCACAAGCTCTGGCAGCGCGCCTGGTACTACATGCACGTCTTTGCCGACCCGAAGAGCGTCGACACCGTGTATGTGCTGGACGTGAGCGCTTACCGTTCGACGGACGGCGGCCACAATTTCGAAACGCTGCACATTCCTCACGGCGATAATCACGGCCTTTGGATCGATCCCGACAACCCGCAGCGCATGATCGCCGGCAACGATGGCGGCGCCGCCGTCTCGGTGGATGGCGGCAAGACCTGGAGCCCCGAATCGAATCAGCCGACCGCCCAGTTCTACCACGTGATCGCCGACGACCGCTTTCCTTACCGGGTCTATGGCGCGCAGCAGGACAACAGCAGCGTGACCATCGTGAGCCGCAGCGATGACGGCGTGATCGATCGCGGGGATTGGTATCCCATCGGCGGCGGTGAGAGCTGTTATATCGCGCCCTATCCTCCCGATCCCGACATTACCTACGCCTGCGATTACGAGGGCGCCGTGCTGCGCTACAACCACCACACGCGGCAGACACAGGTGGTTTCCGCCTGGCCCGAGATCACCGACGGCGGCGGCGCGGCGCACCTGAAATATCGCGCTCAATGGACGTTTCCCGTCCTCATTTCGCCGCACGATCCGAACGTCATCTACGCGGGCATGCAGATGATTCTGAAGAGCACGAACGGCGGAGCGAGTTGGACCGAGATCAGCCCCGATCTCACCCGCAATGACAAATCGAAGCAGCAGATCTCGGGCGGTCCCATTCTGAAGGACGACACCGGCACCGAATATTACGACACGGTGTTCAGCATCGCGGAATCGCCGGTGCAGAAGAACCTGATCTGGGCGGGAAGCGACGACGGTCTCGTGCACCTCACGCGCGATGGCGGCCGCCACTGGACCGACGTGACGCCCAAGGGGATGCCGGAGTGGAGCCTGATCAGCCTGATCGAAGCGTCGCCGCACGAGGCCGGAAGGGCGTATCTGGCCGTGGATCGCCATCGTTTGGACGATCACCGGCCTTACATTTACAAGACGGCGGACTTCGGCGCGAACTGGGCGAAGATCACCACCGGAATGCCGGATGGCTCCTACGTGCACGCAGTGCGCGAGGATCCCAAGCGCAGAGGATTGCTCTATGCCGGCACTGAGACCGGCGTCATGATCTCATTTGACGATGGGGACCATTGGCAGCCGCTGCAGCTTAATCTGCCGGTGAGCCCGGTACATGACCTGGTGGTGAAGAACGACGATCTGGTGGCGGCGACGCATGGGCGATCGTTCTGGGTGCTGGACGATCTCGCGCCCCTGCGCGAACTGAGCGAGGAGATTGCCACCCAGTCGACTTACCTCTTCAAGCCCAGCCTGGCCTATCGCACCGAGATCCACCATCGCCCCACCATGGGCCAGCCCGTAGGCGAGAATCCGCCTACAGGAGCAGTTCTTTACTACTACCTGAAAACAGCGCCCAAAGAGAAGGAAGAGGTGACTCTCGAGATCCTGGATGGTGAAGGCCGCGCCATTCGCAAGTACTCGAGTAAGAAGCAGGCGAGCGCATTGCCGGCGGAGGCACAGGAGGAGGAAGAAGAAGCCGGGGAGGAGACCAACGAGGCTGTTCCGGCTGAGGCAGGTTTGAACCGATTCAATTGGGACCTGCGTTACCAGCCCGCCACCACGGTCAACGGGTATTCACTTTGGGACTATGAAGGTGGCATCGAGGGGCCTGCGGTTGTTCCGGGAACCTACCAGGTGCGTTTGACGGCTAACGGCCAGACCCTTACTGCGCCGCTTGAAGTCAGGCTCGACCCACGGGTGAAAGCCTCGCCCGAAGATCTCAAGAAGCAGTTGGACCTAGCGCTCGAAATCAATCGCAGGCTGACGCGGCTCAACACCACCGTCAACCAGATTCGGAGTCTGCACAATCAAATCCGCAACCTCGACCGCGAACTGAGCGACAACTCGAAGGACCTCATAGCAGCCTCCAAAGACCTTGACAAGAAGCTATCTGCCGTGGAGGAGGCGCTGATCAACCCCAAGATTGCGGCCTCCGAGGATTCCGTAGCCTACGCGATTCAGCTCGACGGCAAGCTGGCCGCCCTCGAGAGCGACGTCGAGAGCGCCGATGCCGCTCCCACCGAAGGCGCGCGCGCCGCTTATGCAGACCTGGACCATGAGCTTGACCGGCAACTTACGGCCTGGGACGCGATCCGCACCCACGAGCTCACCGCGGTCAACGATTTGGCCCGGCGCGAGAAGGTTCAGGCGATCGTCTTGACGGCGGGAACGGCCACGGAAGGCAGACGCAAATAGGGATGCGGGCCGGCCCCGCGCTACATAGCCCGGGAGGGCAAGGGGCCGCGAAAGAAGCCCTATCTCGCGCGGTTGCTCGGTTACTCCCCGCCCCTCAGTCTGCCTACGATTTCGCGGAGCAGCGCTTCCACGTCGTGTGTGGGCGCCTTGAAAGCGTCGGCATCCACGGCCAGGGGCGCGCCGAGCACCAGGTGACGCACTCCATACCCTGGCAGCTCGCTGGTCTGCGCAATGGTGAGACCGCCCACGGCCTGCACGGGAATCGTGACGGCCTTGACCACGGCGGCAAGCTCGTCGAGCGGCGTGGGCGCGCGCCCGCCGTGCTCGCGGATCACTTCCGGGTCGCGCCGCTCGTCGTAGCCGATATGATGCACGATGTAATCGAGGCCCAGGTCCTGCATCTGGCGCGCGGCTGCGGGCTTGTCCGGGCACGCCAGATCGTCACCCATCACTTTGACGCCGAAGTCGCGACCCGCTTGCACCACCGCCTTGATGGTGGCCGGATGCGCCTGGCCCATCACCACCACGTGCGTGGCCCCGGCCTTCGCCATCATTTCGGCTTCGAGGTACCCGCCGTCCATGGTCTTGAGATCGGCCACGATCGGGTGAGGGAATTCGCGGCGCAGCCCGCGCACCGCCTTCAGACCTTCGGCCAGAATCAGGGGCGTGCCTGCTTCCAGCCAATCCACGCCCGCGCGCACCGCGCGCTGCGCCATGTCGAGCGCTTCAGCGAGGTTGGTGAAGTCAAGAGAGATCTGTATGACAGGATGAGGTTTATCCATGCTCAACGCCCGATCAAGAGGCAGCCGGATTGAGGGCGGCTGCTAAGAATTGAAGTGCTCATCGACTGGCTTGGAAGGTCTTAAGCCAAGCGTGCTGATGAGGCGGTGCAGGTAATTCACATGAAGTCCTAGCATCGCCGCCGCTTTGCCGACGCTGCCGCCGGTTCGCTCCAGCGCCTTCGTGATCGCTTCTTTCTTGGCTTGCCGGACGGCATCATGAAAGAGAGTTTCGCCGCCCGCGGCGGGTTCGGCGTCTCCAATGGCATCGGGCAGATCCTCCGGCCGCACCACGTCCTCGGCGCCCATCACCACCGCACGCTCCATGGCGTTTTCCAGCTCGCGCACGTTGCCGGGCCAATCATACGCCTTCAGGTACTTCTGCGCCTCGGGAGAGATCGACATCAGGCGGCGCTTGGCCTGGGGGCAGTGCTTGGACAAGAAATGATTGGCCAGCGGGATGATATCCTCCCGGCGCTCGCGCAGGCACGGCACGTGAATCCGTACTACGTTCAACCGGAAGAACAGGTCCTGGCGAAACGTGCCGTTCTTCATCTCCTTTTCCAACTCCCGATTGGTGGCTACGATCACCCGAACGTCGGTCTTCAGCATTCGGGTTCCCCCCACCCGCTCGAATTCGCGTTCCTGCAGCATGCGCAGGAGCTTGGCCTGGAGCGGAAAAGGCATCTCGCCGATTTCGTCCAGAAACAGCGTGCCGCCCTCCGCGATTTCGATCTTGCCCTTCTTCAGCGCCACCGCCCCTGTGAAGGCTCCCTTCTCGTGCCCGAAGATCTCGCTTTCAAACAAAGTCTCCACCAGCGCCGCGCAATTCACGGCCGCGAAAGGCTTCGCGGAGCGCGGGCCGTTAGCGTGCAGTGCCCGAGCCACCAGTTCCTTGCCGGTTCCGCTCTCACCGGTAATAAGCACGGTCGATCCCTGGCGGGCCAGGCGCGTGATCAGCCGGTAGACTTCCTGCATCGCCGGACTCCGGCCCACCATTTTATAATTGGCTTCGATTTGCCCCTGCAGGCGCTCGTTCTCGAGCTCCAGGCGCCTCACCGTAAGCGCGCTCTCGAAAGCAGCGCCTGAGAGCCCGGCGATGCCGGTGGCAAGTTCCAGGTCGGCCCGCTCAAAATGTCCAGCGGGATTTCCGATAGCCAGGTAGATAACACCGATCGCCCCCTGGCTGCCCGAAATAGGGACTGCCAGCACATCAGTACTGAGTGACGCTGCGATGCTGCTTTCGGCATCCCGAAAGCGCGGGTCCTGGGAAGTTTCCTTGTACCAAAGGCTCTGGCCGGCCTTGAGCACCCGGCTTACCAGGGTTCGGCTCACTTGGACAGGGGAATCGGTGCCGGTCCGGCGATCCCAACTCGCTGTATGCTGGAACTCGCCATCACTTCCCACGTCAAGCAGGATCGCGCCGCGGTCGGCGGGCACAAACTCCATGATGAGTGTCAGAAGCCGTCCTGCAAGCGCGTGCAAAGAGCCGCCCGAGTTGATAGCCCGGCTCACTCGCAGCAACGCGCGCAGGTCTCGCGTCTGGCGCGTTGGAGATTCGCTCCCCGTGAGCCGGTCCGGGTGGAGATAAAGGGCGTCCTCGCGGCGCAAAACTACGGTCTGGCCGGCGATCACGCCGTCATCGCGCAACTCCACCATCCCCGAAGAGGCATGCTCCTCGGCGCCCGTTTGAAAGAGGAATTTCGATTCTCCGATTTCGAGACGGTCCCCCTCTTGAAGCTGGTGTTCCTTCACCGGCACGGAATTGACGAAGCATCCGTTGCGGCTCTGCAGGTCCACCAATTTGAATCCGTCGTCTTCCCGGCGAATGGCGCAGTGTTGACGCGATACAGCCATGTCCGGCACCACAACGTAGTTGGACTCCAGGCGTCCGAGCGTCATGTCCTCTTTCTCGAGCGCGAACGTGCTGCCGTTCAAAGGCCCGGCAATGGCGACTAAACGTGGGTTCATAGCTGGGACATCCTAACCCGGCGTAGCCCGAACCAGAATCGGGATCCCGTTCCTAGGCACGTAAAGGTCAAAGCGGCGCGGCCCGATATTTACGAATCCTAATGTCCAAACATGCCCTTGCCGAGCCACTGCCCGCCGTCCATCACCAGTACCTCGCCGGTGATGAAATCCGCGAAGCCGGAGACCAGGTACGCGGCAGCGTGGCCGATCTCCTCCACGGTACCGATCCGCCCGCGCGGAATGGTTCGAATCATGGACTCGCGGAATTCACGCGTGGCCCACAACTTGCTGCCGGCGCCTTCAGTCTCCACGGGCCCGGGAGCGATGGCATTCACCCTGATGTTGTACCGCGCCCACTCCACGGCCAGGGTCTGTGTCATGCAAACCACGCCCGCCTTGGCCGAGGCGGAGTGTACGGTGCCCGGACCGCCGGTCCAGGCGTAAGCGGCAACGAGGTTCAAGATGTTTCCACCACGCCCGCTCTCGATCATGTGCAGGCCCACGGCTCGGGAACAGTAAAAGGTTCCATTCAGGACGATGTTTACGACTGCGTTCCAGCCGTTGGGCGAGAGCTTCTCGGCGGGGCAGATGAAATTGCCGGCGGCGTTGTTCACCAGAATGTCCACGACGCCGAAGCGCTGCACGGTCTCGCTCACCATGCGATCCACCTGTTCGGGGACCCGCACGTCGGTGGGGAAAGCGATCGCTTCGGCCCCGCGAGCCGTTAGCTCGCGTATCGCCGGCTCCATGTGCTCGGGGTTTCGGCTGGCCAGAACCAGACGCGCGCCCAGGCGAGCATATTCCAAAGCGATGGCGAACCCGATGCCGGTTCCGCCGCCAGTGATGATTGCTACACGCCCGTCCAAGGACTTCTCAGGAAGCATAGGACCGATAGTCTAACGGTGATGGGCTGCCAGAAACGTAACAAAGGCCGATCAGTTTCCCCGGAGTGTAACCTGCGGCGTACGTGCGTCAAAGCCAGAATCGAGGCCGCTGGGACTCGTGTCCACCTTCGCAGCTCAGGATTCTAACACAGCAGGCATCGACTTTAACGTCCGGCTTGAGTACCATGTTCGCCTGATCCGACGTAACGGGGAGGTTCCATGCGATTGACCGGAAAGCTTTGGCAGGCCGCGGTTTTCACCGCGCTTGGAGCGGCCTCTCTGTGCGCCCAGGGCTCGTTCACACTGGAGCAGGTCATGAGCTCGCCGTTTCCCACCGAGCTCGTTGCCGCGCCGGCGGGCGGCAACCTGGCCTGGGTCTTCAACGCGCTCGGAGCCCGCAACCTCTGGGTGGCCGAACCCGCCGCGGGCGGAAGCTATCATTCGCGCCAGCTCACGGCTTACACCGGGGACGACGGCCAGGACATCGCCGAGCTCGCCTGGGCTCCCGATGGCCGTTCCATCGTGTACGCCCGCGGCGGGGATTTCGAGGGCAACCCGGTCTATCCCAATCCGGCCAGCGCGTCCGCAGGAGTGGAGCAGGACGTCTGGATCGCGCCGCTCACTGGCGGCGCTCCGCGCAAGCTCGCCGAGGGACACAGCCCGGCCGTCTCGCCCAAAGGCGACGAGGTGGTGTACATCTTCAAAGACCAGGTGTGGCTGGTGAAACTCGCGGAGAGCGCAAAGCCCGAGCAACTGATTCACGATAAAGGCCGCAGTGGGTCCCTGCGCTGGTCGCCGGATGGCGCTCGACTGGCGTTCGTGAGCCGCCGGGGCGATCACAGTCTTGTGGTGGTTTACGCTTTGGCGGATAAGAGCCTGCGCTTGTATCTTGATTTCGTGTTAAAAACCTTTCGGGTTGAGGGTTCGTTGTTTCGGCGGGTAGGCCGTTCCGCGCTGAGGCCCGGCCCTGTGCCGAGAGCCTGTGAGGTAGATCGGCCCCCCGCCCTCTTCTCCCAA
>DASYYZ010000226.1:0-3088 GCA_035946735.1 Terriglobia bacterium
GCCGACTTCTTCGACGCCGAAAAATATCCAGCGCTCACCTTCAAATCCACCAAAGTGATCCGCAAAGGTGAAGCCGAGTATGAAGTAACCGGCGACCTGACGATCCACGGTGTCACCAAGTCCGCGACTTTCGCCGTTGACGGCCCCAGTGCTCCCAACAAAGACCCTTGGGGAAACACCCGAATCGGCCTCTCCGCGACGACAAAGATCAACCGCAAAGACTTCGGGCTTGCATGGAACGCGGCCCTGGAAACCGGCGGCTTCCTGGTCGGAGACGACGTTTCCATCACGCTCGACGTGCAATTCATCAAGGCTTAACTCCAGCCGCAAGCGGCCCCCTCCCCCACGATCGGGTAGGAGGCGGGATTACTCCCGCCGTCCTCCCACACCACGCGGACGTGCCGTTCGGCATCCGGCGGTTCATGAAACAGACAGGAAGCGCCGGTGAGTGTCCACCAGCGAAACCAACCCCATGTGATCGAACCATGACTTGGGAAAGACTCGGTTCATATGCGAGGCCCCGCCGTTCCACCAGGGGCCTCGCCCGTTGGTAGCCGACTTCCACGCCTGAACTTTGTCGATCCCAGCCTTGATCAGATTTCGCGCTCGTGTGTAGACACGCTTCCATTGCCGCCAGAGCAGTGCCCGCAGCTTGTGCCGTAGCCAGCCATCGAGTTCCTCCAACGCGTTCTTGACTTCGGTAAGTTGGAAGTAGGCCATCCAGCCCCGCAGGACGGGATTGAGCCCCGTGATGACTTGCTGCATGCTCTGCCCACGGCCGCACCGCAGTGCCAGACGGATTTTCTCCGCCAGACGCTGGCGACTCTCGGATGCGATCTTGAGCTTCGGCTTCCGGTGCCACGTCATGCTGTAGCCCAGGAACTTCCGCTCCCACGGTCGCGCCACTGCGCTCTTGGCCGCATTGACCTTCAGCTGCAGTCTTTGCTCCAGAAACGCCGTGATCGACTGCCTGACCCTCTGTCCTGACCGTTCGCTCTTGACATAGATGTTGCAGTCATCGGCATAACGGCAGAAGCGGTGCCCGCGCTTTTCCAGCTCACGGTCCAGATCGTCCAGCAGGATATTGGATAACAACGGGGAAAGAGGACTGCCCTGAGGCGTCCCTTCACTCCGTGCACTCGTTATCCCGCCTTCCATCATGCCCGCTTCCAGATAGCGCCGGATCAGCTTCAGCAACCCGGCATCTTTCACCTTGCCCCTCACCCGTGCCATAAGCACATCGTGATTTACACGGTCGAAAAATTTTTCCAAGTCAAGATCCACGGTCCAGCGCCTGCCTTCGGCGACATACTCTTGTGCGGCTTTGACCGCTTGATGAGCATTGCGTCCGGGACGAAAACCGTAACTTGATTCCGAGAACCCAGGTTCGAACAGTGGTTGCAGTGTCTGATGAAGTGCCTGTTGAATCAGCCGATCCAGCGCGCAAGGAATGCCCAAAATGCGTACCCCGCCCTGCGGCTTCGGTATCTCCACCTTGCGCACCGCTCGCGGCATGTATTCGCCCGCCAACAGAGCCTCTTTGATCGTCTCCCAGTGCGCCACCAGCCAGGGCTTCAACTCCAGGACCGTGAGCCCATCGACTCCCGGCGCCCCTTTGTTTTCCACTACCCGCTGATAGGCGCGCATCATGTTGCTGCGTTCCAGCGCAGCTTCCAAAAGTCCCTGCGCTGCTTCCGGTTTCGTTTCTCCACCAGTCGCCGTACGAGCCTCCGCACCGGGTACGGCCCTCGACAGGTTCCGCCCGTCTACCCCCGCACCGGCCTTACTTGCGTAAGCTTCTGCTTCTCTGGCCCGCATCGAGATCTGTTGTCCTACTCCCGTGTTTCACGTTTGGCCCTTCACTCCGCTTGCACGGAGCCACTATGGCCGCTGCTGACTTCTGGTGGCTCTTCCCATCACCTCTCGATGACAGTAGCCCTGAGGCAAACCACCAGACCTCCCCGGGTATTACGCACTCACCGTCACGCTTATCTCTGTCGGATCTACGCCGCAGCTTCCGTGCAAGTATCGGGCTTTGCATCTATTCGCCTGCTCACCCCACTGCGTCGCCTCGTATCCGCTGGCTGTTCGTCAGAGCAGCGCTTTGCCTGCAGCTTCCTCCAGATCCCACCTCGCGATAGGCACCCTTGCTGTTCGGCTAACACTTCCCCTTGCCGGGTGTGTAGAGGACTTACACCTCCTAGTGAGTGCGCCCTGCCGGGCGCACGAACAAGACGGCACGGCAGAGCGCCGTGCCGTACGGAAACCCTCCTCATCCGCCCCGTTCGGCCCCCCTCATATCTTCCCTTCATAACATGATGTTATTTTTTCTTTACATCATGTCGGTTTTAAGATACACTCCTTTTGCCATCAAAGGAGGTCTTTGCTTGGCATACAGAGAAAAAGTCGGATGGCTCACCCTGGTCGCGATGGTCGTCACCTTCGGGCCCTATTTCACGCTCGTCGCGCTGCACACCATTCCTGCCGCGGCTTTGCCCAATGTGCGGCAGCTGGTGCTGTTTGCGATTTCTGCCATCGCGCAAGCTGTCATTTTGACGGGAGGGCACCTTTACCTCCGCCACGTCTCCCCCGAAGAAGCGCGATTGCCTCCCGACGAGCGGGAACGCGGAATTATTCACCGCTCCCTCAGTTCCGCGTACTACGTCCTCATCGCCGGCATGATTGTGGTCGGCTGCATGATGCCTTTCAACTCCAGCGGATGGACACTCGTCAATACAGCGCTGTTCATGATCGTGGTGGCAGAGGCTGTCCGTTGCGCCGTCATGGTGGCGAGTTATCGCAGGCAGGCATGACCGAAGAACTGATCTCAAACCGTGTGCGTCTCCTTCGATTTCTCAACGGAGAAATGTCACAGAGCGACCTCGGGCAGCGCATCGGCGTAACGCGCCAGACGATCGCTGCCATCGAGTCCGGCAAATACTCCCCCACGCTCGAAGCCGCGTTTCGCATCGCCGAAGTCTTTCAGGTACCGTTGGAAGAGGTCTTTCAATGGAGAAAGAGCGGCAACGGCAACCGACTGGATCCAAAGGCCGACTTGAGTCCCGGCCGTTCGCAGAATCCAGAACAT
>DASYYZ010000227.1:0-11845 GCA_035946735.1 Terriglobia bacterium
TGGACATCCCGATAAGAAAGGGTGTATCGCAGGTACCAGCGGACAGCACAAAGAATGATCTCGGGCGCGAACTGCCGCCACTTGAAGATCGCCGGTCGCTGGAGTTCTGCCATACCCTCTCCAGCGTAACAGCTCGCTCTCTTGTTTTTGCAACACATCCCGCTAACCTGCTCAGCCTCACCGGCGCACAACCGTGCTTCTTCCCTCCTATTTGCAACAGTCCCAAAAGGGAGGGTTCTCTAAGAGCTAGCTGTTCTCGAGTGGCGAGGAATGTCCTCAGAACCAAGGGGCATCTTCCGAGGAGTGGAGAGGAGGACCACGGCTTTGGTACGCCGGGTACGGTATATTCTGGATAAGGGTCGGTGGTTGCCTTAGCTCAACAAGCAGGTGCCATGTTGCGAAATCAAAGTTCTCCGCGCCGGCCGACCGGGCAGTGGTCTCCGTTTGAATGCAAAAAAAAAGGATTGCGGATCGGGCGTCAACGACGCCTGGGAGCGCAGGCGTCCCGCCCGCTTTTCGGGTTTTCTTCCCGGGATCTCAAAACAAAGAGGGCGGGCGAGACGCCCGCCCAAGCGTCGTCATTCCCGCGCAAGCTCGAATCGGCCACGATGGCGCAGATCTTCTAAGGTCTGCGCGCTGAGCTGGCCGCAATCAAAGCGCGGGTTTCAGCCGGCACCTGTGAGATCGCAGACCCAAAGGGTCTGCGCCATCCTGACGGCGCCGCTCGTGCATGCTCTCCCAGCCGCTGGTAATCTAAGCCCAGGGTCATTCGCGCTTCTTCCAACTCGGGATATGTTGTCAGCAAACGTTCGAGGGAGGAGTTCGACTGCTCGATACGGCCTGAGGATGCCAGCGCGCGCGCGGCGCCGAACTCCTCGTAACTGCTCAGACGGTCTTTGGGATCGGCCTCCGTTGAGGAAGGCGCGCTATGGGGCTCGCTGACCGGCACGTATCCCAGCGACATCAGCCGGGAGATGGCGTCGGCATCCAGGAGCCTTCCCGCTGGTGAAGGCACCGGGGCGCCACGGGAGTGAAGCTTCAGCAGCCTTTCCCGCAAGGCCAGGGCGATGGATTTCCGCTCCCCATAGAGGTTGTGTTTCTCCCCCGGGTCCACGGCCAGATCGTAGAGCTCGGGCTTCGGCGCCTCGATATACTTGTATCGGCCGACCCGAAGACTCATGAGCGGACTGCACGCGAAATGGTAATGTGCATACAAGCTCTCGCTATAGATTTCGCGTTGCGCCTGGCCCGGATTGGGTTGGAGCAAGTCGATCAGCCCCTTGCCCTGAAACTGCGATGGCCTCGGCACGCCCGCAAACTGGAGAATGGTTGGCGCCACGTCGAGCAAGCTGGCAGGCGTGTCAACTCGCGGTGGAAATGATGCTGCTCCCGCAGGCCAGTGGATAATGAGGGGCACCCATAAGGTGGTCTGATAAATGAAATAAGAGTGGGCGGTTTCCCCATGCTCGTCCAAACCTTCGCCATGGTCGGAAGTCAATACCACCAGGCTCTTGTCAAGAAGATGCTGCTGGCGGAGGAGTTCCCAAAAGCTCCCCAACACCTGGTCAACGTACCGCACCTCGGCGTCATATCCGCTCTCGCCGTTCCGAGGGCGAAAAGTGCTTGGAAAGTTGTACGGGGTATGGAGATCGTAGAGATGAAGGAACAGGAAGAAGGGGTGATCTGAAATGGCCTCGAGCCACAGGGTTGCGGCGCGGACCACATCCTGCCCGAGGCGCTTGATATCGCCAGGATCTCGCCCCGCTTGGTTACGGAGGTCGAAGGAGCTGTCATAAACGTCGAAACCTTGATTCAGCCCGAAGCGCCGGTCGAGGACGTAGCCTCCGACGAAGGCAGCGGTGCGGTAGCCGTGGGCCTTCAGAAGGGTGGCGAGGGTGATGAAAACATGGCATTCCGTTCAGGCATTCACCCTAAGGCCGTCAGGAAGATTCAAGGTAACACCCTATCGCGGGCGGCTCAATTGTCGCGCCCTTTCTTTTTCGCAAATCCCGTTGAGACGGCGGTTGATGACTGGAAGCGAGGGGTCACTCGACCAGCTCAATCTTCCCCGTGATTCCGCCGCCACAAGAACGGCATGAAGTTGAAAGGGGCGGGCGCATACTGCCCTACTCCGGGTTGCGGAGGGTAGGCCGTCCCCGCGCCGGCAGATATTCCGTTTTGCTTTAGAATTGGCCTTTTTAGCCAGGCTATGTGTCGACGGAACGAACGTGATGAGCGGTTTGTTGTCACTGGACCTGGGGTGCTCAGCGCTGTATGATTTCGCGCGCTCTGGATTTCGTCAGATACCACGGACGATTGGGAGGGTTGTTATGAGAATGACTCCATGCTTACAAGACGTTCTAAACCGAATGGGGAGAGGGGCGCTGGTCCTGGCTATTTGCTGCTCGTTCCCCTTTCCTTGCGCGGGTCAGGCTATTGCCGTGAATAATCTGGCTCTCGCCGGTCTCGGAGGTACAGCGCGATCGTGGGAGCCGGAGTTACCAGCGTCCCCGAACACGAGCCTTCCAAGGTCAATGACGGCAGCCTCCTCAGCTACTGGGCCGTGCGCGCGGTGGATCTCCCCGCCGACATCGGCGTGGAGTGGCCCGCGGCGAAAAAAATCTCGAGCGTGGTGGTTCGTTACTTCGACGGCCGCATGGTGCGCGGACCGGTGATGGCTCGCACCCAGGAGTGGGCGCGCTTGCAGTACTGGGATCAAAACGCCTGGAAAGACATCCACGCCCAACTGACGGGGCAGGAAACCAGCGACGTTCGCTACGCCTTCCCGCCGGTGATGACCACTCGCTTGCGGCTGCTCTTTACCGAACCCCCCGACCCCGAGACACGCCGGCTGCCCGACCGATTGGGGATTTACGTTTGTGAGTTCGAAGCTTACAGCGAAGTCCCTTTTCAGGTTGTGACGGCTCCCCCGCGCCTGGTGCCCGTGGGATCTCGCCACAACAACCAGTACTACAACGAATGGTCGAGCGACAACCCATATGATATCGCGGGCCCACTGGTGATCGAGCCCAAACCCACGCGCATTGTGACGGACACCCTTTCCCCGACGCTGATCGTTGCCGAGAGCCATTGGGTAAAAACCGCCTGTGCCCTCGAAAAGCCGCGAAAGGGGATCACCGTTCTCAAGAACGGGTTTATGCAGCTCGAAGTCTCGACAACCGCCGGGCTAAAAGAATCGCAACTGAGAAACGTGGTGACGGGCGAAAGTACCGCCACCGCGAACTCGCAACCGTTCCTCATTCGAACCTCCAAAGGCGTGTTGTCTTCGGGCGACTTCAAAGTGGTGGGGGACGACGCTTCCGGCTCCGGTCCGGATGTCAACCATCTGCGGGTGGATTTGAGCTCCGACGCAGTGGATCTGTCGGTCCATTATGAGCTGCGGCAGCAGGACCATTTCTATCACAAGTGGCTTACCGTCAAAAACAAAGGCAGCTCCGACCTGCAAGTGCTGGACGTGACGGTTTCGTCCCTCGGGCTCGCGCGCTTGATGGATCTGTTTGCCGGTCCGGAGCTGACCTATCCGGTGGCGCGCATGCAAAAAGGCGGGTTCTTTGAGTGCCTCGAAACCGTTTATTGGGACCACCTTGGCGATACGATGACCTACTATCCCGGCACGATGGTTGCGGCCGGGGGCGCTTACGAGAGCGACAAGGCCGTGGTGGGTGTTTATCGCAATCGCGGGGAACAAGTGGAGGGCTTCGACCGAGGTGTGCGCGACTGGGTGATTGAGTACCACACGCAAGTGACCCCCGTGCACAAAGATTTCCCGGATATCTACCTGGAAGGCTGGGATGCCAAGCTTGGCATGGAGGAACTCCAGAAGGATCCGGCATGGACGGAGAGATTCTTTGCTACGGCCCATAAACTGGGGGTCCTCTATATGGACTCTTACGACCCCACCGACCTGGCGCTCCTGATGCCACCCGATCTAACCCAGCGTTGGGTTGATCTCGCCAACAAATACGACATTGCCACCGGCTGGTGGAATGATTTTGGCTCCCACTACGGCTGGGGATTCATGGCTCCCTACTATGAGCCCTACCTGTGCAAGCTCTCGCCGGAAGCGGAAACTTATTATCGGCAGATCGTGGAATTGGTGCGGAAATACAACCTGCGCGGTTTCCACTGGGCCGATTTCTGGACGGTCTGGCCGTGCGACAATCCCCATCACGGGCATTTGCCGGGGAAATACTCGATCTATGCCCAGGGGCAGCGGATGGTCCGGCTTGCTCAGCAAATGCACGAAGCGGCGCCCGGGCTGATGCTCGGCGCCGACAACGGACTGGACAATCCGCAGTATGGCCGTTACGCGGACAGCCGCCACCACGGCAGTGGCTACGATGCCAATCAGGCCACCGAACCGGATATTCACATCGACCGGCTGTACGCCGACATGAATCGTGCCTACCTTTATGGCTTAGCTCACGAAAACCTTTTGCGGCCCTGGTACCACGTGCTTAACAACGTCAATCACTTTGGCATTGAAACTCACCTTCACGACCGCGCCGGTTATCGGTACGCCCTCCTGAGCTCGCTGGCCCTCGCGGGCCAGTTGGCCTTTGCTGATGCCCCGGACGACGTTCCCGAAAGCGAGATTCAATTTACCCGACACTGGGAAGAGTGGGCGAGGACCAACAAGGACTACCTGAAACAGAACGACAAGCTGTTCGAGCGATCGGTGCACTACGCTGATGTCCTGCAAGCGGACGCCGACTCGCTGACGGGATATTCGCATATCCGGGGCGACCGCGGCTTTGTTTTCCTGATCAACCCCGGGCCGGCGGAGCAGATTGCAGAGCTGACGTTGGTTTTGGATGCGCCGGGTTCTTCGCGCTTCGTAGTGGACGAAGTGTACCCCGGAGGAATGTCTCTCCGCGGATCCGCAGAGGGCGCGTATACCCAGGGGGGCAAACTGCGAGTGACGGTACCAGGCAAACAAGTGCGGATTCTCTGGATTTCACCAGAGTCGGCCGCCGGCGGTCAGCATAACTTCCAGCCCGAGGACGCGCGGGTAGCGGAGCCCCACCGCTACATCCGTGACTGGCGCGTGCTGAATTCCACGCCTGCCTCCACCACGCTGGGTGCGAGTTTTGAATTTCCGCAAAAGGCCTCCGAGTACCTGACGAATCCGACACCCGGAGCCGCCTGGTCGCTCGATCCGTGGGCGTATGACAAAGCCTACTTGGTGTTCTTACTCAAAGACGAGACGGTGGAACAGAATAACTAATGGGTTCCTGATTCCCTTCTAACCGACAAGAGAAGAGCGCCCGACTATGAATTTGGCATACCCTCCCAGCCGGTGGTCTTTGACCTCCATAATAAACGGGGCGCCGAAAATTCTGTATCCTTTCAAAACCCGGCGCAACCAGGAACGCGGCAAAGCCCGGTGCTACTTTGTGAGTCTCGGCAGTGAAACCCAAAGTGGCTCATCCAATCAGGTGAGCGTCACGCTACCGATTGAGAGAGGCTTGGTGTTTGCGGGCGCCTATCTGGACTTGCCGGACCAGATGCCGGACGGCCAGTAGTCCTCAGGGGCACAGGGGCGAGGTCAGTGCGGGCCCAGAGAAGAGGCCAAACGCTGGGAAGAACGGTTTCATGAGTTCAGTTTTGAGGTGCGGAGCTCGGCGCTCAAGTATTCTGAGAGCTTCGCAAGTAACCTCGTTTGAGGAGGTGCAAATGAATGGTACCGTCGTGCGCAGGGCCAGCGCCACGCCGGTTCGAGTGCCGGCTCGCTCAGACAGCCTCAACTCCCCGGAAATCCGGGACGAAGATGGGAATTCGCGCGTAAATTTCGAACCGGGATCCTCGAAGCGTCAGCTCTGCAGGCTTGCGCCGCCGCGGCTGCCTGCACTCTTCCTAGTGGGCTGTCGCGGAGAGATCGTTAGTACGAGTAGCCGTGTGAGCGCATGAGGCTCTGCGATGCGCCTCATCGGCCATACTCACGACGGCTCTGCGACAGGCCACTAGTGACCTACTCGGAGAATTGGTGCGTGTTGACGACTTGATAGCTGAGCCCATCCAGTTCGAGAAGGGGTACGCGTTAGCCCCTCAGGGGCCCGGGTTGGGAGTGACACTCGATCGAGAAGCACTGGAACAACACCGGGCAGGTAAATCTATTTAGCATGTGAGGCGAACGGGAGAGCGTAAGATCAACCCGATTTGAATCGCGATCGGGTTTGCGGTGAGCGATTCCGGGACCGCGTGACCGAAGTACTCACCGCACCGCAGAGTCCGCGGCAAAACGCCTTGACGGAGAGATTATATTCATGGGAGGCGGCACGAGTTATCTTGAGTCGAGCCATGCCCGAGCGAATCTAAGATTCCTCGATGGTGCTGGCTCAGGAGGCGAGTTTGTCCATGGCATCAAGCCGCAAGAGAAGAATCGCGCGACAGTTGCTCAGACTCGCGCGCCAGAGCGCTGCCCGCTGGCGAACCACCGATATTCCGGCGGGCGTTGTAGGCCTAGGGCTCATGGGAACCAGCATCACCGCCTGTCTTTTGGCTGCGGGCCATCCGGTGGTCGGTGTAAGCAAAGATCTTAACGAGCGCCTCACGCGCCGGCGGCTACTGGACCTGCTCCGTGGGATGAAGCGTGAAAAGCTGCTTGCGGGACATCCGACATCGATCGTGAAGAACCTGGTTCTTTCAGAAGACTCTTCAGCGCTGAGCGACTGCCAGGTTGTAGTTGAATCAGTCGTGGAACAGCTTGCGGTGAAGCACGAAGTGTTCCGCGCGATCGAGGCGGTTGTGCGCCCGGACGCGATCATTGGCAGCAACACGTCCGCCATTCCGGTGACCATTCTCCAGAAGGGCTTGCTGAATCCGGAAAGATTTCTGGGAATCCATTGGGGAGAGCCGGCGCACATTTCCCGTTTTATGGAGATCATCTGCGGAGATCAGACGGATTTACGTTACGCCGAGCGCGCGAGAGCTCTGGCTGAGAATTGGAACAAGGAGCCCTCGCTGGTGCGCCGCGACATTCGCGGATTTATTACCAATCGATGCTTCTACGCCCTGCTCCGTGAGGCGTTCTACCTGGTTGACAACGGCTACTGCACGATTGAGGACGTCGACCGTTCCTTGCGAAACGACTACGGCTACTGGATAACCTTTGCCGGCCCCTTCCGATTCATGGACCTTACGGGAATCCCCGCTTACCGCATGGTGATGGAAGGCCTGCTTCCTGAATTATCCTGCTCGAAAGAAGTCCCGGCTTCCATGCAAAGGGTCGTGGATTCAGGGGCACGTGGCGTCGCCAATGCGAAAGGCTTTTACAGCTACACTCCTCAAGAAGCCCGTCGCTGGGAGAGAAGATTTCTACAGTTCAGCTACGACATTCGCGCCCTGGCGCTCAAATATGCCGACGAACGCCAGTCTAAATCGCATAAGGTCCGGCGCCGCACTTGACTGGCATTGCGGGCGGATTTGCCGCCCCGCTGCTCCTTCGAAATCGTAGGGGCTTGTGCCCCGCGCCATTCGCTTCGCTCGGGCCGGGCCAGGACGCCCACCAGGGGCGCTACAAGCTACAAACAGCAACGAAATGACGACCGCGCAGCGTATTCCTAAGACGTATTCCACGGTTCAGTACTTCGTAGTTCTCACGCTCGTGAATCTCATGTGGGCCTTCCAGTTTTCCGGCGCCAAGCTCGCGACCGAGCGGCTCGGCCCTGTCGAAGTTGCCTTGGTTCCGCTGGCGTTGTCGACACTGCTGTTTGCACCGCTCATCCGGATCGGCAGGCGCGAGAGCCAGGGGCTGGAAGGGAATCCTTCCGTGTGGCACGGGGTCTTCCTTGCCTCGACGCTGGGCATCGTTCCCGCTCAGCTGGGTCTTACCTGGGGCGTGGAGCACTCGCTGGCCAGTAATGCCGCGGTTCTCACCCTCACAATTCCGATCTTGACTGCTGTGATGGCCGTGATGCTGCTGGGCGAACGGATGACCTTGGTGCGCTGGCTTTCATTCGCGCTCGCCATAGGCGGCGTGCTCTTGGTGTCAAACATCGATTGGAGATCCGTGTCGATTTTCAAGGGCACTTACCTGGCCGGCAATCTTCTGATTTTTGCGAGTTGCCTCGGCAGCGCGTTCTATAACACGTATACGAAGAAACTTCTGCAGGCGTTTAGTCCGGTCCAACTACTCGTGTATACGTTTTTAGTAGCCGACCTCGACCTTCTCGCGCTGGCGCTGGTTTTCGAGCATCCTCGTGTCGCGGCGCTCGCGTCGTTGGGGATTTCGGTCTGGACGACCTTACTGGGGATCGCAGTGTTCAGCCTGAGTCTCTCCATGCTGCTGTACTTTTGGGTGATCGAAAAGATTGACGTAACCCAGGCCTCCCTATCAATCTACTTGCTGCCCGTCTTCGGAGTCTTGCTTTCGACGCTCGTGGTTCACGAGCGGGTCACGGCGCGGCTTGTCTTTGGCGGCCTGCTCGTCCTTAGCGGAACATTTCTCGTGACGGTATATGAGGAGCGAAAGCGGACCCGCAATGCCGGACCGGAGGAGGCATGGTAAAAGGGAACGAGTTGCGTTTAAACGGTATTGTGCCCATCATTCCGACGCCCTTTACCGCTCAACAGCAGGTCGACTGGCCGGCAGTGCGGCGATTGGTAGACTTTGCCTGCGCCGCGAATATTTCGGCCTTGTGCCTGCCCGCCTACGCCAGCGAGTTCTACAAGCTCTCGGAGCGGAGCGGCTGCATCTGGCTAAGGAAGCTGCCGAGCAAGCCGCCGGCCGTGTTCCGGTATTCGCGCAGGTCAATTTTCTTTCCGCCACGCAAGCCACGGAGGCCGCGCACGAGGCGGGAGAGGCGGGAGCGGCTGCTCTCGCGATGGCCGTGCCCCGGCTGGTCGGCTTTGGCGAGACGGATCTCTACCGGTACTTCGACCGGATTCTCTCCTCGATTGACATTCCCCTGCTCATTCAGGACTGGAACCCGTTGGGGCCAACGGTAAGCGCGCGCTTCGGTTCCGACCTGCATCGCGCTCACCCCCATTTTCGATGGATCAAACTGGAAGAGCCGTTGATGTCGGCTAAAGTGAGCGCGATTTTGGAGGCGACGGGCGGCGAGGTTGGAGTGCTCGAAGGCTGGGGCGGAATGTATATGCTCGTTTTGATCCCTGGCGGCATTTGCGGTGTCATGCCAGGTCTCGCCGTGTCCGATCTGCTCGTGAGAGTCTTCCAGCTGGCAACTCAGGGCGACATGGCGGGCGCCCACCAGATTTATGCGGCGGTTCTGCCGCAGATCGTCTTCAGCTTGCAGCACCTGGAGCTTTTTCATCACGCCGAAAAGCGCCCGCTCGGGGCGCGCGGCATTCTGGCGGATCCCGTGGTCCGCGACTTGATCCTCAGCTTGGATCGGTACGTTGAGGACCGGATTGCATTCCTCAACCAGCAGGGTCCTCGCCGAGCTCGACCGGCTGGGGCTGCCGCGAAATCCCGTTCCAACCGCCGCCGCGTGCAGACCAGCTTGACTCTAAGCAGAGCGGAGTCAATCAGGTCAAGTTGAAAAGCGTGCCCTGACCGTTGTTTTTCGATTGAGAGAGAGGTCCGAATGAGTATGAGCAAAACCGAAGTGAAGCACCGGGATAAGAAAGTCTCAACCGGGACCTACTTCGCCGGAGTGCTGGTGGATGGGTGGCTCTGCATCAGCGGTCAGGGTCCAATGGATTTGTCAACCGGACGAGTCGTCGAGGGGAGCATCGAAGACCAGACCCGTCTGACTCTGTCCCATATCGGCAAAGTCCTGGCGGCCGGTGGCAGCTCGCTCGAGGATGTGGTCAAGTGTACCTGCCATCTGGCGGACATCAAAGATTTCGATCGGTTCAATCGCGTCTATGCCGAATTTTTCAAGAATGTGCTCCCTGCTCGTACTACGGTTCAGTCGGTTCTTTGGGGAGGAATCAAGGTGGAGATTGATGCGATCGCGCGGGTGAAGGTATAGGCGAGTTCAAAGGTTCTCGCCGGCACACGCTGAGAACGAGTCGCCTGAAGGAAACAAGATCATGTTCATCTTTGACGCCCATCTCGATTTGGCTTGGAACGCTCTCAACTGGCGGCGCGACCTGACCAAGAGCATTGCGGAGATCCGTGACTCCGAAAGGAACATGAACGACTGGCGGCGCGGCCAGAATACTGTGTCGCTGCCCGAACTGCGAGGAGCCGGAGTAGCGGTTTGTCTGCGCACCGTGCTCGCACGTACAGCGAGCTGGGCGATCCGTTGCTCGACTATCCTAGCCGTGAAGCCGCCTCGTCCGTGGCTGTAGGTCAACTCCAGTTTTATCGCATCATGGAATCCCAGGGACAGATGCGCATGCTGCGGGACTGGCCGGCGCTCGAGTCGCACCTGAGGGAATGGAAGCGCACGGGTGGAAACGACACACCCGTCGGTTTCATTCTGGCGATGGAGGGCGCGGACCCCATTTTCGACGTCGGCCAGCTCGAACTCTGGCATGAGCGTGGGCTGCGGGTTGTTGAACCGGTCCACTACGGCGTGAGCTACTACGCCCATGGTACAGGCGCTCCGGGCGGACTGACAGCAGAAGGCCGGAAGCTCCTAAAGGCCATGGAAGATGCCGGAATCATCCTGGATGTCACCCACCTTGCTGACGAAAGCTTCTGGCAGGCTCTTGACTCATACCAGGGTCCCGTGCTCGCCAGTCATCACAATTGCCGCGCCCTGGTTCCTGGGGACCGCCAGCTTTCAGATGTGCAGATTCGAGCCCTCTTGGGGCGCGATGCCGTCATTGGCGTGGCCCTCGATTCCTGGATGCTTTACCCGGATTACGTGCCGGGTGAAACCGACAATTCCCTTGTAAGCCTGGACCGCCTCATCGACCACATCGATCACCTCTGCCAATTAGCGGGTAATGCGCGGCATTGCGGGATCGGCAGCGATTTGGACGGCGGCTTCGGCAGGGAACAATCACCTCGCGAATTGGACACGATTGCGGATTTGCAGAGAATCCCCGGCTTGCTACGGAAGCGCGGCTACAAGGAAAACGACATCGAATGCATCATGCACGGCAACTGGCTGCAATATTTTCAGAAGTCCTGGGGAAGCGCTTGACCGCCACGCACTTGCGGCAATCTTGATGAAGGAACAGCGGCGCTCAGGCATCAAGTCCGGCCGGCCGGGAGCAACGCGCGCGACCAGATTGCCACGCCGCCACCGCGGTGCGAGGTGAGTTAGATCGGGCTCGCTTCGCTTTTGCCGGTAGTGAGTTTTCGGCTGCACTGCGCGCTAACTTCTTAGTCAGGGGGCCGCCACGAAGCCCTCATGTGATCGGGGTAGTGCCGTCGACGCTGCCCATTTCTGATGCGGTCAGGAATTCCCAACACATGGGAGAGCCTGGGCACCCTTTCGCAGCAACTGCCAATTGCCGGTTGTAACCCAGCGCTTCGATATTGGCCGTTATTTGCTTGCCCGACTCTCAAAGATGCCTCCTCCAAAAAGCGGAAATCCTCCAGTCTGTAGCGGATCATCTGGTGATGGTGGACGCTTATTCGATGCTGTCCAAGCGCGATCACTTCTGGAATCTTGCGTTTCGCTTTATCGAGTAGGTGGCGTATTGTATACGATGCATGGCATGATTCGAGAGAAACTGGTTCTGCTCAATTTTCGGTAAAAATATAGTTGACTAATCCACTCTCCCATGCTACGATTTGAGCATGGAAAACGAACAAAAGCCAAAACTCGACACTCTCCAAGAGGCAATCGTCTACTTCAACGACTCTGAGAACTGCCGCCAGTACGTCATGGAGCGCCGCTGGCCCGATGGCGTTACGTGCCCACGGTGCGAAAGCAAGAACGTGACGTGGCAGTCAAAG
>DASYYZ010000228.1:0-10039 GCA_035946735.1 Terriglobia bacterium
CCGCCCGCAGCAGCTCGACGACCGCCATGAGGATCACCAGGAGCAGAAAGATGCGATGCTGCAAGTCCTCTGGATCGTGCAGGCTGGCCCAGAAGCTTATCGGCCCCACCGGCCAGGCCTCCGGGTCGTTACGGATCAGAAGAAACTCGGCCAGGCCGAAGAGCACCAGGGCAGGCACGAAGCGCCACCAGGTGCGCCGGGGCCACTGCAGTGCGGCAACGAGCGCGGTGAGTCCCCAGAGCAGCAGGAACCAGCCCGCCGCACGATGGTTGAAGGTGGACCAGGCGCGGTCCTGGCACCACGGCTGAGGGGCTATGGGGGCCGCACCGTGGCTCATGCCTGGCATATCGGCCATCGCGTTGCCCGTGCTCGAAGATTGACCCTGCAACGGCGGAGCGGCGCCAAGCGTCGAGGCGGCAGGGTTGAACATCAGGCACAGAAGCATCGTGGCCAGGATCAACGGTCTGCGGGAGGCGCTCGAATTTGAGGGCGTCGCCGGCGTCCGTCTTTTCATATCCGCCGCCTGCCTACGGCCTGACGCCTTCCGGCTTCTGTCCCGTCCGATTCTTCCAGTGGGTGTAAACAAACCAGATGGCGCCCGCGAGCAGCGCGATCCCGATCGCGGCGTCGAAGCGATGGAAGTAGTCGCGCAGGATCTCCCAGCGGGCGCCGAGCCGCAGTCCGGCGTAGGCCAGCACCAGGCACCAGGGGAGCGATCCCGCGAAAGTGTAGAGGTTGAACTGCCAGAAGTTCATGCGAGCCACGCCGGCCGGCAAGGCGATAAACGTCCGAATCACGGGCAGGAGGCGGGCAAAGAACACAGTGGCGTTGCCATAGCGGGCGAACCAGTCGTCGGCGCGGTCGAGGTCACGCCGTGACACCAGCACGAAGCGACCATATTTCTCGGCGAGCGGCCGCCCTCCAAGCGCCCCCACGTAATAGGCCACAGCCGATCCCAGGTTGCAGCCGAGAGCGCCAGCCACCGCAACCCAAACGAGTTTGAAGCGTCCCGCAAAGACCAGGTAGCCGGAAAACGGCATGATCACTTCCGACGGCAGGGGAATACAGGCCGACTCGATCGCCATGAGCAGGCCGATGCCCACGTAGCCGGTGGACGAAATCACAGAAATAATCAAACCGCCGATCAATTGAAGTAGGTTCGAGACCATCAGCGCCCGGTACTCCGTAGGTTGGATCGCGGGGCCGAGGCCCGCGCAAGCAGCCGTTAAGTGTCGCTAACGGTCTTGCCGTTGTCAACAGCATAATCAGATATTGGTGTCATTTCAGCTCACGATGCTGTCATTCCCGCCTTCGCGGGAGTGACAATGCTTCGAGGCGGTTCCAGGCGCAAATGACACCCGCACCCATAATCAAGCAACCCCGGCGAAGTATGGGCAATCGAATGGGGTAGGTCCGGCGCCGGATGAACGATGTTGAAAGCGCGCCATGTACATGTAATCGGTGTTCGGCAGGCACGCCGGGAGTGGTATAATCGTTAGCCGGGAGACCGCAAGGAGACCCCTATGAAAAGCCGCCGCTCTTCTATTTCGCTGGCAGTCGCGCTGGCGCTCGCGATTCTACCGTTCGCCGCCCAGGCTCAAAAGGATAATCCCGATGCCATTGGCACGCGGAAGGTGGCGCACAAGAGCATCATCTCCGAGCAGAAAGAAATCGCCTACGGCAAAGAGATGTCGCAGCAGGTGGACCATCAGTCGAAACTGGTGAGCGATCCGGTGCTCAACGAGTACGTCAACCGGGTGGGTCAGAACCTGGCGCGCAATTCCGACCTGAAGGTCCCGCTGACGATCAAGGTGATCGACGATCCCACCATCAACGCTTTCGCCTTGCCCGGCGGGTTCCTGTATGTGAATACCGGCGTGATCAAGGCGGCGGACGAGGAAAGCCAGTTGGCGGGCGTGCTGGCTCACGAGATGGCGCATGTGGCTGCGCGCCATTGGGCCTCGCAGATGACCAAACAAACCTTGCTGCAATATGCCATGATCCCGCTGATGTTCACGCCCATGTCGATAGGGGCATATTACGGACTTTCAGCCGCCATGCAGGGCTTGCCCATCCTGTTCCTGAAGTTCAGCCAAAAGGACGAGGCTGAAGCCGACTACCTGGGCCTGCAGTACATGTACAAGGCGGGCTACGATCCAGAGTCGTATGTGACGTTCTTCGGCAAGGTGACAGAGGAAGAACGGCACATGCCGGGAAGCGTTCCGGAGATTTTCATGGACCATCCTCCGACGCCCGACCGGATTATCAGTTGCGAACAGGAAATCCAGAAAATCCTGCCCCAGAAGCCGCAATACCTCGTGTCGACGTCGGAGTTTAACGACATGAAGTCACGCCTCACCACCGTCCTCGTGGCGCAAAACAGGGTGAAGCCGGGGAGCCCGACGCTCGAAAAGAAGAAGGCTTCCGATAAGACCGGAAACGCGCCGCCTCCCGATCAGGGCAGCGATCAGCCGCCCGTGCTGAAGCGTCGCGACGGCCAGCAGCAATAGGGCTCCGAACGCAGCCTGACTTTGCACGCGCCTCTCGGCGGTGGACAATTTTGTGTGGGTCAGCTGCGGGTCTGAGGGGTATTGAACACGACGCCCAGCTTGCGAAGAGCGTCCTGGTAGTACTTGCGGTATAGGATCTCCCATTCCGCGCTGCCTTCCGGAATAGTCCGCTTCTGAGACGCGATCTGGGTCTTGACCGCCGCTTCCACTTTTTCCTCTTCCCGCATCAGATCATTAAGAATCTTGACGATCTCCTGGCGGATGACGTTGGGCTCTTCGAAGATCTCGATCTCGTCCACGGCCATGATCGCCGAGATGATTTCGTGAGACAACTTGATGATTTTTTCGTGGGAGAGTTTCATTCTGGTCGAAAAAACTATAGAACGGCCTTGCGTTCACGAACGACCTGACGCTTAAGCTTCTTGAACATTTCCTCGTACGATGCGCCGGCTTGTTTCATCTCGGCTTCGATTTCCTGCAGCTTCTGGCGGACCACGTCGTTGATGCGGTCCTCGACGGACATTTCCTCCAGCACCACCTGGGTCATCACCTCTTTGACGTACTCCGGCTGGTCAAATTGAATGAGCCCTGCGCTCGACAGGCGCTTGAGCACCTGGTGAGACATATAGGCCGCGTATTCCCGAGGCAATTGCATGCACTTGGTGGTGATGAGCGCTCATCGATGGTGACTGCTGAGCACTCTTGTTGACGCCCGACAGGCTCCAGTTTATACTGATGGCGTTCGAAGGGTCAAGGCGTGACCGCAAGAGAAGTCAGGCGCAAGGCTCCGCAGCGCCTCACTTTGTTCGCGGCCTCTGCGCGGATCAAGGGTCAGGTCACGCGGGTGGTCATTCAGAGCTTGAAAGGTGAGGGCGGTTAGCTCAGCTGGTCAGAGCGTCTGCCTTACAAGCAGAAGGTCATCCGTTCGATCCGGATACCGCCCACCAAGAGCAAGGCCGCAGCAACCAGAGTCGGCAACATTGCTGCTGCCTTGGATCTGGTGTCGGCTTTCTTTGTATCGGGGACGTAGTTCAGCTGGTTAGAACGCATGCCTGTCACGCATGAGGTCGCGGGTTCGAGCCCCGTCGTCCCCGCCAGCTATATCTATCCAGCTATTCCATAGACTTCCCCTGATGCCGCAACTGGGCCGAAGCCGCGCCTGGAGTCGACGTCGTTAACGATCGTCACGGACTGGGAAGGTGGTAGCGCCGCCGTATCTGCTCGAATCGCGGATCGGAACGCAACGGGTCCAAGTCGCGGTCGGTGTTGATTTCGGCCACCGTGCAGGAGCGGTCGTCCATCGATTTCTGTAACCAGTGGAAAGCCTGTTCTTGTTCGCCGAGGGCGGCATAGGCACGCGCGAACGACAGCGGCGATACCTCGGCCGATTTGCCGTCGGCCAGCAAGGCTCGGAGGCTGGACCGGGCTTTGGATGCCTGCCCCTCCGCGGCGTAAACGTGAGCGATTTCGATGGCGTAAGGCGAATATCCGCCGCTCAGGCGTTGTGCGGTTTCAAACTCGCGCGCCGATTGTTGATAGAGCCTCTTGCATTCGTAGGCGACAGCCAAGGTGCCGTGCGTCACCGCGTTGTTGGGATCAATTTTGAGGGTATCTTGCAATTGGCCCACAGCTTCGTCGTAGCGGCCCGCCTGGACGTAGATGGCGCCGGCGCCGTAATTGATCGCTACCGATAGCGGATCAAGATCCAGCGCCCGGTGGATCTCCCGGATGGCCTCGTCGTGGCGCAGCATGGCGGAGAGATAGAGCGCGTACCAGTGATGCGCTGTGGCGTAACCAGGATCAAGGCTAAGGGCGCGCTGGTAGTTGTCGTCCGCGCCCGGCCAGTCCCATTCATTCACGAACTTCTCGTAAGCAAGCGAACAATAAGCTTCAGCCAGCGTCGGGTCTAACCGAAGCGCCCGCAGGGCGGCAGCTTTCCCCTTCTCATACGACTCCTGGTCGGGCAGGTAGCCGCCTCCGAGCACCAGGTAAGCATCTGCGAGGCCAGCATAGGCCGGGGCGTAATCCGTCTCGCGGGCGATGGACTGCTTGAAATACTCAACAGACTGCAGCAGCCCTTCCCGATTGCGCCGGTTCCAATGGAAGCGGCCCAGCAAGTAGTCGCGGTAGGCTTCTGCGTCGACGGAGGTTGCGGTGCGCAACTGCGCATCCCTTGCCGGCGTCAGCTTGAGCTTGATTTCTTCGCTAATCGCAGTTGCTACCTGCTGTTGCACGCTCAGCGCGTCTTCGAGGTTTCGCTCGTACTCGCCTGTCCAGACGTGTCCTGCGTTCCCGGCACGAATCAATTGGGTTGTCACTCGAACTGTCTTGCCGGATTCCCGCAAACTGCTCTCCAGCAGGTAGTTAACCTTCAGCTCGCGCCCAATCTGGGTCACGGACTTGTTGGTGTGCTTGTATTGCATGGCTGAGGTGCGCGCGATCACGTCCAGCCGGCCGGGGCTTAAGCGGCTCAGTTCAGAAATCATCGCTTCCGTGAGACCGTCACAGACGTACTCCTGCCGGTCATCGCCGGTGAGATTCACAAAAGGCAGGACTGCGATCCGCACCGCAACCGTCAGCGGCTGCGCTTTGGCCCGCCACCGCCCTGTCTGGCGGTACCCCAGGTACGCGCCTGCGGCGATCAGCAGCGCCAAGGCCACCCAGGCCGCCGCACGGGTGGCGACGACATTGCTCTTCATGTCGCCGGCCCCTTGCGGTTCATCGGGCGCATACATCAAAGACGATGTATGCGCTACGCGTGGGGTTTGCGTGACCTCCAAAGTCAGCCGATACCCAAACTTGGGCAAGAATATACTTGGCTAATACAGATGCTCGTGGTAGGCTTGGGGGTGCGCTGTGATTACGGCGCACGAAGCTGGTTTTGCCCCCTTGTGGGTGTACTGCAAGGACTCAAGAGGTAACGTGCGAAAATTGGAAAATCTCTTCGCGCTTTACGAATTAGGTAGTCGTTTTGGCTCATTGCGAGCCCTACTCAAATCGAAGGAGGATATGGATAGTGAAATCGGAATCTCGGCCTTCGAATGCATACAAGGCTTGAAATATTTGTTCAGTGATTCAGTCCTGCCACTAGAAAGGTCAAAGGAGTCGGCTGCTAAGCTTCTCGGTTCGATCAACGCAATGATGAGCGGCGATTCAATCGGCAAGAAGCAGGAGTACGGGGAGTTTCTGAACCCGTATTTCACCGGGCCGATCAAGAACGACATTGATACCTTCCAAATTGCGTTATCCGAGGAATTGAAGCTCTTGCCGCTGTTCTCGGTAGAGCGCACGGGGAATCTGTCCATTGATCGACTGGTGGAGGGGGCAAGTGACGGCTACCCGTCAAGCACCGTCGCGCTTCTGGATGATTTCACTAAACAGGAGATCAACAGCGCTGGCAGGTGTCTAGCCTTCGCGGTGCCAACAGCATCAGGGTTCCACATCCTCAGAGCTGTTGAAGTCGGACTAAAGGGATACGTGCTGGCCGCAACCGGAACTTTGCCGAAGGTAGGCAATCGAAGCTGGGGGACATATATCACTGAAATGACTATTGCAGGCGCCTCATCCGATCTTATAGACCTGCTAAAGATTCTAAAAACCAAGCGGAACCCGCTCATGCATCCGAAGGACACTTTGGAAATGTCGGAAGCAATTGGCATTTTCTGTATCTGCCAGAGCACTATTGAAACCCTGATTGAGGACGTGCGCCATAAGGGGCTTGACCTAAAATTCTCCAATGCCCTTGCCGCGCTGCCGAAGGAACCATAAGGAGTGAGGATACATGAAAACGGAAGCCGAAACACTGCCAGAATGTATCGAGGGGCCGGAAGCGTTTCGCCGTTTCGACGAAGGCGTCCGGCAGATTCTCTCCGTCCCACATTCCACGCTTGCCCGACGCGAGCGCGCTTATCGAAAGAAGTCCTTGCAGAATCCAAACCGGCCCGGTCCAAAACCGAAACGGAAGCTCACCTAGCCTTCCGCTTCGGTCCACGCTTCCCGCGCAAAGGGTTAATTAATCGTTTCTGTTTCCGGCATCTTTCCGGTCAGTTCCCTGTAGGTCAGGCGCTTGCCGAGTATATGACGGACGCCAAGGTCAAAACGTTCGGCGTCGGTCATTTTGCGGTTGTTATACCGCCACGCTTGCTCATCAAGATAGCGGAAAAGGTGGAAGGGCTCGACGCTGACATAGGTTCCCTTGAGTCCTCGTTTCAGCAGGCTCCAGAAATTTTCAAGGCCATTAGTGTGAACGTTGCCACGCACGTACTCGACGGCGTGATCTACCACCTGATGAAAGAACTCTCCGTCGAGGCCATCGTAAGAGGCCAGTGCGTCACTGTAGAGAGCCGCACCAGCGGACACGTTCTTTTTGACCTCGTCTTGCAGGACACTTTTTTTGCGGTTCACCACAACTGCGGTGCGGACATCTCCGCCACGCTCCAAGAACCCCATCACCGGAGTTTTGTCACGTCCACCGGTTCCGTGGATTTTCACCGCACGTTTAGACTGGTGCATGTTGCGAGCCTTGCCGCCGATGAAAGTCTCATCGACCTCAACCTCTCCGCCAAGCTTCCCGGCGTTTTCTCCCTGCTGGACAAGCCTGATTCTGTGAAGCATGAACCACGCGGTTTTCTGAGTGACTCCGATTGCCCGCGCTATTTCGTGGCTGGCAACTCCGTTCTTGCAGTTGTAAATCATCCACATAACGGGAAGCCACTTGTCCAAGCCGAGCGGAGAGTCCTCGAAAATAGTTCCGACCTTAATCGAAAACTGCCGCCTGGGGTGTCGGTTGCTGCACTGCCAGCGCAATTGATTCTTGAGGAATCCCACTTTCGAACTTCCGCACCGTGGGCAGATCACGCCGTCTTTCCACTCAGCCCGGCGCACCACAAGATAATTCAAACAGTTCTCTTGGTCAGAAAAGTACACGATGGCTTCTCGGAGAGTCTCGGGTTCGTATGCTTTTTCCATGTCTTAAGTGTAGCTGAAACATCTGTATTAGCCAAGTATATTCTTGCCCAAACTTGGGCAGCGTCTGGATCACGTCTTCGCCCAGCGTCTTTCGCAGCACGGAAATGTTACGGGTCAGGCTGCTGTCGCTGACGAAGGTATCCTGCCACACACGGCTGATAATGGCCTCCTTGCCCACCAACTGGCCCCCGCGTTCCACCAGCACGAGCAGGGTCTCGAATTCCTTGGGAGAGAGCGGGAGATGCTCGCCATTCCGCCGGAGCATCCGCTGGGCCGCGTCGAGGCGAAAGGGCCCAAACACGAAGACGTTCTCGCGTAACTCGTTCATGAGGCTGGAGTCTTGTATTTTAGGATATTTTTACGAATTTCGTAAGGACAAAACGTGTTAATGCCGCGTAAGGTCTGAGCCCGACGAGCGATGCCATGAAAAGGAGGTTGGGATGACGGAAAGATGTTGGTACAGGAGGGCGTGCGGCCTGTTGCTGCTTGGTGCAGCGGCGGCAGTTACCGCTGGAGCGCAGACGCTTACCACGCTGCACAGCTTCGATTATACGGATGGCGGCAACCCGTATGCAGGTCTGACCCAGGGCACTAACGGGTCCTTGTATGGGGCAGCGTACGCAGGGGGAACCGACAGCGCCGGGACCGTGTTCAAGATCACACCGGCTGGGGTACTGACCACCCTCCATGACTTTTGCTCGCAAGGCGGTTGTCTGGACGGCTACCTCCCGCACTCGGCGCCGATTCAAGCCACCAACGGGAACCTCTACGGGACAACGGACCTCGGCGGGGCCAACGGCGTCGGTGGGACGGTGTACCAGATCACCCCTATTGGCACTCTGACAACCATTCACAGCTTCTGCTCTCAAAGCAATTGCGCGGATGGAGCCTATCCCTATGCGGCTTTAGTCCAGGGCCCCGATGGTAACTTCTACGGGACAACGAACCAAGAGGGCAATAACAACAATGCAGGGACGGTTTTCAAAATCACCCCAAGTGGCGCGCTGACCACACTCTACACTTTTTGCTCGCAAAGCAATTGCACGGATGGGGCTTATCCCTATGCGGCTTTGGTCCAGGGCGCCGATGGTAACTTCTACGGGACGACAGGTGGCGGCGGAGCCGCCAGCGTCGGGACGGTCTTCAAAATCACGCCGCATGGGGTGCTGACCACGCTTTACAGCTTTTGCTCCCAAGCCAACTGCGCGGACGGCTCCACCCCGTACGCACCACTGCTCCAGGCCAGCGATGGCAACTTCTACGGGACAACACTGCTAGGCGGGTCGGACATCAGCGAAGCCGGGACGGTCTTCAGAATCACGCCGGCAGGCGCGCTGACCACACTCTATACCTTCTGCTCGCAGGCCGGTTGCGCGGATGGCTCGTCGCCGGTGGACGGCCTAATCCAGGCCACCGACGGGAACCTGTACGGGACTACGTACAATGGGGGAGCCGCCGGCGATGGGACTATCTTCAGAAGCAGTCTCAGCGGCGGGCTAAAGACGCTTTACAGCTTTTGCTCGACGAGCGGTTGTCCGGACGGCGCCAACCCCTGGGCGGCGCTGCTTCAGGACACCAACGGGAAGTTCTACGGGACGACCTACCAAGGTGGGACCAGCAATGCTGGGACCGTCTTCAGCCTCTCTGTGGGACTCGGGTCCTTTGTGGAAACGCTGCCCACGTCAGGCAAGGTAGGAAAGGCCGTCAAGATACTGGGCACCAATCTGACGGGCGCCACCAGCGTTACGTTTAATGGCACTGCAGCTACGTTCACGGTGGTCTCGCATTCATTAATCACGGCCACCGTACCCGCCGGCGCGGCCACCGGCACGGTCAAAGTGACCACGCCCTCGGGGACACTCCCAAGCAACGTGCCGTTCCGGGTGCTGCCGTGATTCCATTACTTCGAACTGGCGGAGTTAAGGGTTGAGATCCGAACACTCCGCGTCATTGAGAGGAGAATTTATGAGCAGCGTCTCAAGCAAGCGCGTGTGGGCGGGACTCTTGCCTTCGGCACCCTGCTGATTGTGACGTCGTCGCGCGCCGCATCGGCGCAAGCCCACTACCGCCGGGCGCTCGCTACGATCTACAACTTTTGTGCCCAAAGCGGCTGCGCGGACGGTGCCAATCCCGAAGCAGGGCTGGTGCTCGCCGGCAACGGCGATTTTTACGGAACAACCGCTGCTGGCGGTGCCAACGGCGCTGGGACGGTTTTTTAAAATCACGTCGGCGGGCACGCTGACGACGCTGCACAGTTTCGATAGCACGGATGGCGCGGTTCCCGAGGAGCCGTTGGTGCAGGCCACGAACGGGAATCTCTACGGCACCACCACCCAGGGCGGGTTAGGCAATGGTGGCACGGTGTTGAATTACTCCCGCCGGCGCCTTCACCTCGATGCTTGTCCGGAATGCGGATACCGGGCCATTTCCTACAACTCGTGCCGCAACCGGAGTTGCCCGAAGTGCCAGACTCAAGCTCGCGAACGCTGGCTGGCAGCCCGGGAGCGGGAACTTCTGTCCACCCACTACTTTCACGTCGTCTTCACCGTCCCGCACGAGCT
>DASYYZ010000229.1:0-3005 GCA_035946735.1 Terriglobia bacterium
CTAGTATCTAGTTGCATAAATGAGCGAATGGTGTATAGTGCAATGCATGAAGGCTCGCAGCATTGCACTCACGCCCGAAGAACGGTCTGATTTGGAGTCAGTTGGACGCCGCGCTACCAGCACGAAGCGGGATATTTTCCGGGCCGGGATCATCTTGCGCGCCGCGGCCGGAGCCAGCAACGAAGAGATTGCGACAGCCATGAAGACCCGTCCCGCCACGGCCAGCAAATGGCGGGGACGATTTCTGCTCGACCGCTCGAACGGGTTGCAGGATGCGCCGCGGCCGGGCAAGCCTGCGACCTATGATGAGCAGACCGAACAGCGAGTCCTCAAACAATTGGATCAGCCGCCTCCCAAAGGCTTTGCCCGCTGGAACGGCACCTTATTGGCGGCGGCGCTGAAAGACATTTCCGACGATCAGATTTGGCGGGTGCTGCGCAAGCATGGGATTTCGCTTGAACGTCGCCGCAGTTGGTGCATTTCCACCGACCCCTGCTTCGCTCAGAAAGCTGCCGACGTAGTCGGTCTGTATTTGAATCCGCCGGAAAATGCGATGGTTTTGAGCGTGGATGAAAAGCCTCATATCCAGGCCCTGGAGCGAGCTCAGGGCTGGCTGAAGTTGCCCAATGGCAAGGCGCTTACCGGTTTTCAGCATGAGTACACACGTCACGGCACGACCACCTTGTTTGCCGCCCTGGAAGTGGCCACCGGACTGGTGAAGGGCGACCATTACAAGCGCCGCCGCCGGGTGGAGTTCCTCGATTTTATGAACGGCATAGTCGCCCAGTATCCGGGCCGGGAGATTCACGTCATCCTCGACAATCTGAACACCCACAAGCCCAAATGTGACCGCTGGTTGGCCCGCCACAAGAACGTCCACTTCCACTTCACGCCCACTCACGCGTCATGGCTGAATCAAGTAGAAATCTGGTTCTCCATCCTCGAACACCAATCTCTGGCAGGGGCCAGTTTCACCAGCCCCAGACAGCTCCGCGAACACATGGACGACTTCATCGCTGCGTACAACCAAACCGCTCATCCTTTCGAGTGGAAAAAGCAGACCGTCTTCCAGAAACACCCCAAAACACAGTACGCTAACTTATGCAACTAGATACTAGACCTGGGGTAACCTATTACCTAGGTAAATTCCTAGGCTCTTCCTCAACAGTAAGCAAGTTGCTGTCTCGGAGGTCCGTATGATCCCTTCACAGCGGGAGCGCGTTCGTATCAGAGGACGTATGGGAGTCTACTTCGTCCTTGGAGTGGACCTTGAAGCCGGATTCGCCAGCCTTCTCAATCTGCAGGATGCGATGCGGCTGGAAGATGTGCCTTTCGCGCGAATTGAGCCGTTTCGATTCGAGCCGGAGCCCGACCTGCCGCTCGTCTCCTGAAGCGCGACGGCCTTAGCAGCTGGTGCCCATCATCGCCGGACGCACAGAGACATGGTTCCCCCTCCGTGCGCGCAAGCCGAGGCACGTGAAAAAGGCATGCACTTCCAACGCGCTCGGCGGCCGAGACTACGTTGATCGCATCAGGAACTGCCGTAGCTCTCGCAGAGTCCTCCGCCGTACCAGTCTTCCCGCAGCAGCGGGAGCCGGCTCCAGCCGCGGTCCGGTCGGCTCAGCAGCACCTGGTAGACCGCAACATCGCCTCGATGGAATGCTGCGGCCGATCCGGCCGTATAGAGAAGCCAGATACGATAGGTCGTCTCAGGAACAAGCTTAAGCAGCGCATTCTCATTCCGCTTCAGTCCCTCTACCCATTTGCGCAGGGTAAGTTCATAGTGCTCGCGCAGATTTTCAACATCCCGCACTTCAAACCCGGCTCCCTCTGCCGCCTCGATCGCTTGCGTAATGGTCACCAGCTTGCCGTCGGGAAACACATACCGGTCGATAAATGAGTTCTTGCGCGGAACCGATGCCTGCGATCGAGCAATTCCGTGATTCAGAAATACGCCTCCAGGCTTGACCAAGCCATGGACCGTCTTGAAATAGCGCGGCAGATTCGACAGCCCCACGTGCTCATACATTCCCACGCTGGCGATCTTGTCGAACTCCTCCTTCAATTCCCTGCATTCCCGGTAGTCACGAAATTCGACGTTGCAGCGGCTGTCGAGCCCGGCCTGCGCGATTCTCCGGTTGGCGACCGCCTCCTGCTCGCGGCTGAGGGTGATGCCGTGAGCGATCGCATGGTGCTGTCCGGCAGCATGCAGCACCAGGCTGCCCCAACCGCAACCAATATCGAGAAAATGCTCTCCCCGCTTCAACCGCAGCTTCCTGCAGATCAGATCCAGCTTCTGCGTCTGAGCCCGATCAAGACTGTCATCGATGGAGCGAAAGTAAGCGCACGAGTACGCGAGGGTCTCTCCAAGCCAGGGACGATAAAAGCTGACCGGCAAGTCATAGTGATAGGCAATCGAGGCCTGGTCTCTTTTCTCTGAGTGCCGTAGTCCGTTCTCGAACCAGCGCTCCACCTCCACGGCACAACTCAGCAGGGCCTCTGCCACCCGGTGGCGCAGGCCGGCAGGGCGCTGAAGCAGGAATTCAATCACCGGAAAAGCCGCGAACAGATCTCCCTTCACATCCAGCCTCTTGTGAATGAACTCTTCGCCCAGAGCGGCCTCATCCGCGCCGCTCGCCAGCGACAGCAATGCATGGGGCGTATTGACCACCAGCGTGCACTGAATGCGTTCATCCGCCGCGGAGTTCCACCCCCACCCATCCCACAGACGCACCGAGAAGGCAGGCCCGCGATATCCGTCGAACAAGCTGCTGAGTTGCGAACCGAGACGATCCTTGGAAGAAACGGGCGCTTCGAGTTGCATAATTACTCTCGATGGAACTGGCCGGCGAAACGTTGTCAACCATCCCGGCAAAATGGCGAACCCCGCCCGGCTGACATCATCCACCCATTCGCAAAGCAACACAAGCAGATGCTTTATCGTAGGCGATAGTGAGCCAATACCCGGCCAAAGAGAACCCCGGACTCGCCGCCGGACTCTCCTC
>DASYYZ010000230.1:0-30400 GCA_035946735.1 Terriglobia bacterium
AGCCTGGCAACCGAGACCGGTTCAACCGAGGAGTTGCCCGGCTCGGGTGGGATGCAAATTTTCAGCGGCGCAGACGTGGAGTTTGATGCCGTCCATAAGCTGTTCCTGGTGGCCCAACCGGTTTCAAGCTCTTCGGCCACCGGCAGCACGATATACGTTTACGACATACACGGAAACCTGCAAGAGACTCTGAACGGATTCAGCTTCTCAAACACTTTCAACGTGGTTCCGGCCCACATCGCGCTGCATCCAAGCCTTCGGTTTGGATACGTGGATGGTCCGGACTCCGGCGTGACCGAGATTCAGTCCTTCACGTACTAACAAGAAGGAACGCATCATCGACGCGCTCTGCCAACCCTAACTCTGAACGCTTTGGTACGGGCCATTCAAACGAAGCCGCTACCAAGGCGTTCACGCACTAATGCAGCGGAGGCAGGCCCGCCGATATTTCAATCGCAATCCCCAGGATACGGAAGGCTCCCTCAACCGGGTCAGACAATGGCGCTATTGGTCGCGTCCCAGCGTACGGTGCGGCCGCTGCGATAAGATGTGATCGCCATCCTGCAGGCGATCGCGGACCGATACCCGATTTCGAACGGGCAGTTCGGCTCTTTGCGGCTGCGCACGCAATCAAAGAAGTTCTGCATATGCCGGGCCGTCAGATCCTCATCCGGCACCGGAGCGCTCGCCGGGGACTCGTCAGGGTGGTGCTTGCCTTCAGGAAGGTATTTTACGCGTTCGTCCTTGTCCCGGTGGATCGTCCCTTTGGTGCCCAGCAGAAGATCGTCGGTTTCGCCATAATACCTGTTGCCAAACATCGAGTTCCATGTGAACAGTATGTTCTCAGGCTGATTCATCGAGACGTCCATCGTGTCGGGCGGTTGCATGTCCGGGCAGAGATAGTTGCCCCCGCTCATGGTCACAGCGCGTGGGATCTGAAGGTTCAGCACCTTGTACCAGAAGCCCACCTGATGAACCATGTTCTCGAAGACATTGCCGCCGTCGTAGTCCCAAAAAAAGCGCCAGTTTATGTAACGATTGGGATCCCAGGGGCGGTCCTCGGTTTCACCTTGGAACTCTTTCCAGTTCACGTGCTGCAAGTCACAGTCGGCGGGAATGGCGCGCTTCCAGCCGCCGTAAGGGCTGTTGCGGTAGTGATGAGTGCGCAGGGCCGTGACGGACCCCATCTGTTCCGGGCTCAGATTTTGACGCACCGTCTCAAGCTGAGATCCGCTCGTGGATTGGATTCCCACCTGCACCACCCGGTTTGAACCTTCAAACGCGTTTCGCATGCGGTTGGCGTGATCGGGATTAAACGCCATCGTCTTTTCCTGGTACACGTCCTTGCCGGCCTGGATAGCGGGAACGAAGTTCAAGGCGTGCTGATGTTGGGGTGTGGCAATGAGCACAGCATCCACGCTCTTGTCATCGAGCAGTTGCCGGAAATCGCTGTACGTCTTGATACCAGGCACGATTTGCTTCACCTCATCCAGGCGGCGGGTGTAGATATCGGCCACCGCAACGCCCTCGACATTCGGGCAGCGCAGCGCGGCGCGGAAAATCTCCTGACCGCGGTCTCCGCCTCCGATGAGGCCGATGCGGACGCGGTCGTTCGCGCCCAGCACGCGGCTCGCAGGAAGCCATCCGGAAGCGACGAAAGCAGCGGAGCCTCCAAGACTCTGCTGGATAAAGGTACGCCGGCTTGGCATGATAAGCACGTCCTTTCTTCGGAGATTACAAGCGTCACCGGGACGTTTCCCGCCTGCTTGCCCTGGCCGTGGCGCGTTTCTTGGATGCAGCTTTCTTGGGCGCGGCCTTCTTGCGAGCGGGGCGAGCCTTCTGCGGTGGAGTTGCCGCACGGCGGGGCTTGGTAACGAGGGGCTTCGTGACGACGGCTTCAGCGGCGCGAGCCTTGAGGCCTTCGAGAACCTCGCCGCGTTTCTCGATCACACTTTCAGTCTTGGCGACGATCGTACCGAGCGTCGAGCCGACGGTGCGTGCCACCGCGTTCAGCAAAGTTTCGTCGGCGGTCTTTGCAGCGCGCGCTTGAGTTCGTTTAGCAGACATGGTCAACCCTCCTGGCCTCGAAAGTGGAGGCGTTGCCGATGATATCGAGCTTTGCCGCCGATTGCAAAACATCGCGCCAAGGAGCGTGCTGCACAGAATCACGGGCTGGCTCGCGAGAGTAGCCCACGAGCTTCTCGGTGGCGGGCCTGTGGCCTACTCTGAGGACGGCGACGCCACGGACTCACCGGTTAGCGCATCCGGGCGACTCCGCGTGAAACGCGTTGCCCTGATAATCGAGTTCCTTCAGACCGGATCGCGAAGTGTAGTAACCCCGGGTGATCTCGCCCTTCAGCAGCCTGTATAGCTCCGTCCCGGGATTTTCAGCCTTCCGGCTGTCGTCCCGATTGCCCATGGTTCCGTGCGAGTCACCGATCGAATCGAGCAATTCGAGCTGCTGCGCCTCAGCCAAGCTCAGAAAACCCTGCCCGGAAAGCTTTCGGGACTCCTGATCGAACCACGCCAATCCATCCCTCCAAGTCTTCTCCGGATCGGTCGTCTCGAGCCGCCGCACCGCCTCTTCGCCATAGAAGTGTAAGGCGAGCTCACGGTGCTGGATGCTCAGACTCTTCGCCGCATCCCTCGTGGCCGCCGTCTGAGACAACACAAGATCGATCCACTGCGCAATCTCATCTACGGTGCCGTTGTCCACCGCCGGGAGGCCAATCTCGGTATCGGCGCCGGAATTCAGCATCAGCCCGACGAGGCGGCGTGCAACGTTGAAATCCTTCTCCGAAAAGAAGGCCGGCGCGAAACGAGTGGCGTACGGTGCGGCGTATTCGGTCTCGCTGCCAGCGGGCGGAATTACGAAACGGTCCTCGCGCTGGAGGACGTGCGCCATGCCCTCGCCCGAAGGATCATAGAGTCCCGGCGGCAAGTTCTTAGAGTCGATCGCCGCAGGTGGCGCGGTCAGGGCTTCTGATGCGGCGCCGCTGAAGCCGGCTAGTACCGCCGCTTCGCCGAGCCGCAGAATCCATTCCCGGCGCGTCAGTCCCTGCGTCTCCGGGCCGTTGTCGCCCCCGGATTCGGGTTGATCGTTTTTCTCTGCTTGACTCATCTTCTGATTTCTGATGGCTGACTTGGCAGCTACCTGCTACCCCGGGAACGTTCCTCTCTTGAATTCTCCTGCGATGTGATCCGCTGCCCGGCAGGACACCGCCATGATTGTCAGCGTCGGCTCATAGCATCCCTGCGTCACAAAGGACGCTCCGTCGGTCACGAACACGTTCCTGGCGTCGTGCACGCGATTATAGGCGTTCAGCACGCTCTTCTTGGGGTCGGCGCCCATGCGCGCTGTACCGCACTCGTGGATATTCTTCCCGAAGACGCTCAAATTGCTGTCCGGCGGCCGGGGACCTTCGAGTTTGAGGGCATCCAGCATATTCATGATGTCCTGACGCATGGCTTTCGCTTGAGCCTGCTCATTTTCGCCATAACTGGCGTTGATGCGCAGCACCGGGATTCCCCAGGCGTCCTTGACCTGCGGATCGAGTTCCACGAAGTTCTCGTAGCGCGGAAGGCATTCGCCCTGAGCTTCGAGGCTGCAGGAATACGGGATCTCGTCGCGCACGCGCTTGCGCCATCCGATGCCGAATCCCGGAACATCGTGAGCCTGACCATACAGTTCCTGCCTGGCGTCTCCATCAAAGCGGTAGCCGCGCAGGAAATCCGGATTGCGACGGTTTCCGGTGTTGGCGTATTTCGCAATCAGGAAGCCGGCCGGATTCCCAATCGGCTCTCGCTTCGACGATCCGAGCGACGGCATGACGCCGCCGGCACCCTCGACTGTGAAGTGGTCCATCAAATAGTGTCCCAATACTCCTTGCGAGTTGCCAACGCCCCGCGGAAAACGCGGCGGGCGCGAATTCAGCAGGATGCGCGTCGACTCGAGCGCTCCGGCGGCAAGAACAACCACTTTCGCGAATGATTCCCGATCCGCCTTGCTGATGCGATCGATGTAGTGGACGCCGCTTGCCCGAGCGTCATCCCGGTCCATCACCAGGTGGCTCACCACCGCATCGCTGATCAGGGTGAAGCGGCCCGTACGTGCCGCTGCCGGGAGCGTTACCGACGGACTGTTGAAATACGACGCGGTGTAGCAGCCGCGCTGGCACTCGTCACAGTAGTGGCATGCCGGCCGGCCGCGATGAGGCACGGTGAGGTTGGCCACGCGGTCCGGCATGACGCGCCAGCCAAATTTCTCCTCGATCACCTTTTTGACCAGCAGACTGCCGCAAGGAAGATTCATGGGCGGGAGAAACTTGCCGTCCGGCATCTGCTCCAACCCTTCCTTCGAGCCGCTGACGCCAATGAAGCTTTCGACTTTGTCGTAGTACGGTTCGAGCTCACGATAGCTGAAGGGCCAGTCCTCACCAAAGCCATCGCGGCTGGCCGCCTTGAACTCGTAATCGGTGTAGCGGTAGCTCTCGCGGGCCCAGCAGAAAGTCTTGCCGCCGACTTGACGGCCGCGGATCCACATGAAGGGCTTGCCGGGGGGCGTTGTGTAGGGATTCTCGTGGTCGTTCACGAAAAACTGGCGGCTGTAGTCGTCGCAGGCGTAGCACGTGCGCTGCACGGGCTGGTCCTCAAGCAACGCCCGCTGGTTTCCGAAACCGCGATACTTCAGTTGGTAGGGCCAAACGTGCTCGGTGAAGTCCTTGGTGGGAACGCGCGGCGGCCCGGCCTCGAGCATCAGCACTTGGAGGCCGGCCTCGCAGAGCTCCTTGGCCACCCAGCCACCGCTGGCTCCAGAGCCTACAACAATCACATCGTAGGTTCGACGCTGCGCCACGAGTTTCATTGTTTCACGAACTCATGCTGTCGACAAATCAAGCCCCGTCAGATTTATTTCACGGGTCTTCATTCCGCGACAGCTACCGCGCATTCGTAGAGACAGTTTTTAGCTCCCCGAAGCGGGCCTTTGTTATGCTGCCCTATCACATAGAGTGATCTAGGCTGCCGATGTACCCGGCAGCGATGCGACGGTGAGCATGACCGGGATTGAACCGCGTTCTGTAATTAAAAAGCTCCAATCGGAGCGGCCGCCTTCCGAAGATCGGTCCGGCAAGCTGCGCCTCGACATGAACGAGAATACTGCCGGAGCTCCCGCGGTTGTGGCTCAGAGACTTCGTGCAATCAACCGCAAAGAACTCGGGACCTATCCCGACTACGAGGCCGCTCGGGTCGAACTCGCTAGTCATTTCAGGGTCTCGCCCGATGAACTATTGCTGACGAATGGCATCGATGATGCCATCAAGCTGATCTGCGACTCGTTTGTGGACCCCGGCGACACGCTGCTGGTGCCCGCCCTGACTTTTCCGATGTATCAATTTTTTCACTCCGTGGCGGGCGGAAAAGTTGTGGTGGTGCATCACGACGAGAATTTGCGCTTGCCGCTCGATCCCGTGCTTGCGGCGCTAAGGCAACCTCCCAAACGCAGAATTCGTTGGGTGGCGCTGGCCAATCCCAACAACCCGACCGGCGCGATTATTCCCAAGGCCGATCTCAAAGGCATCCTGAAAGCTGCGCCTGCCACATTAGTTCTCGTCGATGAGGCTTATTTCGATTATTCAGGCGCGACGGTGCTTCCCTGGATCCGGCGCTATCCGAATCTCTTGGTCACGCGCACTTTCTCCAAGGCCCATGGTCTGGCAGCGCTGCGTCTTGGATTGATTTTCGCACGACGGGAATTGGCGGGTTGGATGCGCCGGGCCCAAGCCGTTTTTCCGGTGAACTCGCTGGCTCTGATCGCAGCCCTGGAGTCCAAGCGAAATCCAGAAGCCGTTCGCCGTCACATCGAGGAGGTGCGCCGAAACCTCGCTTTACTTTGCCAATGTCTGGATTCGCTGGGCGTGACCTATGCACCGAGCGCGGCCAACTTTGTCTTCGCATGCCTCGGCAAACACGCGTCCGAGATGGCGCGCGAGCTTGAGGAACAGGGTATCCTGGTCCGCCACTGGAGTGGAGACTCCCGCCTTGAGTCGTATTTTCGAATTGGCATCGGAACCTCCTCCGAGACTCGCCGCCTGATTCGCGCTTTACGCGAACTGCGGCATTTGATCGAACCGCAGGATCCAAAATCGGCTTGGCGCGCACTGATGCAATACTCGCCGTAGGAGCTGCGTGGGGCTCAGTCTGCTGTTTCCGCTCGGGTGTCGCAGTACGTGACACGATGTATAATTGCCGCTGGTCTGAAAGAAAACTGGACGGAAACGAAGGAGGTTGTGAGGTGAATAAAACACTGCGAAGAGGTGCGGCAATGATACTGCTAGCGATGGGACTGGGCATCGGCGCGCAAGGCGCTGAGTTGAAGGTCGGCGATCACGCGCCTGACTTTACTCTGCCGGACCAGGATGGGACTTCGGTGAAGCTCAGCAGTTTTCAGGGTAAAAAAAATGTCGTGCTGGCGTTCTACGTTCTTGCGTTCACCGGTGGTTGAACGAAGGAGCTGCAGGCATATCAGGCTGATATGCCCAAGTTCGAGCGGACCGGCACCCAGGTGCTCGGGGTGAGTGTAGACAGCTCGCCCGCCAACCAGGCGTTCGCCAAACAGATTGGCATCACCTTTCCCTTGCTTAGCGATTTCCAGCGGACCGTGTCCAAGCAATATGGCATTCTCAATATCGAGCATGGTTTCGCCAAGCGAACAACCTATGTGATCGACAAGAACGGCATTATCCAGCACATCGACGTGGGCCAGGAGGCGATCGATCCGACCGGCGCGCATCAGGCGTGCAGTCTGCTGGAACATGCGCGCCAGGGAAAGCAGTAGCGGGCCGGCTTACTGTTGCCGCGTCTGGCGCGCGCTTCATAACGTGAGTCCGAGTCACGTCTGCTTACGCAATCCCGAGCATCAAGGGCTGCGAAATCGCGGTCGGGGAGCCGGCCCAATCTCCTCGGCCCGCGGCCTGTTCGGATGCTTTCATTCCCGCACAATCAGAGCGCTTGAACGAGAGGGTTGGGTTAGTGCACAAGGTGCGCAGTTTCGGCCCGATGGTTCTGAACCTGATGTGCCTCTCGTTTGCGCCATCGTCCAGAGAGGAACTGAAAATGGAAGCTACCGTTATGAATCGCGCTCTCACCCCGCGAATGCTTTGGATTGACGGCAAGCCATCGGAGTGCGCATCCGGCAAGAAGATCGAGGTCGTGAATCCAGCGACGGGCGAGGTGTTGACCACGGTCGAGCGTGGCGAGGCTGAGGACGTGGACCGAGCGGTTCGCGCTGCGCGTCGCTTTTTCGAGAGTCAAGCTTGGCGGGACATGAATCCTTCCGCGCGCTCCAAGATGCTCTGGCGGATCGGCGAGCTGATTGAGAAGAACCTCGACGATCTCGCGCGGCTCGAGTCGCTCAATGCGGGCAAACCCTTGAAGAGCGCGCGCAACGGAGATATGAAGCCGGCCGCCGACATCTTCTACTACTACTCCGGCTGGGTGCGCGCGCTGCACAGCGAAGTGATCCCGGTGGACGGTCCTTATCTCAACTACACGCTGCGCGAGCCCGTGGGCGTAGTGGGCATGATCACGGCCTGGAACTATCCCATGCTGCTGGCAGCGTGGAAGGTGGCCCCGGCGCTCGCCACCGGCTGCACTTGCGTGATCAAGCCCTCGGAGATGACGCCGCTCACCACCTTGCGGCTCGCGGAAATCTGCCAGGAGGCAGACGTCCCGGACGGAGCTGTCAACGTGGTCACAGGCTATGGCCCGGAAGCCGGCGAAGCGCTGGCCCGTCACATGGACGTGGACAAAATTGCCTTTACCGGCAGCATTCGCGGCGCTCGCGCGTTACTGAGAGCATCAGGCGACAGCAATCTGAAGCGGCTCTCGCTCGAGCTCGGCGGCAAATCGCCCAACGTGATTTTCCCGGACGCCGATCTGGATGCCGCGCTGCCGGCCGCTTTCTGGGCGATCTACGCCAACAAAGGCGAAGTCTGCTCGGCGGGCTCGCGATTGATCCTGCACGAAGAAATTCACGACGAATTCGTGGAGCGGCTGGTCGATAAAGCTCGCAAGATGCGCGTGGGCGATCCGCTCGATCCCAAGACGGAAATGGGCGCACAGATTTCGCAAGCCCAGCTCGATCGCATTTTGGGCTACGTTGAATCCGGCAAGGAGCAGGGTGCGAAACTGCTCTGCGGGGGTGAGCGCGACACCGAGGGTGACAAGGCGCGGGGATTTTTCATGAAGCCTACGCTTTTCAGCGGCGTGAAACCGGAAATGAAAATCGCTCAGGAAGAGGTTTTCGGACCCGTCCTTTCGGTAATGAAGTTCAAGGACGAAGAGGAAGCGGTTGCGATCTCCAACGGGACCGTCTATGGCCTGGTCTCAGCGGTGTGGACGCGCGATGTGCGCCGGGCGCACCGCCTGGCCCGCCAGATCAAGGCGGGTGTGGTATGGATAAACACTTACAACGGCTTCGACAGCGCCGCGCCCTTCGGCGGCTATAAGCAGAGCGGCTTCGGACGCGAGATGGGCATGCATGCGCTGGAGTCGTACACACAAGTGAAATCGGTGTGGGTTGCGCTCTGACAGGCTGTAGCCTTCCACGAATGCGCGCATCGAACATTGCTGGCATTCCGCCTGTAGAGCACCGCGGCACGACGCCGGAGATGGGATATGCGGTTCTATGGTTGACGAAGAGAGAGTTCAATTTCTAAGACAGTCTATCGACGCAAATCCCGGCGACACTTTCGCCCGGTACGCCCTGGCTCTTGAGTTTGCGCGCGCGGGCCGCGTAGACGAGGCCGTCGACCATTTCCATTATCTGATCGACCATCATCCCGACTATTCAGCCACTTACTACCAGGCCGGAATGCTGCTGGCGGATCAAGGCCGAACCGAAGAAGCCCGGCAGGTGCTTAAGCAAGGCCTCGAGGTGACCCGCCGGCTCGGTCAGGCGCACGCTGCGAGCGAGCTGCAGGGCGCTCTCGAGGCACTCGATTAGTCCGTCGTCCGCGGTCCGTGGTCGGTTTCTTCAAAATTGATGGCCGGAAACTTGCGGCCTCGCGCCGCTCGACTCGCGGAGACATTGAGACCGAAGCTCGCAGTTGGATAACGGACCAGCGACGCCGTTTTCAAACATGCTTCCCTCGCTCCAGGCTCCTGCCGCGAATCGCGTCCCCGCTCCGGAGAAACAGGCGGTGGCGCTGGCTTCGGTCGCTACGGCGGCGCTGCTGGTGGCCATGAAGCTCGTGGTCGGAATCACCACCGCGAGCCTCGGCATCCTCTCGGAAGCGGCGCATTCCGTGCTCGACCTGATCGCGGCCGCGGTCACCTATTTTTCCGTTCGAGTCTCTGACAAACCCGCCGACCATGAACATCCGTTTGGCCACGGCAAGGTGGAGTCCTTAAGCGCCTTCGTCGAGACCGGACTGCTGCTTGTGACCTGCGTCTGGATCGTCTCCGAAGCCGTGCGCAGACTCTTCTTCCACTCGGTGCACGTCAAGCCTACGCTCTGGGCTTTCGTGGTGATGATCGTCTCGATTGCGTTGGACTGGCTGCGCTCGCGCTCGCTCGGCCGTGTGGCCCGCAAGTATCAGAGTCTGGCGCTCGAAGCCGACGCGTTGCATTTCTCGATGGACGTGTGGAGCTCGATTGCCGTGGTGCTCGGTCTCGGGCTTGTGCTGCTGTCGCAACGCGCGAACCTCGGGCTCCTGCAGCACGCAGACTCCGTGGCGGCGCTAGCCGTAGCCAGCATCACCCTCTACATCAGCGTGCGGCTGGGTCAGCGCACGGTGGACTCCCTGGTGGACGCCGAACCCCAGGGCGCGTCTGACCGCATCGCGGCCAGGCTCACCGAGGCCTTGGGAGACGTGCAGCCGGAACGCATTCGGGTTCGCCAGAGCGGCCAGCAGCTTTTTGTAGACCTACGGCTTACCCTTCCGGGAGACATTGCCTTCGAACATGCGCAGACCATGGTGGAAGCTGCAGAATCGAAGGTTCGCGAACTTTTCCCCACCGCCGATGTCGTGGTCCACGCCACGCCGCGACCTCCGGCGACCGAGGACCTCGTAGCCCGAGTGCGCGCCGTGGCCCACCGCGACAACTTCAAAGTGCACGACGTCACCAGCTTCGAGGTCAAAGGGCGGGTACGCGTCAATCTCGATCTCGAAGTCGACCCTTCCTTGACCTTGCAGGCTGCCCACGACCTCGCCACCGAACTCGAGCAAGCGGTGAAGGCTGAAGTCTCCGAAGTGAGCGAGGTCAACGTTCATCTTGAGCCTCTCCTGGACCGGGTGGAACCTGCGGCGGAGGCTCGGGTTGTAGCCTCGGACCTGGAGAAGAAGCTCATGCGTCTGGCACGGGGAACACCGGGGCTGCTCGATTGTCACTCGCTTGAGGCCCATGCGGTGGGTTCCAATGTGCTCGTGGCCATGCACGTCACGCTTGAGCCGGACCTTCCCGTCGGCCGCGTCCACGATATCACCGAAGAACTCGAGCTCAGATTTCGTAAGGCCTTCCCGCAGGTGTTCAAGGTGAGTATTCACGCCGAACCCAGAGGACAATAGGGCCGCCAACCTTGACGGCGTTCGCAGCGCGGCAACAGCCACGCTGCGTGTTCGGCCTCATGAACGCTCAATTCTCCGCCCTGGGAGTCCTCTCCAACAACTCGGCCATGGTCGGGCTGTTGCTTCCGCCAAAACGGCTCGACAGATTCTGAGCCAGCAGCGGATCGCTCTTTGCGCCCGCCATTGCCTGTTGCAGGTGCTGCCGGTGGTCTCTCGGCGAACCTTCGATGGTGATGAGCGCTGCTGCGAACTCCATCTGCGGGTCCGAACCCTTGAGGCTGATGGCCTTCTCCACCCACGCATAGCCATCGAGACCGGAGGCTGGATTCGAGTCGAGACGCAAGCCGTCGGTCATGTGAGGCATGTCCTTTCCAATCCATTCCCGGTAGCACTCCACCAGGTACCCGGCGTCGAACCACGCCAAGGCCTCGGGTTGTCCGGCGCTTTCGGCTGCGGTGGCGCGATTGTAGAGCCTGGTCAGCAGCTCTTTCGCCGCACGTGGATCCTTACGCGCGTAGATGGTGGCGCGACGCAGAGTCTCCATCCGCACGAGTACAGGCGTATCTGGACCGAGGACGGCCAGCGTGTCGGCGGCGAGATTCTTCACATCGTAGTTCCCGTCGCCTGACCATCCCTCGCCGGTCCAGGGAAGGGACCTGGCTTGTCCGATTTGAATGGCATGACAAATCAGGGGTGGCCCTGCTTGCGCGAGCGCCGAAAGCCCCAGGGTTGCTGCAATGATGGTGACGGCGAGCTGCATTGTGCGAGGTAGAGAACGAGTCATATTTTCTCCTTCTTGGTTCATGGGTTTTAACTTCACACGCCCCAAGAGACGTGAGGAAGAAGACGACTGTTAACGCGCCCCGGAAAGCAAATAAAGCAGATCCTTCGCGGAGTTTACCGTGAGCCTCTTCGCTCCGCTCAGAGCGATTCGCCAATGAAAAGCGAATCGGCTCACGATGACACGCCTTAGGGCCTGTTGTTATCGCCGTTTTGATGTTGAGACCAAGACCGCTCCCAGTGCCGCCACAATGAGATATCGCCGAGACCGAGCTTGTCCCACCACAAATCCAACATCGTTTGATCCAGCCGCAGGACTCCATCTTTCGACACTTGACTTGGCGGTGGAACCAACGCGGCCAGCCTATCGTACACACGGGCGCGATCAGAACCTTCGACGCGAGGCAACAAGTGCCAAAGCGTGAGCGCGTCCCGAGTTCGCGCCTGCTTGAGAATCAGGTTGAGTTCGGCGCTGCGTTCTCCGGCGGGACCAAAGTCGAGCGCGGTCAAGGCAGCGCGAAGAGCCTCAGGCGCGTCCTCGAAATAGGGGGTGCCTGGCCCGATCCCCGGCCGGGTGGCGCAAGCGGCGCCGGCGGGTATGAATGACTCGTGCCCGTTCAATCTGAATCCCACCCAGCCCAGCGTCGTGCGCAACAGACCGGCGCCGGAGTCATCGACGTGCAGGGTATAGGCGCAGCCCATGTCTACGGCCAGCGCGGACGGGGTATCCACGGTGAACTCGCCTGCCGGCGCCCAGATCGAAGCGCGGATGGTGCCGCGGTCAAGCGCGAGCCTCTTCCGCGACGGCGCACTTTCCAGCAACCGCAGGCGCGTATTCGGTTCCACCTGCACTTCGCCCACATCGTCCACGCTGACGCTGGCGCGCGACTGGCCGTCAGTCTGCAGCGTCTGCCCGACGGCAAGCTTGCCTGCTTGTTCCGCTCCGCCTAAAAGCGTGATTCCCACGCGCGGCGTTCCCGCCAGGCGGGCGACATCCCAACCCTTTAGCGGTGCGATCCCGGGCTGCGGCCGCCGCAAGACAGTCCAGAGGACGAAAACAAGAGCCACGGTTGCGGCCATGGCTGCCAACTGCCAGAACCGTCGCGATCGCGTAAAGCGGAGTTTCGGGCGCGGGGTGACCAGGGGAAACTCCGGAGCCGCGGCACCATGGCGAAATCGTCCTAGCACATTCTCCAGCCCCTCGATTTCGGGATCGGGCTCGCCAGACCTGTCCCACAGATAGTCTTGTTTCATAGCCTGTCCTCTTGCGTACCTAGCCTGTTTCCTGCTGATCAACCTGCGGCCGTAAGGCTTCGCGATCGCCCAGCTTCTTGCGCAACTGCTGCATGCCGCGATGCAGGTTCACGCGAACGGAACCGGGCGTGAGTCCGGTACGCGCCGCGATCTCGGGGCCCGTCATTCCCTCCACGAGCCGCAGGATCAGCGTCTCCCGGTAGGCCTCGGGGAGGCTCCGGATTAAAGCCAAAATAGCTTCCGCCTCGATTTGCGAGCTATCAGCCCGGGCGTCTTCTACGTCGGTTTCGAGCGCCTCCGGAACCTCCCTGGGACTCCGATGATAGTCGTTGGCGCGATTGCGGGTAATGGACGCCAGCCAGCCGCCGAAAGACGCTTCGTCCCGCAGAGAGCGAATTCGAGTGAACGCGCGCAGGAAGACATCCTGAACGAGATCATCCACTTCCACCAGCGGAACTCTGGCAAGCAGAATCCCATGCACCATAGGAGCGAATTCCTGGTAGAGACGGCCGAAAGCAGAGCGATCGCCTTCGCGGGCGGCTCTTACCGCCAAACTCGCGGCGGAATCGTCGACCGTAGGCCGTCCATGTACGGACTCAAATTCTCTCGGGTTGAGTGGGAAAGTCAATTCGGCTTCGGGTCGCAGCCCAAACAAACCCCTACGCAAGCCAGACGTGCTAGCACCCCCAGGTGTTAACAACCGCCACGCCCCGTTTTTCCGTCGCTTGAACCAAGAGCCGACAGCGCAGTATCATATTACTCAGGCGTGTAAATGAAACCTGGCAAGGTCAAAGGCGCGAATCGGAAGCTCATACTGACAGGCCTCCTGCTGGGCGCAGCCGTGGCGGCCACCGGGCTGGCGGGATTGCGCCCTAGCTTCACCAATGGCAGCGCGTGGGCGCAGAGTCAACCCGCCTCTAAGACCGGAGTCGATTTCAATCGCGATATCGAACCCATTCTTCAGACGCAGTGTGTGAAGTGCCACGGTGGCGACAACGCTCAAGCCAGCCTACGGCTCGATTCCGAGGCGGGAATTCTGAAGGGCGGGGTGTCGGGGCGTTCGATTGTCCCTGGTCACAGCAGCGACAGCCTGCTCGTGAAACGATTGATGGGTCTCGGCGATGCACCACGCATGCCGATGGGTGGCGACCCGCTGCCGTCGGACAAGATCGCGCTTATTCGCGCCTGGATTGATCGCGGCTCGATTGCCGGTGCCCAGGGCGCCACGAACACCGAGAGCGCCGCCGCCTCGCCGGTGGAGAATCAGCCTCAGCCTGTCGCGTCTCACCCCGAAGCCAGTACAGGTGCAACCGACGGCCAGGATGGCCGTGCCACAGGCTCGTCACTGTTTGCCGATCAGATCCGGCCCATTTTGGCTGGCCGCTGCTATCAATGCCATGGACCCGCTGTGCAGCAGAACGGTTTGCGGCTGGACTCTTTGGCTGCAATTCTCAAAGGCAGCGATTCGGGAAAGGTGATTGCGCCGGGTTCGAGCGAGAAGAGCCGGTTGATGCGCCGTCTCCTCGCGGCCGAGAGACCGCAGATGCCCTACGGCGGTCCGCCCCTGCCCGCTGAACAGATTGCGCTGATCCGCCACTGGATCGATTCCGGCGCTACGGGTCCCGATTCCACAGCTCCGCTGGCCGCCGTGCCGCCCGTAAGACATTGGGCTTACGCCAAGCCCGTGCGCTGGCCGGCGCCGACCGTGAAGAATGCCGCCTGGTGCCGCACTCCGATCGACAACTTCGTTCTGGCCCGTCTCGAGAAAGAAGGCCTTTCGCCTTCGCCTGAGGCCGGCAAGGAAACTCTGCTTCGTCGCGTCAGCCTGGACCTGATCGGCCTGCCGCCTACGATTCCGGAGATGGACGCCTATCTTGCGGACAAGAGTCCTGGCGCCTACGAGAAGCAGGTGGACCGTCTGCTGGCCTCGCCCCACTATGGCGAGCGCTGGGCGCGCCCCTGGCTCGATTTTGCGCGTTACGCGGACACCAACGGGTACGAGAAGGATGACCGGCGCGTCGCCTGGAAATACCGCGATTGGGTGATCAACGCCTTGAACCAGGACATGAGCTTCAAGGAATTTACCATCGAACAGATCGCGGGAGACATGTTGCCCAGTCCGACCCAGGGTCAGCTCATCGCAACCGGATTCAATCGCAACACGCTGCTCAACGAGGAAGGCGGCATCGACCCCGAGGAGTTTCACTGGTATTCGCTGATCGATCGCGTGAACACCACCGCCTCAGTATGGCTCGGGCTCACGTTGGGCTGCGCGCAGTGCCACAACCACAAGTTCGATCCCTTCACCCAGAGCGACTATTACCGCTTTCTGGCTTTCTTCGACAACACCGAGTACACGGTCCTGCACCTCGGCCAAGGTGAGAACAAAGAGCGGGAACCGGCGATCGAGCTGCCTACTCCCGATCAGGCTGCACAGAGCGCGAAGCTCAAAGCGGACATGGCGGTGCTTCAGACTCGGCTTGACACCTCGACACCCGAGCTTGAAGCCGCGCAGGAAGGTTGGGAGACCAAACTGCGAGCGGCAGGCAAGGACTGGACCACCCTCACGCCAGGCCAATCCTCGTCCGCTGGCGGAGCTACGCTGACAGTGCTTCCGGACGGATCGGTCCTGGCCTCGGGCAAGAACCCGCAGGCCGACACATACACTCTCACGGCACGAACCGATCTTCCCTCGATCACAGGCGTGCGGATCGAAGTGATTCAGGACCCGAGTTTGCCCCAGCACGGTCCCGGCCGCGATCCCGAGGGCAACTTCTTCCTAAGCGCCCTGGAGATTGAAACCGCGTCCGCTGACAAAGGGGACGCCGCAAAGCCTTCAGGTAAAGTCGCCTTCAAGGAAGCCATCGCGGACGAAGAGCAGTCCGGTTACGGGATCAAGAACCTGCTGAAGGCGAGTGAGGAAGGACCAAAAGGGTGGGCCATCGAGCCCGCGCCCTCGTCGAAGCCTTTCACGCGCCAGGCGGTGTTGATTCCAGATAAGCCTTTTGGCTTCGAGCACGGAACCCTGCTCACCATTCGACTCAAGCACCAGCTGCGGCACTCTTCGCGCAACCTGGGCCGCTTCCGGCTGTCGCTAACGTCTTCGGCAGATCCCAAATTCATCGCGCAGATTCCTGCGCGCGTGCGGCCGTTCGTCGACATCTCCCCTGCCGAACGCACTCCTGAACAGAAAAATCAGCTCGCGGCCGCCTATCGCGCCATTTCGCCGCTATTGCAGCCGGATCGCGACAAGATGGCTGAGACTCAGAAGCAACTCGACAAGCTCGGGATCGTCACCGCTATGGTGATGCGCGAGAAGCGGTCTTACGAGCGGCCGTCCACCGCAATCCACGCGCGCGGAGCCTTCCTGAGCCCGGCAGATAAAGTGTATGCGGACGTCCCATCGGCCCTGGGGCTTCTGCCGGCGAACCAGATGCCGAACCGCCTCGGCCTTGCCAACTGGCTGGTGAGCGACGATAATCCGCTGACGGCGCGCGTCGCTGTGAACCACTACTGGGAGGCGCTGTTTGGTCACGGCATCGTGGAGACCGCCGAGGACTTCGGCAGCCAGGGCGATCCGCCCAGCCACCCGGAATTGCTGGACTGGATGGCGACCGAATTCATGCGCGACGGCTGGAGCACAAAGAAGATGCTGCGGCTGATGGTGACCTCGGCAACCTACCGGCAGTCCTCGCAGGTGACGCCACAACTCGAGGCAAGCGATCCCTACAACCGGCTGCTCGCGCGGGGCCCGCGCTTCCGGGTTGAGGCGGAAATGGTTCGCGATCTCGCGCTCCAGTCGAGTGGTTTGTTGAGCCCCAAGGTCGGTGGGCCCGGCGTTTTTCCGTACCAGCCAGAGGGCGTGTGGGACCTGGTCTACAACGACGACAAGTGGGTGCTGAGCACGGGCGAAGACCGGTACCGGAGAGGCATCTACACGTTCATGCGGCGGTCGGCGCCTTACCCGAGCATGGTAAGTTTCGATGCGCCCAGCCGCGAGTTCTGCGTCATCCGAAGAGTGCGCACCAACACGCCCTTGCAGGCCCTGACCACGCTCAACGATCCGGTGTTCTTTGAGGCGGCGCAGGCGTTAGCCCGCAAAATGATGGAAGAAGCGGGACCCGATCCGGCGGCGCGGATTGTGGATGGCTTCCGGCGTTGCACGTCGCGCCGGCCCACGGCGGAGGAGTCAGCTCGCATCCTGGGTTACTACAACATGGAGCTGGACCGTTTTCAGAAACAGCCAGACGCAGCGGCGAAAGTGATCAAAGGTTATGCAAGCCCGTCGATCAATGCATCCGAACAGGCGGCATGGACCTTGGTCGCCAATGTGATGTTGAACCTGGATGAGACCATCACCAAAGAGTGACGTGCAGCGTTCTTGATAGCGGAAGGCCGTGTTTGGAACGTATTAGAAGCTGCGATATAATGCATCTGTAGCGATTCGCGTGCAAGGTGGCTGAAGATGGCTGGACAGAATGGAGGGCTTGAACGCAAGATCGAATTTCTTGTCGAAGCTCAAGCGCGGGCCAGCGCCCAGATCGAGAAACTCGCTGAGGGTCACGCAATTCTGACGCGAGTCATGGCGCGACTGAGCGAGCGAACCAAGGTCAATGAAGATCACCTTGAAGCCACTATGACGGTCGTCGAGCACTTGGCTGAGAAGGTTGATCACTTGGGCGGCAGAGTGGAGCAAATAGGCCAGAAGCTTGATGAGTTAGGTGAAATGCAAAGGCGCAACGAAGAGGCGAGCGAGAAGAGATTCAAAGCTTTCGACCAGCGCTTGAACATCTTAATGAATGTGGTCGAGCGCCATATCGCAGGGCCGGGTCACCAACACCAAGCCTGAGTGATCCGTTCTCGGATGATGCAAATGAGCGGCACAGTTCTCACTCCAATGCAAGACATGTTGCGGGCCGTTACCCGCCGACACTTCTTTAAGCAGGCCGGTTTCGGCATCGGCTCGGCGGCGCTCACCTCTCTCCTCAATCGCCGCGCTTTTTCGGCAAGCCTGTCGCCCGAGACCACCTCGTCTGCTACGGCCCCGGTTAACGGCGCCGTAAATCCGTTGGCTCCAAAGCCGCCGATGTTCGCTCCGAAGGCGAAGAGCGTGATCTACCTCTTCATGGCCGGCGCGCCCTCCCAGGTGGATCTGCTGGACTACAAGCCGAAGCTTCAGCAGTACGACGGTCAGGGAATCCCTGAAGAGTTCACCAAGGGCGAGCGCTTTGCCTTCATCAAGGGAACGCCGAAACTGCTGGGATCGCCGTTCGAGTTCAAACGCTGGGGAAAATCAGGCGCGCAGCTTTCGGAGCTGCTGCCGCACCTCGGTGAGGTGGCGGACGACGTCGCCATCGTGCGCTCAGTGCACACCACTCAGTTTAATCACGCGCCCGCCCAGATCTTTATGAACACCGGTTTTCAGATCATCGGCCGGCCCAGCTTCGGCTCCTGGACCACTTACGGTCTCGGCAGCGAGTGTAGCGACCTGCCGGGTTTCGTGGTGTTGATCTCGGGTGAAAATCAGCCTGATGGAGGCAAAGCGTGCTGGGGGAGCGGATTTCTCCCCACGGTCTACCAGGGCGTCGAGTTTCGTTCTCAAGGCGACCCGGTGCTGTTCCTTACGAATCCGGATGGCGTCAGCCCGGAGGCGCGCCGGGCATCGCTGGATGCCATCAAAGACCTGAACGAGATGCACCTGAAGAGCGCCGGCGACCCGGAGATCGTCACCCGGATTGCGTCCTACGAGATGGCCTACCGCATGCAATCGAGCGTGCCGGAGCTGTCGGACATTTCCAAAGAACCGCAGTCGATCCACGAGCTGTACGGCACCGAGCCGGGAAAGAAATCCTTCGCGAACAATTGCCTGCTGGCGCGTCGCCTCGTGGAGCGCGGAGTCCGCTTCGTGCAGCTCTACCATCGCGGCTGGGACAATCACGGCACCTCGGCGCATGACGACATCGTGAATCGTTTACCGAACCTTTGCCGCGAGACGGATCGGGCCGCGGCGGCGCTGGTGAAGGATCTGAAGCAGCGCGGTCTGCTGGATAGCACGCTGGTGGTGTGGGGCGGCGAGTTCGGCCGCACACCCATGAACGAGGAGCGCAACCGGTCCAAGTTCCTGGGACGCGACCACCATCCCCGCGCCTTCAGCGTGTGGCTGGCCGGCGGCGGGATCAAACCTGGAATCACGATCGGCCAGACGGACGAGCTTGGCTATAACATTGTGGAAGACGCCGTCGAGGTCCACGATCTCCACGCCACGCTCCTGCACCTGATGGGCGTGGATCACACGCGGCTCATCTACAGCTTCGAGGGCCGTGATTTCCGGCTGACGGACGTCTCCGGAAACGTGGTTCAGAAGCTACTCGCTTAGCCGGTCTATCGAGACGTGGCGTTTGGGCCGGGCAACATTGAGGCTTACCCTTGAATGCAATGGACGAAATCACGTTCGAGGTGAGCCGTGACCAAGAATCGGGATGGTTGGTAGCCTGCTGGGACGCTCCCGGTGACGGCGGCGGCATCACCACACAGGGCGAGGATCTGCGTGATTTGCAAGCGCAAATCATCGACGCTGTGGCCACTCACTTCCGAGAGGACAACGTTCCCCGCCGGCTTCGTCTTCACTTTACCAGTGATCCGATTTTGGTTGCCGTGTGAAGCTTCCCCGTGATCTTTCTGGGTCTGCGGTTATTAGGGGCCTGGAGCGGTGTGGCTTCACCGTTGCTCGCCAGAGCGGTTCTCACGTGCGGTTGATCAAAGCCGGACAAGGCGTTACGGTACCGCTGCATCGCTCCTTGGCGGTCGGCACTTTGTGAAGCATTTTTCGCCAGTCCGGGGTCAGTATTGAGGCGTTGCTGGAATCGCTGTGAGAAGCGCTGGTTGCGGGAGCTATTATGCAGCGTGGAAGCCGGTTCCCGGGTCAGCCTCGCAACTTACCGTCGCGCCTGAGGTTACGGATAGCCCGTGTCGCTCTGGCGGCAACCACCTTCTGATTAGCCTGCGCGTTACCCCGGCCGCACCGACCGTTTCCCCCATTTCCGACCCACGCATCATTAGTTCGGTGCTCTCTCTGCGTACAGCTACTGCGGCGCTTCGTACCCCGTGATTCGGCTCTGGACGTTGGTGTGCTCGAAGTCGGAATTCTCGAGTGAGACGCTAATGTTGCGGCTGAGGAACATCAGCACTCGAAATTCGAACTCAGTCCCGAAGCTCGAGGGAAACCAAACGCCATCAGGCTGGCGGCGGTACTCCACGTTGAAGCCCACGCCGGGCAGATCAACCAGGAATTTTCGAATCAGGAACGGAATGGGCCGCGATAGCTTCGTGAACACCCGCACGGGTTCGAAGTCCGTGGCATCGATAAACGCCTCTCCCGCCCAATCGATATCCCCTTTGTCCTTTGGCCCGAAAGACAGGCGGTAGACGCGGCGGCCCTGCCCGGTCTCCTCGCCAAGCAGTTTGAATTGGTACTTCTTCTGCTCCTCTGTGGTTAGCGGAAAGAGATCGCTGGCCAATCCATCCTTCGACTTATCATTCGCCAGATCTTCGCGAAAGTCATGGACCATATCGCCGTCCAGGCTGTCCTGATCTGGCGCGGGGTCGCCCTGAAACTCGAGGTATCGGCCCTTGCGCCGGTAGTGGCCCTTGAGGAGCTGTAGGTCTTTCTTGCTGCCGCTGGGGGTGGGCGTCACGAGGTAGTCAGCGGACTCCTCGTGCATCTGGGTGCCGTTCGTCTTTTGCGAAACCAGATGAATGTGCTGGTGGTAGATGTATTCGCTGCGCAGCTGATTGCTGCGATCCTGATTGGCGGCTACTCGCGCCATGATCGCTTCTGCGGTCAATGGAGGGGTTCCGATATCTTGAGCAAAGCATCCGAGCAGGAGTGCGGTGATAACGCCCAAGCTGGACATGATCCTGCGACCTCCAGCATCAGTTACGGAAGCGGGCGCCGTTGCGACTCAAAACTTTTCTGAGTTGGGGGGCGAGGCCGGCGGCAATTTTCAGGGGCGGCGCAGGCCCAAGCAAGGTGTTGGCTGGCGGCGGGACGTCAAGAATCGATCCACCCTCAAAAAAAGTAGATAATGTCGCCGGCAAGCGTCAGCTGATTTTTCTTGGTACCGTTGTCATAGGCCGGAACGTCGTAGGAGCGCTCGAATCGAACTTCGGGACGAAATAGAATGGTACTGCCGATCCAGTGTCCCCAACCGATGAGGTGCTCCGTGTACCGTGACTTGAAGCCGGTCCGTTGGCCCACCATGTCGTCGAAATACTCATTGCGGATGCTGAGATAGTCTTTGGGCGTGAACTGCTTTTCGACGTAGTTGACGATCGCCCATTCGGGCGCAAAGCACGTCAGCTCGGAGGCGTTGGCACAGACCGCGCCGTTCGCTCCCACTTCGAGTAGAGATGCCGCCGCAGGATTATTGACGTTGGGTGTGTCCTTCTCCCACATGTACCACCATTCGGTGGCCGCGTGGAGTGACGGGTGAGTCCGGAACTTGTGGTACCAGGTGAGGTAAACGCTGTTGAGGTTGTTGTACGCGTACTTGCCGTCGTTGAGCGGGTTGAGGCACGGATAGAGGTTGTCATTGCCACCGTTCCAGGTATAGGCGACGCAAGCATTGAGGGTCGGCTTGGCATCGTGATGGGTTATGAAGGGCGCCGCTTCGCAGCCACCCGATATGCCCGCTTGTACCAGCCAATGATTATCGAGCTTCAACGTGCCATTGATGCCGGTCTGCGTGTAGCAGTCGTAGGTGTAGAGCAGCGAGTGGCTGTAGGTGTAGTTGTTCGGCGCCAATTGCGCTTCGATGTCGGGCAGGGAAATATAACGTCCGACTCTGATATTCAGGCCTTGCGCCACCTGGCCCCAGTACAGATCGGCATACACCATCACAGGGTCGTATCCGTACTCTTGATTTCGCTCCAGCAGTTGCTGGCTGAAGATGCCTTTGGCCGTTGTAAAGCGATAATCGATGCCCCAGAGATTCGCGACGCGGAAGCCCCAATCAAAATGGTCCGTTTGAACCGTGTCCGGCTGGCGCTCGATGTAGAGCACTTCCTGGTCCGGTTGGAACGAGTTCGGCCGCTCATCGTAGGCCGCGGGCAGATTCGCGTACCCGGGTTTTGCGGAACTACTGACATTGAACCCGCCGTCGAGCCACCCATACACCTGGATCCCGGTGTTCTTGATGGCTTCGCCGTGCGGGCCGCCCCAGACAGCCTGCATCAAGGGGCCTGACTGGGTAAAGGGAGCTCCGACATCCACGGAACCGCCATAAGGCCAGTCGGAGAACGGATAAGGTGGATTGCTTTCGGGCGAAGGATACCCGCGATGCGGAGGCGCGGGTCCACTGGATGGGACGCCCTTCCAGTCATCAGTATAGGCCTTGAAAAGTCTGCCGAAAAAATTGCTCGAGGGCACCTGCTGCGTTGATTTCACGAGCGCTGAGCCGGGCGAGGCCGATGAGGCTGGCCCAACCATAACATCCTCGTGGAGGCTCTGACCGGCTGCCAGTTCTACTGTGATGGCCGGCGAGTGGGAGAATCCTTCTTTGCTGGCACTCAGCTCGTAGCGGCCCGGCGCAAGGTTCCCTGCGCTGAAGGACCCATCAGCATCGCTCACCAAAATGCGATTGCTGCCGTCATCCACGCTGCGCAGCGTCACCTGAACCTGTCCTAACGGCGCCGACCCGGAATCCCGCGTAGTCCCGTGAACCTCACCTGATTCGGCGTCACGGTCAGCGGCTCCGGATGGGGAGCTTTCGGATGTCGCCACCAGTTTCGGCGCCTGCTGATCGCGGCTCTCATCCTGAGCGCCAGTTGCTGAAAGTACCGCCATACCTGACAGCAGGATCAGGCTCGTGACCGTCATAAGGCTCTTCATACCGTTCGCTTTCTGACCGGAGAAACCCACCGTGTTCCGGTGGAATCGTCGGATCGCAAGCGGCGATGCCAGCGCGCTGGGATCGCCCTCCATTTCATTGAACGGCATAAGCCATAAAGGAGGAATAAACGTTCCGTAAATTCTTTATAAATATGATCCGCAAACTTGGTCGGAAGCCCGCTTAAACAAAAGGGCTAACTGCGAAACTCACATTAGCGGGACTTCCTCCGCGGGAGTCCAGCAGATAATTCTTTGAGCAATGATAAAGAGAGTAGACTGGGTCGGTCGGAATATGCGAGCCAAAACAGTGTTCAATTCACCGTCAATCTGAGAAATGCGATGGATTCCCCAGCCTCATTCCTCGCGAGCCGGCAGGTGGAAGCGATATCCCGCCCAAGGTTCGGTGAGGAGATATCGGGGCTTGGCGGGGTCCGGCTCGATCTTCTTTCGGAGGCGATTCATAAACACGCGCAGGTACTCGTGCTCATCCCCGTAATCGGGACCCCAAACCGACTGGAGCAACTCACGATGAGCGAGAACTTTGTTCGGGTGCGCCACGAGGTAAAAGAGGAGGTCCAGCTCCTTGGAAGTGAGGTGTCTATGCTCCTCGCCAATCAGAACTTGGTGAGCCTGGAAGTCGATTTCCACCCCCTCTAAGATCAGTCGATTAGGCGCGTTGTCGGGACCCAAATGTGTTCGGCGCAGGGCGGCCCTGATCCGGGCCAGCAGTTCCGGGGTGCTGTAAGGCTTGGTGATGTAGTCGTCAGCGCCGGCATCGAGGGCTGCGACCTTGTCCTTTTCGGCGCCGCGTACGGTGAGCACAATGATCGCAAGGTCGAGCCCCGGCCGAAGCTCACGGATCGCCCGGCAAGTCTCCAGACCGCTGCGCCCCGGCATATTCATGTCCAATAGAATCAGATCGTAACGGTCGTTGCGGACCATCTCCAGGGCGTCGTCGCCGTTGCGGGCTTCGGCCATCTCGTAGCCGTTGGCTACGAGCGTGGTCCGCATAACCCGGCGGATCTGGGGCTCATCGTCCACCACCAGAATGCGTCCGGCGCTCATGTAATAACCTCGACCGGCTTAAGCGGCAACGACAAGCGGAATTCGGATCCCTCGTGCGAGCTGTTCTCCAGCCACACTTCGCCGCCATGAGCGCGCGCGATCTCACGCGCGATCGCCAAGCCCATGCCAGTTCCTTTCGTGACTCCGGTATTGGAGCCGCGATACAGCTTGTCGAAGATCCTATCGCGCTCCGCCCCGGGAATGCCCGGACCCCGGTCGCGTACGCCTATAATGACGCGCTCAGCATCGCGCCAGGCACGGATAACTATCGGAGAACCCGGCGCCGAATATCTCAAGGCGTTCTCCAGGAGCTGGCGTACGGCAAGCTCGATGAGGCCCGCATCTGCCTCAATCTTAGGCACATCGGGCTCTATCTCGATACTGACCGGACGGCCTTCACTTGCGGCTTCGAGGTCGCGCCGAACCTCACTCAGTATCCCGGCGATCAATTGCGGCGACTGCACCAATTGAAGAGCGCCCGCTTCGATACGCGCCGTTTCGATGGCCTCGGTGACCATGCGATTCAGCCGGTCGACCTCTTCGTCGACCACCGTTACCAGCTCGCGCCGGCCATCAGCCCCGGCAACGGCATCGCAAAGCAATGCGCTGGTTGCCGCCTTCATTGCAGTTAACGGAGTCTTGAATTCGTGGGCCATGGCGTCAAGCAAGGTCGATTTCAGTTCCTGGCTCTGTCGCGCCGCCTCAGCGCGATTAGCGGCATCCTGCACCCGTGCCCGCTCGAGTCCGATTGCGGCGAGGTTCGCGAGGGCCTGCAGCACGGTATCCGAGGGTAAGGCTCCGCGTAGCGCCAGAGACCCAATAGGCTCGCCACCAAGTCGCACGGCGGTGACCACGGTTCCCGTGGCCTCCTCGCGGAACAGAGTGCCCTTCAGGGCCGTCTCCCGCAGTCTATCGTCAATGTCCGGTATATCTTCCGGACCGCTATAGTGGATCGCGCCGGTACCGCGATCGAGCAGGGCCGCCGCTGAAAAGTCGAAGATTTGCGCGATCTGGTGGATGATCTGGGAAGCCACGCCTTCGCCCGTAATGGTCAGCAGAATGGAGCGGCTGAAGGAATAGAGTCTCTCCATGTCCCGCTGCCGGTCCCAGGCCTCACGGGTGCGCTCCTTGGCGCGGGCCGAAATCTGGCTGGCAATAATGGAGGTGACGAGAAACGCGAACAACGCCACCCAGTTCTGAGGGTCTGCCACGGTCAAGGTGAGGATTGGAGGGAGGAAAAAGAAGTTGAGGGCGAGCACGGCGGCGATCGACGCCAGCACCGACTCGAGCAATCCCCACAACGTCGCAACCGACAGAACAGCCAGCAGATAAGCGAACCCTGCGGTGGTGGCGTTCACGCGCAGAAGCCGGAAACAGACAAAAGTGACGCCGGCAACAATCGAGAGGCCGCCGATGACCTGCAAGGCCGCCCGGCTGACGGAGGCCCATCCCGAGCCTTTACGGCCGGATGGGGCCCGCTCGGTCTCGGAATCGGTTGCCATCAAAACGACTACTGGCTCAACTCCCGGGTCTCAAGCCGGCCCTCCCTTTGTAGACGCCGGAAGATTTCGACGGTTTCGCGGACACCGGCATCGAGCGGGGTACGCGGCAGATCGCTGAAGTCGCGCCGCAAAGTGCCGTCGTCAACATCAGGTATCACCGGCAACGGCTTGCCCTCAGCTCGGATAAGCTTATGAGCGCCCGGAAACACGGCCTCCAGCGCCGCCAGGATCTCGTCCATGCTTACCACGGCGCCACGCGGCGTGTAAACCCTTGCGCCTTCATGATTTGACAGCGCCGCCCGAATGAAGATCGAGGCCGTATCGCGGACATACTGCATATCCGCGCGACCCGTAAATTTGATGACGTAGGGCTGGTTCACCACGCATGCCTTCATAGCCTTGGTTGGCCCCGAGGTCATCCCCTGGTCGCGGCCCACGCCATAAACCGTCGACGGGCGGATTCCGGCGCTGGAGATGCCGTCGCGGGCGTAGATTCGCGCGCTGCCCTCGTTGCACTGCTTATAAACCCCATAATGCGTAATGGGTTGTAGAGGAGCTTCATCCGAAATATGCCCGGCATCGTAGTATTCCTCAGGCCCAAAAACCGCGGCCGAGCTGGCATAGACCACTTTCTTAACCTGATCGCGTCGGCGCTTGGCAACCTCAAACACGTTGACCGTGCCCACCACGTTCACGAGCGCGCCGAGCGGCGGATCGGCCGCGCAGAAGGGAACCTGAAGCGCCGCCATGTGAATAATATGCGTGATGCCGTGCTCCGCCACGGCGCGGTCGACATCCTCCAGATTGGTGACGTCGCCGCGCACGAAAGGCGCGTTGGCCAGCTCATCGTCGGTGAGCAAAGCGCGCAGCCGGTGAACCTCGGCGTCGACGTCGAGGATTAACGGAAGCTGGCCTTGCTCGAGCAGCACCTTGACGATCCATGAGCCTATAAATCCTTTAGCACCAGTGACCAGGAACCTGTTTTGCTCGTCGCCCACGTCCGCCTCCAGTGTCGCTTGACTTCAGACTAGGTTGCGTTATCCAATTACGTTTACCTTCGATAGCGCCCTTTGGGTGAGGGAGGAAGAACTAACGCATTTCTTATCAGCACGCGCTGCTCAGGGATTAAGTAAACGGATTTGAGTAACGCAACACTAGGTTGACCCGAACCTGCAAACTCTGATCGTCACTGAAACGGTATCGTAACCGGCGACTTACCGCAAATATTTCTCCGGGCCGGTCCAGATCGACATTAGAAATTAAACCCGGACAACTGTGGTTATGTTGAGTGGCAGATTGGTCGGTTTGCCCTACGAATTTCGAGGTTGACGCCGAGATGCCAGTTGACCCGAGATTGCCAGATCAGTTTTGAAAATCGCCGTGGGCGGGAAATCGCGGGTGAGGACACCCGCGCTACAATATGCTCAAGCCACGGCTCCAACGGTACAGGGTGGCCGACGCGTCCATCCTCGAGATCGCCGCTATGGAGAGCCCCTCGGCGGCGATGGCGCCGAATCTGTCACTCCCGAGATCTGGATGCGGACGAAGCGGGGAATGTAGTCATTGGCGCAAACCAGGTCGCTACCATCATTGGCATTGACGTTGTACGAGAGCAGCACTCCGGTGCTGTCGGTGAATTCCGGATGCGCTTTTGCGTTGTAAACGACGAGAGTTCCCACCTTGCAGCCCGGCGCGCCGGCCTCGGGCGCCACGTAAACCACGGTCTTGTCGCTCCACGGTCCTTGCGGCGAGCAGGAGTAATAGGTGGTGAGGTGCGACCACAGCGGATAGGGCGGATTCTGCGGGTCCATGCCCGTGAGCATGTAGAACGGGCCGGTGGTGGCGGTAAACTGGTTGACGGTATACTCACCCGTGGTGGCCGTGACGCCGCTCATCTGCGTGGCGTTGGAGGCGCCGGACATCCAGGAGCCCGTGGTGGCGTTCCAGTATTGCCAGAGGTTTGCATTGGTCAGGTTCGCCAGGGAGGCGCGCGCCACGTAAGGCTCCTTGTTATCGTTCCCCGGATCCTTCAGGCCGTAGATATACGTATACCCGCCGTTCTGCAGCAACCAACTTCCCCAAACGACGCTCGTGCTCGTCGACTGCACGGGAGTAACGGAAACAATCGAGAAGTTGGGATAGGACAAGGTGGCGATCGAGTTTCCCACAAACTTGATTTGGGGAGTCCATTGCGAAAGCATCACCTTGATCTGGTAAACGCCCGGCGACGGCTGCACCAGCAGCGATCCTCCCACCCAGTACCAATTCTTCGTGTTCTGGGGCACGAAGTAGGACTTGGTGCTCGGCGGATAACCGACGGTCGTGTAGGAGCCGGTGGTGGGATCCCATACGGTGAGCGAGTTGTGCGCCTGGAAGAGGTCGCTGGAACGCAGGCGCGTCTGGGCATTGACCGTGCCGATGTAGGAATCAGACCATAGAAACAATGAATCGCCATCAGGGAGAGCAAGCGAATAAGAACCGTCAGCGCCGGTCCAGCCGGGGCCATTCTGAATCACAAGGTCGTCAAACGTCGAGTCAATCGTGCCCTGGCCTGGAACGGGCGGCAGGGTGCAGGATTGAGCCCGAAGTCTTCCGGAGGACGCGCTAACGAACCCGAGAAGCGAGAGTAGAATCATCAACTTGAAGCATTTCATCGTGCGGATCACCTCCGCTCCGAATGATGACATGGTTCGCGTCGCGCGGGAAGGTGGGAGCGAGTCATGTCCGATTGAGTATACGATCACGCGACGGTGAAGGGAGGACTGAGTCTGAGAGCGGCGGCCCGGTGTTTTTCGACAAACCCTAGCGGACCGCATCCACTTCGCGCGTGAGCAACGCTTCGTAGGCCGGATTGAAGCCGGCATGTGCATATCGTAGCTTGCCGGATGGATCCACCACGTAGAGAAGCGGTATGCCTTGGGCCTGGTAATTGTCCGCCACCTCATTACGGTCATCGAGCAGCACCGGAAACGGCAGTTTGTGGTCCTCGGCGAAACGCCGGGCCGCGGCGGGATCATAGTCGATGCTGATGGCCAGCAGCTCGACTCCACGATCGTGATTCTGGCGGTAAAACGATTCGAGCAGCGGCATTTCCATCTGGCAGGGACCGCACCAGCTTGCCCAGAACGCCAGGACCACGGGACCCTTTTTCCTGTAGCTTGAGAGCCTCAGGCTGCGGCCATCGAGCGTGCGCAGGGTGAAGTCGGGCGCCGCGCTGCCCACCAGAGGCGAGCCCGAATCCCCTTCGTCAACGGGAATATCGCTCCCGCGGCGTGCGGTAATAAGGGCTGAGAAGACAATCAGAATGACGAGTGCGAGCGCGAGTAGTAGTGTCTTGCGAGGACTCATGCTGTGCTCATTCTAGCTCGAACCGGGATCATCCCCCCGGAATTACTTCGTCAAGATTCCAGGAGTCCAGATTACGATTCCTGAGCCCGCCAGAATCGACCGGGCGGGTCGATTGCTGGTTATTATCGTCGCATTACACCGCTATTTGTGGCACACTTAACTTATGGCGAGGGGCTGGGAAAGTAAAGCGGTGGCCTCGCAGATTGAAGCCGCCGAGACGGACCACTCCCAGGGTACGGGTAGACCGGACCCGCAGGTGCAGGCGCGACGCCGGGAGTTGGACGGTCTGGAGTTGTCCCGTACCCGAGTGCTCCGGGACCTTGCCGTGGCAACCCACCCGCGCCACCGCGAGGTGCTGGAAGCCGCGCTCAAACACCTCGAAGAGAAGATCGCCGGCCTCAAGTAGCCTCAATCATCGCGCCCTAGTCGCCCTCAACGTTTCAGGTGCGAATCAAAATAGTCAGAAGCCGCGTGATACGCGGCCAGCCAGCTTCGGTGCAGCAGAAAATCGTGGATCTCGTCGGGAAAGACGATCTGCTGAAAGTCCACGCCTTGCTTTCTGAGCGCTTCCACCAGCGCCACCATCTCACTGAAGGGAACGTTGCGGTCGTCGTCGCCCTGGATGAGCAGCACCGGAGACCGCCAGGTCTTAACGTAGGCGAGCGGTGAAGACTCGAAGGCCAGGCGCGCCGCGTCCGGCCTGGCCTCGGGATCGTGAGAGTGGGAGAAGGTCGGAATTTCGAGGTTCCAATCGTGGACGCCGTGCATGTCCACGCCACAGGCAAACAGATCCGAGGCGCGAGCCAGGCCCAGCGCGGTGAGATAACCGCCGTACGATCCACCCCAGAGGCCAATCCTGGCGGGATCCACGTCCCGGCGGCTGCGCAGGTAGAGTCCGGCGCCGAGTACGTCATTGAATTCGCTCGCCCCGGCCGCGCCATAATTCAAAGCCTCCCGGAAGTCGAGCCCGTACCCGATCCCGCTACGGTAATTCACGGAGAGAACCACGTATCCGCGGCTGGCCAGGTACTGGTTGAGGGCATAAGCGTTGTGGTAGTAGCCCATGTAATGCCAGCCGAGCAGCATCTGGCGCCGTGAGCCTCCATGAAAGAACACGAGCGCGGGATGCCGTCCGCCGCCCGCATTCCCGGGTAGAAAAAGCTGGCCGTGGATCTGAAGACCGTCGGCGGCGGAGAGAATCACCTGCTCGGGTGTAACCAGGTCTGCGGGGAAATCCGGCGGCATGCTCTCGGGCGCAAGATCAGCCGTTCGGTTGCCCTCCAGAATCGCCGGACGCGCTGGATGTTGGGCGTCGGAATGCAGGAAGGCAATCGCTTTCGAATCGCCGGTCATGGCAGGCGACCATTCGATGCTGGAGCCGGACGTTAGCGCAGTGGGATGATCGCCCGTGACAGATTCGCGCCATAGGTGGCGATGATCGATGTCGTCCTGGTTGGAAGCAAACACCAGCTCGCGCTTGTCCGGGCTCAAGGTTACGAACTCCACTTCGAAATTCCCCGGAGTGAGCAATTTCGGAGGCCCGCCGGAGAGGGGTACCGACCAAAGGTGAATCCAGGCGTCGTGCTCCCAGGGAAAGACGAGGCGGTCGCCGGCGCCCCAGAGGATCTGGTTGGCCGCCACCATGCCATGGAAAACACTGCCGCGGCCGGGATCGGCGTGCCAGACCTCGCGGCCGCGACCCGTGCTCGCGTCGGCCACGCGAATCGACCACGGCTGTCCGGTACGCTTGGGCTCAAAAACCATATCGTCGTGTGAGTTCGGAATGCGCAGGAAAGCGAGTGACTGGCCGTCCCCCGACCAGACCGGCTCCGAATCGTGATCGACGCTCGGATCGAGGTAGATTCTCTCTTGGTTGGCAAGAGTTTTTTCTCTTTTGAAGGTCCAGGAATCTTTTCTCTTTAAGGGATTCACGCCGGCACCTCTGTGGAAATCTGTGGGTTGGGAAGCCGATAGACTTTGGAGCCGTCAAAGGG
>DASYYZ010000231.1:0-3156 GCA_035946735.1 Terriglobia bacterium
TGCTTTTTCACGTAGAAACTGACCGAGATAGGAGCGCAGCTCGACATTCTCGGTGGGCTCCCGACCGCTGGCTGCTCCTGCTTCGAGGAGCACGCGGTTGACGACTTCACCGGGACCGCCGTGGAGCTGGTGATAAGAGAACCGGTCATTGCGCCCGAAGCCTCCTATGGTTTGGCTCTCCTCGGGAACGAACTGAAGACCCGGATGCGCGGCCACGACATCGCGCAGGCTTTTCAGTTCCCGGTCGATGCCGCGTTTGGTCAGAGGCGGCTCGAAGGCAAGCGGGTCGAGGAAGATGTCGATGTCCTCTGAAAACGCTGAATCAAGTTCCAGCCTTTTGAGAGGCTGGTTCCACCCTTGAAGATAACTTTGTCGCCGGCCGTAGCGGCGATGATACGCAGCACTTCGGTGACGTAGTAGTCCTTTTCGATGATCCCCGGGCGGAGCTTAAAGTGCTCTGCCGTCTGGAGGATCACCTGATCGAAGTCAGGATGTTCAAACAGTTTCATGTTTTGGGCCTTTCCTTGGCCTGCCACTCGCGCGCGTGCGTCAGGGCTGTGAATTGTCCAAAGTCGAACCGGGAGAGCGGATTCAAGGAGGCACGGAGACGTGCTCGTGCTGCGGGATCTCGTTCAAGCTCTTCCGCCAGTGCGCCCAGGAGAGCGCGAACCCGTGGCGGCTCCGAATCAGCCACCTTGAGCAGTCGTTCAATGTGGCGATCCTTTGCCAGTAGGGCCAAGGTCTTCTGAATGGTGCGTTCGGCAGACAGTTCGCTTGTGCTACCGCCCTTACGCAGAAAGTCGAGGAGGGCCGCTTCAGCCTCAGACAGGCTCTTCCATGCTTCCGGCCTCCGTGCATGAACGCGGGTCTCGGCGCCGATGAGTTTCCTGGGGAGACTGAGTGAGCTTGTTGCCAACTCGCTTCGCCGCGGAGTTTGCGTGCTGAAACCTAGTAGATTGGCGGCAGCGGTGCCGGATGGGAAGATCGTCTTGGTTCCCTCTGCCAATTTCTTGATTGCCGTGGGGCTGGGACGGCTCGGCCCGAAAGCTGTTGTGCGAGGACGATAATAGACCCCTTTGCTCAGCCGTTCTAATGTGCCGTTGCGGGTCAAGCGTGAGAGCGTCTGGGCAACAGCGGGAAAAGGCTGATCCCGGAAGTCATTGTGCCGCCACAACTTCTCGCCTCCGCGTTCAATCTTAAGGCGGATGGAGCTGGCGGTGCTGCGGGTTTTGGCGGCCTTTGGCATCCTCTTTACTCTGTGCCGCCCATGCCATTTTGTCAAGTTTTTTTGCGACAAACCTTGACATACCTCTACCCGCGAATCCATGAGTCGGCGGTTCTCTACCACCTGACATTCGAGTGGTTGGCCGCGCCGGTGAATCACAAGCTCAATCCCTGGTCGGTGCTGGGAGTGCCTTTAGCGATGGATTGAGCTTGAGAGATTTCGCTGACAGCAAGAGTGAGATGCCCAGCATGTTCTAAAGCGTGCTCCTTCGTAATGGGCTGGGCATGGCGGTCGTAGAACTGACTTTGCTGGTCAATATGCAGCCAGCCGCCAGTCTGGTTGTGTTGGTAGCTCTGGATGTCGCCGGTCTCCCGCTTCCACTCGTAACCAGAGGCGTCGGTCGGCAACGCATTGTGGAGCGGTGCATAATGCCGTTGGTCGATTTCAGAGGGCGACTGCGCCCTGTCGGTTGCAGGATCGTGAGCTTCCCGTTGGAACTGCCGTCTTTGCTCTTCGAGGGTCTGCTCTTTGGTATTGGTCATGCTCTGCTCCTTCGGTTCGGGTTGGTGAGCTTGCGTCTCACTGTTCGGTCTTGCGACCTCGACAGCGGAGGCTTTGCTGATGTCGGTACTGAGACGTTCGGCGAGCGTAGTTGCGTCGTTCGTGTAGATTCGCGCGTCATCGGACGCCCGAGAGACGGACACATAAGCGAAGCGAGTATTAATGAGTTCCGGGTGCGCCGTGGTGTCCATGTTGACCAGAACTCGATCCGTGGTGAGTCCCTGAGAGCTATGCGAGGTGACGGCGTAGCCGTGGTCGAAGTGGCGCATCTCGGAGGTGTCGAATGTCAGAGTCCGGGCCTTGTCGCCATCCATGCGGACGGTCATGTTGGTGCCGTCGATGCGTTCCGCGGTGCCCAGATCGCGGTTCCTGATTTCCATGTCGGGCTTGCTGACGGTGAACTGGAGCCGGTCGCCCTCGGCAAAGTCTCTGGTGATTTCCCGGTAGGCGGCGATGCCATGTAGCCGCTTGGGATCGTAGGTCACTTGCTGGCCGTCTTCCCGTTCGACTGTGAGTTGGTTCGCTTTGGGGTCTGTGGAGACGACAGTAGCGTAGGTGCCGCGCTCAATGCCAAGCTCCCTGCTCCCTCGGGTGTAGTAGAGAACATCGGCGGGCTGGTAAAGGGCGGCCCAGTTGCGGTCGGCGCTGGTAAGCTCCGACCGCTGGGTAAGGACGGTCATCGGATGATTGTCTCGGATAGGGTGCCGTTGCCCTGCAACTCGGCGCGGATAGCATCGTTGATGTCGCGGCGGCTGGCATTGTCGGGAGAAACAACCAACGTGTTCTCGGGGCGGACGACGTAATCCCTGGCGATGGCCTCGATGCGTTGCTGGGGGTCGGGAATCTCGGTAATGCGCCCCTGCTGCTGAAGAAGTCGAATGCCGGTGGCCGTCTCGTTTCGAGAAAGATGCTCGACGGCGCGTAGCAGTTCCGGGTCTTTCTGGCGCACGATCTGGTCAAGCTGCGATGTCCGCATTCCGGCCTCCTGCATCTGCTCGAAGGGCTTTCGGGCATCGACGCCCTGGTGCTGCCGGGTATCGCCAACCAGCAACACCCGGTGTTGCGGGCCAATCTTTTCGAGAAACGATTGCATCTGCCGGGTGCTGGCGAGACTGGATTCGTCGAGCATATAAAGGTGCCGGGCGTTCGGGTCGCCCGCGCTCCGCTCCACTCCTCCACGCGCCAGAAAACCTTGCAAGGTGTCGGCCTGAATTCCGGCGTCGCGGAGCTGGCCGGCGGCTCGACTTGTGGGAGCGAAGCCTTCGACGGCGTATCCGTTTCTCTCCGCTCCCTCGCGGATGGCCTCAAGGGTCGTGGTCTTTCCGCTGCCCGCCAACCCTTGCAGGCCATGTATCCGGTCGTGGGAGGTA